>CAVOVG010000005.1:0-144357 GCA_963699795.1 uncultured Thermoleophilia bacterium
GAGTGCCCCGACCAGCAGGAAGATCGTGCCGTAGACGACGAGGAAGAGTACCGCAGCAACGGCCCACCAACGAAGGTGGTAGCCCGCACTCGAACGGCGGCGTCTTGCAGTAGGCACGAGAAGCACACTTTGGGGTATCTGCATCGGATCAGCCATCCGTAGGACTTCGGGCCGCCTGGCCGCCATCCTTCCTCGCCGGTTCGATCTTCGCGTGCCCGAACATCGGCGTGCCGCGGCAGGCAACCTGTAAGGCATACGTTAGCTGGCTTCAAGTCGACCCTGGTCGCTGCCGAAACAGGGTGTATGCGTCGTTTTCTTGCCAGCGCCCTGGTCCTGGTTTCGGCATTCGTGCTCGCCGGCCCTGCTACTGCGGCAACGAGCTCGAGCGTCGCTGCCCTCCAGGTCGCCCTTCGCGAAAAGGGCCACTACCCGGCGGTCGTGGACGGCGTCGACGGCCCATTCACCCGGGCAGGCCTGACACGATTTCAGGAGCGTACCGGCCTGCCTCCGACCGGTCGCGTCGAACAGAAGACACGCGTTGCGCTCGGTTCGCTCGGCAGTCCGCTCCTCGGCCAGCGCGAGCTCGGCGTCGGAGCGGTCGGCTGGGACGTCTCCGCGCTCGAGTTCAAGCTGATCCCGTTCGGTCTCAGCCGATCGGCCGTCGACGGGCGCTTCACCGCCGCCACCGCGAAGGCGCTGGCGCGGTTTCAGAAGGCACGAGGGCTCCCCGCAGACGGCATTGCCGGGAAGCAGAGCTATCGTGCGCTCTCGCGCGGCAGCCGGCGGCGGCTGCGCCTTCCGCTCAGGCCACGTACACGGTGCGCGCGGGAGAAAGCTTCTACTCCATCGCGGGCAGCCTCGGAATCAGCCCTCTGCTGCTCGCGAAGGAGAACGGCCTGAAGTTGGCAACGGTGATCGTCCCCGGCCAGAAGCTGCTCCTACCGGTCGGAGCGAAGAGCTCTGAACAGGGCCTCGCAGCCCTACCCTCAGCCGGCGGCGTAACGCAGGCCGCCGTTCGGGCTTCGCTCGATCGGTGGTCGTCCGTGTACGGCGTCGACCCGAAGCTCGCACGTGCGACGGCGTGGATGGAGTCCGGCTTCCGGCCGGACGTCGTCTCGAGCGTGGGCGCACTCGGCGTGATGCAGCTGCTCCCTGGCACGTGGGAGTGGATCGATGAAGTTCTCCTGCGAACGACAACACCGCGCACCTACGACGGCAACGTGCGGGTAGGTGTGCGGTACCTCCGCTGGCTGCTCGACGAGTTCGACGGGGACACGCGACTCGCGCTCGCCGGGTACTACCAGGGAGCGCAGGCCGTGCGCGATCGCGGCATCTTCGATGATACGAAGCGGTATGTCGCGATCATCCTGAAGCTGTACGGAACCGTCTAGTGAAGGCTCTGATCAGCCTGGCGGTCGATCTGGCCGAAGCGGGATCGACGGACTTCGGGCCTCGCCGCCGAAGCAATATCCGCACCGCCGGCGCGGCCCCGACCTCGTTCAGACACCCGTCTTCATCGTGCCGGTTCGGGTTGCCGGGCGCGCTTTGTGTTCCCGCTTGTGATCTGCGTGGCGATGTCTCCTCGAACGTTGCGCCGGTGGCGGAAGCCCGGGATCCCGACGATCACGAGCGACCCGGAAGCCTCGCGAGAAGTCGCTGCGTGATCGGTGGACGCGTGAGCTCCTTGGCGACGAGATAGCCCGAGCCCGCTCCGAGGCCGGGACCTGGATGGGTGCTTGCGCCGATGTGCCAGAGGCCGGCGACAGCGGTCTCGTGCCCCGGGGCCTCGGCGAGAGGGCGCCAGAGGAGGTTCTGATCGAGCGCGCACGATCCGCCATAGATGTCGCCGCCGACGAGGTTCATGTTCAGCGACTCGATCTCAGCGGGCGACAGGGCGACGCGCTTCAGCGTCGCGGCCTCGAGATTCGTGATCGACTCGCCGAGCCGGGCGAGGATCCGGTCGGCATAGGCCTCGCGCAATTCCTCTGTCCAGGTTCCATCTCCAACATCGAGGTCGCCCGAGGCGTCACCCTTCACCTTCCCCGCTGGCAGCTCCTGCAATTGGAGCCAGAGGATCGACTTCCCCGCGGGGGCGCGTGACGGGTCGAGGGCGACGGGCTGTCCGCAGACGATGGTCGCCTCGGCGGGAAGTAGGCCCCGCTCGGCCTCGTTGACCGCACGCGAGACACCGTCGAGCCCGGGTGTGACATGCACGATCGGACAGCGGCCGAGGCGCTCGGCGTCCGCGCCAGACCACCGCGGCGGCTCGTCCAGGGCGAGGTGAATCTGCATCTCGGCGCGGCCGTAGCGGTACCGCGCCGCAGCGGACGTGACGGCGCGCGGAACGTCGGTGTCGCCGAGCAATGATCCGTAGAGCTGGGTCGGGGTGACGTTCGCGACCACGGCCTCGGTCGCAGCGATGGCCTCTCCGTCGGCGAGGAGGACACCCGTGGCGCGACCGTTCGCGACGAGAATGCGCCGAACGTCGGACTCGAGGCGAACCTCACCGCCCGCGTCGGTGACGATCCCGGCGAGTGCGTCGACGAGGCGCACGCCACCGCCCTCGGGGACAGGCATGCCGCCGAGCTGCAGGGCGGCGCCGATGACCTGCGTCATGAAGCCGGATGTGGCCTGATCGGGCCCGAGACCCGTGTGGAGCACCCAGGGAGCAAGTACCCCGTGGGCTGCTTCGGACTCGAAGGTACTCGTGACCCAATCGCGACAACTGACGAGCGTGTTCCCGGAGAACTCGAGGAGCCCTCGACGGCCGAGCCGCCGCAGCGCCTTGCGCCCAAGGGAGAGGCCGGCCGTCGACCAGAGCTCGGTCGAGAGGAGCCCGAACGCGAGGTCGGCGTTACCCATGAATGCGTTGAACTGCTGCTCCCAGGCGCCCCCGTCTGACGCGGCGAGCCGGCCGAACTCCGCCACGTTCCCCTCGAGCGACCCCGTGATGAACGCTGCCGAGCCGTCGGGGAACGCAGTCCCGGTCGGCAGATCGGTGTTGATGTAATTGACGCCGCGCCGACCCAGCTCGTCCTCGAGCTCGGCGTAGGCGGCCGAGCCCGTGAAGAGTGGATGCCATGAGGCGAGCACCTCGTGGGTGAATCCCGGAAGGGTCAGGTCGTGCGATGTTCTGATACATCCGCCGGCGACATCGTTGCGCTCGAGGACGCAGACGCTCCAGCCGTCGCGGGCGAGAAGGGCCGCGCCGACGAGCGAGTTGATCCCCGAGCCGACGAAAATCGCATCGAAGGAGGCCATCGTCGCGATGCTACAGAATCACCTCTTTCTTGACATGTCAGTGCTCTGTGTGCGACCAATAGGGGCATGCTTCTACGAGAAGTCGAGTACGCGCGTCCGGCCACCGTCGAGGAGGCAATCGCTCTCCTCTCCGAGCACGATGGGGCACGTGCCCTCGCAGGGGGCCAGACGCTCGTCAACGTGATGAAGGCCCGGGCAGCCTCGCCCGATGTGCTCGTCGATCTCGCGGACCTCGACGAGCTCCGCACGATCTCGTTCTCCGCCGACCAGAGCGCGCTCGAGATCGGTGCCATGGTCACCAACACGATGGTGATCTCGTCATCCGAGGTGGAGGTGGCACGGCCCATCCTCGCCGAGGTGGCGGGCACCATCGCGGACGTGCAGATTCGCAACCGTGGCACGGTGGGCGGCAACGTGTGTGTCAACGATCCCACCAATCACTATCCACCGCTGCTCGCTGCGCTCGGTGCGACGTTCACGATCCGGGGCACCTCAGGCGAGCGCACGGTGTCGGCCGAGGAGTTCTTCCTCGGCGTCTACATGACGGCCGTCTCGGAAGGCGAGCTCCTGACGAAGATCTCGGTGCCAACGCGCAAGCCCGGCACGGGCGACGCGATGGCCGGCATCACACTCGGTGCCCACGGCACGTATCTGGCCAGCGCTGTCGCGACGGTCGGTGTAGATGGCGTGCGAATTGCGCTCGGATGCGTCTCGTCCGTCCCTGCCCGCGCAACCGCGATGGAGGAGCAACTTGCGGGCGGAGACTTCTCGGAGGCAGCCGTTCGGGCCGCCGCGCAGGGTCTTGCCGCGAGTCTCGATCCGCCGTCCGATGTCCACGCCAGCGCCGAGTACCGTGGCCACCTCGCCGAGGTCTCCGCGGTCCGAGCCGTTCTGCAAGCCGCCGAGAGAGCGAAGGGGTGAGCGTGTCCACAACCTCAACGACAAGAACGATCTCCGTGGAGATCAACGGGGTGACCTACGAACGTGACGTTCCCGCGTCACTGTTGCTCGTGCACTTCCTCCGGGATGACCTCGATCTCACCGGCACCCACGTCGGGTGCGACACCGGCAGCTGCGGCGCCTGCACTGTGCAGCTCGGAGGTGAGGCGGTCAAGAGCTGTTGCATGCTGGCCGTACAGGCCGACGGCGCCTCGATCACCACGGTCGAGGGGCTCGCGAGTGACGAGGGTGAGCTGACGCCGCTTCAGCAGTCGTTCCACGAGCACCACGCGCTCCAGTGCGGCTACTGCACGCCCGGGATGTTGATGAGCGCGACTGCACTGCTCGAGAAGAACCCGCGCCCGAGCGAGCACGAGGTGAAGGTCGCCCTGCAGGGGAACATCTGCCGGTGCACCGGCTACTGGAACATCGTCGAAGCGGTCGTCGCCGTAGGCGAAGGGGGTGCACGATGACTGCGATCGAGACCGAAGCAGGCACTCTGCAGAAGGGCTCCGCCGTCGGCCAGAGCGTTCCCCGCAAGGAGGACGGACGGCTCGTCCAGGGGCAGGGCGTCTTCTTCGACGACGTCAAGCGCAAGGACATGGGATATCTGCACTTCGTCCGCTCTCCGTACGCGCATGCCACGATCGAGTCGATCGACGTCTCCGCGGCGCTCGAGATGCCCGGTGTCTACGGCACCCTCACCGGAGACGAGGTCGCGATCCTGACCGATCCGTTCTTCCAGATCGCTGCACCGCCCGGCGGGCACGTCAAGGACTACGCGCTCGCCGTCGGCAAGGTGCGCTATCTCGGTGAGCCGGTTGTCGCGGTGGTGGCGGAGACGCGCGAGCTCGCCCGCACCGCTGCGGAGTTCGTGATGGTCGACTACGAGCCGCTCGACGTGCTCGTCGACGCACGTGCGGCTCTCGCCGAGGGTGCGCCGGTGCTGCACGAGGAATGCGGCGGCAACCTCTCGTACTCTGGCGTCTGGGAATGGGGAGACGTCGACGCCGCGTTCGCCGAGGCCGATCACGTCGTCTCGATCGGCGAGCTGCACTTCGACCGGTTCAACTCGACTCCGCTCGAATGTGACGGCGCACTCGTCGAGTACAACCGGGGCACGGGACAGTGGACGATGTACACGAACAACCAGTTCCCCGGCTTCGCGGCGATCATGATGGGCCCGGCGATGCGCGTCGGCCTCGACAAGCTGCGCATCGTCACCCAGGACATCGGCGGCGGTTTCGGCAACAAGATCACGTCGCACCCGCAGCTCGTCGTCTGCTGTCTGCTCGCGCGGAAGCTCAAGCGCGCGATCCAGTGGACCGAGTGGCGGACGGAGTTTCACCAGTCGATGTCGCACGGCAACGAGCGCTGGTTCGAGGACACGGAGGTCGCGGTCAAGGCCGATGGAACCCTGCTCGGCTTCCGTACGAGGGCTATCGACGATGCCGGCGCCTACCTGCGCTATGAGCCGCTTGGCGGCGTGATCTGGTCGCAGGTTGCGGCCGGAATGTACAAGTGGCGCAACATCAGGCTCGAGTTCACGCAGGCGATGACGAACAAGGCGCCCGTTTCGCCGAATCGCGGCTACTCGCGCATGCAGCAGCTCTGGTTCACCGAGCGTGTGATCGACATCGTCGCACAGACGCTCGAGTTCGACGCGGCCGAGATCCGCCGGCTCAACTTCGTGCAGCCCGAGGATATGCCCTATGAGACGCCGAACGGCTGCGTCTACGACTCCGGCGACTACCCGCGCGCGATGGACATGGCTCTGGAGCTGATCGGTGCCGCCGACATCGAGACGCGCCGGGCCGAGGCAGCATCCCGGGGCAAGCTCCTCGGGCTGGGCATCGGCTCCACGCTCGACTCGGGCACGAACAACTTCGGGCAGTCACAGCTGATCAACCCCGAGCTGCAGTTCTCGGGCAACAACGAAGTTGCGACGGTCAAGCTCGATATCTTCGGCGAGGTCGTGGTCACCCTCGGCACGACGCCGCAGGGCCAGGGGCACGAGACGACGGCCGCTCAGGTCGTCGCCGACATCCTCCACTGCGACGTCGACATCGTGAACGTGCGGGCCGGCCATGACAGCTACTGGAACTCGCATGCCGGCTTCTCCGGCACCTATGCGAGCCAGTTTGCCGTCACCGGCCTCAGCGCCGTCAAGGGTGCCGCGGACATGCTCGCGGGCCAGATGGTGAAGCTTGCCTCGATGGTCTTCCAGTGTCCCGAGGAAGCGATCGAGCTCGCCGACGGGTTCGCGCGGATCAAGGACAACCACGAGGCGGCGCTCCCGTTCATGGCTCTCGGTGCGATTCCGAATGCCAACAACGCCGGGTTCCCCGACGATCCGCCGACTATGAACTGCCGGTACGTTTACCGGCCGCCGTTCGACGTGCCCGACAAGGAGCGGAAGTTCGGCAACCTGACCTTGACCTACGCGACGCAGATCCACGCGTGCGTCGTCGAGATCGACCCCGAGACGGGCGTCACGGAGGTCGTCGACTACGCGGCGGTCGACGACTGTGGCGTACGGATCAACCCGCAGATCGTCGAGGGCCAGGTGATGGGTGCGACCGCGCATGCGATCGGGGCAGCGCTCTGGGAGTCGTTCGTCTACGACGAGGACGGCAACCTGCTGACGCCGAATTTCTACGACTACCACGTACCCCACGCACTCGACATGCCCCCGCTCAAGACAGGTGCGTTCGAGTCACCGTCACCGTTCACGCCGCTCGGTACGAAGGGCATGGGCGAGGGCGGCGGCGGCGGTATCCACTGCATCTGCTCGGGCATCCAGGACGCGCTCCGGGCAGCCGGCGGCGCGATAGTGACCGACAGCCATAATCCCTACCACCGCGTCTGGGAGATGCTCTCTCATCCCGAGCGGTCGAGAGAGACAGTCGAGGTGACTTCCAGGTGATCGTCAACGGAACGAAGGAGTTCGAGGCATCGCGGGCGATCGTCTGGAGCGTGATCGACGATCCCTCGCAGATGGCCGGCTTGATGCCGGGCGTCGAGGGGTTCGAGATCAAGGACGACCGACACTGGCGCGCGAAGGTGAAGGTCCCGCTCGGTCTCGGCGGCCTGAAGATGACGATCGACTTCGAGAAGCTCGAGGAGCGGTCGGAGGAGTTCGCGTCGATGAACGCCAAGGGAAAGGGCGTCGGCGCGATGATGAACATGACGACGTCCTTCACGCTCTCCGGCGAGGGTGACCATACGTCGATGGCGTGGGAGGCGGACGTCAAGATCGCGGGGCCGGTGGGGTCGATGGGGCAGCGCGTCCTGCAGCCGATCATCAACCAGCAGGTCGGGAACGTGCTGACCGCGCTCGAGGCGAAGGTCGCAGAGGCGAAGGCGCGGCCGAGGCCACGTGATCCGGGACCGTCCGCTGCGTCGGCGTGATCCGTGACATGTCACCAGGGGAGAACGTGCTAGCGTCCCGTGACATGTCACCATCGATCGGAGAGGGAGGCTGACGATGGCGCGTGCCGTTCCGCATCGGAGTGATGCAGCTCACGATGGAGCCGCTCGACGAGATGCTCGCGGCCGCACGTGCGATGGACGAGGCCGGGATGGACACGGTGTGGCTGGCCGAGGCGTATCCCTGGTGGCGGAAGCATCAGATGGAGGCCCGTGGCTCGACGGTCGTCTCGGCGCTCATGGCTCGGGAGACGAGGAACCTCACGATCGCGTGGGGCATCATCTCCCCGTACACGCGTCATCCCGTGCAGGTTGCGATGGACGCACGCGTCGTCCAGGAAGCGGCCGGCCCCGGCCGGTTCATCGTCGGCTTCGGCACGTCGAAGATCTTCCTCAACAACACGAAGCAGGGCGGTCCTCCGAAGGTGACGAAGCCGCTCGCGCACATGCGCGACTCCGTCGAGATCGTACGCGGCATCCTCGGAGGCGAACGGTTCGAGTACGACGGCAAGGTCTTCTCCGCGGATATCCCGGCGCTCTCGGAGGAGGCGCACGCGCCGCGCTGGGACGTGCCGGTGTACGTCGCGGGGACGGCGCCGATGATGCAGCAGATCGGTGGCGAGATCGGCGACGGCCTTCTCACGCCCTCGATCACGACGCCCGATTACGTGCGGTACACGGCCGGGAACATCCGCGAAGGGGCCGCGAAGTCCGGTCGGCCTGCGGAGGATGTCGACCTCGGTTGCACGATCCTCGCCTCGATCCACGCGACCGATCGGGCTGAAGGGCGGGACGGGGCGCGCGAGATCGGCGGCATGTACCTCGCGAACAAGGTTCAGAACATCCAGGGCTCCGCCGACGTGCTGCTCGACTCTGCCGGAATCGAGCAGGAGGAGATCATCCCCGTCGCGGAGGCGATGGAGCGCGGCGGCCGTCTGGCCGCAAAGGCGATGGTGACCGACGCGCTGCTCGACAAGTGCAAGCCGATCGCCGGTACCCCGTCCGACTGCATCGAGGCGATCGAGGAGTACCGCGACGCCGGCTGCACGCACATCATGCTCGAGCTCTGGGGCGAGGATCGGCTCGAGCAGATCCGCTTGTTCGGCGAGAAGGTGCTCCCGCACTTTCGGGACGTGTGAGCATGGCGGCTCCGTCCGTCTCCGTCGACCGCGACCGACTCGTCGAGACCGCCGGCCGGATGATCGACGTCTGGAGCTTCACGGGCGACGAGCAGCGGATGGGGGAGCTGATGGTCGAGCTCTACCGCTCGCTCGGCCTGCACGTGCAATGGCAGCAGGTCGAGGACAATCGCGCGAACGCGCTCGGCATCTGGAACGGCGCGGGTGGCGGCAAGACGCTGATGTTCAACGGCCATATGGACACGTCCTACTCGGGCCGCGAGGAGTGGCTTCGCGACGTTCCCGGGTTCCAGCCCGAGCATTTCGTCGAGGGTGGACGTCTCTACGGCCTCGGGATCTCGAACATGAAAGGCGCCCTCGCCTGCTACATCGAGGCCGTGCATGCGCTGCAGGATGCCGGCGTTCATCTCCGTGGCGACGTGCATGATCGCTGCGGTCTGCGGCGAGATCGAGAAGACGCAGTACGGAGACGCAACTGGAGCGCAGTACCGTGGCTACGCGGCCGGCTCCCGCTACCTGGTCTCCCACGGCGGCGTCGCCGACATGTGCCTGCTCGGCGAGCCGACCGAGGGCAAGGTCGTGCTCGGGCACTTCGGCGCGCTCTGGCTGCGGATCAGGGTGCACGGCAACTTCATCCACACGGCCTTCAGCGAGGGGAAGCGTGACCAGAACGCCATCCTGCGCATGCAAGAGGTGCTCGCTGCCGTGCAGGAGTGGATTCCCACGTGGGAGGACGATCCGGCAAACGGCCATCGGGGCGCAAATGCGATCGTCAACGTCGGTGCTATCGAAGGCGGCTTCGGCTGGCGCGTCTCCCGGACGCCGCACCATGCCGATCTGTTCCTGGACGTGAGAGTGCCGCCGACGAAGGGGATGAGCGTGGCGCGCCGCGAGGTACTCGACATGGTGCGCGGCCTGGCGGAGCGGTTCCCTGGCTACGGCGTCGAGGGCGAGGTGTACGTGACGGCTCCGGGCGCCGAGATCGACGAGGGGCACGAGCTGGTCGCGGCTATCGACGCATCCCACGAGGAGGTGTTCGGCGCGGTGCCGGAGCGCGACGTGACGCGCTGGTTCTCCGATGCCTCGGCCCTCACCCGCTACGGGATCCCGACCGTCAACTACGGCACCTCCACCGGCTTGATGGACGTCGAGAAGGGCGAGAACCTCGAGATCGACGGCCTCGCTCGGACGGCAGAGACGTACGCCAGGGTCGCGATGCGCGTCTGCGGCGTCGCGTGAGGAGGCCTGTGTTGAATCAACACAAACGATCGAACGAGAGGATGGAGAACGCGTGAAGCTGGTGACGTTCGGCGAAGGGGAGGGCAGGGTCGGCGTGCTCGACGGCGAGGAGATCGCCGTGCTCGGAGTCCCGACGATGCGGGAGTACTTCGAGCGTGGCGGCGCCGACGAGACCGGCGAGCGGGTGGCGCTCGTTGACACTCGACTCAGGGCGCCGATCATCCCGAAGAAGTTCTTCCACACCGCAGGGAACTTCCGCGAGCACAAGACGGAGTCGGAGAACGTCAACTGGGCGCACGACATCGCGCCGTGGATCAACTTCTTCCAGAACGTCGACGCGATCATCGGTCCGGGCGAGCCGGTGATCTACCCCGAGCACCTGACGGAGGAGCTGGACTACGAGCTAGAGCTTGCCGTCGTGCTCAAGAAGGCGGGGAAGTGGTTCACGGCAGAGGAGGCTGCGGACTACATCGGGGGCTACGTCATCTTCAACGACCTCACGGCGCGCGACATCCAGCGCGGAGAGATGCGCTCCGGCGTCTTCTCCTTCTGCAAGGCGATCGACACCTTCTGCCCGCTCGGACCGTGGATCGTCACACCCGACGAGGTACCGGATCCGCGCGACCTCCGGATGGAGCTTCGCGTCAACGGTGAGGTGCGCCAGGAATCGCACTCGGGGAACATGTCCGTGACGATCCCCGAGATCCTCTCCAACTTCTCGGGCCTCGGATACTCGGCGGGCGACGTCCTCTCGACGGGAACGGTCGCAGGTGTCGCCGGCTTCAAGTCACCGGAGGAGCGGGCGCTGCTCTACCTCAGACCCGGCGATGTGGTCGAGGCCGAGATCGAGCACATCGGTGTGCTGCGCAACCCGATCATCTCGTGGCAGGAGGGGCACGGGACGCCGCCGCTCGAGCGCGTGCGGCCCTGGGGTGAGGATGTCTGAGCGCGAGGGCACGTAGGCGTGCGGTGGCCTCGGGATGACGCGAAGCTCGACCGCGTGCGTTCGCTCATGCGTGACCGCGGCCTCGACGCACTCGTCGTGCGCGCGCCGGACAACGTCGTCTACCTGACGAACTTCTGGGGGATGAAGGGATACGACGCGGTTGTCTTCCCCGTCGAGGGCGACCCTGTCTTGATCTGCCTGGAGGCGTCGCGCGCGGATGCCGAGCACATGGCGTGGACGACCGATCTCAGGCTCTTTCCCGGCTACGACGAGCGCGACCCCCGGCCGCCCTCGTTGCGCGCGCTCGACGCCGCGGCCGCGCTCGCCGAGGGGTACGAGGCGGTCGGGATCGAGCTCTCGCTCGGGACTCAGGCAACCGACCGGATGGTGGGGGAGCCGACGACGTTCCCGAGGGCCTGGTTCGACGCTTTCCCGCACGCGCAGGACGCGACGCCGCTGCTCAACGAGGCCCGCATGCTGAAGACGCCCCAGGAGATCGAGCGGATGAGGCTCGCGAACGACATCGCGGCCGCGGCGATGGAGCACGTCCAGGGCGTGCTGCGGCCGGGAATGACCGAGGCGCAGGCGGCGGCCGAATGGCTCGGCTTCGTTCACGGTGAGGGCACGGGCTGGGGCGGAAAAGTCGATCTCGCCCTCGGCTTCTCGCTCGTCTGGTCGGGCGATGGGATCCGCACGTTCACCGCGACCTCCGACCGGCAGATCGTCGAGGGAGAACCGACCCTGTTCGAGATCTGGGTATGTGCCGACGGCTACTGGTGCGATCACACGAAGAACCTCGTTCCCGGTGATCTCTCGGATCGTTACCGCGACCTCGAGACCGGGTTGATCGGGGTGTACGACGACGCGGTGCAGTTCTGCGTGCCGGGCGCGAGCCTGCCCGAGCTCGACCGGAGGGTGCGTGCCGGGATCACTGCGCTCGGCTTCCCCGGGCAGCCGTCGCATCCGATCTGCCACGGTGTCGGGGCCCGGGCACACGAGCCGCCCTATGCGCATCAGGCGGGCGGAGGCGCCGTCGAGGAGAACATGGTTCTTGCAATTGAACCAGGATGCTATTGGGAGGAAGGTGGAGGGTTGCGACTCGAGGACAACTTCCTGATCACGGCGGGCGGTGCGGAGAAGCTCTCCGGGTTCCCGGACGGGGTCGTGCAGGCATGATCGACCGCAGCAAGATCTGGACGGGCAGCCTCAACGAGATGGCGCTCGAGCCGCAGTCCCACCGGACGATCGGCCTCTACGACACGACGCTGCGCGACGGCGAGCAGTCCGTCGGTGTGGTGCTCTCGCCCGAGGACAAGCTCGAGATCGCGAAGGCGCTCGACGCAGCGGGCATCGACCGGATCGAGGCGGGCTTTCCCCGCGTCTCGGCGGACGACTGGCGCGCGGTCGAGCTCGTCAGCGCAGCCGGCCTGCAGGCCGAGGTCTGGGGCTTCTCGCGCGCCGTGCAGGCAGATGTCGAGGCGCTCGTCGAGCTCGGCGTGCCGGCCTCGGTGATCGAGAGCCCGATCTCCGACGCAAAGCTCGCGGCACTCGGCGTCTCGCGCGAGAAGATGCTCGATCGGATCGCGAGCGCGGTCAGGTTCGCCTCGGAGGCGGGGATCAAGGTCGCATTCTTCGGCGTCGACTCGTCGCGGGCCGACCTCGACTTCTACCGCCGGGCGTACGAGACTGCGGTCGACGCAGGCGCTCAGGAGGTCGTCGTCGTGGACACGATCGGCGTCGCGACCCCTGAGGCCGCAGCGTTTCTCGTCGGTCAGACCGTCGACTGGCTCGGCGGCGAGATCCCGGTGCACTGGCACGGCCACGACGACTTCGGGCTCGGCACTGCCGCGGCGATCGCGGCGGTGCAGGCGGGCGCCACGTGGGTGCAGGGAACGATCAACGGCATGGGGGAGAGGGCGGGAAATGCCGACCTGATCGAGGTCGCGCTGGCGCTCGAGGTGCTGTACGGGATTCCCACGCGACTCGATCTCACCCGGGCACGCGAGCTCTCGCGCATCGTCCAGGAACGGGCGGGAACGCCGCTCCCGTCGTGGAAGGCCGTAACCGGCGATGCGCTCTTCACGCGCGAGTCGGGTGCGGTGGCGGCGCAGTTCCACGATCCGCCGGCGATCGAGCCGTACAGCTCGGAGCTCGTCGGAGCGACGCGTGGGATCGTGCTCGGGAAGAAGAGCGGCCTCGACTCGGTGCGCATTGCGGCCGAGCGCCTCGGCCTCGACCTCCCGGAAGCTCGCCGAGCCGACGTCCTGGCAACTGTAAAGGCACTCGGAGCGGAGAAGCGTGCGCTCGTCACGGACGAGGAGTTCGAGGCGATCGTCTCGAACTCTGAGTCTGACAGCCGTGGTTGACTGTCATGTCACCGGGGTGGGATACTCGATGCCCATGACATGTCACGGAATCGGGACCGCGTGATCGAGCGCGTGTGCGTGATCGGCGGCGGCGTGATCGGGAGCCTCTTCGCGGGGCATCTGGCGCAGGTGTCGGAGGTCAGCGTGCTGACGCGAAGGCGCGAGCACGCCGATGCGCTGAACGCGACGGGGCTTCGGGTCAGCGGTCGCAGCGACGTCCACGCCACGATCGTCGCCTCGAGCGATCCGGACGAGATTCCGCCGTTCGACCTCGGCATCATTGCGACCAAGGCGCCGGGGCTCGAAGCTGCGGCAGCGACGCTCGAGGGCCACTTCCCGGAGGCGGTGATGATGACGACGCTGAACGGGCTCGGCGCCGAGGAGATCGTCCGTCAGCACGGTGGGTGGCCGATCATCTCCGCGGTCACGTTCATGAGCGGCACGCGCCACGACGACACCCACGTCGAGTACATCCTCGACACGGAGACATGGCTCGGACCCTACGAAGACACGCCATACGAGAGCGTCGAGGAGGCTGCCGGCCTGATCCGAGCCGCAGGGTTGAAGGTCGAAGCGCTGCGCGATCTCCGCCCGGCACAGTGGTCCAAGCTGATCTTCAACGCCACCGTCAACTCTGTCGCGGCGCTCACGGGGCTTCCGCACGACCCGCACTTCGCCGCGGAGGATGAGCTGACCGACCTCGGTCATCTCGTACACGACCTGGTCGACGAGGGCAAGGCCGTCGCCGCGGCGGCGGGCATCGCCCTGCACGACGACCCGTGGGAGATGAACGTGCACGCGACACAACGAGGCTCGGCCCACTATCCATCGATGCTGGAAGACGTCGAAGCACATAGGCCCACCGAGATCGATCTCATCACCGGAGCGTTGGTGCGAGAGGCAGGACGTCACGGGGTCGACGTTCCGCTTCACACGGCGCTCTATCGGCTCGTGAAGGCCAAGGAGGAGTCATGGTCGTGATCCCGCTCTCAGGAACCATCCGTCAACCCGTACCCAGGAGGACGAAGTGACAGCTACACGAAAGAAGGCAGGCGTGATTGCCGCCCTGCTCACGGTGGTCGTCGCGGCCGCCGTCATGCTCGCGTCGACGGCATCCGCCGCGGCGAGCCCGATCGTCATCGGTTGGGCGTTCGATTCGAAGGGCGCGATGGCACCCTTCGACAACCCCGCCCTCGCGGCCGCTCAGGTTCGCGTCAAGCAGTGGAACTCCAAGGGTGGCGTCAGAGGCCGCCCGCTGAAGATCGTCACCTGCGACACGCAGGGGAACAAGCCGGCGATCGCGAAGTCGTGTGCGGCAAAGCTGCTCGGTAAGAAGGCAGACGTCATCTTCACGACGTGTGACGTCGACTTCGCCGCACCCGTCGTGCAGACGGCCATCAACGCGGGCAAGCTGACCGTCGCACCGTGCATCGGTACCGACCAGATGGGTCCGAAGCGCTTCGGACCTAAGGGTCAGCTCGCGTTCTCGTTCGGCAACGTTGCCCAGGACGAAGGCTCGGCGATGGCTCAGTACGCGTACGCCAAGGGCTGGCGGACAGCGGCACTCGCCACCGACACCGTGATCGTGTACTTCAAGGATGTCGTGAAGGCGTTCAAGGCTCGGTTCACCCAGTTGGGTGGCAAGATCGTGACCGAGGAGAGCTACCAGTCGCTCGGCTCGACGAGCCAGCAGAACCTGGTCACCCGCCTCAACGGCAAGCAGGCGGACGTGATCGTGACCGCGACAGCCGGCTCCTTCGGAGCCCTGCCGCAGATCGTCTCCGGCCTCCGCTCGCTCGACAACGACACGCCGATCCTCAATTCGTGGGCCGGTGACGGCACGTACTGGGTCACGAAGGAGCCGCAGGTGACGAACTACTACTACGTCACGTACGCCTCGGCCTTCGGCGACGACCCGAACCCGGCTGTCAACAAGCTCGCGAAGCAGCTCGGCAAGGCGACGTTCGGAATCGGTGGCTTCGTCACCGGCTCGGCCGCGATCGACGGGCTCGTGGTCGCGATCAACCGGGCCGGCGGCTCCACGAACGGCTCGAAGCTCGCGGCGCAGATGGTGAAGTTCAAGAAGGTGCCGACGCTGTCGGGTCTCGTCAGCTTCTCGCCGTCGCTTCACACGGTCTTCGGCCGGCAGTACCGGGTGATGAAGATCCAGAACAACAACGCAAAGCGCGTCGGCGTCGCCGTCGCGAAGGTCGTCCCGAAGATCTAGGGACTTGACCGACGCCGAACCGCACGTGCAGGACAATCGACGGCCCGGAGGAGCGCTCCGGGCCGTCGAGCTATCTCGCTCGTTCGACGGGGTTCATGCGGTGCGTGGCGTGTCGCTTTCGGTCCATCGGCACGAGGTCGTCGGCCTGATCGGGCCGAACGGCGCCGGAAAGTCGACGCTCGTCAATCTGTTGACCGGGTTCGACTTCCCGACCGCAGGCAGCGTCGAGCTCAACGGGCGGATGATCACCTCGTGGAGCGCGCACCGGCGCGGCCGCCACGGCCTCGCGCGCACGTTCCAGCACTCGCACGCCTTCCGGCAGCTGACCGTGCGCGAGAACGTCGAGGTGGCAGCCCTCGGAGTCGGCGCATCGACCCGGGCTGCGAGGGGCCGTGCCCGGGAGATCCTCGGCCTGCTCGGTCTGATGCGCTTCGCGGATGCACCCGCCGGATCGCTGCCGCACGGCGACGAGCGACGTCTTGGCGTGGCGAGAGCTCTGGCCACGGAACCTGTCTTCGTTCTCATGGACGAGCCTGCCGCAGGGCTGCCGGAGGCAGAGGTGCCTGATTTCGCGGCGGTCGTACGGAGCGTCCGCGACGATCACGACGCCGGTGTGCTCCTGATCGACCACAACATGGCCCTGATCATGGACGTGTGTGACCGGATCCAGGTCCTCGACCAGGGACAGACGCTGGCAGAGGGCACGCCTGACGAGGTTCGTGCCAACCTCGACGTTGCTGCCGCCTATCTCGGCGAGAGCGCTGTGCACGAGGAGGACGGATGACCGAGACGATGCTCGAGATCGTCGGGCTCGACGTCGCCTACGGAGGCGTTGCCGCCGTGCGCGATCTCCACTTCGAGGTCAACCGCGGCGAGATCGTCGGCCTGATCGGCCCGAACGGCGCTGGGAAGTCGACGACACTGCACGCGATCATGGGCCTCGTGACGCCTCGGAGCGGCGACATCCTGCTCGCCGGAAGCTCGCTGGTCGGGCGCAAGCCGGAGGACGTCGCGCGAAGCGGCGTCGCTCTCGTGCCCGAGGGACGGCGGATCTTCGCCGACCTGACCGTCGAGGAGAACCTCCGTCTCGGTCTTGCGGCCAGGCGTAGCCGTGAGGGCATGGAAGCCGACATCAATGACGTCTACGAGCTGTTCCCGATCGTGCAGGAGTTCCGCCGGCGACACGCCGGCGCGCTCTCCGGGGGCCAGCAACAGCAGCTTGCGATCGCCCGTGCGCTCGTCTCGCGGCCCGATGTCCTGCTGCTCGACGAGCCGTCGCTCGGGCTGTCGCCCACTGTCGTCGACGTCGTCTTCGAAGCGCTCGCACGCGTGCGGGACAACGGGATCACCGTTCTCCTCGTCGAGCAGCGAGCCCAGCGAACCGTCGCCCTCGCGGATCGGACGTACGTGATCGCCAACGGCGCACTGAGGCTGGTTCTGACGCCCGCCGACGCGGGTGACACCGACAAGATGGTGGCGGCATACCTGTCATGACGCTTGGCTTCCTGACCATTACCTGGCAGATCCTCGTGGACGCGATCGGCCTCGGAGCAGTCTACGCCCTGATGGCGGTCGGGATTGGGCTCGTCTTCGGGGTGCTCCGCCTGGTCAACTTCGCCTACGGGCAGCTGGTCATGGCAGGCGCCTACGCTCTGGCGTTCGCGTCACAGTGGGACTGGCCCGTGTGGGCGGCGATCGCATTCTGCTTCGGTGTCGTGATCGCGTTGTCGCTGGCGATGGACATGGTCGTCTTCCGGCCGCTGCGCACCCAGTCGCCCGCGGTCATGCTGGTTGCCACCTTCGCGGTTGCGTTCCTCCTCCAGAGCATCGCACTCCTCGCCTTCGGGTCGCTCGGAAAGCCGGCATCGTCGCTCGGCTACCTGAACCGGCCGGTCTCGATCGGCTCCGTCGACATCCGCAAGATCACGATCGTCGCGATCGTCGTTGCGGCCGTCTGCCTGCTTCTCGTGGGACTGTTGCTCGAGCGGACGAAGGTCGGACTGCACATGCGCGCCGCAGCGGTCGACTTTCGCACCGCCAGGCTCCTTGGCGTACGGGCGAACCGGGTGATCGGCTCGGCAGTCCTCGTCTCGGCCCTCCTCGCTGCGACGGTGAGCGTCATCCTCACCGTGCAGAACCCCCTTGTGACGCCCGATTTCGCGCTCTCGACGACGATCATCGTTCTTGCCGGAGTCGTCGTCGGCGGAATGAACCGGCTCGTTACCGCCACGCTCGGGGGCTTTGCGATCGGATTCGTCTTCGGCTTCCTCGGCGGGGCGCTCCCGTCAGCTCAGTACCAGTACCTGCCGTCGTTCGTCTTCGGCCTCGTCATCCTCGTGCTGCTCGTGCGGCCGAACGGCCTGTTCGCTCGCGGCCGTGGGCCGGTGGAGCGGGTGTGAACGGACGCAGGCTGATCCCGCTCGTAGGACCCCGCAGGCGTGGTGATCGTCGCTGCGCTGCTCGGCAGCGGCGCCTCGACCTCGACCGAGATCTACTTCGTGAACGCGCTCGTCGCCGTGTCGATCGTCGTCGCGATCTACGTCTTCGTCGGAAACTCCGGAGTGCTCTCCTTCGGCCACATCAGCTTCGTAGCGGTCGGCGCCTGGGCAGCAGGAGTGCTCTCGGTGCCGGTCGCCGAGAAGCCGGCGATCATGCAGTACCTCTTCCCCTTCCTCCGCGACCATACGATCGGCAACGTTCCCTCGCTCCTCGTCGCGGCAGGGGTCGGCGGCGTCTATGCCCTTCTCGTCGGCCTACCGCTGATGCGCCTGTCGGGGCTCGCGGCGGGCATCGCGACCTTCGGCGTGCTCGAGATCACGCACAACCTGCTGCGCTACTACGAGAAGGTGGGCCCCGGATCAAACACGTTCTCGTCGGTGCCCGAGACGACGGACCTGCTCCAGGCGACGATCGGCGCGCTGCTCGTGATCGGGGTCGCGTTCGGCTACCAGTCGAGCCGCTTCGGTCGCCTCCTGCGCGCGACGCGCGAGGACGTCGCGGCCGCGCGCGCGGTCGGCGTGTCTGTCTACCGCCAGCGGTTGATCGCGTTCACGCTGTCCGGCGTGCTGGCCGGGTTCGCGGGAGGTCTGTACGTCCACCTGCTCCCGATCAACACGGAGACCGTCTATCTCGATCTCACCTTCGTGACGCTGGCCATGCTCGTGATCGGCGGGATGACGAGCCTCTGGGGCGCGGTCGTCGGAGCGCTCGCGGTCAGCGGGCTCGACTCACTCCTCGCCGAGGCGGAGAGCGGCATCGACGTAGGCGGTATCCAGATCGACCTTCCGGCGGGCACGCGGCTCGTCGTCGTCGGCTCGCTCATGGCGCTTGTCCTGATCCTGCGCCCGAGCGGCATCACGGGCGGGCGTGAACTAACCTTCGACCGTTTCAGACGCACGAGCCCGCCCACCGAGGAAGAGAGCCCACCATGAGAATCTGCATCGTCGGCTGCGGCGCCGTCGGCTCGTTGTTTGCCGCCAACCTCGCCACCCTCGACGACGTCGAGGTCTGGGCATTCGACCTCTACCAGGATCACGTGGACGCGATCGAACGTAACGGGCTCACCCTGTCGGGTGCGGGAACCGTTCACGCGCGTCTCCGGGCCACGAGCGATCCGGCCGCGCTGCCGCCCTGCGACTTCGGCATCGTTGCGACCAAGGCGATGCACGCCGATGCCGCACTCCTCGCGACCGCGCACGCGTTCGCGCACGGTGCGGTCGCGTCCGTCATGAACGGCGTCGGCAACGAGGAGACGCTCGCGCGGCACGTCTCGCGAGTCATTCGAGGGACGACCTTTCCGGCCGGCAAGCTGCTCGAGCCGGGTCATGTCCAGTGGGATGTGAAGGGCGACACGACGTTCTCGCCGTTCGAGCCGTCCCCTGCGTCCGCCGACGAGGTCGCGTCACTCGCAGACGCCTGTACCCGCGGAGGGATGCCCACAACCGCCGTCGCCGATGCGCGGCCGGCCCAGTGGCGCAAGGTGATCTTCAACGCCTCCACGAACCCGATCGGGGCACTTACCGGTCTCACCCACGGCCGTGTGTGTGAGCGCCCGGATCTGCGCGCCCTCGTGACGCGTCTCGTCGACGAGGGGAAGGCGGTCGCTGCAGCGCAGGGAATCACACTCGACGCAGATCCCGAAGCTCTGATCGACCATGCGGCACGACCGGACGTGGCGTATGGTCACAAGGCGTCGATGCTTCAGGATGTCGAGGCGCGTCGCCTTACCGAGATCGATTTCCTGAACGGCGGGATCGCGCGATTCGGCCGGGACCTGGCCGTACCCACGCCCATGCACGACACCATCACCACACTCATCAAGGGAGTTGAAGCTTCATGGACCTAACGGTCGAGCTCGAGCACCGTCACGCGAATGCGCGGGCGGCGATGGGACAGCACGGGCTCGACGCCCTGATCGTCTCCGGTAGTGAGTACAGCGGCTTCGAGGGCGCGGTCACGTACATGTCCGGGTTCCAGATCGTGCACCGGTACGCGTACGTCGTTCTGCCCGCGGACGGCGACGCGTACGTCGTCTTCCCGACCGAG
The DNA here is from genome assembly GCA_963699795.1 of uncultured Thermoleophilia bacterium. Taxonomy (GTDB): domain Bacteria; phylum Actinomycetota; class Thermoleophilia; order Gaiellales; family Gaiellaceae; genus Gaiella. The sequence goes on from CAVOVG010000005.1 coordinate 20,092, forward strand.
GCACGGTACGTAGGAGAGCACGCAATGACGCCGCTCGAGCAGATCTTCCACGCGCGTCCCGGCGAGCTGATCGCAGAGCGTGCCCGCGGCGCGGGCTGGAAGCGAATCGGCGTCTACGGCCTCGATTACATCATGGCCGTGCGCGACTACCAGGCACTCGCCGACCTCGACCTCGTCTCCTTCGACGTGGAGTTCGATCTTGCACGGGCGGTCAAGAGCGATGCCGAGCTCGAGTCGGTGCGCGACTCCGTGCGAATCAATCGGCGCGGGTTCGAGATCTGGCACGAGGCGTATGCACCGGGCAAGTCGGCAGCCGAGGTGATGGCGGCCGCCGAGGAGTGGTTCATCGCCGAGGGCTGCGGACGGTTGACCATGAACATGGTGCTGACGGGCACCGATACCTTTGCGCGCCCGGAGTTCAAGATCGCGAGATCCGAGGAGATTCTCGGGGGTTTCGTGCTTCCGTCGCTCGAGGTCGCCGGGCCCGGTATGCACTGGGTAGAGGTCTCGCGAGCCGTGTGTGCCGCGGACACGACTCCCTCGGACGAGACGAAGCGCATGATGGAGGCATACCTCGAGTACTACGACGCGGCTGAGAGCGCGATGCGCGCCGGTGCGACGTGCCACGATGTCCACGTCGCCGTCTCGAAGGGGTTCAGCGACCGCGGCTATCACCTCGGCCACGTCACCGGGCACTCGATCGGAATGACCATGATCGAGTTCCCGAAGGTGGGGGAGGGGTCAGATGTCGAGTTGCAGGAGAACATGGTGTTCTCGATGCACCCCCACGCGATTGCCGCGAACGGCGAGGACTGCCTCTACATGCAGGATACGTGGCTCGTCACGTCGGACGGAGGCGTCCCGCTCGCCGACCTCGCCATGAAGATCTGGGTGGGCGCCTGAGAGCAGGCGCGGCGTCGAAGGTGATCGCCGTGGGGGTACACTTGGGCCGTGACCTGGCCCTGGATCGTGCTGCTCGCGATCGGCATCGGTGTGGTTGTCGCCGCGGAGTGGCCGAGGTTCGAGCGTCTCGCCGGCGCCGATGCGCGACGCCTGCGTGATCGCGAGAAGCGCAAGGCCAAGCTCACGGTCGTCACGAGCGATGACGACGAGTTCGTCCGCAGCGTCCACGCCGATCTCGATGCGCTGCCGACGACCGAGGAACGGGAAACCCCGCGGTAGGCGGCGACGGCTCCGGCGTCTGATCGCGGACCACCGTGGCGAACGACCTACCCGAGGATCACGATCGTCGCGTTGAGGAAGCGCGTGTTCGGCAGGATCGGTGGGACGTTCTCGGTGTTGCGCGACTCCTGGTGATCCGAGATCTGCAGTCGAAGGCGGTATGTGCCGGGCTCGAGTCCCTTCGTCGCGATGCGTATGGCGCCCGCCGCCCACGTGGTCTTCCGCAACACCCCGTTGATCGTCACGGTCGCCGTCCTCGGATCGACGCCTGATCCAGCGTCGGAGACGCGCACGACGAGCGGTGCTCCACGCCTTACGCGCGCCTTCACCAACTTCACGAACGGCGGGCGCGTGTCGTCGACCCAGAAACGGAACGTGTACTTCCCGGCTCCGGCTGCAGTCCGGCTGTCGAACACGATGTCATAGGCGCCGGGCTGGGGTCGGAGCGCGCCGGCGACAAGCGTGGGCTCTCCGAATAGCTCGAGGTAGGGGTTGAGGTAGAGCGGCAGTGCAGCGTAGCCGGTCAGTCGGTTCTCGTCTCCCGCGGAGACGATCCGCGGCTCGACACGCACGCCCTTGCCGCGCGCGGTGACGGCGACGCCGAAGTTGGCGACCGGACGATTCAGGGCGAACCGGAAGACCTCCTCCGGCCCCAGGAGAGAGGCGCTCACACTCCCGTTCGAAGGGACATCGGGATACCGGTACCGGGACACGCGGGACGGACGACCCTTCGTGTTTCCGACTGTGACGCCCGGGCCTGACAGGCGAACGGCAGTCGCGGCGCCGAGCTCCGGACGACTGACGTGAAGCCAGAAGGGGATCCGACGGACGTCGAGGTCGCGTGTCAGCACGATGAACCCGGAGAAGTCCGAATCCGGCGCGTCGGCGCCGACGGTCGCGGTGACTGACAGGGTGCCCGGAGCCGAGACGCTCGCAGGAACGGCGAGCGACGCCTCCGAGGTCGCCCTGATCGTCTCGACGGTGACGTTCCAGAGCCCGGCTCCCGAGTCGGTCTCCGCTATGTCGATCTGCACGGGGACGGTCGACCCGGGGGCTACGAGACCCAGGGACACCGAGGCCGGCTGGGCAACGACGAGCGGCACGTCCGCGCGCGCGGGGTCGATGATCCCGCCGCCGCCCCGGGTGGGGGGCGCAGGCAGGCCGCCGACCTTCACGGTGTTGCCCGAGCCGATCAGGGCGGCCTTGAGGAGCGCAACGGGCCAGGAGGGATGACGCTCGCGCAGGAGAGCAGCGACTCCGGCGACATGCGGACTCGCCATCGACGTTCCCGACCACGCGCTGAACACTCCACCGGGGAGCGAGGACAGGATCGAGACACCGGGTGCGCTCACGTCCGGCTTCAACCGGAGCGAAAGCGGTGTCGGGCCTGCGCCGCTGAAGCCGGCGATGGTGCTGTTCCCCTTCTCATCGGGGACGGTGACGGCCGCCACCGTGATAGCGAGCGCGGACGTTCCGGGTGAGGACAGAGATCCCTTGCCGAACTCGTCGAAGTCGTTTCCGGCGGCGACGACGGGGATGACGCCCGCTCGGGCGGCACCGTCGAGCGCGAGTGCCACGAGGTCGCGTGTCGGCTCGACCTCGGGCTCTCCGAGGGAGAGATTGATGACGTCCATGCCGTCGGAGACCGCGGCCTCGATCGCCGCAACGATCTCCGCGGCGTTTCCGTCGAGGCCGACATCGGCGTCGGTGGGAACCGAGAGCGCCTTGTAGTTCCCGATGAAGGCTCGCGGCGCGACTCCCGACACCGTCGTCGTGCTCGTAGGTGTCCCGGCATTGCCTGCAGCGATTCCCGCGACATGGGTTCCATGCACGGACTGCTCGGGGTCGAACGGAACGCGGGCGTGACGCCACGTCGTCGATACGGGCGCGAATGCCCGTGCCGCAATGACCTTGGCCGTTGTGAAGCCGATCTGGCCCTTCGGGAAACCCGGCGGCATCGTGTATCCGACCGGCGAGAAGTAGGGGTGCCGCTGATCGACGCCGTCGTCGATGATCGCGATCTTCATTCCGTCGCCTCGATTCGGAAGCCCAGTCTGCCAGCGACGAGCTGCTCGACTCACGGCTGCGGCATCGGCGGCGGCCACGGCATACGAGGCGCCCGTATCGACGGTCATGACGCCCGGGATCTGGGCGAGCCGTGGAAGCGACGACGCGGGGATCACGACCGCTGCGCCGTTCAGAACGAGGCGGTAGCGCCAGCGGATCCTCGCCCCCGGGATTGCCGCGCGGAGGTTCGAGGCAAAACGAGCCTGCTCACGCTCGAGGACGGCGCGTCGCCCGGAATCGCCGTCCCCTGCGAGTGGCGGAGCCTTGAATGTAACGATGACCTCCTGCATGGAGCTGCCGTCGAGGCGGGCATCGGGGGCGCCTCCCGAGGCAGGAACCGCAGCCAGTGCGAGGACGGCAAGGAGTGAGAGAAGGCGGGTCATGATGGTTGTGACGTCAGGTACGCGACGCGGTTTCCATGCAGCATGCCCGAAGGGGCGACGGCGGCTAGAATCGAGCACGCGCGGATGTGGCGGAATTGGTAGACGCGCACGGTTCAGATCCGTGTGTCCGAAAGGACGTGGAGGTTCAAGTCCTCTCATCCGCATGCAGAGTCGGGGCCTCGAGGAGGCTCCGACTCGGCGTAGGATCGCCAACGTTCGCCGACGCATGGGCGCCGCCCTGCTCGGGGGGTCAAGAATACGACCGCAGGGTCGATGTATCCCTCAGTGGAGGGACTTCCGCCCATTCTCACGCTCGCGCTGCTCGCGGCGTTCCTCGCATGGTCCGGTTTGACCGTTGCCACGATCGCCGGGAGGCTCAACTACGATCGGCGCGAGCGTGCCCCGGGGAAACGCGATTCCGTGCCGCTCTCCGGGCGACGAACCGCAACGCTCGCCCGACACGCTTCTCGGCATCGCACCGAATCCAGCAAGTGGCGGCGAGCAGCCGCCCTCCGTACGCTCGTGGCATCAGGGCACCCACGGAGCCGGGCGCTCGTCCGGCGCGCGCTGAGCGATCCCGATCGAGACATCGCGGGCGCAGCGATCAAGGCGCTCGGCGACCTCGGAACGCCATGGGCTCAGGAGCAACTCGTCGTCGCACTTCGGGCCGACCTCTATCAGCGATCCCGCATCGCTGCCCAGCTCGAGAGATTCACGCCCGATCTTGGCCCGTCACTCGTAGGGCTTCTCGATGACCCGAACCCGACCGTTCGCTTCTGGGGCGCAACGTTGCTCGGTCACTGCCCCGGACTCGCGCTCGACGCGCTCATCGTCCTGACCCGAGACCAGGACGCGAACGTCCGTTGCGCAGCCATCGAGGCACTCAGCACGCGCGGCGACGTCCAGGCGCTCGCTGCCATCCGTCACCGCCTCACTGACGAGCGTTGGTTCGTTCGCGTCCACGCATGCCGGGCTGTCGGCGCGCTGGGCACGCTCGACGACGCGCCACTCATCGCCCGCGCGCTCGGAGATCCATGGTGGTGGGCGCGCTCCGCCGCGAAGAGGGCACTCTGCGGCTTCGGCGTGGCTGTCGCGGGCGCCGTCATTCCCTACCTCGACGACGAGGACGAGTTCGCGAGGAACGGGGCTGCCGAGGTGCTCCAGGACGTCGGCTTCGTCGACTCCCTGGCAACCACCGGAGTCGAAGGCCGATTGCTCGAGCGGATTCTTGCTTCCGGTGGTCGAGGCATGCGCGATGCGGCGGAAGTTCGCGGAGAGCCGCAGGAGGACGAAGGACGTACGCGACTCGCCCTCGCGGGCGGTGAGTCCGCATGAATCTGGAGGAGATCCTCCACTGGACTGTAATCACGTGCGTCGCCTACCTGGCGCTCGTATACGCCTCGTACTTCGCGCTGGCGTTCGCCGGTCTTGTCGAGAACTCGACCCGAAGACGTGAAAGCGCAGCCGAGGACTACGAGACGATCGCGAGCTCCCGGTTCACGATCCCCGTCACGGTGATCCTGGCCGCGTACAACGAGGAGTCGGCGGTCACGCCGACCGTGCGATCGCTCCTCGCGCAGACGTACCCGGAGTTCGAGGTGATCGTCGTCAACGACGGCTCGAAGGACGGAACGCTCGCCTGCCTCGTCAGGGAGTTCGGTCTTGCCCCGTACGGAGTGTTCTCGAAGCGGTTCGTGGAGACCGAGCCGGTTCGTTCCGTGTACCGCAGTGAGACCTTTCCGAACCTGATCGTCATCGACAAGGACAACGGCGGCAAGGCAGACGCACTCAACGCCGGCCTCAACGCTGCGCGATTCCGATACATCTGCGGCGTCGATGCCGACACCGTGTTCTCGGAAGACGCGCTGCTCAAGGGAATGCGGCTCGTGATGACCGACCCGGCGCACGTGATCGGAGTCACGAGCCACCTCTCGATAGCGCTCGATCCTTCGAAGACGATGACCGCGTCGGCGGGGCAACGCCGTCTCGGGGGCAAGTCACTCCTCGCCTACCAGCATCTCGACTACCTCCGCTCGTTCTTCAACAATCGCCTTGGATGGTCGCGGTTCGATTTCATGTTGTGCGCCGTTGGTGCGTTCCAGATCTGGCGCCGCGACGTGATCGAGGAGGTGGGTGGGTTCGCCCGCGGGTTCACGTGCGAGGACATCGAGTTGACCTTCCGGATTCACGAGCGATTTCTACGCCGCGGGCGACGGTACAAGATTCTCTGCCTGCCGGACAACGTCGGCACGACCGAAGGGCCGGACACCGTTCGCAAGCTCGTTGCTCAGCGCGAGCGATGGCAGCGGGTGATCGACGAGTCGGTGTGGCATTACCGACGCATGTTCCTCAACCCCCGATACAAACGCGTCGGGATGCTCGGCATGCCGTACTACGTGCTCTCGGAGGTGCTTGCTCCGGTCTTCGAGGTTCTGGCCTTCATCTCGCTGGGCCTCGCAGTCGCTCTCGGCGTCTTCGAGTGGCCGACGTTCCTGGTTGCAATCGCTCTGATCTCCTTCCTCAATGCCTCGCTCACGGCGATCGCGATCCTTGCGGACGATCTCCAGTCCCGCCTGTATGCGCCACGCGAGCTCGTTCGTCTGCTGCTTCTTGCGCCGCTCGACCTCGTCCTCTACCGGCCCTTCCTCATCTGGGCCCGGCTCAAGGGAACGTGGCGGTTCCTGCGAGGCGACAAGGGCTGGTACAAGTTCGATCGCAACGATCGCGCTGCACCGCTTTCCGGCTAGCCGTTGGCGTCCGAGAGTGCCGCCAGGGCGTCCGCCGCATGCTCGGTGGGCTTCACGTCTCGCAGTATCCGCACCACGACTCCGTCCTGCCCGATCACGAACGTCGAGCGCTCGACGCCCATGTAGGTCTTTCCCGCCATCGACTTCTCGACCCAGACGCCGTATCTCTCGGCGACGTGATGGCCCGGGTCTGCAAGGAGCGTGAACGGCAGGTCGTGTTTCTGCCTGAAGGCGGCATGCGAGGTCTCGTCGTCGGGACTGACCCCGAGAACGACCGCTCCGGTTTGCTCGAAGTCGCCCCATGCGTCACGAATGCCGCAGGCCTGCGTCGCGCAACCCGGCGTGTCATCCTTGGGGTAGAAGTAGAGGACGACGGGTTTGCCGCGAAGCGACGAGAGCGAAACCGTGTCGCCCGTGTCCGTGGCCAGTGAGAAGTCGGGCGCGGGGGAGCCTTCGGTGGGTGTCAAGGGAGCCTCCGGAGAGTCGGGGTGTGTTCGGCCGCAGCCTACCGTGGCCCTTGTCGGACGCAACGGGGCATAATAATGCGGCCATGGGTCAGGATCGAGACATCGACGTCGGCCTCGGTACGGTCGTGGCGGCTCTTGCCATGATCGGAGCGATCGCACGGCGGTCTCGCAGGCTGTTCCTGGTTGCGCTCGCCGCGGCGAGCGGCGAGATCGTCTATCGACGATGGCTCGCCCGTTCCGATTCGAATGCTGCCCGCAGTCTGAGGGGTAGTGCGGCGAATGGCCATCAGCCCGATCTGCAGTAGGTGCGGCACGAGCTGAAACACGGGGTCGACCGAACCACGTAGGCTCGGCGCCATGGTCGACGCCCATCGGTATCTCGCGTACGTCGTCATCGGCGGGTGCCTGCTCGCGGGGATCTTCGGGCTCGTCGCGTACCGGCGCGGCGCGTTGCTGAGCGGCGCAGCGATCCATCTGCTCGCTCTGCCGCAGACGCTCCTCATCGCCCAGGCAGCGCTCGGGCTCCTTCTGCTGTCCGGGAACTATCGCGCGAGCGACGAGCTGCACTATGTCTACGGTGCGGTCGCGCTCGGTGTCGTGCTCTCACCCTGGTTCTACGCCCCCGCAGATCCCCGCCGGCGACTGCTCTGGTTCGCCGTCTCCGCGCTCGTCGCTGCTGCGCTCGCGGTTCGTGGCACCATGACCGGAGCATGAGGCGTTTCCTGGAGAACCGAACGGTGCGTGGCCTCGCGATCGTGGCCCTGGTCGCGCTCGTGGTCGTGGTGCTCTCGCTCGAGCCGGTACTCGCCGTGACGGGCGGGCTCCTGAGGATCGGCTTCTTCCTCGCGGTTGCGTTCTTCCTGTTCCTCGTCTGGCGGGAACGTCGCGGTGACCTCGAGGCGTGGTCGGTGCGATCGCGGCGGGTGTTCTACACGGCGATCGGACTCGCGGTCGGCGACATCGGCGCCGCGATCGGACTCTCGCCGATGGGGCCGGATGCGATTGCGTTCTTCGCCGTGCTCGGCTGTTGTGCCTGGGCGATCGTTCGCACCTGGCGCACCGAGCACACCTACGCCTGAGTCAGCGGGTCCGGCACCTGTGCGGCCGCACCATCGAGCGCGGCGAGAACGGAGCGAATCGGCCCGAGGGCGCCGACGAAGATCGGAGTGTCCCGCTCCGTCCAGCGCGAGGCCTCCGTCTCGCGCAGCGTCATCATCAGGTGCATGAAGTCGGCCGGCTCGTCGCATTCGAAGGCCGGCATGAACTCCTGGTCGTCGATCCCGAACGAGTAGGTGGTGTGGTTCGTGACGGTGACGAACTTGCCGCCGACGACGGCGTGCTCGCGCATGGCGTCAGCGCGTTCCTCGAAGGTGAGGAAGTACCACGGCCGCTTCTTGACGAAGGGGTAGACGACGAGATACGGTGCCTCCCGGGGGATGACCTTGCCCTGGCGGATGCGCTTCTTGTCGGTGTAGACGGACGGCTTCGTCGTCGCGAGGTACGAGTATGGGGTCGTCAGCCAGCCGGCGAGGGGCGTGCCGTTGAGCGCCGCGCCGAGGTCGAGTAGGTCGTCGTAGCGTTCCGTGACCTGCCAGAGGAAGAAATCGGCCTCTGGTCGAATGCCTGAGACGTTGTAGGCGCGAAGGCCCTCCATGCGGCCGGCCCACTCCTCGACGACCTCTGCGAACGCAGACTTGCCGACTTCGCGCTCCCCGGCCGAAAGCCGACGCCACGCGGGATCGACCTTGAAGAAACGGTACGACACGTACTGTCCGACCTGAACGCTCTCGATGCGCTCGTACGCAGGCTTGCTCTCGCTCATCGTCACATCGTACTCAGGGAAGGCTGAGGGTCGGGCTCGTGCGCGTTCTTGGTGCTCCCGGGTTGACCGGATGGGTTGTCGTCAGGGAGAGGACGATCTTTCCACGACCCAGCTTGCGACCCTTGAACGAGGCGACGAGTGGAGTTCCTGCTCGCCCGTAGCCCTTGATCCGAGCTCGGATGCCGCCACTCGTCGCGCCCGACACGCGCAGCTCCCACACGCAGTCGAGCGCGCAGCGGAACTGCACCGAGCGTGAGCCGCGCTTGAGGAGAGCTTGGGTTGGAAAGCGAACCTTTGTCGCGGCGACGTCGAGTTCAAGACCGTCGCATTGGGCGATCGAGCCTCCACGAGCGCGGGCGAGTGCGTCCCGAACGGCATAGAGGCTTGTCTTCGGCGTCCCGTCCGCGTAGTAGACGCCCGACTGCCAGGCCGCGAGGGCGGCCTCGTCATGGGAGTGGAAGAGTAGGATTCCGACGACGTTCGGCTGGCAGAACGCGAGCTGCAACGCCTGCGCATAGAACTGCCCCTGGGTGATCTCATCGACGGGACGTGTCGTTGTCGGTTCCGCCCCGGTGTAGAGGTTCGCCTTTCCCGCCGGGATCTTGGATTCGACGCCGAACTCGTCGTACAGAATCGGAAGGGCGGACCCGGCCTGTGGGGTACCGTCGAACGCCGTGGCAAGCGTCCGGATCAGCCGGTCGTAGTCTCCAAGCCCGATCGTGTTCGACTTCGGGTTGGGTGTCCCGGGCGCCTGCCCCGACGAGTTGGCGTAGGGGTGGAATGCGAGCCCGTCCATGATCGGTAGCGTGCGACCGCTCGCTCGGTAGGCGGTGCCCATGTCCCTCAGGAACACAACGGGCGAGTGCGTGTCGCGCGTCGTGCCGGGACGGTCATTGCCGCGCGGCGCGAGCGCACCGCCCCAGACACGTGTCGTCGGATCCACCGCCTTGATCGCGTCGTAGGAACGGGCAAGCAGAGCCAGATACGCCGGAGACGCCGCGTTCGTCCCATCCGGGTTGAACTGGGGCAGCCAGAAACGGTTGAGGTTGGGCTCGTTGCCGACGATCACATCGTCGATCGTCGGCAGCTGCCGCGCCAGAACAGTGAGGTACGCCGCAAACTCCTCACGCGCCTCGGGTGTGAGAGGGGTCACACGCGAGCCCGGCGGGTAGACGGAGAGGTAGACCTTGACGGCGGACAACTGAGCGGCGGCCGCAACATTACGCAGAATCGCGAGCTCCTCCTCTGCGGGGGTGACCTGGCCGGGGAGCCACTGCGAGGTGATGCGGATCGATGAGAACCCGGCAAGTCGGACCAGGGTCATCTCCGACTTTGCCGAGACGAGATCGCGTGCGCGAACCACGTCCTCGGCAGCGCCGAAGTCCATCGTCGGTCCGCCCGCGAGCGCGTTCGGCGCGGCAACTGCAGCGAGAAACAGGGCGACGATGAGGGAGGGAAGGCGGTGAAACATGCGACGGATACGCTAGCCGACGTGGTCGAAGCCGTTCGAGATCAGCTCGCGACGCTCCCCCGCAGCCCCGGGGTGTATCTGTTCCGGGACGCGAGCGACGATATCCTCTACGTCGGCAAGGCGAAGTCCCTCCGCGCGCGGGTGCGAAGCTACTTCAACCGTGGTGATGGACGCCTCGGGATCGAGCGAATGGTCGGTCGCGTCGCCCGGATCGAGGTGATCGTCACCTCGACCGAGGCGGAGGCTTTGCACCTCGAACAGAATCTCGTCAAGCGCCATCGCCCGCCGTTCAACGTCCGGCTTCGAGATGACAAGTCGTTCCCGTACATCGCGGTGACGGTTGCCGACGAGTACCCGCGCGTCATGTTCACGAGGGAGCGGCACCGCCGCGGTACCGTCTACTTCGGGCCATACGCCAACGCGAAGAAGGTGCGCGAGACCCTCGACGTCCTCAACCGCGTCTTCCAGTTCCGGCCTTGCGAGGGGCCCAAGCCCGGCCGGCACAGTGGCATACCGTGCCTCGACTTCCACATCGAGCGCTGCACCGCGCCGTGCATCGGCGCGATCTCGAAGGAGGACTACCGGGAGCAGATCGAGGGCGTGATCGACTTCCTCTCGGGTGACACACGCTCGATCGTGCGCGCTCTGGAGCGGAGAATGCGCGACGCATCAACGGAGGAGCGATTCGAGGACGCGACGCGGTACCGCAACCGGCTCTTTGCGATCAAGAGCCTTGCCGAGCGGCAGGGTGCAGACCGGCGCGCCGTCGGCACGATCGACGTGATCGGCCTCGCGGTCGAGGGTGATCGCGCTGCCGTGCAGCTCTTCCCGCTACGCGACGGCAAGCTGATCGATCGCTATGCCTTCCACCTCGAGAACGTCGAAGGGCAGGATCGAGCAACGATTCTCGAGGGCTTCTGCCTCGAGTACTACACGGCCGCGCCGAACGTGCCGCCGCAACTCATCGTGCCCTCCGACCTGACCGACACCGACGCGCTCACGGGATTTCTCACCCAGTTGCGCGGCGCCGCCGTCGAGGTACGGGCGCCGGTGCGCGGCGAGAAGAGGAGACTGGCCGAGCTGGCTGCGGAGAACGCGCAGCTCGCACTCTCCCACGAGACGACGGCGGCCGAGCAGAAGCGCCTGCGGCGGATCGAGGCCCTCGAGAGCCTGCGCGAGAACCTCAATCTCGAGAGCCTGCCGGTGAGGGTCGAGTGCTTCGACATCTCGAACCTCCAGGGACGCGACATCGTCGCATCGATGGCCGTTTTCGTCGACGCGCAGCCGAAGAAGGCGCACTACCGCTCGTTCACGGTGCGCGGCCTCGACGGTCAGGACGACTTCGCGTCGATGGGGCAGGTCGTGGCGCGGCGGTTTGCCCGATTGCGGGATAGCGCCGACGCCGATCGGTCCGACGAGAGCTTCTCGGCTGCTCCCAACCTCGTCGTCATCGATGGCGGCAAGGGTCAGCTCGCTGCCGCGCTCGAGGCGATCCAGGCGACGACCGGGCTACCGCGTGTTGCTGTGATCGCCCTCGCAAAGCGCGACGAGGAGGTGTTTCTGCCCGATCGCTCCGAGCCGGTACAGCTCGATCGGCACGACCCGGGTCTGCAGCTGCTGCAGCGGATCCGGGATGAGGCACACCGTTTCGCCGTGACGTTTCATCGCAAGAAGCGCGACACTCGTGCATTCGCGTCGATATTCGACACGCTCGAGGGAATCGGGCCGTCGCGTCGGCGTTCGATCCTGCGTCACTTCGGCTCGGCCGACCGGTTTCTCGCCGCGTCGCAGGAGGAGCTCGAGGCCGTCCCGGGTCTGCCGGCGAAGACCGCGCGCTCGGTGTTCGCCCAGCTGCATCGGACGGGCGGCCCCGGTGACCTGGGCTAGAGGCCGGCCGCGTCCGACGGCGTGTCGGTGCGAGCAACGCTCCCGAAGCGCAAGGTGCGGAGCGTGAGCAGAATCGCGGCGAAGCCGATCACGACGTTGACGGCGGTGAGCGTCAGCTTCATCCCGACGCTGAACGCGAGCAATGCGGAGCGGGAGGCGGTTCCGCGGAGCGTGTACACGAGGAGCGCTTGCTGCGTGCCGAGCCCGCCGGGGCTTACCGGGACAAGGGTAGAGAGGCTCTCCGCCGCCTGAACGAGGAGCACGTTGCGCAGCGATTGTTCGATTTGGAACGCGCCGAGCATGAACCAGATCGTGGCGAGCCGAAACGCCCAATCGGCGAGCTGCCAGAGGACGACGGTGCGGAACCATCGAACTGGGGTCCGCACGACGGTGAAGGCCTGACGGATTCGTTGTCCGACCTCGCTGACGTGGGACCGGATCCAGACGGCGAGGGCGATCGCGCCGAATACGATAACGACGAGCAGGATCTCTGCGACCGACTCGTGCCGGTAGACCCAGGCGAAGTCGAAGCTCGGGAGCGAGGGAAGGACGTCGAGACCCGGCAGGACACCCTGTGTCAGCGCCCACGAGAACAGTGAGGCCGCACAGACGACATCGACGATCGCAAGGACGAGGCTCGAGCTGACGAGCGTCGTATAGGTCGAGCCAGGGATCGCCCGATGGCCAAGAGTGAGACGTACGACATCCCCCGCGCGGGCGGGAAAGAGCGCGTTGACCCCGACCCCCGCGATGTAGGCGGCGTAGAGCGGCAGCCACCTGACGCGAACGTCGGGATACGCCGCGGCGAGGACGTTCCGCCAGGCTCGGCTCGTGCACACGGTCTTCGCCATGTGGCAGCCGATCGCGATGCCGAGCGGCATGAGCTGGATCGAAGCGAGGTAGTCCCGGAACGCGGTAACGGCATCGAGGAAGGTTTGCACTCGCTCACGGTATCTTCCGCACGCACGGGTCGATGGATGCAGCGAGTGCCTTGGTGAATCAGGTGTTGTGGAGACGGACGATCTCGCGGAGAAACGGCACGCCGTCGCCAGGATCGTCTCCGTCGATCTCCTCCGCATAGCGGCGTCCGTCCCACACGGCGGCGGCCACCGTGCCGGGCGAACGTGCGTCGCCGATGCCCTCGGCGGTCGCGAGGCCGGCCGCGGCCCAGTCGCTTTCGCGCGCGACCAGTTCGTCGAGGATCTCCTCCTGCGGCAAGCGGGAGGTGACGAGCACGACCGCGGCGCACGAAACGTCGCGCTCCGCCTCGGTGTAGGTGCTTGCGATCGTCACGCCGGCCGCGCCCGCCGCGACGAGGGTTGTCGAAGTCAGCACCGTGACCCCGAGCTCGAGCAGACGGCGCTGGATTCGGTGCTGCTCCATCGTGTTCACGGACCACTCGGAGACACGCGGTGCCGGGGTGACGAGCGTGACGGCGTGCCCCTCGCCGACGAGCAACTCGGCAAGCACACCGCCCATGTAGTAGTGATCGTCGTCGAAGAGAACGATCTCGTGTCCCGCCGGGCGCGCACCTTCGAGGATGTCGTCCGGCGTCAGGATCTCGACGCCGTCGGCAAGGGGGATTCCCTCTGGGTGCCAGCGGCCGACGCCGTCGCGCCGCCACGCACAGCCCGTCGCGATCGCGACGTGATCGAAGTCGTACGAGAGAATCTCCTCCGCCGTGAGCCTGCTCTCGAACGCGACCTCGACGCTGCTCAGCCGGTCGAGCTGTCCCTTGCGGTAATCGACGACGCGGATCCAAGCCGCGAGCCCGGGCAGCCTGGCCTCGCGCTCCACCCGTCCGCCCAGGGCGCGTGTCGCCTCGGCGAGCACGACCTCGTAGCCACGGTGACCGAGGGTCGTGGCCGCCTCGAGACCGGCAGGGCCGGCACCGACGACGAGCACCTTCGCGGGAGTCGTGGCGGGCCGAAACCGCTCGGGGTGCCACCCTCGCCGCCATTCCTCGCCCATGGTCGGATTCTGGGTGCAGCGGATCGGGACGATCGTCGCGTCACCGCTGACGCAGATGTTGCAGCCGATGCACTCGCGGATCTCGTCATAGCGTCCTTCCTCGATCTTCACCGGCAGGAAGGGGTCGGCAATCGACGGTCGAGCAGAGCCGACGAAGTCGAGAACGCCCTCGCGCACCATCCGCGCCATCAGGTCGGGTGAGGTGAAGCGGCCGACGCCGACGACGGGCTTCGTCGTCATCTGCTTGAGGCCGCGCAGGAACGTCTCCTGAGCGCCTTCCTCGCCGAAGCGGGACGTCACCGAGTCGTTCTCCCATTCGCCCGCGACAAAGTCCCAGAGGTCGGGCAGTTCGCCCACGAGGCTCAGGACGCCTTCCATCTCGGCGCGACCGAAGCCACCAGGCCCGCTGAGATCGTCGATCATGATCCGGCAGGCCACGGCGGCCCTCCCGTCGACCTCGGCGAAGGTGTCCTCGAGCACCTCGCGGAGGAGGCGGGCGCGACCGGCACCGTCTCCGCCGTACGCGTCCGTGCGCCGGTTGAGGCGCGGGGAGAGAAACTGGCCAATCGTGTTCAGGTAATGGCCGGCGTAGACGTAGACGATGTCGAAGCCCGCCTGCAGCGAACGGCGAACGGCGGCACGGTGGCGGCGGCGAAGATCCTCGATGTCCCCGAGTGCCATGCGCCGTGCCTGGACGGGCTCGTAGCCGTCGGTCGGCATGTGATCGACGGACATCGCCGTCTGGCGGCTGTAGAGATTCGAGCTGGTCCGGCCGTTGTGGCAGAGCTCGATGCCGGCAAGCGAGTGGTGCTCGTGCACCTTCTCGACCATGCGGGCGAGAGCGGGGATGTCCTCGTCGTCCCAGAGCCGCCCCTCGGCGTACGGTGCCACCTCGGACGAGGGGTGAATCTCGACCTCCTCGGTGCAGACGACGGCCCAGCCTCCCTCGGCCTTGACGCCGCGCATGAATGCGAGTGGCGTCGGATCTCTGTGCCCCATGCCGTTGCAGTGGGGAACCTGGAAGAAGCGATTCCGCGCGGTGACCGGGCCGATCCGGACGGAATCGAAGAGGATGTCGTGCCGCTGCTCCCGGGTCATCGACCGCAGCTTATCGAGCCGGGCCGGCGGGCTGACCAGGTGGTCAGGTCCAGGCAAGGCGGACGCCGGCGTAGGCGACGACCGCAATCAGCGCCCAGGAGGCGAGGCCGAGCGCGAGCGGGCGCGCACCGATCTGCCGCATCCGACCGACGTTGACCCGCGTGCCGAGCGCGAAGAGCGCCATTCCCAGAAGGACGGTGCGCAGCTCGTCGACCCTCACGAGGAGACGATCAGGCACGACTCCGATGCTTGCGATCGCCACCATGGCGACGAACGCGATGATGAACGGAGGAACGAGTGGTGGCCGGGCTCCGCTGCTCGTTCCCGACTGACGATGACGAACGGAGATCCCGGCGATGAGCGGGGCGAGCAGCATCACGCGGGTCAACTTGACGACGATCGCCGTCGTGAGCGCGACACTGCCCGCCGTCGACGACGTTGCCACGACCTGCGCGACGTCATGCACGCTCGCTCCGACCCAAGCTCCGAACTGCTCGTCGTCGAGCCCGAGCAGGCCACGCAGAGGGGGGAGGGTGACGATCGCGAGCGTGCCGCAGAGCGTAACGAGCGCGACCGAGAACACCACCTCGTCCTCTTCCGCGTCGATGACGCCGTTCGCTGCGGCGATCGCCGAGACGCCGCAGATCGAGAAGCCGGTTGCGACGAGCAGAGAGAGATCGTCCGACACCCCGAGCCGGCGCCCCGCCCAGCGCGTGCCGAAGAACGTGATCGCGACAACGCCGATCACGACGAGGAGCGCGCGGAAGCCGAGCGCGAGGATGTCGGGAAAGACGAGATCGAGTCCGAGGAGGACGACGCCGAGCTTGAGCACCGGGCCGCCCGCAACCGTCAGACCGGGTACAGCCGCGGAGGGAACGCGCGCGAGGTTCGCCAATGCGACGCCGAGCGCTACGCAGAGGACGAGCGGAGGGAGATCCGGCACCGCGTAGTGCGCGCCGAGCGAGAGTGCGACGCCGATCCCCGCGAGCGCGAGACCGGGTGCAGCCCGTGTCATTCGTCCGGCTGGAGGAACGGGTAGCGGTAGTCGGTCGGCGAGACGAGGGTCTCCTTGATCGTACGAGGACTGACCCACCGAATCAGGTTCCACATCGACCCTGCCTTGTCGTTCGTGCCGGACGCGCGGGCGCCCCCGAAAGGCTGCTGGCCGACCACGGCGCCCGTGGGCTTGTCGTTGACGTAGAAGTTGCCGGCCGCGTAGCGGAGCGACTCGTGCGCCTCCTCGATCGAGTACCGGTCGTTCGAGAAGACTGCGCCTGTGAGCGCATATGCACTCGTCGAGTCGACGAGGTCGAGCGTCTCGGTCCATTTCGACTCGTCGTAGACGAGGGCAGTGACGACCGGGCCGAAGAGCTCGTCGCGCAAGAGCCGGAATCCCGGATCGTCGGTCTTGATCACCGTCGGCTCGACGAACCAGCCTTCGCTGTCGTCCGTTCCGCCGCCGGTCACGACGTCCGCGCCTGCCGCCTTCGCCTCCGCGATCGCGTCGCGTTGCGTCCGGAAGGACGTCTCGTCGATGACCGCGCCCATGAAGTTCGTGAAGTCGCTGACGTCGCCGACGCCGATGGTGCTGACCTCGCGCTCGAGCGTCTCGCGCACATCGCTCCAGATGTTCGAGGGGATGTAGAGTCGCGACGAGGCCGAGCACTTCTGGCCCTGATATTCGAACGAGCCGCGAACGATCGCCGCGGCGACCGCAGCGGGGTCGGCGGAGGGGTGCGCGAGGATGAAGTCCTTCCCGCCCGTCTCGCCGACGATCCGAGGGTAGTTGCGATAGCGGTCGATGTTTCCCCCGATCGTGTTCCAGATCGAGTGGAAGACGCCTGTCGAACCGGTGAAGTGGACCCCCGCGAGCTCGGGGCTCGCGAGCGCCGCGGCACCCATCTCGGCGCCGGGCCCGAAGACGAGATTGATCACGCCCGGCGGCAAGCCTGCCTCCTCGAGGATACGCATCGTGATCCACGCCGAGAGGGCCTGCGTCGATGCCGGCTTCCAGACGATCGTGTTTCCCATCAGCGCGGGCGAAGTGGTCAGGTTCGCGCCGATCGCCGTGAAGTTGAACGGGCTGATCGCAAGGACGAATCCTTCGAGAGCGCGGTACTCCATCCGGTTCCAGACGCCCTGAGACGAGACCGGCTGCTCCTCGTAGATCCGGACGAGATACTCGGCGTTGAAGCGGAGGAAATCGATCGTCTCGCACGCCGCGTCGATTTCGGCCTGGAATGCCGTCTTCGACTGATTGAGCATCGTCGCCGCGTTGATCGTCGAGCGCCACGGGCCGGAGATGAGCTCCGCCGCCCGGAGGAAGATCGCGACCCGCTCGTGCCACTGGGTGCGTGACCACGTCGGGTGTGCCGCACGGGCTGCTGCGATTGCGCGCTCGACCTCGGGCGCACCGCCACGCTCGACGTCCGCGAGAACATGGGCGCGGCGGTGAGGCATCACGGCCTCGAAGGTCGTGCCTGTCTCGATGCGCTCCCCGCCGATCACCATCGGAATGTGAACACGCTCGGACGACATCTCTCCGAGTCGCACCTGTAGCGCCTCGCGTTCGGGCGTTCCCGGCGCGTAGCTGTAGATCGGCTCGTTGACGGCCGCCGGAGGGCGGAAGATCCCGGGGGCGCTCATTCCCGGCGATTGTATTGTCCGCGACATGCGCGTGACGCGATACCCCTACGAGGTGCCCGGGTGGGGTGTGGGCGAGATCTGGGTGCGGGACGGGGTGATCGTCCAGCACGAGCTCGCGTCCGAGGCCCTGCGCAATGAGGCCTCACCGCTGCCCCGGGCGCTCGTGGTCCCCCGAGACTCGGAGATCGAGGCCGGAGGCGGGGAGCAGGCATTGCTCCCCAAGCCCTCCACGGCGCCCCCCAACGGGGGAGCGGGGCTCCCAGTAGGAACGGTACCGGGCAAGTCGCCCCCGGCTGGTGCCGCGAGCGTGTCGGATCTGTGCCGGCGGATCATTTCTCACCTGGAGGGCGTCCCGACGTCCTACGAGGCAGTTGCCATCGACCTGGGCTGGGCGACGCCGCTGCAGCTCGAACTGGCAGCCGTGGCGCGGTCGATTCCGTGGGGGGAGGTCGTGTCCTACGGTGAGCTGGCAGCCCTCGCGGGGCGGCCACGTGCAGCGAGAGCCGCGGGGGCGTTCTGCGCCGACAACCGCTTCTCACTCATCGTCCCTTGCCACCGCGTCATCGCGGCGAACGGCATCGGCGGCTACGGAACCGCCGGTCCGTCGCTGAAGCGGCGCCTGCTCGCGCTCGAAGGCGTCTTCCTGTGAGCTCGGGATCGCTGGCCGAGGACGTCAGGGCCGAGCTTGCGGCGATAGCGCCAAAACGGCGATGCGATCGACTGGCGGAGCTCTCTGCGCTGTTCCACACCGCCGGCGTCGTGCACCTGCGGGGGCGTGGTGCTATCGACCTGCATCTCGACCTCGGCTCCTCGGCCGCGGCCCGGCGAGCGTTCGCCCTGCTCGCCGAGCTCCGCATTCCGTCGGAGATCAGGACGTACGTGACGCGGTCGTTCGCGCGCGCGACTCGCTATCAGCTTCACGTGGAAGGTTCGGAACGTACCCTCACGACGTTGGCGGAGGCAGGGGTCCTCGACGAGGATCACCGGCCGCTCGAGCGGCCGCCAGGGCGTGTCGTCGCACGTTCGTGCTGTCGCGGGGCGTACCTCCGGGGCGCTTTTCTCGGCGGAGGGTCGCTCACAGGTCCGCGCTCGCCGCACCTGGAGCTCCGAACGCCGACGACGGCTGGCGCGTCGTTTCTGCGGAGCGTCTGCTCGGTCGAGGAGGTGCGCCTCAAAGTCGAGGAGCGACCGTCCCATGCTCGCGCGTATGCGAAGGGGTGGGAGGAGATCGAGGGCTACCTGCTCGCAGCGGGCGTCGTCGACGCGGTGCTCGGGCTCGAGGAAAGGAGCGTCGTCGCGGAGATGCGGTCCGAGGCGAATCGGTTGGCAAACGCCGACCACGCCAACCTCGTGCGAACGGCGCGCGCAGCCCAGCGCCAGCTCGACGCTGCGCGGCTGCTCCAAGCGGCGGGCACCCTGGAGGCACTCTCGGAGGCGCTCCGCGAGGCCGCTTCCCTGCGCCTCCGACACCCGGCAATGTCGCTCAGAGAGCTAGCTGCACGCTCGAGCCCACCCGTGACGAAGGCCGCGATGCAGCGACGGCTCGCCAGGCTGGTCGAGTTGGCCGAGGTCTGAACCGCTCTCGCAGTTCGCGCCGGCGGAAAGCGGCGGGCTTGGGAGAGGAGCTCCGAGGACGACCTCCTCCCCCAACGAGCGCGCTCCGAACTGGACGGCGAACGGGGTCTGGATTCACCGACCGGGAGCGCGGACCCACCGCGACCGAGTATGAAGACCGGCGGCGCATTCCTCAACCCGAATGACGATCGCAACCGGCGGTTAACAGGCGAGCCCGCCGCAAGCCGGGGATAGACTCGAACCAGACAACTACCTTTCGAAGAGAGCGAGGCAACATGGCGGTTCGCGTCGGCATCAACGGTTTCGGGCGCATCGGACGCAATTTCTTCCGGGCCCAGCAGGCGCTTGGGGCGGAGATCGAGATCGTCGCGGTCAACGACCTGGGCGACGCGGCCACGATGGCGCACCTGCTCAGGTACGACTCGGTGCTCGGCCCGTTTCCCGGGGAGGTCTCGCTCGGGGACGGGGTGATCAACGCGGGCGGTGAGCAGATGAAGTTCCTCTCGGAGCGGGACCCGGCCTCGCTGCCCTGGGGCGATCTCGGCGTCGAGGTCGTCCTCGAGTCGACGGGGTTCTTCACGACGCGCGACGGCGCACAGAAACACCTCGACGCGGGGGCGAGCAAGGTGATCATCTCGGCACCCGCGACCGACCCCGACTACACCGTGGTGCTCGGGGTCAACGACGAGGGCTACGACAAGGCGCAGCACCACATCGTCTCGAACGCATCGTGCACCACGAACTGCCTCGCCCCGCTGGCAAAGGTGATCGACGACCTCGCCGGGATCGAGAGCGGCTTCATGACCACGATCCACGCGTACACGTCCGACCAGAGCCTGCAGGACATGCCCCACAAGGATCCGCGCAGGGCTCGCGCTGCCGCAATCAACCTCATCCCGACCTCGACGGGCGCCGCAAAGGCAATCGGACTCGTTCTGCCCCACCTGAAGGGTAAGCTCGACGGTGTCGCGGTTCGTGCCCCGGTCGCGACCGGCTCGCTCACAGACCTCGTGGTCTCGCTCCGGCGCGACGTGACGAGGGAGGAGCTCAACGCAGCCTACGCAGCTGCGGCCGCGGGACCGCTCGCAGGCATCCTCCGCTTCTCCGACGACCCGCTGGTCTCGACCGACATCGTCCACTCGCCATTCTCGTGCATCTTCGACAGCGAGTTGACGATGGCTCATGGCGCGACAGCCAAGGTCTTTGGCTGGTACGACAACGAGTGGGGATACAGCTGCCGCCTCGTGGACCTCGTCGGGAGACTCCTGGCGTGAGGCTGCCCCGGTCGGTCGAGACGGCCGACGTCGCCGGTCGAAGGGTTCTCGTCCGGGCCGATCTCAACGTCCCGCTCTCGGACGGCGCGATCGCCGACGACACCCGAATCAGGGCCTCTCTACCGACACTCCGCTGGCTGCTCGACCATGGCGCAGCGGAGGTCGCTGTCTGCTCCCACCTCGGCAGACCCAGGGATGAGGGTGACCGCGCACGCCTCGCGATCGCACCCGTCTCGGAGCGCGTGCGAGAGCTTCTGCCCGACGCTCGTCTACGCGTGCTCGAGAACACCCGCTTTCACCACGGCGAGACGGCGAACGACCCCGCGTACTCGTCCGAGCTCGCGGAGGGCATGGATCTGTACGTGAACGACGCGTTCGGGTCGGCGCACCGCGCTCATTGCTCGACCGAGGGCGTCGCCCGGATTCTGCCCGCCTACGCCGGACTCCTGCTCCTCGCAGAGATCGAGCACCTCGGCAAGCTCCTCGGAGACGTCGAGCATCCCTTCGTGATCGTTGCAGGTGGAGCGAAGGTGGACGACAAGCTTGCGGTCCTCGAGCACCTCGGCGGACGGGCCGACCGCGTCCTGATCGGGGGCAAGATGGCCGAGCAGGTTCGTGTCCACAACCCGCTCTCCTTCCCTGTTGAGCTTCCAACCGACGTAGTGGCTGCCGCGAGCTTCTCGCCCGACGCCGAAGCACGACCGGCCGACGTCGCCGACATCCCTGACGGATGGCTCGGCCTCGACGTCGGCCCCGATACGGCGGCAGCATTCGGCGAGATCCTTCGCGGTGCCGCCACGATCTTCTGGAACGGCCCCATGGGCGTGTTCGAGTGGGATCGATTCGCAGCCGGCACCCGTGCGGTCGCCGAGGCAGTAGCGGCTGCGGACGCCTACGCGGTGGTCGGAGGCGGTGATTCCGTGCGCGCGATCACCGAGCTCGGGCTCGCCGATCAGGTCTCGTGGGTATCGACCGGCGGCGGCGCGTCGCTGGAGTTCCTCGAAGGCCGCGAGCTTCCTGGCATCGCAGCTATCCCGGAGGCTCACACATGAACAAGCTGATCGCCGGCAACTGGAAGATGTTCAAGGGCCCGGTCGAAACGCTGGCGTTCTTCGATACGTTCGAGGCGCCCGACGGGGTCGACGTCGTGCTCTGCCCCCCGTTCGTCTCGCTCGAGGCCGCGGTGGGCGAGGAATGGCCGATCTACGCGCAGAACGTCCACTGGGCCGATGAAGGAGCCTTCACCGGCGAGATCTCGGCGCCGATGCTCGTCGAGCTCGGCGTCCAGGGCACTCTCGTCGGGCATTCGGAACGGCGGCTCTACTTCGGCGAGACCGACGACACCGTTCGCAGCCGCGCCGAGGCGGCGCTCGGGGCCGGGCTCGAGGTGATCGCCTGCGTCGGCGAGACCGAGGGCGAGCGCGAGAGGGGCAAGACGGAGGAGGTTCTCCGTCGCCAGGTCAGCGTGCTCCCTCGCAGCGAGTCGCTCGTGATCGCGTACGAGCCGGTCTGGGCAATCGGAACAGGGAAGACCGCGACGCCCGCGATGGCCGAGGAGGCCCATGCGTTCATCAAGTCACTCCACCCGACGCGAGTTCTCTACGGCGGCTCCGTGAAGCCCGAGAACGCGACAGAGCTCCTCTCTCAACCGTCAGTCGACGGTGCCCTCGTCGGCGGCGCGTCGCTCGACGCCGCGTCCTTCTCGAGCCTGTGTCAGATCGCCGCTTCCCTCTCGTAACGCTCGTCGTCCTGGACGGCTGGGGGGTTGCTCCCGCGGGACGCGGTAATGCCGTCGAGCTCGCAGAGACGCCCGTGTTCGACGGTCTCTGCGCGAAGTTTCCACACACGACGCTCGCGGCCTCCGGGCCTGCGGTGGGGCTTCCGGAAGGCCAGATGGGAAACTCCGAGGTCGGTCACCTCACGATCGGCTCGGGCCGCGTGCTGTTCCAGGACCTCATGCGCGTCAACGGCGCGGTCGCCGACGGGTCGATCTACGAAAACGCTGCCCTTCGCGGAGCATTTGCCCGCGCGAAGGAGCGCGGGGGTGATGTGCATCTGCTCGGACTCGTCTCGCACGGCGGTGTCCATTCGCATATCGATCATCTGATCGCTCTCCTCGACCTCGCGCGCCGCGAGGGCATGGCGGAGCGCGTCTGGATCCACGCCTTCAGCGACGGCAGAGACGTCTCTCCTCACGCGGCCGGATCCGACCTGGCGATGCTCCCGCAGGACCGGATCGCGACCGTCGTCGGGCGCTACTACGCGATGGATCGGGACAGCAGAGCGGAGCGCACCGAGCTGGCTGTCGCCGCAATTCTCGATGGGGTTGGTGCTCCGGCGGTCGACGTGGTCGAGGCCGTGACCGCGAGCTACTCCCGCGGCACGACCGACGAGTTCATCGAGCCCATCATCCTGGAGGGCCGCCCCCGTCTTCGCGAAGCCACGGATGCGGCGATCTTCTTCAACTTCCGCCCCGACCGGGGGAGACAGCTCTCACGACGGCTTCTCGAGCGGGGCGTCGACCTGACGACGATGACGCGGTACGCGGAGGACATCGCGACTGCCGTCGCATTTCCGGAACAGGACGTCGTCGACACACTCGCGGAAACGCTCAGCGGGGCAGGGCTTCGTCAGCTCCACGCCGCCGAGACGGAGAAGTACGCGCACGTGACGTACTTCTTCAACGGCGGAGAGGAGGCGGAGTGGGCGGGTGAGGCACGCGTGCTCGTTCCATCCCCGAGGGACGTCGCGAGCTACGACCAACGACCCGAGATGTCGGCAGCTCAGGTGGCGGACGAGGTTGTCTTCGCACTTCCCGACGGCTACGCCTTCTGCGTCGTCAACTTCGCCAACCCGGACATGGTGGGGCACACGGGAGTGATCCCTGCCGTCGTCGCAGCGGTCGAGGCGGCTGATACGGCGCTCGGCCGGGTCGTCGAAGCGACCCACGGCCTCGGCGGCGTCTGCCTCGTTACTGCCGATCACGGCAACGCCGAGAGGATGCTCGAGGACGACGGGATCAGCCCACACACCGCACACACGACGAACCCCGTGCCGCTCGTTCTCACGACATCCGGCGTGACGTTGCGAGACGATGGAGGCCTTGCCGACCTCGCTCCGACGGTGCTGCGGCTTCTCGGCCTCGGTGTTCCAGCTGTGATGAGCGGCAGCGATCTCACCGGTTCCGGCCGCGCTAACAATCGGTGACATTTCAGCGACTCGTAAATAGTTGGTGAAATTCCCGCTTATCGCTGTATGCTCCGCCGCGAATTGGCGCTCGAACAGCCTGATCTCGGAATTCTCCGCAAAGCCCAGCAAGGCGATGAGCGGGCGTTCTCGATCATCGTTCGCGCCTACGAGCGGCCCGTCTACAACTACGTGCTG
Source organism: uncultured Thermoleophilia bacterium (assembly GCA_963699795.1). GTDB lineage: Bacteria > Actinomycetota > Thermoleophilia > Gaiellales > Gaiellaceae > Gaiella. The sequence goes on from CAVOVG010000005.1 coordinate 44,066, forward strand.
CGGCTCGTCGGGGACAGGGCCCTCGCCGAGGATCTGACCCAGGAGTCGTTTCTCCGCGTCTACCAGGGGCTGCCCGGTTTCTCGTTGCGGTCGCGCTTCACGACCTGGATGTTCCAGGTAACGAAGAACCGCGTCCTCGACGAGCTGCGCGCGCTCGAGCGCCGCCCGCGAAGCGTGGTCAACATCGACGACATTGCACCCCTCGAGTCGCTCGATGCTCCGTTCGAGCGCGCCGAGACGATCAGTGCCCTCTGGCGTGCAGTCGGGGCGCTCAACGTCGATCTCAAGATGGCGCTTCTTCTGCGCGACGTCGTCGGCCTCTCGTACATCGAGATCGCGGACTCGCTCGAGATCACCCTGGCCACGGTGAAGTGGCGGATCTACAAGGCGCGTGAGGAAGTTCAGGGAACGCTCGTGCGCGAGGGTGTCGGCGTCACGACGTCGGCGGCGGGAGCCGTTAGCACGATCACGGAGTAACCGCACCGTTCGAGGAACCCTGCGGTCGTGCCGCAAGTCTTCTCCGCCGATCCACTCTAGGAGGGATGAGCCCAGATCCCTCGGCCAACGCGTTAGCGGCGGCGGAGAGAACGACGGCGCTCGCTCGCGCCTCGGGAACGACCGCCTAGGAGGGTGGTAGCGTCTGCAGTCGAGTGCCCGACATCGACCGTAGGCATCCAGTGCCCTCCCCGACATGGAGAGCGTGGGTCGGGGCGGTCGGCGAATCAGCGCGTGATCTCGGCCCTATCGTGGCGGTCATAGCCGTATTTCAGCTGCTGATCATCCGCCAGCCGTTCCCTGATCTCGGCGCGACTCTTCTCGGCCTGGGCGCCGTCGTGCTCGGGCTGACGCTCTTCGTTCAGGGGTTGAAGATGGCCCTCTTCCCGATTGGCGAGGGGATCGCTTTCGAGTTTGCACGGCGCGGGAGCGTCCCACTGCTGCTCGCGTTCGCATTCGCGCTCGGATTCGGGACGACGATCGCAGAGCCGGCGCTGCTCGCGGTGGCCGACGAGGCCGCGCGCGTCCGCGTCGAATCCCGGGGCACGGAGGTAGGCGCCGGGATCGACTACGCGCTTGCGCTCCGGTACACCGTCGCCTTCTCGGTCGGCGTCGCAATCATGATCGGCGTTGTGCGCATCGTCCGAGGCTGGCCGATCCAACGCATCATCATCGGGGGCTATCTCGTCATCGTCGCTATCACGCCGTTCGCCCCGAAGGAAATCGTCGGAATCGCGTACGACTCCGGGGGTGTGACGACGTCGACGATCACCGTTCCGCTCGTGACGGCACTCGGCGTTGGGCTCTCGCTGTCGATCAAGGGCCGCAATCCGCTCGTGGATGGGTTCGGCCTGATCGCGTTGGCCAGCCTCTTACCGATCATGTTCGTGCTCGTGTTCGGGATGATCACGGGATGAGCTCACCGCTCGCCTTTGGGCTCGTCAGCGGTCTCGTTGACACGGTTCGGGACGTGCTCCCGATCGTGGTCATCCTCGGCGTCTTCCAGTTCGTGCTCCTACGCCGCCCGTTCGCGCGCCCTGCCCGCACGGCGGTCGGACTCGCCCTCGTCGTCGTGGGGCTGACGCTGTTCGTGATCGGCCTGGAAGAGGCATTGTTCCCGCTCGGTCGGAGCATGGCGGAGCAGCTCACCGACCCGTCGTTCGTGGCCGGATCGGCCGATGCCGATGGCATCCCCTGGTGGCGCTACTACTGGGTCTACGCGTTCGCCGCGTCGATCGGCTTCGCGGCGACGGTCGCGGAGCCATCTCTGATCGCCGTGGCGCTCAAGGCCGAGGACGTTTCGGGTGGTGCGGTCTCGGCATGGCCGCTACGCATCGCGGTCGCGATCGGGGTCGCTGCGGCCGTTTCGCTCGGCGCGCTTCGAATCGTGATCGGAATACCGCTCTACGCCCTCGTGATCGGCGGATACACGATTGTGATCGCGCAGACGGCGTTCGCCCCGAAGGCGATCGTTCCCCTCGCGTACGATTCGGGTGGCGTGACTACCTCAACCGTGACCGTGCCCCTCGTCGCAGCCCTCGGACTCGGCCTCGCCTCGGCAGTCCCCGGGCGCAGCGAGCTGATCGACGGATTCGGGTTGATCGCACTCGCGAGCCTCTTTCCGGTGATCACCGTGATGGGATACGCGCAGATCTCGGAGCTGCTGGCCAGGAGTGCGCGGGGTAGACGACGCGAGGAGGCGGCCGGGTGAAGTTCAAGATGATCATCGCTCTCGTTACCGAGGAGAAATCCGACGCCATCATCGATTGCGCGCGGCACGAAGGCGCAACGGGGTGCACCGTGATCACGACGGCTCGCGGCGAGGGTGTCAGGCCCGCGAAGACATTCTTCGGGCTCGGGCTCGAGACCCATCGCGACGTGATTCTCTTCGTCGTCGAGGAGCATCTCAGCCGCCACATCCTCGAGTCGATCGCAACCGTGGGGCGGTTCGACGAGGAACTCGGGAGCGGCATTGCGATTCAGCTCGATGTCGAAGATGCCGTCGGACTCATGTCCCAGCTGCCTGTGATCAAACGCGAGATCGAGGATCAGATATGAACGCGAAGCCGATAGTGACCGTGGGTGAGGTGATGTCGTCGACATTGCAGATCGTGGACGGCCTGTCGACCGTCCAGGAGGCTATCGACCGGATGCGCGAGCACGGCATCAGCTCCGTTGTCGTCGACCGCAGAGACGAAGACGACGAGTACGGAATCGTTGTGATCCACGATGTCGCGGAGCACATCATTGGCCACGACCGCTCGCCGGAGAGAACGAACGTGTACGAGATCATGTCCAAGCCGGTCGTCTCGCTGGATGTCGACATGAACATCAGGTACGCCGCGCGGCTGCTGTTCAGGCTCGGGCTGTCGCGTGCGATCGTGACCGAGAACGGCAATCTCGTCGGCGTCGTCACTTTGCGCGAGCTCGTGCTCAGCTTCATCCCCGACACGGTTTCATGAGAGTGATCGCCGTGGTGCGGCGGGCGTTCTCGTGAGCGACGCCGCTGCCGCCCTCTCGGAGTCCCTGTCCGAGGCCGCGGGCGTTCCCGTCGAGCTCGACCGGCCGTCGGATCCAACGCACGGCGACTATGCGACGAACGTCGCATTGCGACTTGCCGGCCAGCTGAGCCGCCCGCCCCGTGAGGTCGCAGGGGAGCTTGCCGTGAAGGCCGCCGGTATATCCGGCGTTGACCGGGTCGAGGTCGCGGGACCCGGCTTTCTCAACATCTTCCTCGCGGACGAGTGGTTCACCGACGCACTCGGTGTGATCCTGACCTCGCCAGAGAGCTTCGGTGGCGGATCGGCGAGCACGCGCCAGAGGGTGCAGATCGAGATGGTCTCGGCAAACCCGACCGGCCCGATCACGGTCGCGTCGGCACGAAACGGAGCCTACGGAGACTGCGTCGCACGACTGCTCGCGTTTGCGGGGCACACCGTCGAGCGCGAGTACTACTACAACGACGCCGGCGGCCAGATGGAGAAGTTCCGCGACTCGGTCGAGGCAGTTCGGCGCGGGGAGGAGCCTCCCGCCGACGGGTACCACGGCGAGTACATCACCGGGCTCGCGGAGACGCCCGGCGATCCGGTACCGCGCATGCTCGAGAGCATGGAGGCGAGCCTCGAGACCTTTCGCATCCACTTCGACTCGTACGAGCGGCAGAGCGTCGTCGAGACAGAGATCCCGGAGGCGATCGCGCTGCTCGACACGTTCGAGCAAGACGGCGCCCTCTGGGCGCGCACCTCAGCCCACGGCGACGAGAAGGACAGAGTGCTCGTTCGCTCCGACGGGACGCCGACGTACTATGCCGCAGACGCCGCGTACGTCAGGCGCAAGTACGCGAAGGGCTTCGATCGGCTCGTCTACGTGCTCGGCGCCGACCACCACGGCTACATCGGCAGGCTTCAGGCGCTCGCGGAGATGCTCGGACACCCCCGGGATTCGCTCGAGGTGCTCATCTATCAGCTCGTCCATCTCACGAAGGGTGGTGAGGCGACGAAGATGTCCAAGCGTCGCGGCGATGTCGTCTTCCTCGACGAGTTCGTCGACGAGATCGGCATCGATGCTGCCCGTTGGTACCTCGTCTCACGCGGTCACGACCAGACGATCGAGATCGACATCGACCTCGCGGCGGAGAAGACGGCGAAGAACCCCGTGTACTACGTCCAGTACGCGCACGCGCGCATCGCGGGGATTCTCCGCAACGCGCCGGAGGGTGCAGGGTCGTGGACCGCGATGAGCACTACGGTCGGGCCGCTCCAGGTCGAGGAGCGCGACCTCGTGAAGCGCATCGCCGAGTTCCCCGGCGTCGCTGCGGAGGCGGCGTTACGCCGTGCGCCGCACGCCATTCCCACCTACGCGATCCGCCTCGCCGACGACTATCACCGCTTCTATCACCACCACAAGGTGCTCGGTACGCCGGAGCAGGAGTTCCGACTGGCGCTCTGCGCGGCTACCAAGGCGGTCGTCGGGCGCTGCCTCGACCTGATCGGGGTCGAGGCGCCGGACAGCATGTGACCTTCGGAAGCCAGTGACCTTCGGATACGGGGTCTAGCGGCAATGCGCTGGAATGTTGCGCTCGCGGCGCTCGCAGTCTCCTGGGGCCTCGTTGCCGTTCTCGCCGGAGCGACTACCGTCGACCCGATTCCACTCGCATTCTTCCGGCTCGCCATCGCTGCCGCGACGCTGGCCCTCGTCGCGATCGCAACGCGCCGTCTGGGGCTTCTGCATCCGGGAGACCATCTGCAAAGGCTCGTCGCTCTCGGATGCGTCCAGGCAGCGCACTGGTGCCTCTTCTTCGAGACCGTCAGGCGGGGATCGGTTGCGCTTGCGGTTCTCACGTTCGCGTCGGCGCCGGTATTTCTCGCCGTCCTTGCCCCGCTGTTCTTGCCCGAGCGGCTTTCGTGGGTCGCGGTCGGTGCTCTCGTTCCGGGTCTGATCGGCATCGCCCTGGTCGCGCTCGCCGGAGGCGATGCCGGCGCATACGGCTGGGTCGCCATCGCCTGCGGGATTGGCTCGGCGCTGACGTTTGCGGTCCTGCTGATTCTCTCCAAGGGGCTACTGCATGCAGGCGCGGCGCCGTTGACCGTCGCGTTCTGGGACTGCCTCGGCGGTGGCTTGCTGCTCGCCCCGGCGCTTCTCTTCATCCCGGCGTCGACGCCGATCGACGGCCAGGACTGGGCCGCGTTGATCCTGCTCGGCGCGGTCCTGACGGGTTTCGCGACGCTTGCCTACGCGGCGCTGCTGCGCCACGTCACCGCGCAGACGGCCGGCGTGCTGACGTTTCTCGAACCGGTCTCCGCCGTGATCCTCGCCTGGTGGCTGCTCGATCAGGGCGTTTCGGGCCAGGGCCTCCTTGGAGGTGCGCTCGTTCTGTGCGCGGGGGTCGCAGTCGTCGTGCTCGCTCCCACGGATGCCCGCGTCACCGAGTCCGTCGCCGGGATAGGATCAACTGAACCATGACCGATCGTCACGACCCGACCGTGCCCGACCGCAACCTGGCGCTGGAGCTGGTTCGCGTCACCGAGGCCGCCGCCATGGGCGCGGCCTCGTGGATCGGGCGAGGTGACAAGAACGCCGCCGACGCTGCCGCCGTCGATCTGATGCGGCGGATGATCAACACCGTCTCCATGCAGGGCGTCGTCGTCATCGGCGAAGGCGAGAAGGACGAGGCCCCGATGCTGTTCAACAACGAGCGCGTCGGCGCCGGTTTCGGACCGGAGGTGGATGTGGCTGTCGACCCGCTCGAGGGCACGCGGCTGACGGCGCTCGGCATTCCCGGAGCGATCACGGTGATCGCAGTTGCCGAGCGCGGCTCGATGCTCTCGCCCGGCGCGGCGCTCTACATGGAAAAGATCGCAGTGGGACCTGAGGGCGCTGACGCGATCGACCTGAATCTGTCGCCGACAGAGAACGTTCAGGCCGTCGCTGCAGCGAAAGGAATGAAGGTGAACGACCTCACTGTCGTCGTGCTCGAGCGTGAGCGTCACGAGGACCTGATTGCCGAGCTTCGAGCCTCTGGCGCGCGCGTCAACCTGATTCGCGACGGTGATGTTGCCCCCTCGATCGCGGCCTGTCGGCCGTGGACGGGTATCGACATGCTGATGGGCATCGGCGGCACACCCGAAGGGGTTATCTCTGCCGCCGCGATCAAGTGCCTGGGAGGCGCAATTCAGGGCCGCCTCTGGCCGCGCAACGAGGATGAGCGCACAGCTCTCGTCGAGGGCGGCTTCGACCTCGAGCGCGTGCTGTCCGCCGATGATCTCGTCGCGGGCGACGACATCTTCGTCGCGGCGACAGGCGTCACCGGCGGTTCGCTCCTCAAGGGTGTCCGCGCTAGTGCCAACGGCGTCGAGACCGAGTCTCTCGTGATGCGGTCGCGCTCGGGCACCGTTCGGCGAATCGGCGCGTTTCATCCGAACGACAAGCTGGCCAGTCTACGAACGGAGGGTGCATAGCGATGTCGGAGCTGAATGCGATAGCGCGGTCGATCGTGGCCGATGACAAGGGCATTCTCGCGGCCGATGAGTCGACCGGGACCATCACCAAGCGATTCGATTCGATCGCGGTCGAGTCGACGGAACCGAACCGCCGCGCCTACCGCAACCTCCTGTTCACGACCGGCGGCATGGAGGAGCTCATCGGCGGCGTGATCCTCTTCGACGAGACGATCCGCCAGCAGGCCGACGACGGCACGCCGTTTCCAGCGTTACTCGCCGCGAAGGGCGTCGTGCCGGGGATCAAGGTCGACACGGGCGCGCATCCTCTCGCCGGGTCGCCCGGGGAGACGGTCACCGAGGGCCTCGATGGTCTCCGCAAGCGGCTCTCCGAGTACTACGAGCTCGGAGCGAGATTCGCCAAGTGGCGTGCCACGCTTTCTGTCGGCGCACGGCTGCCGAGTCGCTACTGCGTTCGCGTGAACGCTCAGGCGCTCGCACGCTACGCCGCGCTGTGCCAGGAGGCGGGCATCGTCCCGATCGTCGAGCCCGAGGTGCTCATGGACACAGATCACTCGATCGATGCCTGCTACGAGGCGACCGCGAGGACCTTGCAGGCGCTCTTCTCGGAGCTCGGTGCGCAGCGCGTAGACCTCGAGGGGATCCTCCTCAAGCCGAACATGGTGATCCCCGGCAAGGGCAATGCCGACCAGGCCAGTCCCGAGCGGATCGCCACGGCCACGCTCCACTGCTTCCGCAGGTATGTGCCCGCCGCGGTGCCCGGCATCGTGTTTCTCTCCGGGGGACAGTCCGAGGTCGAGGCAACCGTCAATCTCGATGCGATCAACCGCCTCGCGGCGCGGCCATGGCCACTCTCGTTCTCGTATGGCCGAGCGCTGCAGGCATCGGCGCTGCAGGCCTGGCGTGGCCAGGAGGCGGGCGTGGAGGCTGCCCAGGCCGCATTTCTCCACCGTGCGCGATGTAACTCCGCCGCCGCGGGAGGGCGCTACGACGCCGCCGTCGAGGCGCTCGGAGCCTGAGAGCGGGCGCTGGTGACCGACGCCTCTCGACCGTGCTGTAGGTTGTCTGCATGACCGTCGGCCCTGTCGAGATCTTCGTCATTGCGTTCGATGACCCCGAGTTCCACGGAGAGATCCGTGCCGAGCTCGAGCGCCTGAAGAACGGCGACGTCATCCGTCTCGTCGACCTGCTCGCCGTCCGCAAGACCGAAGACGGGGTGATCGAAGCGATTCAGCGCAGCGATCTGGATGCCGACGAGGCGCTCGCGTTCGGAGCGGCCGTTGGCGCCCTGATCGGCTTCGGAGCTGCAGGCGAGGATGGCCTGGAGCTCGGCGCCGTCTGGGGGCTCCGTGAGCTTGCTGACGGCCACGTCTTCGACGACGAGGACAAATGGCGTGTCGCCGACGCGATCGGACCGGGCCAGGGCGCGATCGTCGCGCTCGTCGAGCATCGCTGGGCGATCCCGGTGCGCGAGGCAGTGCGAAGGTCGGGCGGCCGTGCAGTCGCCGGACGGTGGATCGCCGACGCCGACCTGATCAAGCTCGGTGAGAGCTCGACGCGCATCGCGCTCGAGCTCGACAGCCTCTAGGGCCAGCAGCCCCTAAAGCGTCAGCGCGGCGCTGCCGATGGCTTGGCCGTGGTCACTGCGGCAACACCGGCACCGTCCATTCGTGCGCGCGTCGAGCGTCCGGCCCCGGACCTCGTCGTCGAGTGGCGCTTCGACGAGCTCGAGCGGGCCGGGGTCGATTCCATCGAGGCGGTTCGACTTGCCCTCGATCTCGCGTTCGACATCGGGCGCCTGCGCGATCTGGTTGCGCGTGGCTGCGATGCAACGCTCGCGGTCGCAATTCTCCGCTGAGCTGTCACGTTTCCCCTCGATGCAAGACGGAAGCGACGACAACTCAACCGGAGGACTCCATGCCGCTCAACGACTTCCAACAGGAACTGTGCACGACCAGCCCGTGGGATTTCAGCGACCTGCGAGCGCTGTTCGTCAATTGCACTCTCAAGCCCTCGCCCGCGATCTCGAACACGCAGGGTCTCATGGACATCTCGATTGCGATCATGGAGGCGAACGGTGTGGCCGTCGATCGGATCCGCGCGGTCGATCACGAGCTGGCGGCCGGTGTCTACCCCGACATGACCGAGCACGGCGCCGCACGTGACGATTGGCCCTCGCTCTACGAACGGGTCGAAGCCGCCGACATTCTCGTCCTGGGAACGCCGATCTGGCTCGGCGAGAAGTCCTCGGTCTGCACGCGGGTGATCGAGAGGCTCTACGGCAACTCGAGCCAGCTCAACGAGCAGGGGCAGTACGCGTACTACGGCGGGGTGGGCGGCTGCCTCGTGACCGGGAACGAAGACGGCGTCAAGCACTGCGCGATGAACGTTCTCTACTCGCTTCAGCACCTCGGGTATCTGATCCCGCCGCAGGCCGATGCCGGCTGGATCGGCGAGGCAGGCCCCGGCCCGTCGTACCTCGACCCCGGTTCGGGCGGCCCGGAGAACGACTTCACGAACCGGAACACGACGTTCATGACGTGGAACCTGCTGCACGCGGCTCGCATGGTCAAGGATGCGGGCGGCTTCCCCGCGCACGGCAACCAGCGAGCGCTCTGGGACGCCGGCTGCCGCTTCGACTTCCCGAATCCCGAGTACCGGTAGGTCTACGAAACCGGCAGTTTCGATGGTTGCGTGAGCGCGACCACGCCGACGAACGCTGCCAAAGCAATCGCGAGGGCACCGACAAACACGACGGGGCCCGGCCGCATGGGGCGGCCGCCTCCGGAGTGGGGCCGACGGACAATCGAGGTTCCCGCTCCGGAGGCAGTTTCCCCCGCGAACCTCGGGAACGTCTCCCGTCGGGATTCCGGGGAGCTGCGCTGGTCTCCCCGGTATCGTCTGGACGCACGGGTGGGCCGCTAGAATCGGCGGACTGCGGGCGTAGCTCAGTTGGTAGAGCGTCGGCTTCCCAAGCCGTAGGTCGAGGGTTCGAGTCCCTTCGCCCGCTTGACATTCCAAAGCCGTTTCTGGTTTGACTCGGTAGTCAGGAATCGGTCAAAAACGGCAAAATGGTACAAGACTGGTACATCGCCAGGCCGCGCCGGTTTTCAGGCACACCTGTTCGGCCCTCCAGCTTAGTTTCCGAAGCAGGCTACAGAGACAGATGGAATACAGGGCCTGTCAGAAACCTGGGGTCACCCTGTTTGCGGGCGCCCCGGAGAACGGCTCCTGCGACCACGCCGGCCAACCTCTGTCAGTGCCTCTAGTGCCATCCCGGCTCGCTCGGCTTCTGGCCCTCGCAACTGACTGACAAGCTCGACATCACCTGGCAACTTGATATGCAAGAGACATATGTCTTTCCCAACGGCACACTTGCATCGCGGTAGACCGAGGCGCATACTGCGTGGCGTCCACCTCACTACGTGGCGTGGTGTAGAGGCCCATGAAACCGGAGCGAAAATCACTGGCGGAACTCAAGAGTGAGCACCGCGCGCTTTGCATCAAGCGACGATACCTGCATGAGAGTATCGACCTGCTCGGCGGCGCGGCCGTTCTGAAGCCGGACGCTGCAGCGCGACTAGAGCGCTACCACGCGACCGAGAGGAAAGTCTCGCGGCAGCGCGCCAGCCTGTATCGGCTCATCCGGGAATCGCAGAAGCAATCGTTGCGCCCCGAGCAAAACTGACGCCGAACCCGCACAAGTCAGGAAGGGGAAAGACGGAGGCCCGTTAGATCCGGGCTCTGCCCGGTAGGTCGGCTGCGCCGTTAGATCGGCTGTCAGAAGATCAAAGGAAAAGAAGAGAGCCGCCTTGCGGGGCGGCTCTTCTTCGCAGGACAGAGGAGGGTGGGGGCTCTTCTGCCCTTCTGGGGGTCTGCCCAGATGTCTAGACCCACTTGCCGAAATCGACGGCAACCTCCGCTCGTTCGGCAGTGACCGTTCCCTTGCCGGCGAGGGCCGGGTTCTCGCCACTGATCTCTACCGTCCGCACGGCGCTCGTGGCTCCGGTCTGCTTGCTTTCGCTAGCAGCGGATGGCCGGTTTCCCGTAGGCTTCGGAACATCATTCCGCGCTGCGGGGCTTGCGCTGACAACGCCTACTTGGGAGCGAGTGCCGCGTTCGCGGGTGAGGTAAAGGGGCCGCCGTACCAGGGGCCGCGCTTGGCGGGCGGATGCACTGTTGCATTGATTCATCCCTGCAGTTCCACGGCCGCTGAGGGGCACGCGAACTCCTTTTGCTCGTTCAGCGGATCTGAATGACCATGACACTGTGCTCGGCGATCCCGCTAGGCTCGACGATTACTAGTCCAGGCTCGAAGCCGTCACCACCGAGCGAAAACGAGAGGAGGGGCCGCGCGTGGCGGCCCCTCCTCCGTTCGCGAACCCGGGTGGGCACGCAGCCGTTTCGGAGCTAGGCGGAGTGGTTCCCGATGGCCCCCTGGGCCTGCCAGTAGTGATCGCAGTTCAGCGGGCCAATCCCGGGAGTCTCCCCGGTGTCGAGGGCGTACTTCGGCCCGCCGCCCGCAGCAACGAAGTCAATATCGCCGCCGTCCCCATACTGACGAAGGAACGCCACAAAACACTGATCGCCCGCCCGAGCCTGTCCCGGCGCATCGGCTGACTTTCCGCTGCCGGGGGACTGGGCCAACCCGCCGCTGGCGGTTGCCATGGCGAGAGCGACAACGGCGAAGACTGTTGAAACAACGCGCGTCATAAGCGCCTCCTCACTTCTTGCGGCCGGGCCGCCCCGGCCTGAATCCGACCATTTTGCAAGACGCTGCTCCAGCGAGGAAGAGAGGGCTTGGCGTCGCAAAGGCCACAACATGTGCGGCTGCCTCAGGAGGGCGTATGGGCGCGACTCAACCCGCTGTTGCGCGAGACAGTAGGGATTCGTGCTTAATGTGTCAAGCCCTTCGGCAACCCGCCCTGAGCCGGCACGACGGCGGCAAAGGCAAACATCCATACCGGCGATCGAGACCTACTACAGCGACAACGACACCTACGTCGGTATGACCGCCGGTCAGCGACACACAGAGCGGCATCACGACCTACAAGAACGGCCCGACGGGAAGCATCACGACGACCACCTGCACGTAAGGGCCCACGATTACCGCATGGGGTCGCTCATGAGCGGGCCTTTCGCCGTTCCCGACAGCCGTGCGTCATGCGGAGAGCGCCTCCGCCCGGTCGTCAGGAGACAAGACCCGAGGCGTTGTCGAGGACGGAGAGCAGAACGCTGAGGGGGAATCGCTCCGAGAGTTGACGCAAGAGGCGAGCGGTACGGTCTCCGATCGCATCAGCCGCCTCGGCGTCGTTGATCGCGCGATCAAGGCCCTCGCGGATCGCAGTCTCGGCCCGGTCGCGCGTCACGTCGTGCTTCGCGGCGAAGGCGTCGAGATCGGATCCTCCCCCGAGGGCGAGCACGAGCTCCTCGCGTGAGACGCCGAGCTCGCAGGCCGCCCCATCGGCTGTGGAGAGGACGATCTGCTCGATCGCGGCCTCGACGCCGGCGGACGAGCGCCATTCCCGAGGCGCGCATGGATTGTGAGCGGGAGTCGCTGGGGTGCTGGTGCCGAGAGCCGCGTACGTCACGACCAGCGCCACCGAGAGCGACGCAGAGACGACAATTGCAAGCACCGCTCGGCTCACGTCTCCACGTCCCTCGTCACCGCGACGACTCCAAGCGCGCCGAGCGCAAGGGCCGCAGCAATCAGGAACGGCGGCCCGAACGCGCTCGTGACTGCCCGCTCCAGACGATCCTGCAGCTCCCCACCGACGCGGCGCAGCTCAGCGGCATCGCCGTCGTCACGCGAGTCCGGCGCGAACGCCTCACGGATGTCGGGAAGCCGCCCGTCGGCCTCGTCGATCGTCCGCAACACGTCGCGTGCCACTCCCAGCTTCCGGATCGGGCTGATCGAGCTTTCGATCACGATCGCCGCTCCAGCCCGTGTGGCATCTGCCTGGTTCCGGTCCAGCTCATGGGCAAACACCGGCGTGAGCACCAGCAGGCCAACGACGATGCCCGCGTGCCGGGATGCGATCGTCCAGCCGCCGTGCACGGCCTGATGAGCACGCCCTGCGAGCGCCTGCTCGGTCAACGCCGTGACGGTCAGGCCCAGCCCGGCGCCGATCAGAAGTTGCGGCGCGATCGTCCAGATCCAGCCGACGTGCGGCAGAAATGCGAGAGCCGCCAGGCCCCCGGCGATCAGGACGAAGCCCGCGGCGGCGCGGACGACGCGCCCTTCGACGAGCCGGGGGGCCACGCGGCCGACGGCGACGGCGGCGACGGGCATCACGGTCACGACCAGCCCGGCGATAGCCGGGTCGAGAGCCCAGCCGTTGACGAGCAGGATGACGAGCAGAAACAGGGCTGCGCTGAGCGCCGCCGATCCGAGCAAGAGCGCCAGGTTGGCTCCGACGTGTGGCCGCCCGGGCTTCGGGACATCGACGGCGCGCACCTCGAGGCGCCAGAGCGCGAAGAGTGGAAGTACTGCCACCGGTGCCTGCGCGAGGAAAATCGCCTCCCAGCCGGCGACCTGCGTGACGATGCCGCCGACGGCGGGGCCGAGCGCGGCTCCAAGGACGCCTGCTTTGGCCCACATCCGGGCTGCGCTCTGCTCCGAGCCCTTGACCTCGGCCAGCAGCACGAGCGCGGCCGCGACGACGAAGGCCGCGCCGGCGGCCTGTACGCAACGCGTCGCCACTATGAGGAGGAAGTCGGCCGAGAAGGCGCACGCGAGCGAGGCAGCGGCGAAGAGGACCGAGCCGAATGCACAGAGCAACCGCGGTCGCCGCCGGACGAGGTGCGCTGCTGGGACGATCACCGCCGCGAGCACGAGGTTGTATGAGATCAACACCCAGGCAACCTCGGTGATGCTGACATCGAAGCGCTGCACCATGTCCGGGAGTGCGAGGGTGACGATCGACGAATCGGCGAGCGCAAGCGCCACACCTATCCCCAACAAGCCGGAGCGAGGAAGGCGAGAGAGCACGGACGTCACTGTACTTCGGTCCGATGAAGCGAACGAGGCGCATTCACCGTTCGCTCACACGCCGGCCCGTAGACTCGGTCGTGTGCGCCGGATCGCACTCGCAGTAGCCCTCGTTACCCTCGTCCTCGCGCCGCTCGGAGCGAAAGCCTCAACGACGGCAGACCCCGACGTGTTCGCGGGTCTCGGGACGTGGATCGACATCTACGACGGCGCCGTCTACCGCAACCCCGGTACGACCGCCGCACGAATCGCTGCCCGCGGTGTGCGCACCGTGTACGTCGAGACGGCAAACGATCGTAGCTCCGTCGACGTCGTCGACCCGACGCAGCTCGGACGGTTCGTCGACGCGCTCCACAAGCGGGGGGTGCGGGTCGTCGCGTGGTATCTGCCCGGATTCGTCGAGCCGGCGCTCGACCTGCGGCGCACGCGCGCAATGCTCTCTTTCCGCACGCCGAAGAGCGGATCCTTCGACGGCATCTCGCTCGATATCGAGTCGTTCAGCCTCAAGAGCGCGACGCTGCGAACGAAGCGGCTTCTGGCGCTGAGCAGAATCGTCCGGAAGGAGGCCGGGGAGACGCCGGTCGCTGCGATTACCTACCCCTCCCGCGGCTTCCAGCGACATCCGAACTGGTGGCCCGGCTTCCCGTTCAAGGAGCTGACCAAGCTCGTCGATGCGTGGATTCCGATGACGTACACGGGTGGAGCGTTCCCGGGCTATGACGCCACCTACGGCTACGTCGCGCGCTCGCTCCGGCTCCTGCGCACGGCGGTCGGGCCGGACGTTCCCATCCACGCCGCAGGAGGGGTTGCGGATCGGATGACCGGTGGCGAGCTCAAGGCCTTCGTCGATGCGGTTAACGACGAAGGAACGGTGACCGGTTGGAGCCTGTACGACTTCCAGACGACCGGCCCGAAAGCGTGGGCGGCATTGAAGCCGCTCGGGACGCGTTAGGAGGGCTCGAGGCCGACGGCCTGGGGGATCGTCAGCAGGCGGCCCTCTGCACGAGCTTCCGAGAAGGCGGGGTCATTGGCGCGCAGAACCTGCGCTTCGAGTTCCTCGGCGTACCTTTCCCACTGGCCGACGCGTCCGCCGCGCGCCTCTGTCTCGACAGCGCCCCAGAGAAGACCTGCCCGCGCCGAGTCGGCACGCTCCGCTGCAATGATCGCGAGCTCGGCGGCGCTGAAGACGATGATCCGATCGTCGCCGAGCTCGAGACCGACTTCGAGTGACCGTCGAGCGTGATTCTCGGCCACGTCGAGGTTCCCTCGCTCACGCTCGAGGGCAGCAGCACTGGTGAGCTGACCCGCCTCCCACCAGGCCCACCCGACCTCATGGGCGATAGCGGCGCTTTCGATGACCATGTCCAGTGCGCCGGCATGGTCGCCGTGTCCCTCTGCTCTTCCGGCGAGAAATCCAAGTGCCTGACTTTCGCCGAGTCGATTGCCCGTCTGCCGGGACTCACGGAGCACTTCCTCGAGTAGTGGCCAGGCGGCGTCCGCCTCGCCCCGGAAAACCATGCTCGCAGCGATGCGGAAACGCATGTGAGCTGCCTCGACCTCGTGCCCCGTCGCCGTGAAGAGCTCGAGGCTCGTCGGATAGCAGGTCGCGGCCCGCTCGTGCTCGCCGAAAATGTCGAGCGCACCGCCAAGCGCCCGCCACGCGCGGCCGCGGAGCTCAGGGTCGGCGGCAGGTGCCGCGGCAAGGAGGCGCTCGAGCCACGCTGCGCCTTCGACCGGGTCACGAACGACCCAGAATGCCTCGAGCCAGGTGGCGAGCCGAAGTCCTCGCTCAGGGTCACGCTCGAGCGCCCACTCCAGCACCGCGCGCGCGTTGTCGATCTCCGGCGTCACGAGCTTGAAGTTCCACGGCCGAGGGACGTCGACGATCGCCCGCGTGCCTGCGCGATCGGCGAGGTCGATGAGGCGGTCGGCCTGTGCCCGGCGCAACATGTCCTCTTCGCCGGTGGAGTGGAGGAGTTCGGTCGCGAACTCACGGATTGTCTCGAGCATCCAGAAGCGCTCCTCGCCGTCGATATCGATTCGGCGGCGGACGAGGCTCTTGTCGAGGAGTGATGCTAGCGTGTCGAGCTCTGCCTCGCAGACCGCCTCGGCGGCATCGAGCGTGCAGCCGCCGCGGAAGACAGCGAGTCGGGCGAAGAGCTGCTGCTCCTGGTCGTCGAGAAGGTCGTAACTCCAGGCGATCGTCGCCCTCAAGGTGGCGTGACGTTCGTCAACGTCCCTGCCACCCTTGAGCAAATCGAGCCTGTTCGCGATTCGTTCGAGGAGTTGCTCCGGCCCCAGGAGCTTCACGCGCGCAGCGGCGAGCTCGATCGCGAGTGGCAGACCGTCAAGGCGGCGAATGAGCTCATGGACGGCAGGCGACTCGCCGACGTCCACCCGAATCGCCTGCGCCCGTTCGAGGAACAGATCGACCGCATCGTGATCACCCATCGGCGGAAGATCGAACTCGATCTCGCCTGCTATCCGCACCGGTTCTCGGCTGGTGACAAGGAGGCGAAGGGTCGGAGCAGCCGCCAGTAGCTCTGCGAGAGGCCGCGATGCCTCGGGCAGGAGCTGCTCCAGATTGTCGACGACCACGTGCGTGTGCCTCTCACCGATGCGCGTCGCAACGGCCGCCGGGCTATCTCCGGACGCGCCCAGCTGGTCGGCGATCATAGGGACGACCAGTGCCGCGTCCCGGACCGGAGCAAGCGCGACGAACACCGTCCCTCCGTCAGCATCCTCTGCGACGAATCGGGCGAGCTCGATCGAGAACCGGGTCTTGCCCGTCCCGCCCGGCCCGACGATCGTGAGCACGCGCGGGTTGCTGTCGAGCCACCTCGTCGCAGCCTGGAACAGCTCTCCTTCACGGCCGAGAAAGCGGGTGGCCGGAGTAGGGAGATCGACTGCACCCGGCGTCCGAAGTGGCGGGAACACCGCGGTGCCGAGTTGGTAGAGCTGCACCGGTGCGTCGAAGTCCTTGAGCCGATGACGGCCGAGGTCCAATTGGGGGTGATCCTCCACGAGCGCAGCGCTCGCGGAGGACATGATGATCTGGCCGCCGTGTGCGAGCGCGCCAACGCGCGCGCCCCGATGGACGTCGATTCCGACGTATCCCTCCGACGTGGCCATCGGAGTTCCCGTGTGCAGGCCCATGCGTACCGTGATCGGACCGCTCTCGAGCGCCTGCTGCCCGGCGTTCGCGGCAGCAACGGCACCTGGGGCAGTCGGGAAGACGACGAAGAACGCATCACCCTGCGTATCGACCTCGACGCCTCCCTGTGCAGCGAACACGCCGCGCAGATCGCTGCGATGATCTGCCAGCGCGGCGGCGTAGGCGTCCGGCCCGAGCTCCCGGAGCAGGCGGGTGGAGCCCTCGATATCGGTGAACAGGAACGTCACGGTTCCTGTCGGCAGGTCACTCCGCATGTCCCGAGTATGAACGAGGGAGCGCGACTTCACGGGGCGGTGAGGTACCGTCGCGCACATGCGCGTCGGTGTGCGGCTCATCCAGTATCTCGGTAGCCCTGCGGACATCGTCGATCTCGCGGTTCACGCCGAGGAGTGCGGCCTCGACGAGGTGTGGATACCACACGATCCGTTCATGACCAGCGCGTGGGCCGTCACGTCGGCCATCGCGGCACGGACCGAACGAATCACGATCGGAAGCATCGGCACGAACCCGTACACGACGGATCCATCGGAGATCGCGGCATATCTCGCGACGCTCGATCTCCTCTCGCACGGTCGCGCGGCTCTTGGGCTCGGCCTCCACACCGAGGAGATGGTGCGCTGGCTCGGCTACGACCCTCGGGATCTCACGGATCGCCTCCGGACATCCGTCGCGACCGTGCGGGCGCTGCTCCGCGGTGAGGCTGTAACGGCCCCGAACGGGCCTTACGCCTGGGGCGAGGAGTGCAGGCTTCGCTTCGAGCCCTTCCGGTCCGACCCGCCGATCCACGTCGCAGGATTCGGCGCGGAGCTGCTGCAGCTCGGCGGTGCAATCGCTGACGGAGTGATGCCGATGGCGACGCCCCCGGAATCGGTCGCCCTGCTAACCCGCGACATCCAGGCGGGCGCGTTGGCTGCCGGTCGTGAAACGGCCGACGTGGAGATCATCGCTTGCACATGGCTCTCGATCGGCTCTCCCGAGGGGCCTGCAACCGTGCGGCTGCGACGGATGGTCGCCACCTTCGGGCCGTATCTCGAGGAGCGGGCCCTCGCCACCCTCGACCTCGAGCCGGGCGACTTCGCTGAGATCCGAAGACTCGTCGACACGGGTCGACTCGATGAGGCAGCGGCGGCGATCACCCCGGCAATGCTCCGTCTCGCCCTCGTCGGAACAGCCGAGGAGGCGGGGGAGAGGATCCTCTCGCTTCGCGATGCAGGCATCACGAACGTCAGCCTGGGCGGAGCGCTCGGCGACGACCCGCGCGAGGCGATTCGCCTGGTCGGCGAGGTCATCGCTCCTCTCTGCCGGCGCGCCTAGAAGACGTCGAGCAACCGGTCGATCCGTGCCACCGGTGCGAAGCCGAGGCGCTCCAGGATTGGCCTGGACAGGTGGCCGGCGTGCGTCACGAGCACCGGTGTCCCGCGATCCTCCGCCTCGCGCCAGCGTGCCGCGACGAGCGCGCGGTAGGCGCCACGGCCGCGCGCAGACGGAAGCGTGGCGCCACCGAAGAGCAGCAGACCGAGCGGAGTATAGGACGCGTACCCGGCGCCGACCGGGTCGTCGTCGAGAAAGGCCAAGAACGTCGATCCCACCGTCCCCTCGACGGCGAAATCGGCGTCCGCCTGGTCCAGCTCGACCTCGTCCGCACTGCCGCCGAACGCCGCGTGCTGGATCCCCCGCGCCAAGACGAGTTCGCTTACAGAGGCGATCGGCCTCACCGTCAACCCGGGCGGGACACGAGCCTCGACGGGAGCCGCGAGCACCATCCCGATCGCGACCGGCTCGTGCTCGTCCCGAGCGATCCCGAGCGATGCGAGGCGCTCGACGAGATCCGCAGGCGTGCACGACTCGCCGAGCTCCCACTCGGCACCGCCGCGACCTCGCTCGCGGACGAGCGCCCGGATCTCGTCGACTGCGGACGCCACGTCGTCCGGCCCGAGGCGCAAGCGTTGCACGGTGGCACTGTGCGGCCCCCTTCCTGCACCGAAGTAGATCGCGAACCTGCCGTCGGGGTCGACGAGGAGCTCGCGGCCGGCCGAGAGCGGCTGGTGGATGTTCGGGTTCTCGGCGAGCTCGCGGATCATCTCGTCGGCGCCCATCGAGGTCTCTTTTAGCATTATGATCGCTCTGGCTGCGGCGCCGACCCCCAGGGAGGGCACGTGCCGCACGCCTTCATCGAGAGCCCGCACAGAACGCCCGCTGAGGCGCGCACGATCTCGGTCGTCGTGATCCACACGATGGAGATCGCCGAGCGGGAGGGTGCTGCAAGGGCATGCGCAGCCTGGTTTGCGAGCCCTTCGTCCGAGGTCTCCGCGCACTACTGCGTCGACGCCGACACGACGATCCAGTGCGTCCGCGAGCACGACATTGCATGGCACGCGCGTGGTGGCAACACAAATTCGGTCGGGATCGAGCTCGCCGGCTTCGCAGGGCAGGACGGACTGGGATGGAGTGATGCGTACAGCCAAGCCGTGCTCGACCGTGCCGCCGAGCTGACCGCCCAGGTGTGTGCACGACACGGGCTTCCCATCCGTCGGATCCGGGCCTCGGAGCTCGTGGCAGGGAGGCGGGGAATCACGGGTCATGCGGACGTCAGCGCGGCGTTCCGTAAGAGTGATCACTGGGATCCGGGACCGGCTTTCCCCTGGAGCCGGTTCCTGCGCCTCGTTCGGCTAGCGCGCAGCAGCGACGGCGTCGAGCGCGCCCGCGATGCCGGAGGCGATCTCGTCGAGGCCCTCCCGCGTGATCACGAGCGGCGGTGAGATCTGGAGGCCGCCACCGGTGAGCGTGCGGGTAAGCACCCCGTGGCTGCGCGCCCCGAGAGTCACCCGGTCGGTCAAGCCCGGATCGTCTGCAAGCAGGCCTGCATCGATCTGTACCGCCGCAACGGCACCGAAACCGGCGCGGATCTCGCTGACGAGCTCATGTGAGAGGAGCGGCTCGAGCGCCGCTGGAATCTCCTCTTCGAGCTCGAGCCCCCGGCCGACGATACCCTCGCGCTCGATGATGTCGAGATTTGCGTGGGCTGCAGCCGCTGCGCTTGCATGACCCGAATACGTGTATCCGTGGCGCCAGATACCGGCTTCGGCCGTTCCCCAGAACGGCTCCTGGATCCGGCTACCGACGATGACGCCTCCGAGCGGCACGTAGCCGGACGTGATTCCCTTGGCGAACGTGACGGCATCGGGATCGAGGCCGAGGCGGCTGCAGGCGAACCAGTCTCCGACCCTGCCGTAGCCGCAGATCACCTCGTCCGCAACGAACAGGATCTCGTGCTTCCGGCAGATCTCACGCACGGCCTGGAGATACCCGTCCGGCGGCAGAAGCACGCCGCCGGCGCCGATGATCGGCTCGCAGAAGAATGCCGCCACGCTTTCGGCGCCGAGCTCCTGAATCGTCGCCTCGAGAGCCTCTGCGGAGTCCCAGGCAACCCGCGCCGTGCCACCGGGCAGCGGGCCGACACCGATCTTGAACGCCTCGGTCCCGACGATGCTCGTTCCGAAGCCCGCGAGGCCGTGGTAGGCGCGCTCCCGCGAGATGATCGTCGTGCGCTCCGGGTGCCCGAGGAGACTCCAGTAGCGGCGAACGAGCTTGACGACGGTCTCGATCGATTCCCCGCCGCCGCTCGTGAAGAAGACGGCGGCGTCGTTCATCGGGGCGATCGAGGAGATGCGCTCGGCAAGGTCCGTGGTTGCGCGGCTCGAGACGTCGCCGTAGTGCGAGTACGCGTGCAGCTTCCGCATCTGAGCCGCTGCTGCGTCGGCGATCTCCGCGCGGCCGTAGCCGACGTTCGCGTACCAGAGGCCTCCGGTGGAGTCGATGTAGCGGTTCCCGCTCTCGTCCCAGAGGTGGCATCCCTCACCACGGTCGAGAATCAGCTCGCCCGATGCCTGGACGGCGTGCATGTCCGAGACGGGGTGCCAGAACCGGGTCATGCCACTATCGTATGGGACGGGCGCTTGTCCATCCCGGAGGTACCGCAACGCGCTCGCACAAGAGGGTCGGTCATCCGGGGCCCGTGACCGAACCTCGACCGATATCCAGCTTCGCCTCGGGGCACGCGCCCCAGTACCCGCGTCGGGCATCCTGCGCCTCGTCGGCCGCGGCGAGAAGGTCTCGTGCGAACCGGCCCCGCCCGCCGCGAAAGAAGTACGGAGACGCGGCTCCCTGGCGCACGAGCGCGACGTTGACGTTCGTACCGTCGACGAACACGTATCGAAGCTGACGTCCGTAGCGGTCGGTCGCATCGAGCGCCGGATCGCGCTCGAGTGCGACGCGCGCGCCGGGTGGTGCGAGCCTCCGTAGGGCCGCGAGCGCCGCCTTGCCGAAGCAGTCGCCGTGCAACTCGGGCGCATCGATCTGGATGAGGCGCACCCTGCGTCCCGTCGTCGTCCGTAGCGTGTCTCCGTCGCTGACTCGCGCGACGATAGCGGACTCCTGAGCGGTAGGGGGCCTCTCTTCCGGCGGAGACGTGCCGCACGCTGCGGCCGCAAGGGCGATGGGGCAGAGCGCAACGATCCGCAGGCATGTCCGGCTGAATCCCTCTAGGGGCCGCGCCGCCCTTCGCGTCGCGCTAATCGACGGGAACCCAGACGAGCCGGACGTCGGTGACGTGCACGTCGGTCGCCTCGAGCCGGATCGCAACAGGCTCGACGGCCTCTGCCACGACTCGCCACTTCTCGTCGATCTCTGCGACCTCGTCGAGGATCTCCTGCTCGAGATCCGCAAGATCGTCCGTCGTCCGCTGCACCTTGGCTTCGGCTGTCTCCCGGCGGGCCGCCGATGTCGCCGATTGGCCATGTTTCGACGCGACTGACCCGACGGCATTCGCGATCGACCGGGTGCTCCGCTTGCCGCCGAAGAGCGCCCCGAGGACGGCGCCGGCGCCAGTGATCAGCTCGTTCGTCTGGCGCGACTTCGTTTGCGTGTCCAGCTCATCGACCCGGCGTCGTGCGAGGTCGAGCGCGCTCTCGAGACGATCCTTCTTCGCCTCGAGTCGCTTTGTGAGCTTCACGGTCTCCTCGTCTGCCCGGAGCTGCCCTTCGACATCGCATCGCTTCAGGAACGCCTCCTCGGTCTCGCCCGGGCGGGAGGCGAGCTTCAGCTGACGGTTCCGGAAGATCTCGAGTGCGCGGCCCGCGACGAGCCGCGCCTGAACGTCCCTCGCGACCCGGGCGAAGAGCTTGGGTTCGCCCACCGGAGCGGTCGGCAGCACGTACGTGGCGCCGGGTGGAGCGTCGGGCCGGAAGTCGCGGTCGTCGAAGTCGACGACCGTCTCGGCATCGAGATCGAGGCCCTCGTCGAGCGGTCCGTAGAGTGCTTCGAACTCCTGGGCCTCATCGATACCCGCGGCCGTGTCGTCGTAGCGAAGCGCGACGCGTGTGGCAACGAAGGCACGGTGACGTGTCGCCTCGGCCGACGCGCGGACTTGCGCGCCCCACGGCGCTGCCGGGTCCAGGTACGAGACTGCCACTCCGGAGGCGACCGCCGGCGCGACCGATGTCTCGTCCTCTGCGAGCGGCATCCCGGACGTCGGAGCGGCGGCGGCCGGCTCGGCCGCAGTCCTCGGTACCGAGCTCATCAGGCGCTGCACCTCTTCCTTCGTCAGCGGCCCACGGAGATAGGACATCGCCCAGCGGGTAGCGAAGACGTGCGGAGAGCCGCCCTTCGCCGAGACGAGCATGAACTGCCGCTTGGTGAGCGCACCGATCGTGGTGTCGAGCGTCTCGATGTCGACTCCGCCTGTTGCAGACCGAAGGCCCTCGAGCACGCGGGCCTTGTCATTCTCCGTCTGCAACCGCCCGACGAGCCACGTGCCGGCGTTCGACATCGCCTTGTAGTCGAGATCGACCGGATTCTGGGTCGAGAGGACGAGGCCAAGACCGAACGCGCGCCCCTGCTTGAAGATCGTCAAGATGGGCTTCTTGGCCGGTGGAGCAGCCGTCGGCGGAACGTAGCCTGCGACCTCGTCCATATAGGCGAGCGCGCGAAGATCGGACGTGCCCGACTGGCCGCGCATCCACGTGACGAGCTTGGAGAACACGAGCGTCGTTACGAACATCCGCTCCTCGTCAGAGAGGTGCGCGAGGTAGATGATCGCCGCACGGGGCTTCCCCTCGGCCGTGAAGAGCAAGGACTGGGGATCGAGCGGTGCGCCTTCGCCCCAGGCAGCGAAGGCGGGCGAGGCGATGAGCGCGTTCAGCTTCAAGGCAAGCTCGGTTCGATCCTGTGGTGGGAAGAACGCGTCGATCTCGAAGACGCCGAGCTTGCGGACCGGGGGAGACTGGATCTCGCCGATGAGCATGCCGAGGTCGAGGTCGCGTCCGGCGCGCCAGGCGTTCTCGATCAGGTTCGAGAGGAGGACGTGCTCCCTGCCGGAAAGCGGGTCGGCTGTGATTCCTACCAGGCCGAGGAGGCTCGTCACCGTTCCCTCGATCTCGTCGCGCAACGCCTCCGCCTCGGTTTCCCACGAGAGTGCCGGCGCGCGAAGCGTGCCGATCACGTTGAGGGGCACCCCGGCCGCCGAGCCTGGCGTGTAGACCGTCACGTCGGCGGCGTCCCTGAGTTGCTGGATTCGCTCCGGCCCGATGCCCTGGGCTGCAAGCCCCTCCCTCCAGCTCGTTGCGGTCTTCTCGGCGAGCTGTTCGACTGTGATCCCCTCGCTCTGCGCATCGGACGCGCTGACCCAGGGCTCGAAGCTCGCCGGCGAGAGATCGGGAAACGTGAGGGCGAGGTTTCCCATGTCTCCCTTCGGGTCGATGATCAGGGCCGGAATGCCTGCCAGGAGTGTCTCCTCGAGCAGCACGGCGGCGAGGCCGGTCTTGCCCGACCCCGTCATGCCGACGATCACGCCGTGGGTCGTGAGCTCGCTCGACCCGAGGACGAGGGCGTCCGCGCCAGGCTTCCCGGTCACCGCGTCGATCACGTTGCCGAGCCGGAAAGCACCACGATCTGCCATTGCACGAGTGTATGACAACCGCTGACGTAGACTCGGGCGATGCTCGCGAAGATCCGAATCACTCCCGGGGAGAGACCCGATCTAGCGGGCCGCGACGCGCGCGACGATCTCGGCCTCGCGAGCAAAGATCGAGCGAACGTACATCTCGAAGAGCTGCGGGCGAGGCTCGAAGTACTGCAGCCGCGCCTGTACGCAGAGGGTCGGCACAGCGTTCTGCTCATCCTTCAGGGTCTCGACGCAGCCGGCAAGGACGGCGTGATTCGCACCGTGTTCGAGGGCCTGAACCCACAGGGATGCCGGGTTGCGTCGTTCAAGGCGCCTACGGCGACCGAGCTCGCCCACGACTACCTCTGGAGGGTCCACGCGGTCTTGCCGGCGCGCGGAGAGATCGGCATCTTCAATCGCTCGCACTACGAGGATGTCGTCGCCGTGCGGATCCTCGAGCTCGCACCGGAGGCCGTCTGGAAGCGGCGTCCCGGTCACATCGTGGAATGGGAGCGAATGCTGGTCGACGAGGGCACCGCGCTCGTGAAGGTGTTCCTGAACGTCTCCAGGGATGAGCAACGTGTGAGGTTGCAGGAACGCGTCGACGATCCGGAGAAGCGCTGGAAGTTCCGCAAGGACGATCTCGATGTCCGCGCGCGATTCGACGAGTACGTTCAGGCTTACGAGGACGTGATCGCAGAGACCTCCAGCGAGCACGCACCCTGGTTCGTGATCCCGGCCGACCGAAACTGGGTCAAGGCGACGGCGGTGGCGGAGCTCCTTGTGGCGGCTATCGAACGGATCGATCCTCAGCTGCCGGAGCCCGAGGACGGAATGGAAGGGCTCATCGTCGAGTGAGAGAGCCTCGTCGCGCCGGCATCCGACGCCGGCCGGACGCTCCGGACGAAGCGTTGCCGCGCTGACACGCTGCCGCGCGTCGCCTCTACGCGAGGATCCCGAGGACGAGGTCTGACGGGCAGCCGTGCCGCAGGAGGCTCACTGCCTCGACGATGTCGAGCTCGGTCGCATCCGCAATCGCAAGGGCGTCTTCCGTGGGAATGCCCCATTCCGCGAGCGCCTCGAACCGCGCTTGCACGAATCGGTTCCGGCGTTGCTCGTCGGGTGCTACGTGTGTGAGCGTCTGAAGGTGCGCCTCAGTCATTGCTCTCCCACCACCTTGCCGCAGTTGGGCTTCGCTCATCCGATGATTGGAACGATGAGATGGGCCGGACAGCCGCGCTGGAGCAGGCTGATCGCGTCGAGCAACTCGATGTCGAGATGGGTTGCGATTACGAGTGCGTTGCCGGGTGGGCAGCCGTGCCAGGTGAGGCTTTCGAACCGAGCCCTTAGAAGCTCTTCCGCCTCGGCTACATCGAGGGTCTCGAACTGTGCCGCAGTCATGTGCTCTCCCTGTTCGCCGTTTGGGTGCTGTCGGAGTCTTCCCGCAGCGCGGGGAGGTATCCATCACCCAGGGGAGGGGAGATAGATCGCTCGATCGAGTGAACTGCCGTGGTTCAGAGGCAGATTTGCATCGCCGTCTCCGGAGGGCAGCCACGGGCGAGGAGGTCTGTTGCCAGGCGGAGATCGACCTCGACATGGCTCGCGAGGATGAGTGCGCTGCCGGCGTCGTATCCCGCCTCGCTCAGCGCCTCGAAGCGCCAACGCAGGACTGCCTCGACTTCGGGTGTCTCGAGTTCCTCGAACTGTGCTGCCGTCACGACCGTCCTCCTTGGAGCGGGTGCCTATCGGACGAAACACGTATCGGCAGGTTGGCGCCTCACCCAAAGGGTGGGATGTCGGCTCCCCACCGGTGGGGGATTCGTGACGCCTCTCGGAGGTGGCTGCTAGAGCCAGCGCTTGATGCGGAAGAACCCGAACATTCCGACGATCGTGACGAGCATCAGCCCGATCACGACCCAGAAAGCGATCGTCGAGTTCTCGCCGGGGAAGACGACGTTCATGCCGAAGATGCCCGAGATCAGCGTCAGCGGCAGAACGATGACGCTGAAGATCGTCAGCACGCGCAGGACGTCGTTCTGGCGGTGCGAGATCACCGACTCGTTCGTCGACTCGAGGCCGTCGACGACCTCCTTGTAGTTGTCGAGCTGATCCCAGATCCGCTCGGCCGAGTCGACGATGTCGTCGAAGTAGAGATCGAGCTCCTCGGGGAGAAACTTGTCGACGCGGCGCTCGAGCGCCCGCAGCGTCGAGCGGCCGGGCTTGATCACCTTGCGGTAGGAGATGATCTCCTGCTTGACGTTCGAGATGTCACGCACGACGTCCTCGGCATGCCCCTCGAACATGTCGTCCTCGATCGAGTCCAGCTTGTGCCCGATCTTGTCGAGAATCGGGAAGCAGTAGTCGAACAGGTCGTCGAGCACCTCGTAGAGCAGGCGTCCCGTGCCCTTCGCGAACAGGCCCTCGCGCAGCTCCTCGTCGTTCTCGCACCGCGCGAAGAGACGCGTGACCGGCAGGAGCTCGCGATTCGGGATCGTGACGAGGTAGTCGGGCCCGATGAAGACGTCGAGCTCGGCTGCGTTCAGTCGCTGGATCGTCTTGTCGTAGACGGGGAAGTGCAGGACGATGAAGAGGTAGCCGTCGTCCTCGTAGTCGTCGACCTTGGGGCGTTGTCGCTTCGAGACGATGTCTTCGACATCGAGAGGGTGCCAGCCGAAGCGCTCCGAGAGACTGTTCGCCGCCTCGAGGTCGGGTCCGACGACGTTGACCCAGGTGACGCCGCTAGCGTCGAGCTGGCGGACCGGCGAGGTGCGTGCAGCGACCTCCGCTGTGCTGCGGCCGCGGCTCCTTCGTGTGATCCGGGGCAGGCTCGGCATCGGTACTCGGGGGGTCGTCGATCGCGAACATCATGTTCGAGATTGTAGCCGGCATGCCTGCAAATTGGGGATTCCGGGCACGTGCTGACGTTGTTCCCGTCAGGTCACCGGCTCCGCTGCTTCGAACGCCGCTCGCGCGAGGAGCGTGTCGCGCCAATGCGTGAGGTTGGCATACGACCCGAGGTCGAGACCGGTCTTGGTCGTCCGGAAGAGGATCGGCGCCGCCGCCACGTCTGCGATCGTGAACCGGCCGAGCGCGAGCCCTGACGGGTCGATCAGGGAGTCGAGAAGCGCGAGCGTCGGCGCGATCGCCTCGGCGACGGCATCCAGCTCCTCCGGTCGCGGAGGGCCGCCGAGCATGCCCTTCCCGGGCACGAAACCGAGCGCTGGCGATTCGTACCTGAAGAACGCCGGCCTGAAGGTCAGGGCCCAGCGGTCGAGGAACTCGTCAACCGCCGCCCGCTCGCGAATGTCGGTCGGATAGAGATCAGCTCGCTGCGCGCGGTCGGCGAGGTAACGCAGGATGGCGTGCGACTCCGCGAGGACGAAATCGTCGTCGGTGAGCGCCGGGATGCCCCCAACCGGGTTGAGCGCGAGGTACCAGTCGGGTCGGGGGAGATCGAACGGCACCGGTCGGCGCTCCGCCACGAGTGCCACCTCGGCAAGCATGAAGCGCACCTTGAGAGCGTTCGACGAAACCGGATTGTCGTAGAGGACGAGACCCACATCTCGATCTTACGCGATGGTGAGTACACTGACCGCCTCGAGCGCCCGTAGCTCAGGGGATAGAGCGCGCGCCTCCGGAGCGCGAGGTCGAAGGTTCGAATCCTTCCGGGCGCATCGCTTGCCGACGTGGGACGCCCGGGCTACTCGGGGTCGTCCGACGGGTCGGCTTCGAGTCGCTGAAGGCGCCAATCGATCGACGAGGCCATTCTCTCGAGCCGGTTCATCAGTTTCTCACTGTCCGTCTGGGATGCTGCTTCAGCCTCCTCGACGCGTTGGAGGAGCTCGCCGAGATCACCGGACAGCGGCGGCCGTGTGGCCGCGCCTGCCGCCGCGGTCGGGACGCTTGCCGATTCGGCGAGATCGTGAACGAGCGCGGTGAGCTCATCGAGGCGCTCCTGGAGGCCCCGGTTCGGCGCGAGATCGGCAAGCGCTCTGTCGTGCTCGCCGAGGTGAAGGCCGAGCCGTTCGAGGACGAGCCTGAAACCGTCGAGATCTGCGGCCAGCTCCGAGGTCTCGGGGCTCGGGGACGGTTCGTCGCGACGTGACGCCTCGAGCGCCGTGATTCTCTCGGTGAGCTGGGCCACAGCCGCCATCGCTGCGTCGGTGTTTCCATCGTCGGAGCGGGGAGTCGTCAGGTCGTGACGAATCCTGTCCATCGCCCGAGCCAGTACATCCACCGTGTCGAGATCGGCGATCCGCGCTCGCTCGAGGGCGCCGAGGCGGTCCGCGAGTGCGACCTCGTCAGAGGGGGAGGTCGCGAGTTGCTCGATCCGGGCCTCGAGCTCCGCGAGCCGCGCGTCCTGCTCGCCCTTCTGGGCGCTGGCGTCGGCGAGCGCGGCGAGGTCGGCGCGAACCGCCTGCATCGCTTCCTCGAGCTCCGTGACACGTTCGTCGGCGACGGGTGACGGGCGCTCGCTCAGCGCACGTTCGATCGCTCCGGTGACCGAGTCGGGCGTGACGGCGACCTCGGCGAGTCGGCCCTCGATCTCCTCGAGCCTCACGAGCAGCGAGCGGCTCTCGGCGGTCTCCCGTGTCAGCACCTCGATCCGGTCGCTCAGCGCGTCGAGGCGCTCCAGATGGTGGTCGTCGGGCCGTTCCGCCGACGCCACGTCTGCGAGCTCATCCCGGAGCACCTCGAGCATCTGCGCGAGCTCGTCGAGTCGACCAGGGGCCGCTGAATCATCCCGAACGGCCAGGTGCGCTCTGACATCTTCCACGTCGGTAAGCGCGGCGTCGAGTCGAGCCTCGAGGCTGCCGAGTCGGTTGACGGCATCCTCGACCCTCGGATCGGCCGTCGTCTCGTCGGACAGTTGCGCCCCAAGCGCTTCGATGCGTCCGGCTAGGTCGACCTGCGCGGCCGAGGAGGCCTCGAACCGTGCCTCGATCTGCGCCAGGCGCTCGTCGAGATCGGGCGCTCCCGTGGGACGCTGCACGAGCTCCTCGACAACCGTCCGCAATTCCTCCAGCAGGTGCGCCTGGCTCTCGAGGTCGGTGCGGATACCGTCGTTCCCGGGTTCTGACTCGATGCGATCGAGACGGTACGCGAGGGCGTCGACCGAGCCTGACGTTTCTTCGAGTCTTCGCACGGCTCCGCGGATTTCGTCGAGGCTCGCCGTGTCAGTCAGCGCGTCGAGCCGTGCCGTGACACCCTCGAACCGCTCGTCAAGCTGCTCCCTCGACGGCGCTCGATCCGAAAGCTGTTCCAGTCTTCCGCTCAGTTCCTCGACGCGTGCGCGAAGCTCGGCGTCACCCGTGTCCCCCTCGGTCAGATCGGCGACGGCGGCTCGAAGCTCCGCAATCTCGGAGAGCGCCCGAGCACCGTCGTCGGCCGGGTCGCGTGTCGCAAGATCGCTGACCGTGTGATCGATTCGGGACATCTCTTCGACGAGCTCTGCGGTGCCGGTCTGCAACGCGCGAAACGCCTCCTCGACGCCGGTGGTGACACCGTCGAGGCTCTCGGCAAGCGTCGCGACCGCTGCCTCGATGTGCTGTGTTCGGGCGAGCGTCGACTCGATCCGACGCGAGAGCTCCTCGACCCGCTCGTCGATTCCGTCGAGCGGCTTCTTCGATTGCACCTTTCTGGCCAGATCGGAGACGGCTTCCTGCAACCGCGCTGCATACAGCGCCTCGTCCTGAGCGGACGGGGCCGAAGCAGGTACGGGAGCCGGAGCGGGACGGGGGGCGGACGAGATCGAAGCCGCTGGATCGGACCACTGCTCCGCGAGGGCGCTCGCGAGCTCGAGCCTCGTGATCGCTCCGTGGCCCACGAGAATCTGCCCGAGCGGCTGCTGCGTCCTCTCCTGCTCGGCAGTCGCCTCCGCGATCTGCTCGGCCGTTACGAACCCGTGTGCGAGGAGAATGTCCCCGATCCGTCGCTTCGCGCCCGTCTCGGTGAGAGGAACCGCGCTCACAACGAGCTGACCCGCTCCCGGAAGGGCGGCCGGCAACACGCGATGCGACGTCGGACGGCGGCGGAGCCCACGTTCTCCGTATCGGTCGTGGACGTGGGGGCCTCGCTCACTCGACCCAGTGACGCACGGGCAGACCGGAACCCCCGGCGAAGGCATCCAACAGGTCGCCGTGCGCGACAGCCGCGCGCCTCATCGGTATCGAGACGAAGTAGGCTTGTGCTGTGGAGATCAGGGCCGACATCATCCGACTCCGGCTGGCCGAGACGTTCGTGATCGCGCGGGAGTCGCGTGACTGGGAAGACGTCGTCCAGGTCGAGATCCACCACGGCGGCCACGTCGGCCGGGGCGAGGCCGCTCCGATCGAGCGCTACGACGAGACGCCGGCCTCGGCGTTCGCATTCATCGAGGAACACGGCGCGCTCATCGGTGGCGACCCGTTCGCACTCGAGGAGATCGGGCGACGCCTGTCCGAGATTCCAGGCGAGCAGGCGGGCAAGGCAGCGCTCGACGGCGCGCTCCATGATCTTCAGGGGAAGCTCCTCGGCGTTCCGGTCTGGAAGCTGCTCGGGTTGCCGCGGATCGGGCCGCCGACCTCGTGGACGATCTGGCTCGGAGACCCGGACGACATGGCCCGGCGAACCGACCGGGTTTCGGGTCGGTTCTCGCGGTTGAAGCTCAAGCTTGGTGGCGGAGACGGCCTCGACGTGGAGCGGGTGCGTGCCGTTCGCGCCCGGACGGATCTGCCACTTCAGGTCGACGTCAACGAGTGGTGGTCGCTTTCCGAGGCGCTCGAGTCGATTCCGCAACTCGCGGAGCTCGGGGTGGCGTACGTGGAGCAACCGCTTCCCGCCGGCGATCCGGCGGGCGAGGAGTTGAAGGCCCGCTCGCCTATCCCCATCTACGTCGACGAAGACTGTCACACGCTCGCGGACGTCGCACGTTGCGCGGAGATCGCGCACGGGATCAACATCAAGCTCGCCAAGTCGGGGGGGATCAGAGAGGGAATCAGGATGGCGCATGCCGGGCGTGCGCTCGGTCTCGGGGTGATGCTCGGCTGCATGGTCGAGTCCGGAATCGGGATCGCGGCAGGATGCGTCGTCGCTCCGCTCTGTGATCACGTCGACCTCGACGGCAACCTTCTCCTTGCCGAGGATCCATGCCCCGGCGTGGAGTTCACCGACGGCGTGCAGGTGCCTTCGGAGGAGCCCGGGCTCGGTGTCGGCTAGCTCCCCGCGACGCCTCTTGATTCTTGCCGAGGGCTTTTCCGGCGACCCGCACTGGGCGAAAACGATGAACGGTGTTCTCCGATACGGCGAGGACGACGTGGTCGCCATCCTGGACTCGACGCGCGCCGGGCAGCTGGAGCGGAACGTGCCGATCGTCGGTGACGTCGCGACCGCGCTGCCATTCCGCCCGGAGGCGGCGCTCGTGGGCGTGGCGACGGTTGGTGGACGGTTTCCGCCGGCATGGAGGGATCTTCTGCGGGAGTGCATTCGGCGCGGTATCGGGATCGACAACGGCCTTCACGAGTTCATCGAGGATGATCCAGAGCTTGCGGCGCTCGCGGCCGCGTCCGGCGCGACGCTGCGCGACCTTCGACGACCTCCGGCCCGGCTCGAGGTGGCGACCGGTGCGAACCTCCAGGTGCCGGGCGACATCGTGCTCACGGTCGGGTCGGACTGCGCGATCGGGAAGATGACGGTCTCGCTCGAGCTCGCTCGTGAGGCAGCGTCCCGCGGGATTTCGGCCCGATTCATCCCGACGGGACAGACCGGCGTGGCGATCGCGGGCTGGGGTATCTCGGTCGATGCGGTCGTCGCCGACTTCATCGCCGGCGCAGCCGAGCAACTCGTCGTGGAGGGAGGTCGGCGCGGGGGAGACCTGCTTCTCGTGGAGGGCCAGGGTTCTCTCTCGCATCCGGGATACTCGGGGGTGACGCTCGGTCTGATGCACGGCTCCGCCCCGCACGCCTTCGTTCTCTGCCACCTGGCCGGAGCGACCGAGATCGACGGGTATCCCGGCCACCCGCTCCTACCGCTGGCCGAGCTCGTCGAGTTGCACGAGCGCGTCTCGCTTCCCTGTCGACGAGCCGCCGTGGCGTGTGTCGCGTTGAACACCCGAAACCTGGACGAAACCGAGGCGAGAGAAGCAATCGCGGCGGCCGAGACGGACACGGGGCTCGTCGCCGACGACCCCGTTCGGTTTGGCGCGGGACGGCTTCTCGACGCTTTGCTCGGGCATCTCGCACGGCGCTAGACTCCCGGTCGCTCCGAGGACAGGAGTGGCTTGTGGCGAATCAAGGAGACCGGTGCGGAGAACTATGGCAGCGCTCGTGGCGACACTGGGACTCGCGATTGCGGGCGCGGCGCCGGCCGCCGACGTCGGCGCGAACGACGACACCGGCAAGTGGGCACCCGAATCGGGGTCGATCTTCTTCTCGCAGATGGCGAGCCTCAAGCTCGAGCAGTCGGTCATGACGACACGCTGGGTCGCGAGCGACCCGATGACGATCCAGGATCAGGCGGCGCTCGACCGGACGATACCGGCCGCCGAAGGCGCGGGACTTCGCGTCGTGTTGGCCGTCTATCCCTATCCGCCTGGAGAGCTGCAGGGCGGACTGGCTCGACCCGCCGCATTCGCCGAGTGGTTGACGGCGGTGGCGCAGCGCTACCCGACGGTGAAGCAGTTTGCGGTCATGAACGAGCCGAACCAGCCGGCGTTCGTCCGCCCACAGTTCCGGAAGGACGGGTCGAGCGCGTCGGCCGCAGTTGCAGGCGCGTTTCTCGCCGCAGGCTACGACGCGCTGAAGGCCGTCGATCCGACGATCCGCGTGATCGGACTGGGTCTCTCGCCTCGCGGGAATGACCGGCCCAGAGCGCGGAGCAACGTCTCGACGTCGCCGATCCGTTTCCTCGCGGCACTCGGCACCTGGTATCGCGCCAGCGGACGCGACCGGCCGCTGATGGACGGCCTCGGGTTCCACCCGTACCCGAATCGGGCGACCGATCCTCTCGAGCGCGGCTATCTCTGGCCGAACGCGGGGTTCGTCGATCTCGGAAGAATCAAGCAGGCGCTCTGGGACGCCTTCCGCGATACGCCGCAGGCAACGACTGTCAGTGGCCTCAAGCTCTATCTCGACGAGGTCGGTTGGCAGGTCGACACGACTGGGTTGGCGGGGTACGAGGGGGACGAGAACGTCGCGGTCACCGACGAGGCGGCACAGGCCGAGATCTATTCGTCGCTCGTCCGCGAAGCTGCTTGCGACCCGCACGTCGCAGAGCTGAACTTCTTCGGGTTCTACGACGCGGTCGAGCGCAACGGGTTCCAGGCGGCCCTCTATCGCGTCGACGGTACGCCGCGCGCTTCTGCCGCCACCGTCCAGGAGGCCATTGCCGATACGGAGGTAGGATGTGACGTCGCGGCGATCCCCTGGTACCCCGCGAAACACGTGATCGGCGTCGCTGCGCCGACATGGCGCGTCGAGGCACGTCGGATGATCCGCGCCGAGACGGCGGCGGACGAGGGCGCACACGTCGTCGGCTGCCTGCTGCCGGGGCGCCTCGGAGGACGGGCGGCTGCTGCAGCAATGGCCGAGCGTACGGCGACGAGCCCCGGCTGTCTCGGCACGAAGATACTCCCGCGGCGATCAGCGAAGTTCACGTTCCGTCGTGAGGGTCGCCTCGAGCCTGCAACCGTCGCGATCCGGCTCGTTGCCGAGTCGAGCGACCGCCGGACGAGAACGTTCTCGCGCACCCTCCGCTAGGTCGGCCGCAGCACTTGACAACGAACACGTGTTCGTGCAGTATGGCGAACATATGTTCGCTCGAATTCTTCTCGTCTCTCTCGTGGCCGTTGCGATGTGGGCGCTTCTGGCACGCGACTCGGACGCAGGTGGCTCGGCACGGTCGTATCGGGTCGAGGCGGGAGATACGCTCTGGTCGATCGCAGCCTCGTCGTATCGTGGTGATCCACGCGAGGGTGTCTGGAAGCTCCGCGATGCGAACCACCTCGCCACCTCGATGATCACACCCGGTCAGGTCCTGCGGCTTCCATAGGATCGGCGAGAGGCTGACGGGCGTGTATCCGGGGCAGGGGGACGACGGTGGCCCCGGTAGACTCCTGACCCGTGGATCTTGACGTCGTGTTCCTCGGGACGTCGGGTTCGGCTCCCACCGCTCAGCGTGCCACGTCGGCGACGCTCATTCGGCGCGGCGGCGATCGCCTGCTGATCGACTGCGGCGAGGGAACGCAGCGGCAGCTCCTTCGCTCGGACGTCGGTCTCATCGACCTCGAGGAAGTCTTCCTCACCCATCTCCATGCCGATCACTACCTCGGACTGCCGGGCATGCTGAAGACGTTCTCGCTGCGAGGTCGAGACGTGCCGCTCACCCTGTACGGCCCGAGCGGTCTCCGGGAGCTCTTGGGTGCTCTTCGACGCGTCATCGGGAATCTGACGTATGCCGTCGAGACCGTCGAGATCGGGCCAGGTGACGCGCTCCAACGCTCCGGGTACGAGATCCGCGCGTTCGGAGTCGATCATCGAACGAGCGCCGTCGGCTACCTGATCGCCGAGGAGGCCCGACCCGGCCGGTTCGATGTCGCGACGGCAGATGCCCTCGGCGTGCCATCGGGCCGAGAGCGCGGCGCCCTGCAACGGGGAGACGCCGTCACGCTCGCCGGCGGGGAGACGATTCATCCCGACCAGGTTCTCGGGCCGCAGCGCGCCGGACGCTCGGTCGCCCTCACGGGGGACACGGCTCCCGCCGCCTCGGTCGTCGCGGCAGCCGCGAACGTCGATCTGCTGGTGCACGAGGCGACGTTCTGCGCCGACGAGCTCCAGCGCGCACGTGAAACGGGTCACTCCACGGCCGGGCAAGCGGCTCTCGTCGCACGGGAGGCCGGGGCGAAACTGCTCGCCCTCACGCATCTGTCGAGCCGGTACTTCGGAGGGGCGGTGGGAGACGAGGCCAAACAGCTATTTCCGAACACGGTTGTGCCTGGCGACTTCGACACGATCGAGATCCCGTTCTCCGAACGTGGCGAACCGACGCTCGTCCACCGAGGCGCACGGCATCGACGCGCGGACACCGGCCCGGAGCCGGGGGCGTGAGCCCGGAGCAGCGCCCCGACTTCGACGCCCGCGCCCGAACGTACGACACGCTTCGTCCGGCCGACCGGGCCTGGAGGGAAAGGCTCGCAGCACTCGTCGAGCTCGGTGATCTCAGAGGCCAACGCGTCCTCGATGTCGGGTGCGGCACGGGTCAACTGGCTTCCGCACTCGTGTTGGATGCGCAAGCAAAGGTCTGGGGCGTCGATTCGAGCGAGGAGATGGTCGCCGTCGCGCGCACGGCGGTGCCTGCCGGAGTCGGCATCAGGCAGGCGACCGCGGAGAACCTGCCGTTTCGCGACGCCTGGTTCGATCGCGCCACGATGTCGCTCGTCATCCACCTCCTCGACAGACCAACCGCCCTCGGCGAGATCCGCCGCGTCGTCGAACCCGGCGGGAGAGTTGTGATCGCAACCTTCCACGAGGAGCACTTCGAGACGTACTGGTTGAGCCCGTACTTCCCCTCGATCCGTGAGATCGACGAGCGACGCTTTCCCACCGAGGCGGAGCTGAGCACGGAGCTCGCCGCATCGGGGTTCCCGCGCATCGGGACGAGGCGCCTGATCACCGAGACCACGCTCACTCGCGCCGAGGCGCTTGCACGCATCCACGGGCGGCACATCTCGACCTTTGATCTCCTTTCCACCGCCGAGCTCGCCAAGGGCACTGCCCGAGCAGCGCGGGATCTGCCGGACGAGGTCGTAGTGCGACTCGATCAGCTGATCGTGGTCGGCAGCTCCGGCTGAGACGCCGATCCGGTGGTCGTCGGACGCCTGTCGTACACTACGTGGCGAACCTTTAAACCGGCCCGGAGAGGCCGGAAAGGAGCACAGTGAACACGGACGTACCGGGCCGTACGGCGCCGAAAATTCTGCTCGACGACGCAGCACTCTCGCGGACACTCTCGCGGATCGCTCACGAGTTGATCGAGCGCAACGCTGATCTCGATGCTCTCGCGCTCGTCGGGATCCACACGCGAGGCGTGCCGATCGCGGATCGGCTACGGCTGCTCGTTGCGGAGCGGTCCGGTGTCTCGGTCGACGCCGGTGCCGTCGACATCACGTTCCACCGCGACGACGTTCTCGCCCGGGGCGGTGGCCCGCCACTCCACGCACAGCCACTCGTCCGTGGCACGGAGCTCGACTTCGAGCTCGAAGGAAAGACGATCGTGCTCGTGGATGACGTGCTGTACACGGGCCGCACGATCCGGGCCGCGATAGACGCCCTGCTCGAATACGGTCGGCCGGCGCGCGTCCAACTCGCAGTCCTGATCGACCGGGGCCATCGTGAGCTCCCGATCCGCCCCGACTACGTCGGCAAGAATGTTCCCACGTCGAGTAGCGAGCGCGTGCGCGTGGAGCTCAGCGAGATCGACGGGCAGGATCGCGTGCTTCTTGCCGGGAGCACAGATGACTGATGACTGAGGTGACGACGGTGACTTCGTTTGCGCGGAGGAGCGACAGCCGACCGGCGCGGCGGCGCCATCTCCTCGGCATCTCCGATCTCGATCGCGGCGACATCGAGCGCCTCCTCGGCACCGCTGCGACGATCGCACGCTCCCTCGACCGGGAGGTGAAGAAGCTACCGGCGCTGCGGGGACGGCTCGTCGTGAACCTCTTCTACGAATCGTCGACCCGAACGCTCTCGAGCTTCGACCTCGCAGCGAAGCGGCTCTCGGCCGACACGATGGCGCTGCGGTCGTCAGGCTCTTCGGTCGACAAGGGCGAGTCCCTCAAGGACACGGCGCTGACGCTCGCGGAATACGACCCGGATGTGATCGTGATTCGGCACCCACACATCGGTGCTCCCGGCCTCGTCGCGAACGTGACGCATGCGCACGTCGTAAACGCGGGAGATGGGAAGCATCAACATCCGACGCAGGCGCTCCTCGACCTCTACACGATGCGCGAAGCGCTCGGTCGACTCGACGGCCTCCATGTCGCGATCGTCGGCGACGTGCTTCATTCGCGGGTCGCGCGCTCGCTCGTCGAGGCCCTCGCACTCGTCGACGCGCGAACGACGCTCGTCGGACCGCCGACGCTCATGCCACGTGGCATCGGGGAGCTGGGATGCGAGGTCTCTACGGCGATAGCGGACATCGGGGCGGCCGACGTCGTCTACGTGTTGCGCATGCAGCGGGAACGGATGGACGCGGGCGCTGCGTTCGTCCCCTCGTTGCGCGAGTACGCGGCCGAATGGGGAGTCACGCCCGAGCGCCTCCGAGCGGGCCAGATCGTCATGCACCCCGGACCGATGAATCGAGGAGTCGAGATCGATCCGCAGGTCGCGGACTCGGGTGCATCGCTCATCTCGGAGCAGGTGAGATCCGGCCTGGTCGTGCGGATGGCCGTGCTCTATGACCTGCTCGCCGGCGGCCCGGGCGGCGACGTGCGCCCACTGGACGTTGCATGACACTCTTCTGGTCCGACGGGCCCGCCGAGAGCCTGACGATCCGTGGCGCGCGCGTCGTCGATCCGACCGAAGGCGTTGACGGCGCGTTCGACGTGACGGTCGAGGACGGCGTCATCACGAGTGTCGAGCGTGGGCGAGAGACCGCGCCCGGCCTCGTGGTCGCACCCGCCTTCATCGACCCCCACGTCCACCTGCGCGTGCCCGGGCGCGAAGACGAGGAGACGATCCCGACAGGCACAGCTGCCGCAGCTGCGGGTGGCTACTGTGCCATCCTCGCGATGCCGAACACCGCCCCGGTCGTCGACTCGGCCGCGGTGCTCGGCGCGCTGATCGAGCAGGCGCGCGAAGGTGCTGCCATCCCGACCGGCTTCCTCGCGTCGATCTCGAAGGGCCTACGCGGTGAGGAGCTCACCGAGATGATCGAGCTTGCCCGGCTCGGCGCGGCGGCCTTCACCGACGACGGCCACCCGGTCATCTCGGCCGGCCTGATGCAGCGGGCGTTGCAATACAGCGGCGCGGCGGGAAAGCTCCTTGCCCTACACGAGGAGGAGCCGAGCCTCTCGCGGGACGGGCAGATGAACGAGGGAGCCGTGTCGGCCGCCCTCGGCCTGGCGGGCTGGCCCTCGGTGGCCGAGTCGGTGATGATCGAGCGTGACTGCAGCATCGCCGCATATGTGCAACGTCCTTTGCATATAATGCATCTCTCGGCGCGGGAGTCCGTTGCCGCGGTACGCACGGCCCGACTGAGGGGTGTCGCGGTGACCGCGGAGGTCTCACCGCACCATCTCTGCCTCACCGACGAAACCGTGCGCACACTCGACACCAACCGCAAGATGAATCCGCCGCTGCGTTCGGAGGACGACCGGCAGGCGCTCCTCGAGGGGCTCCGGGACGGCACGATCGCCTGTATTGCGACGGATCACGCCCCGCACGCGCGTCACGAGAAGGAGACACCATTCGAAGAGGCGCCGTTCGGGGTCACGGGTCTCGAAACGGCATTCGCAGCACTCAACACCTTTCTCGTCGAGACCGGCGAGCTCGAGCTCGAGCTCGTGCTCGAACGGATGTCGGCGGGTCCTGCGCGGATCTTCGACCTGCCCGTCCCTCGGATCGCCGTGGGCGAGCGGGCCAATCTCGTGGTCATCGATCTCGACGCACGCTGGCGCGTGACGGAGGAAGGCTTCAGGTCGAAGTCGACGAACTCCTGGCTGCTCGGCGAGACGCTGAAAGGCGCTGTCGTCAAGACGGTGGCCGACGGCAGGGTGGTGTACGCAGCTTGAGCAATGGATACATCGCACTCGAGGATGGCACCGTCCTCACGGGGCGTTCGGTTGCGGCGTCGGGCGTGGCGTACGGAGAGGCCGTCTTCACGACCGCGATGACCGGCTACCAGGAGACCGTTACCGACCCGAGCTTTGCCGGACAGCTCGTCACCTTCACCGCGCCGATGGTCGGGAACTACGGCGTCGACGACGCGCGGCTCGAGTCTCCGCAACCCTGGGTCAAAGGCGTCCTGATGCGGCGGTGCGGGGGCGCTGCGTGGGCCGAATGGCTCGCGTCATACGGAATCGTCGCGCTCGAGGACGTCGACACGCGCAGGCTCGTCCTGCGCATCCGGGAGGCGGGCGCGATGCGAGCGGCCGTCATCGCCGACGAGGACGAGCTCGACGCGAATGCAGCGATCGATCTGATCAGGCAACAGCCCGCGATGGAGGGCCAGGCGCTCGTCTCGGCTGTCTCGTCGGTCGAGCCGACGCGCTTCAACGCGGACGGCCGGGTAAGGGTCGCGGTCGTCGACTACGGCGCCAAGGCTTCGATCATGAGGCGCCTACGGAGCGCCGGGGCAGCGGTCACGGTCTATCCCCACGCCGCTACGGCGGACGATCTCGCCGGCTATGACGGCGTCCTCCTGTCCAACGGCCCCGGCGACCCGGAACCCCTCGTCTGGGAGGTCGCCGCGATCCAGGAGTTGCTCGGCAAGACGAGCGTGCTCGGGATCTGTCTCGGCCATCAGCTACTCGGGCTCGCCACAGGGCACTCGACCTACAAGCTCCCGTTCGGCCACCGGGGCGCGAATCACCCGGTGCTCGAGCGCGCCACGGGTCGCGTCCTCGTGACGAGCCAGAACCACGGTTTCGCAGTGGCGGCGTCCGACGATCGCGAGGCCACGTATGTGTCGCTCTACGACGGTACCGTCGAGGGGTTCGACTACCCGGAGCTGAATGCGCGCTCCGTCCAGTTCCACCCCGAGGCCGGCCCGGGCACGCATGATGCGTGGCCGATTCTCGAGCGGTGGGTCGAGGGCCTGCAGCCCGCCTGATGCCACGTCGTACCGACATCGAGTCGATCTGCCTCATCGGCTCGGGCCCGATCGTGATCGGCCAGGCGTGCGAGTTCGACTACTCGGGCTGCCAGGCGCTCAAGGTGCTCCGAGAGGACGGATTCCGCACGATCGTCATCAACTCGAATCCCGCCACGATCATGACCGATCCGGGCTTCGCAGATCGCACCTACATCGAACCGCTGGACGTCGCGGGGGTCACGGACGTGCTCCGCCGCGAACGTCCCGACGCCCTCCTTCCGACGCTCGGTGGACAGACCGCGCTCAACCTCGCCATCGAGCTCGCGGAGGCGGGTGTCCTGGACGAGCTCGGCGTCGAGTTGATCGGCGCCCGCGTCGAAGTGATCCGCCGAGCCGAGGATCGGTCGCTGTTTCGCGATGCGGTCGAGAGCTGCGGCCTGCGCACACCTCGGTCTCAGATCGTGACCTCTGTCCACGAGCTCGGCGAGATCCCGGCGCCCGCAGTCGTGAGACCGGCATTCACGCTGGGCGGTCACGGCGGCGGTTTCGCCGACACCGAGCAGGAGCTCCGGGCGATCGTCGAGCGTGGGCTCCGGGAGAGCCCGATCACGCAGGTGCTCGTGGAGGAGTCGATTCGTGGCTGGGACGAGTTCGAGCTCGAGGTGATCCGTGACCTCAACGACAACGTGGTGATCGTCTGCTCGATCGAGAACCTCGACCCGATGGGAGTCCACACGGGCGACTCGGTCACCGTCGCCCCGCAAATGACTCTTTCGGACGAGGCCTACCAGGAGCTACGTGATGCCTCGGTCGCGATCATCAGGGCGGTCGGCGTCGAAACGGGCGGCTCGAACATCCAGTTCGCCCGCAATCGCGATACCGGCGAGATCCGCGTGATCGAGATGAACCCGCGGGTCTCACGATCGTCCGCGCTGGCCTCGAAGGCGACGGGTTATCCGATCGCGAAGGTTGCGGCGAAGCTCGCTGTGGGGTACACGCTCGACGAGATCCCGAACGACCTGACGAAGACGACGCCCGCGAGCTTCGAGCCGACCCTCGACTACGTCGTGGTCAAGTTCCCGCGGTTCGCCTTCGAGAAGTTCCCGGGGGCCGACACGACGCTCGGCACCCAGATGAAGTCGATCGGTGAGGCGATGGGAATCGGACGCACGTTCACGGAGGCGTTCCTCAAGGGGTTCGGCTCGCGTGAGCTCGATCCGGGCTCAGCGACTCCGTGGGCGACGTTCGACGACATCCCCGAGGGTGTCCATCCCTGGTTCAGAGAGCAGCTCGCCCATGCGAGGCGCGAGCTCGCTTCGCTCGACATCCTCCGGGCCAAGCGCGCCGGCTGGGGTGACGACTCGATCGGCGCCGCGTGGGGCACGAGCGGCGACGACGTGCGCCGCACCCGGTACGCGAAGGGGATCAAGCCCTCCTATCGGCGCGTCGACTCCTGCGCGGGTGAGGTCGAGGCGGGCTCGAACTACTACTACTCGACGTGGGGCGAGGAGGACGAGGCGCTTCCCCCTTCGACGAAGCCGCGCGTCGTGATCATCGGCTCGGGTCCGAACCGCATCGGTCAGGGGATCGAATTCGACTACTGCTGCGTCCACGCCGTCCAGACGTTCCGCGCGCTCGGGTACGAGGCCGTGATGATCAACTGCAACCCCGAGACCGTCTCGACGGACTACGACACCTCGGACCGTCTCTATTTCGAGCCTCTTTCGCCGGAGGAGGTCCTCGCGGTACTCGACCGAGAGGGACCCGAGGGCGTCGTCACCCAGTTCGGCGGCCAGACTCCGTTGCGCCTCGCACGTCACATAGAGGCTGCGGGGTACAAGATCATGGGAACTCCGCTGACGGCGATCGACCTCGCCGAGGATCGAGAGCTCTTCGGCGCCCTCGCCGACGAACTGGGCATCCGCTGCCCGCCGTGGGCGACCGTCGAGGGCTCCGACGAGGCGCTCGCCGCGGCGGCGGAGATCGGCTACCCCGTCCTCGTGCGGCCCTCGTACGTGCTCGGTGGCCGAGCGATGCGAGTGTGTTATGACGATGCGCAACTGCGCAGGGCCATGGGTGCCGTCTCGGGTTCCGTTCTCGTCGATCGATTCGTCGAGAATGCGGTCGAGATCGATGTCGACGCCCTCTGCGACGGCGAGGACGTCTTCATCGCGGCCGTCATGCAACACGTGGAGGAGGCCGGCGTCCATTCGGGCGATTCGTCGTGTGTGCTGCCGGCTCAGTCGCTGACGCTCGCCAACGCGCTCGAGGTCGAGCACATCGTCAAGCGCCTGGCGCCGGCCCTCGGTGTTGTCGGCCTGCTGAACATCCAGCTCGCGATCGCCGACTCGACCGTGTACGTGCTCGAGGCCAACCCACGGGCATCCAGAACAGTTCCGTTCGCCTCCAAGGCGATCGGGATCAATCTCGTCGAGGCCGCATGCAAGCTCGCGGCGGGAATGAAGCTGAGTGATCTGAACCTGCCGACGCCGCGACCGACCCAGGTGAGCGTGAAGGCAGCGGTCCTGCCCTTCGCGCGCTTCCCGGGTGCCGACCCCGTGCTCGGGCCCGAGATGAGATCGACCGGCGAGGTGATGGCGAGCGCGTTCGACCTTCCAACCGCGTTTGCGAAGGCCGAGCGTGCGGCCGGGCGCCCACTACCGGCAACCGGGACAGCGTTCCTGTCGGTGAACGACAACGACAAGGCGAGCGTCGTCTCGATTGCGGCAGCCCTCGCGGGGCTCGGATTCGAGATCGTCGCCACCGACGGCACCGCCCGGACGCTGCGCGCCGCCGGGCTCGAGGTGGAGGAGGTGGCGAAGGTCGCGGATGCGTCTGACGATGAGCAGACGGTGGTGGACCTCATAGCCGACGGCCGCTGCGACCTCATCATCAATACGCCGCAAGGCTCAGGCGCCCGGGCCGACGGCTATCGCATCCGCGAGGCGGCGCTCGGCGCCAGGGTGCCGTGCATCACCACCATCTCCGGCGCAGCTGCGGCCGTGCACGCGATCGCGAACGCCCGAGCCGAGACCGCTCTCTCACTGCAGGAGCGGATCGGGATCGAGTCGTGACAGGCCCCGTAGCCGGGGCGACCGGCGAGGTGTTGAGGGTCACGGGAACCGAGGCGATCGGTCCATACACACTGCTGCGGGTTGCCGAAGGGCGGGTCGACCGGGGAGCGCCCGGGCAGTTCTTCATGCTCCACCCGCCGGGGCACGTGCTGCCCCGGCCGATGTCTCTGTGTCTCGCGGAGGCCGGCGAGCTGTGCTTCCTGATCGATCCGATCGGGGCCGGGACGAGAGCCCTCTGCGGCCTCTCGGTCGGAGACCGATTACACGTGCTCGGCCCGCTCGGAAACGGCTTCGACCTCACGGTTCCTCGGCCGCTCATCGTCGGCGGGGGAATCGGCGTCGCGCCGTTCCCCTACGTCGCTCAGGCCCTCCGGGCCGTTCGTGCGATCCTCGGCTTTCGC
Organism: uncultured Thermoleophilia bacterium; assembly: GCA_963699795.1. Taxonomy (GTDB): domain Bacteria; phylum Actinomycetota; class Thermoleophilia; order Gaiellales; family Gaiellaceae; genus Gaiella. Next base: position 86,891 of record CAVOVG010000005.1, read on the forward strand.
TCGGCACATCATGCAGAGGCGGCGGCCCTCGTCCCCGGAGCGGAGGTGGTGCTGGATCCCATCCTCGTCACGTCGCTGCTCCCAGACGACCCGCAAGACGTTCTCGCCTGCGGCCCCGAGCCGATGCTCGAGGCGGTGCGGCACCTCGCCCCACGGGCGCAGCTCGCCTGGGAGGCGCCGATGGCGTGTGGCTACGGGGCCTGTTACGGCTGCGTGGTCGAGCTCGACGGTCGGCTGCAGCGCCTCTGCATCGCGGGGCCGGTGCTCCGCGCGGCGTGAGCGTCCCGATTCTCAACGGGAGTGGCTGCCTGGACGCGTTGACGGCCCCGGACGTTGCCGCTCAACTCGACGCGTTCGTGACGAAGACGATCACGCCGGAGCCTCGCGAGGGCAACGCCCCGGTCAGGATCGCCGAGACCGCCTCGGGAATGCTCAACTCGATCGGGCTTCAGGGACCCGGAATCGCAGCGTTTCTCGCGAGCACGTTGCCCGCGCTCGTGGCCCTCAACCTCCGAGTCTGGGTCTCGGTCGGCGGTTTTTCCGCCTCCGACTACGCGGGGATCTGCGAACTGCTGGACGGGCGGCCGGATGTCGAGGCGATCGAGCTCAACCTCTCCTGCCCGAACGTCGAGGAAGCGCCCGAATCGTCGGCCGAGATCGTCGCGGCGTGCCGCGGGCGGACGACGAAACCCCTTTACGCGAAGCTTTCCCCGGCCAGTTACGACATCGCGGAATCCGCGCGCGCAGCGGTCGCGGCCGGCGCGGACGGACTGACGCTCGTCAACACGCTCCGTGGCATGGCCCTCGACCCGACAACACTGAAGCCGATCCTGGCACGGGGAGTTGGCGGCTATTCGGGGCCCGCGCTCAAGCCCGTCGCTCTCGCATGTGTCTCCGCGTGTGCTCGAGCGGTCGACGTTCCCATCGTCGGGCTCGGTGGCGTGCAGTCAGGACGGGACGCTCTCGACCTCGTTGCGGCGGGCGCGAGCATTGTCTCGCTGGGCACCGTCATGTTTGCCGATCCGACAGCACCCGAGCGGGTTCGTGCCGAGCTCGCAAGCGAAGCCGAGGGCCTTGGCTATGCGGATCCGATCGATGCTCGATCGGCTGCCAACAGTTGACAGAACAATTGTCCTGCAAATGGGTGAAAACGGTTCTGCTTGACCCTTCCCGCCGGATTGCTAGACTCGTGCGCTGATGGTCTCGTCGAAGATTCATGTCCAGGCACCAGCCCGGTCGCTCGACCAGAGGATGGAGGCCCTCAAGCGGGCGAACGACATTCGCGTTCGTCGAGCCCAGTTGAAGAAGGATCTCAAGGACGGCACCGTCCAGATCGAAGGCATCCTGCTCGATCCTCCTGAGTACGTGTCGACTGCGAAGGTCTTCGACATGCTCATGGCCGTTCCGAAGTTCGGACGCGTGAAGGCCGCACGGCTGCTGAACCAGTGCAGGATCAGTCAGTCGAAGACCGTCGGCGGACTCTCCGAGCGGCAGCGCGCCGAACTCGTGTCGCTGTTCAACCGATAGCTCGAGCGGCCCGCCGCGTGCCTCAAGCTCCCGTCTTCGTCATCACCGGCCCGTCGGGCGCCGGCAAGGGAACGTTGATCAAGGAGCTCGCGGAGCGCATTCCGGCGCTCGAGGTCGCGGTTTCCGCCACGACACGTCCGCAGCGCCCGGGCGAGACGAACGGTGTCGAGTATCACTTCCTCGAGGAGAGCACCTTTGTGGCGTTGATCGAGCAGGGGGCCTTCCTCGAGCACGTCCAGTACGTCTCCGGGAAGCGGTACGGGACGTTGCGCTCCGAGATGCAGCGTGTCGCCGATGACGGCCGCGTCTGCGTCCTCGAGCTCGAGCTCGACGGTGCGCTCCATGTTCAGCGCGACGTGCCGGGCAGCGTCACGCTCTTCATCGCCGCGCCCGTGGACGAGCTCGAGCGACGGCTGCGAGAGCGGGCAACGGAGTCGACCGGCGAGATCGGCGATCGCATCGAGCTCGCGCGGCACCAGCTCGAGCAGGCCCACAGGTTCCGCTACATGGTGCGAAACGACGACGTCCGGCGCGCCACGGGCTCGCTCTGCGCAATCGTCGAGCGGGAGCTCGAGTTCGCAGCTACCATGGCACCCTCGTGATCGAACCTCGCATCGATGATCTCCTGGAGCATGTGGACTCGCGGTACGCGCTCGTCATCGTCGCCGCCAAACGGGCCCGGCAGATCAACAGCTACCACCATCAGCTCGGTGAGGGCATGGGCTTCGACAGCGCACCACCGCCGTTGATCGAGTCGAGGTCGAAGAACTACCTCACGATGGCGATGGAAGAGATCGCCCAGGCGAAAATCCGCTACACCTCGCCCGCCTAGCACTCTTTCCCCTTCCTCGCGCTCCACACCGTGCCTCGTGTTACGGGCACACTACGGTGGTGGCGCGAATCATTCTTGGCATCACCGGCGGCATCGCCGCCTACAAGGCCTGCGAGGTCATTCGCCTGCTGATCGGGGCGGGGCACGAAGTGCTACCGATGCCGACACGTGGAGCCGAACGATTCGTGGCGGCCGAGACTTTCGCCGCCCTGGCGCGCACACCCGTGCCTCCGAGGTCAACGTCCGGGCTCTATCCCCATCTCCAGCACGCCGACCTCGTCGTCATCGCACCGCTGACCGCACACACGATGGCCCGCCTTGCACACGGCCTCGCAGACGACGTGCTCACCGAGGCCGTCCTTGCCCACGACGGGCCGCTTCTCGTCGCGCCCGCCATGAACAGCCGTATGTGGGAACACCCGGCAACACAGGCGAACCTCACGCTGCTGCGAGAGCGAGGCGTGGACATCGTCGGGCCCGCGACTGGTGAGCTCGCGGAGGGCGAGATAGGGATCGGGCGGATGGCCGAGCCGGATGAGATCGTCGCGCGTGCCCAACGCCTGCTTCGAGCCTCGCGGTCGCTCGAAGGCCTCGACGTTCTCGTTACCGCTGGGGGAACGCGGGAACCGATCGACTCGATCCGGTTTATCGGCAATCGCTCATCAGGTCGGATGGGACTCGCTCTCGCCACCGAGGCGCGCAGGCGAGGGGCTCGCGTGACGGTACTCGCAGCGAACGTCAGCGCTCCGTTCCCGTCGGGCGTGGACGTGGTCGTCACGCCGTCGGCGGCCGACCTCGAGCGTGAGGCTCTCCTTCGGTCGGACGCCGATGTGATCGTGATGGCCGCCGCCGTTGGCGACTACCGTGCAGCGACGTCCGGTCGACGGCAAGCGGCCAAAGGACGACGACTCGTGGCTCGTCGAGCTCACCCCGACGCTCGACATCGCGGCGGAGCTCGGCCGGCGAAGAACGGCGAAGCAAGTTCTGGTCGCGTTCGGCGCCGAGCACGGCGCGTCCGGGCTCGAGCGCAAGCGCACGATGCTCGCCGACAAGAACGTCGATCTCGTCGTCTACAACGACGTGGGGCGCAGCGACATCGGGTTCGACAGCGTCGAGAACGAGGTCACGCTGGTGACAGCGGGCGCAGACCAGCACGTCCCTCGCGCGCCGAAGCCGGTGATTGCAGCGGCCGTTCTCGACGAGGTCGAACGCCTGCTCGAGGGACGTTCATGAGCCAATCGGCAGCGCTCGAGCCGTCGCGGGCACACGCAGCCGGTGACCTCGCCGACCGTGTCGTCGCGAGTCTTGCGAGTGTCGTTCATGCGCCGGTCGAGACTCTTCGGCTGCCGCTGCTGTGCCTGCTCGCCCAGGGTCATGTACTCGTCGAGGACGTTCCGGGGGTCGGGAAGACCGTCCTCGCGAAGACCCTGGCCCGCACGCTCGAGCTTCGTTTTTCGCGCCTCCAGTTCACCCCTGACCTCCTTCCGTCCGATGTCACGGGCGTCAACGTCTATGACCAGCAGGAGGGTCGCTTCCGGTTTCGCCGCGGCCCCGTGTTCACCAACATCCTGCTCGTGGACGAGGTGAATCGCGCCTCCCCGAAAACGCAGTCGGCGCTCCTCGAGGCCATGCAGGAGACGCAGGTGACAGTCGATGGCGAGACGTATCCGCTCGACCGGCCGTTCCTGGCCATCGCGACGCAGAATCCCGTCGAGTACGAGGGCACGTATCCGTTGCCGGAGGCCCAGCTCGATCGGTTCGCGGTCAAGATGGCGATCGGATATCCACCGCTCGGCGAGGAGTCGCGCATGCTCGCAGAGCAGACGGGAGAGCCACCGCTCGACCGCGTCGTCGCCGTGGCCGGGCGAGACGAGATAGACGACGCCATCCTGGCAGCCCGCGACGTCTTCGTCGAGGAGAGCGTGAGGAGGTACGTCGTCGAGCTTCTTCAGCACACGCGAAACAGCGCTCAGCTCGCCCTTGGCGCCAGCCCCCGATCGGGGATCGCTCTCCTCCGGGTAGCGAAGGCGCACGCCCTCTTGCAGCGGCGAGAATTCGTAACGCCCGAGGATATCCGGCAGATGGCTGAACCGGTGCTCGCGCACCGATTGTTGCTCGCTCCCGAGGCACGCTCGGCCGGCATCGGGACGCACGAGGTCATCCGCGAAGCGCTCGAGGGCACGCCACCGCCGGTGTGAGACGAAGAAGCTCCGTCGCTATCGCGCTCGGGGTCATCGCCCTGCTTTCATCCTGGGCCTTTGGCTCGACTCCTGCTGTGGTCATCGGCGTCGGATTCGTGCTCGCTGGCGTCTTCGCTCGACTCTGGGCGCGACGAGCAGGCGAGTCGCTCGGGCTCGAACGCCGTCTTCTGCCGGGCGAGCGGCTCGAGGGCGGGGAGGTGCGGATTCTCATCAGCCTTGGCCGGCACCAGCGGTTCCTCGGCGGGTCGATCGAGCTCCGCCAGCAGCTCGGCGAGATCGAGAAGCAGTGTCGAGTCCACTGCCATCGCGTGGAGATCGCCTTCTCGGGCCTACCTCGGGGTCGACACCGGCTCGGCCCGCTGAGGGCGACGTTGTCAGATCCTCTCGGCCTCGAGCGGCTGGAGCAGGAAGTCGACGACGAACTCGTCGTTCTCATCCGGCCACGGATTCCTCTCCTTCGCTCTGTCTTCTCGACCCAGGGCGCGCGCGAGACCGGCGTCGCACGATCGACTTTCCGGACGGCATCCGGCTTCGAGATTCACGCGATTCGAGACCACGTGCCCGGCGAGCCGCTCCGCGCGGTTCATTGGCCCAGCACCGCGCGCCGAGGCCGATTGATGGTGAAGGAGCTCGACGACGCGCCACGCGATGAGCTCGTGGTCGTGATCGATCAGGACCCCGACGGGGTGGCGGGACCACTCGGAGCGTCGAGTTTCGACGCTGCAGTACGAGCTACGGGAGCACTCGCGCTGGCGCACGCGTCATGGAACCGGCGTGTCGTCATCGTCGGCTCATCGGCCTCTTTCGGTGCGGTTCCTGTCAGTTCGGGAGGACACGACTGGGATCTGGCCCTCGACGCCCTGGCCGGCGTGGTTCCAGTCGCCGGAAGTCGTGTCAGCGGGCCACTGCGATCGACATCGGGACCGCTTGGGCACGCGCGGGAGATCATCGTCGTGACCGGGCGGCCCGCCGTCGCCGTGGGACCGATGATCGAGCTCAAGGGCCGGGGTCGTAGAGTCTCACTTGTCGTCGTTGCGAGCGAGACGTTCGCCGGCCGCGATCCCGGGCGGGCTCACCCGGAAGTCCTTCGAGCCGCCGCGCAGGGCATCCCGGTGTCGGTGATCTCGGCCGGGATGACGATCGAGGATTCCCTGTCCGGCGGTCTCGCGAGGTCACTCAGTGCCTAGCGGCAGCTCGCGACGACTTGCCGCCGCCGGCGTTCCCGTAGCGGCCATCGCGTTCGCCTGGGCGACGCTCGAGTCCGGCGCAAGACCCGCTGTCTTCATCGGCCTCGCGGCTGCAGCGTTGCTCGCGTCGCTGCCGTCGCGACCTCTTGTACGCCTCGCCGCCGCCGGCAGCGTCACCCTCGGCGTCGCCGTCGTCCTCGTGCGCATCGCATCGGAGAACGTCGCGGACATCGTCGATAGAGGCCTGATGGACGCATACGCGGTCGCGCCTCCGTTCGTCTCTGCGACCCACGCGGAGCTTCACGCGCTCGTCGCTCTTCTCGCCGCGACGCTCGCTGTCGGGGTTGCCGCAACGGCCGGCGAACGACCGTTCGTCGCCGCCACGATTGCTGCCGCCGGGGTCGGAATCCCTGTGACCGTCAATCCGTCCCGGAACACGGTCGCGATGGGGGCGGTTGCACTTGTTGCCGTCCTCTGGCCGGTGGCAATCGCGGGCATGGCCGACCGGGCCGGGTTTCCTCCCGGAGCAACGGTCGTCGCCGGCGTCACCCTGGCTGCTGTCGTCCTCGCGGCCGTGGGCGCACGACCGTCCGTTGCGGCGCTCGATTGGAGACACTGGGATCTGTTCGGCGAGACGGATGCCGGGAGAACGGTGACGCTCGTGTGGAGCTCCGACTACACCGGGATCGACTTCCCCGCCGAGAAGACCACCGTGCTGCGGGTGGCGGCACCACGCCGGGGGCTCTACTGGCGCGCGACCACACTCGATACGTTCGCCGGAGATCGTTGGCTCGAGAGTCTCCACGCGAGTGACTCCGGGTTGGGCTTCGCTGGGCGACGCCTTCCTCCGGATCGTCTCCTACCGCGCGCAGCCGCACTGCCCAGGAACTGGGTCAAGCAGACAGTCGATGTCCGCGCGCTCCTCGATGACCACATCGTCGCGGCGGCCCAGCCGGTGGCGATCGATCCTGGCACCCATCCGCGACCTCGCGTTCGGAGCGGCGGCGTCATCGTGAAGCAGGCTGGCGCAAGCGCGCTGCGGCGATACACGGTGTGGAGCTACGCGCCGAACCCAACCCCTGAGGAACTCCTGCGGGCGCCCCCGACCTACCCGGCCGAACTTGCGCGCTACCTGACCGTGGGGCGCCCGACCGTGCCGCCGTTCGGGATTCGGGGGAGGGCTGCGGAAGTCGAGGCGCTCTTCACCGATCTCCGCTACCAGCCGCTGCTGCCGTACCGCGAGACCTGGCGCGAAGCGCGGCGCCTCACTGCGGGCGCACGTACACCGTTCGAGGCGACGATCGCAATCGAACGATGGTTGCGGTCACGCGGGGGATTCGTCTACGACCAGCACCCTCCGCCTCCCCGGGGGCTACCGGCCCTCGCAGATTTCCAGCAGCGCTCGAAGCGCGGATACTGTCAGCAGTTCGCCGGAACGATGGCCCTCATGCTCCGGTACCTCGGAATTCCGGCGAGGGTCGCGGTCGGCTTCACGCGCGGGAAGTGGGAGGACGGTGGCTGGACGGTCACCGACCATGACGCACACGCATGGGTCGAGGTCTGGTTCGCCGGCCACGGCTGGCTTCCGTTCGATCCGACACCCGGCCGCGGAACGCTGTCGGCCACGTACACGAATGCATCTGATTCCGCGGACGCGGTCAGGGCCCTCGGGACGGGAAGATTTCTCGGAGAGGATGCGGCCGGGCGAAACCCGAAGCGAAGAGGTGTACCCGTCGCGCCCGAGCAGCTGGCCAAGGACACGTTCAACTGGTGGGCCGTCACGCCGCCCCTCGGACTCATCGTCTCGCTCTTCGTGCTCGCGGGAGCCAAGAGCGTACGGCGGATCCGCCGCTCGTCCGTGCGGGACCCGCGCGGACGTGCCACCGCAGCGCGTGCCGAGATCGCGGCATTCATCTGCGACCAGGGAGCTCCCGTCACCGTCTCGACTCCCGTCTTCGAGCTCGCCACGGAGCTGACCGGGTTCGGCGTGGGAAGCGCGGCGTTCGAGGCGGCGTTCTCGCGTGCCCGCTACGGACCACTCGACGGCGCAGCGGCCGCCGCCGACGAGGCCCGGGTCGAGGTCCGGTCGGTCATCGCCGCGCTACGACGACGTCTCGGGCCTGCCCGGCGCGTGCGAGGATTTCTCGCGCTCAAGTCGCTCCGCAGCCAGTGATCGAACTGGCACCATGAGATCGTGAGCGAGGCGTACGACCTTTATCAGCTCGGGCGGTCCCGACTCCGGGACGGCGCGGCGGCGCAGGCGACGGTGCCACTCGAGAAAGCTCGTCGGCTCGAACCGGAGAAGGCCTCGATCCGCGAGGCGCTCGGAATCGCATACTTCAGGATCACGCACTGGCAGGCAGCCGAGCTCGAGTTCCGGAAGGTCCTGGAGCTCTCGCCGGTCGACGAGTACGCCCACTACGCACTCGGCCGCGCCCTCGCAAAGCAGGGACGCCAGGCGGAGGCCTCTGTGCATCTGAAGCTGGCGCACTGTCTCCGGCCGCGCGATCCGCAGGAGCTATCCCTCGACGCAGATCCCTGAACGGCCCGGTTACTTGCCGTCGAGATCGGCGAGCAGCGTCGCATAGCGACGGAACCGCCGAGTCGCCTCCCGGTTGAACTCGGTCGCATACTCGGTCGCCGCGCTCTCGTCGAGCGTCTGCGAGTAGGACTCGCGGATGTCGAGCAGCCTGTCCGCGATTGCATCTACGACAAGCTGGTAGTCACCGTACGCATCCTCGGCCGACTCGGCAGCCGCGGAATTCCACGCGAGCTCGGCGTCTGCCGCCTCGGCCAGCAGTTCCTCATCGTCGACGACGAAGAGATCAAGTTGCCGCTGCACGAGATCGTGGAAGCGGCCGTGACGCCGGAACCTCACGAGACCTCGTCGTAGAGCGACTGGTGGGCTGCCGCGGCGTTGTCCCAGGTGAGGGTATCGCGAGCCCGAGCTGCGCCTGCCCGGGCCTCCGCGAGCTCGTCAGCATCTCGTAGCAAGGTGCGGATGGCCACCGTGAGAGCGCCGATGTCTCCCGGTGCCACGACGCGACCCGCCCCGAACGCGTCGACGATCTCTCCGAGACCACCGACGTCGTACACGACGGCGGGCACGCCCGCGCCGAGCGCTCGGAGGAGAGCACCGGACTGGTCGAGCTCGTCGGCGTAGGGAAAGACCGCGACCGTCGTCGCCCCGAGCGCCAGGTCCAGCTCGGCCTGGCTGAGATATCCCAGCCGCCATTCTCCTCGGTCGCCGACTGCGTCGCGCATGTCGTCAAGGGGGATCCGCGGGTCGCCTGCGACGAGCAGTCGTGCGCCGGAAACGGCGAGCACGGCCTCGACGGCATCGGGAAGCCCCTTGTACTCGCGGATCACCCCGAGCGCAAGGACGGTGTTGCCGTCGTCGGCTCGCGCCGGAGCGCTGCGAAAGACGGGGTGGTGGATGACACGCAACTTCGACTCGGGGACGCCGAAGGTCGCGAGCGTCCGGCGGCCGCGCTCACTGTGAACGATCACGCGGTCGAAGCGGCCGAACAGCCGTCGCCAGGTAGCCGTGTGGCCGGCCGTTCGCCGGGGCAGGAGATCGTGCGCCGTGAACACGAGGGGCGCGCGCGCCCGCAGGAGCCAGGCGTCGGCGTTGGGCGAAGCAACCCATTGCACGTGGACGACGTCGCCCGATGTCATCCCGACGCGAGCCAGGGCGAGCGGATGCTCGAGAGCCTTGACGGCGAGGCGCGCCCGTCGCGGGCCGATCCCCGACGAGATGCGATACAGACCGTCATCGACCCGGTATCCGGCAGCCTGCGGAACGGGCCCGTAGCGAAATCGAGACGTGAGGAGACGCACATCGACTCCTCGACGGGCAAGGGCCGCCGCAAGCGCGTGATCGTACGGCGGCGTGTAAGCGGGAGGGTCGACGAGAACGACACGCATCGGTCGCCTAGCCTAGAGAAGGGACCGGCGTTGCGAGTCCGGGAGTGGCCGGAGTGCCTCTCCCGGGCCGGGATCCTCCGTCTCGTGCAAGATTGGCGAAGGTGCAGAACCCCGTCACAGCCCAGCAGCCTGCCGACTTCGGCGAGGCGCGCGCGCAGTTCCCGGCGCTCGAGAGAATCGCGTACCTGAACGCCGGCACCTTCGGCCCGCTCTCCCGCGGCACGATCGAGGCGATGCAGGCTGAGACCGCGCATGACTTCGAGGCTGGTCGGACCGGCAAACCGTACTTCGAGCGCGCGCTCGCGCTCCGCGAGGCGGTTCGAGCGAGCCTCGCAGCGGTCGTCGGCGTCGACGCGGACAAGGTTGCGCTCACCTCGAGCACAACGGATGGATGCAACATCGTGCTCCTGGGTCTCGATCTCGATTCCGAGGACGAGGTGATCACGACGACCGACGAGCATTTCGGCCTGCTCGGGCCGGTCCATGCGTCAGGCGCGCGCGTGATCGTCACCCGGCCCGATCCCGATTCCATCGCTGCCGCCGTCACGCCGCGAACGAAGCTTCTCGCACTGTCCCACGTTCTCTGGACGACCGGACGGGTTCTCCCTGTTCGCGACCTTCGCGAGGCGACGGGCGTTCCGATTCTCGTGGACGGCGCTCAGTCGGTCGGAGCGATCCCCGTCGATGCGGGGGGCATGGACTTCCTCACGATCTCGGGTCAGAAGTGGCTCTGCGGGCCGGACTCGACGGGCGGCCTCGTGGTCGCCGACCCCGATCGGCTCCGCGTGGCATCGCCCAGCTCCTTCTCACAGGCCGGATTCGAGTCCGACGGAGCGTTCGCATGTCGCCCCGGCGCCGCACGTTTCGATCCCAACTGGGCATCGACATCCTCTCTCGCGGGGCTGCTGACCGCGCTTGCGCAGCGCCGGGAGTGGATGTTCGACCACGCAGCCGCGGTCGCGGAAAAGTGCCGCTCCATCCTTGCTGACGCCGTCGAGGTCATCACACCGGCCGATCGCTCGACGCTCGTCTCCTTCAAGGTGGAGCGGGAAGCGGCGGAGGTCGTCGACGAGCTCCGCCTGGCCGGAGTCCACGTGCGCGAGATCCCAGGACGCGGCCTGATCCGGGTCTCGTGCGGCTGGTGGACATCGGACGGCGACCTCGCTCGACTCGTCGCTGCTCTGAGCCCGTGAGGGCGGGCGCCTGCACGTGTGGCGACGTGCGTTACACGGTCGACGGCCCGGTGCGCGACGTGCTCATCTGCCACTGCGATGCGTGTATTGCGGCGACGGGCGGCCCCTGGGCGGCCTCGGCTGCTCGGCGGGAGGATCTCGTGGTCGCGGACGACTCGGCTCTTGCCTGGGAGCGGGCAGCCGTCTCCGAGTACGAGGCAAGCCGGGGTCATTGCCTCACATGCGGCACGGTCGTCTTCTGGGACGGTCCCGGGCGTCCGACGCTGTCGTTCGCGGCCGACACGCTCGCCGACCCAGCGGGCCTCGAGGTTGCCGCACACATCTGGGTCGGCGAGGGAGCTGCCACCGGGGACGGGCCTTGCTATCCGGCCGGTCTACCCGCATCCGTCACGGTGCCCTGGAGGAGTCGATCGTGAGCCGCTAGGCGGCAGAGACGGGCAATCCGAGCTCGCCCGCAATCGGCTGTAGCGCGCTGACGACGTTCGCAATGTGGTCGTCGAGCTCGAGGCCAAGGAGCTCCGCTCCCGCGTAGACCTCATCCCGATGGACACCGGCGGCGAACGACGGCTGCTTGAGCTTCTTCCGCACCGACTTCGGTTCGAGACCTTCGAGCCCGGTCGGACGGACGAGCCCGCAGGCGTGCACGAAGCCGGAGAGCTCGTCACAAGCAAAGAGCGTCCGCTTCAGCGGCGTGTCGCGCGGCATGGCGAGGTGCTCTGCGTGCGAGAGCACCGCCTCGATCACGACCTCGGGATACCCCTCCTCGCGCAGAATCGGCGCGCCGTCCTGTGGGTGCTTGTCGAGCGTGGGATGGACCTCGTAGTCGAAGTCGTGGAGCAGGGCGGTACAGCCCCAGAGCTCCTCGTCCTCGCCGAAGTGCCGCGCGTACCACCTCGTGGACGCTTCGACTGCAAGCGCATGGCGCAACAGTGACTCGCTCGTCGTGTAGCGCGTCAGCGTCGTCCACGCATTGTCTCGGCTCACCTCCACGGCACGGGTACGATAGCGCCCGCCTCATGCAGTCGTTTGTCATCCAGGGCGGTCGCCCGCTCTCCGGCACGATACGTGCCTCCGGGAACAAGAACGGTGCGCTGCCAATCCTTGCCGCCACGGTGCTTGCCTCGGACGACGTGGTGCTCTCGAACGTGCCTCGCATTCGCGACGTCGAGGTGATGGTCGAGTTGCTCGTCGATCTGGGAGCGGATGCCGCCTGGACAGGGCCGAACGAGGTTCGCGTCAACAGCTCGGGTGTTTCGAAGGTCGAGCTCGATTCCGACCTCTGTCGCGAGATCCGTGCCTCGTTCCTGCTCGCCGGACCGCTTCTGGCCCGCTTCGGCCGGGCCGTCGTACCGCCGCCGGGGGGCGACGTGATCGGACGGCGCCGCCTCGACACCCACATCCACGCGTTTGCCGAGCTCGGTGTCACGATGGAGCTCAACGGCGCCTACGACCTCCGAGCCGAGAAGCTGGTCGGCAAGCGGATGTTCCTGGACGAGGCTTCGGTGATGGGCACCGAGAACGCGATCATGGCAGCGGTGCTCGCGGCGGGCGAGACGATCGTCGGGCACGCTGCGTGTGAGCCGCACATCCAGGATCTGTGCCGTTTCCTCGTCAGCCTCGGTGCCGAGATCCAGGGAATCGGCTCAAACGTGCTGCGGATTCAGGGCGTCGAGAGGCTCGGCGGCTGCTCCTATCGCATCGGGCCCGAGCACATCGAGGTCGCGAGCTTCGCCGTACTCGCGGCGGTCACTGGCGGCGATCTCACGATCGAGGATGTCGAGCCTGATGATCTCATCGCGATCGTCCCCGCGTTCCGGAAGCTCGGGATCGAGTTCGAGTTCGGCACCTCGACGCTCCGCGTCCGCCCCGGACAGCGGCTCGCCGTCATCGACGATCTGGGCGGGCAGATCCCGAAGATCGAGAGCGGCATCTGGCCTGCGTTCCCGGCCGACCTCACCTCGATCGCCGTCGTCGCGGCGACCCAGTCCAACGGCACGGTGCTCGTCTTCGAGAAGATGTTCGAGAGCCGCCTCTTCTTCGTCGACAAGCTCGTCTCGATGGGCGCCCGCATCGTTCTCTGCGACCCCCATCGCGCGGTCGTCACCGGCCCGGCAAAGCTCGTCGGCCAGCGACTCGAGAGCCCCGACATCCGCGCCGGCATGGCCATGGTGATCGCGGCTCTCTGCGCCGAGGGACGGTCCAGCATCGGGAACATCCGGCAGATCGATCGTGGGTACGAGCGGATAGACGAGCGCCTTCGGGCTCTCGGCGCTGACATCGTGCGCGGCGAGCTGTGAGCGGCGCCCGGATCGCGCCAGGGAGCGGGCACGCCAACGTTTCCACTGGCGTGCCGCTGCTCGACCACTTGCTCGTGGTGTTCGCCACCGCAGGACGATTCGACCTCGCGCTCGAGATCGACCCGGGCGATCCGGCTGCCGAGGTCGACGCGGCGGGAGCGGCGATCGGCGGAGCCCTCGCACCCCTTCTCAGGAAGGGGGCCCACGGGAGCGCCGTCATGCTGTCGGCGGAGGCTCTCGCGATGGTGGTCGTCGAGTCGTCCGACACGTCTCTCGTCGCGTCGAACGCGGACATCACCGGCGCGGGAGGTCTCGGTACGGATATCGCCGCTCGCTTTCTTGCGACGCTCACGAGCAGCGCGACGCTGACACTGCACGTGCGGCTGATCGAGGGCGAGGACACCGACCACGTGCTCGAGGCAATCTTCAAGGCGCTCGGCGTTGCATTGGCCGAAGCGCTGAACTCATAGGAGCAGGAGGTCAGATCATGGAGAAGGTCGTCATTCGCACCGAGAGTGCTCCCGCGCCGTTTCAGGGAGCTCCGTACAACCAGGCGATCCGCGTCGGCGAGCTCGTGTTCGTCGCCGGACAGCTCGGCCTCGAGCCGGGAGACACGACGATCGGGGGCGACATCACCGCTCAGACCGATCAGGTCATGAAGAACCTCACCGCAATCCTCGAGGCGGCGGGCAGCTCGCTTGCGAACCTCGTCAAGACGAGCGTGTTCCTTCAGGATCTCGGTGACTTCACGGCTATGAACGAGGTATATGCGCGGTACGTCGGCGATCGGCCGCCGGCTCGCTCGACGTTCGAGGTCTCCCGCCTTCCGTCTGGTGCGCTCGTCGAGGTCGAGGCAGTAGCTCACCTGTAGAGACGCGCACCACGCGTCGACCGGTCGGGGCGGGCAGAATCCACCTGTGCCCTCCGAGATCCGTGCCTACATTCGCTCGCTCGACATCGACGCGTACGTCGTCGGCGGCACCGTCCGTGACGAACTCCTCGGTGTGCCCCATCGGGACGAGGACTTCCTCGTTCCGGGCGTCGACCAGGCCGAGCTGCGCGCGCTGCTCGAACCGCACGGACGCGTCGAGGACATGGATGTCCACGGCCAGCTCGTCGGAGTCCGCCTCTATCCGGGCGACAGCTCGATCCGTGCCCTGGCGCCCGCCGGGATCGAGTTGACTCCGCCGCGGGCCGAACGCTCGTCCGGCCCGGGACACCGCGACTTCACCATCGTCAGCGACGCGTCGATCTCGATCGAGGAGGACATGGCCCGACGGGACTTCACCATCAACGCCATGGCCCGAAGGCTCAGCGACGGCACGCTGGTCGATCCATTCGGAGGAGCGGACGATCTCGCATCCCGTCTGCTTCGGACCGTCACACCGACCAGCTTCGAAGACGATCCGCTTCGTCTCGTGCGGGCGGTTCGCTTCGTCTCTCAGCTCGAATTCGACCTCGCAGCCGAGACGCTGGCTCAGATGAGAGCCGGCGCCGGCGGTCTCGATCACGTTTCGGCAGAACGCATTGGAGGCGGGATCAAGGCCGACGGAATGGGCGAGCTGTCGAAGCTGTTGCTTGGTCGCACTCCGCGGAAGGCGCTCGTGCTGGCAAGAGACACGGGCATCCTCACTCAGATCATCCCCGAGTTCATCCCGGCAATCGGTCACTCTCTGGGTACCGACCGACAGCCGCTGCCGCTCGATGAGCACGTCTTCGCCGTCGTGCAAAACGCCGCGGACGCTTCGCTGCGACTCGTGGTGCGGCTCGCCTGCCTTCTCCACGACCTCGGGAAGGTCGTGGCCGGCACGGAGCGTGAGGGCCACGCAATCCGGAGTGCCCGTCTCACCCGGAATGTTCTCGCCCGTTTGCGCTACCCGACTTCCGTCCAGCACTATGCCGCTCGGATCGTCGCCGGCCATGCCTTCTCGCTCGAAGGGCCGATCGACCCTCTGTTCGCCCGTCGCTTTCTCGCCGATCACGGGGACGAGCTCGCATTCGATCTCGTCGCTCACAAGAAGGCCGACCTGAACGCCAAGCCTGTCCCCGCTGCCGAGCACGAGGCGCTTGCCGCACTCGCGCGACTCCTCGAGCAGGAGCAATCTCAGCCGCACAGGGTCGCCGCCCTCGCGGTCACCGGCGACGACCTGATCTCAATCGGCTTCGGCGAGGGCCCGCAGATCGGGCGTGCCCTTGCCGCTCTACTCGACGCCGTCGTGGTTGACCCGGCTCGCAACAACCGGGACTGGCTCCTCGAGCACGCTCGCCTGGAACTCGGATGAACGCGGCAGCGATCGCAGAGGCATACGAGGCCGTCTGTGCCGAGGTAGGTGCCGGAGTGACCGTCGTCGCCGCCACCAAGTACGTCGCTCTGGAGGAGATGGGGATCCTGGCGGAGGCCGGAATCGAGGTCGTGGGCGAGAATCGGGTCCAGGACATGCAACGCAAGCACGAACTGCACGGGGAACGCTTTCGCTGGCACTTCATCGGGGCGCTGCAATCGAACAAGGCACGGGTGGTCAACTCGATGTGTGAGCTCGTTCATGCCGTCGAGACGGATTCGGCGGCTCGACGGCTCACGATTCCCGCTCTTCTCGAGGTGAACCTCTCGGGCGAGGCTTCGAAGAGTGGGGTGGACGAGAGCGAGATCGAAGGGTTTCTCGAGCGCCACCCGGGTATCTGCGGCCTCATGACGATGCCGCCGTTCACAGACGATCCGGAGGCGAGCCGCCCGTCGTTCAGACGGCTTGCGGAGCTGGCCCGACAGCACGGCCTCGACCAGCTCTCGATGGGAACATCACAGGACTGGCGCGTCGGCGTCGACGAGGGAGCAACGCTGATCCGCGTCGGGAGCACGCTGTTCCGCAGCTGACGGGGCCGCGATCCGACGTCTGGGATACGATCGGCCCCGTCATGGGCTTCTCGGATGTCTGGAACCGCACGCTCGTCTACTTCGGCATCGCCGAGGACGAGGAATGGGACGAGGATGGCCTCGAGACGCAGGAAGAGCTCGATCGCGAGTATCGGTCACGAGCGACGCGGCAGAACGTCAGGCGACTGCCACGCCGGCGTGAGCCGGACGGCTGGACGGACGACAGCGCGAGCCTCGAGGCGCCTTCGGCTGCGAGCGCATCGTCGCGCTCGTCACGCCCGGCGAGATTGCGATCCGCGGACACCGGGAAGACCAGCGTCCACCTCGTGTTGCCGCGGAGCTTCAACGACGCCCAGCAGATCGCCGACAAGTTCAAGGACTCGGTACCCGTCATTCTGAACCTGCAGAGCGCGGACAACGAGCTATCCAAGCGCCTGATCGATTTCGCGAGCGGCCTCACCTACGCGTTGAACGGCAGCATGCAACGCGTGGCGGACAAGGTTTTCCTGCTCACGCCGCGGAACGTCGAGGTATCCGCCGAGGAGCGCGCCCGGATGCTCGACAAGGGCGGCTTCTTCAACCAGGCGTAGAAGAGCGCGCCAGGCTCGGGCTGCTCCGCCAACCGGTCGACCGCGCAGGGATCGGAGGCACAACACCGAAATCCCGCCTGTGGGCTCTGCCGACACTGTTCCCGTGCTCGCTGATGTCGCGTCGACCGTGCAGCAGTTCGTCGAGGTCTTCTTCGACGTGTACATCCTGCTGATCCTCGCGTATGTCTTGACGTCCTGGATCCGGATGCCATACTCGCTCCACCGCGTGCAGCGCTTTCTCGACGACGTCTGCGAGCCCTACATCCGCATCTTTCGCCGTGTTCTACCGACGCTCGGCCCTCTCGACATCTCGCCGATCGTCGCCGTCATCACGCTCGTTGTCGCCCAGCGATTGCTGGTCGGCCTGATCGGGCGCCTGTAGTAGAGAAGGAGGAGACTCGCATGCCACTGACCCCCGTCGAGATCAGACACATCCAGCTGAAGCGCGGCCTGTTCGGATACCGAAAGGGCGCCGTCCACCGGATGATGGACGACATCGCCGACAGCTTCGAAACCGTCTGGCGCGAGCGTTCGCAGCTCGTCGAGCGCGTGGACGAGCTCGAGACCGAGGTTACGCGCCACGTCGAACTCGAAGGCCTATTGCGCTCGACGCTCGTCTCGGCGGAGCGGGCATCCCAGGATCTGAAGGAATCCGCGCGGCGTGAGGCTGACGTGATCGTGACCGAGGCAAACGCCGAGGCCCGGAAGGTGCTGCGGGACGCGATCACCGAGAAGGAGCAGGTAATGGGCGATGTCCGGCGCGTCCAGGCGCTTCTCCGATCGGCGCTTGCCGTGGTCGACGAGGGGCATCCGGCCGCGACCGACGAGATCGAGAAGGACAAGCACGCGACCGCGGATCGGCCGGCCGTGGCCTCCGGCTGGACGGCATCCGCGCCTCCGTCGCTTCCGCCGCCCCCACGCAGCGAGTCCGACGAGGTTCGGAAGCTCGCGGGCTAGATCGCGTCCGCGTCTATCCTGTCGGGTGATGACGAACCCGGCAGATTCGAAGCCATTTCGCCTTGCCCTCCGGGTCTCACCTGGGGGCTCGCGTGCTGCCGTCGTCGGGCGTCACGGCGATGGCTGGAAGCTGCGTGTCGTGGCGGCGCCCGAACGAGGACGAGCGAACGAGTCCGTCGTAGAACTTCTCGCCGCAACCCTTGGTCTCCGGCGCCCCGACGTGAGGATCATCAGTGGCACGACGTCCCGAAACAAGACGGTGGAGCTCGTCGGACTCACACGTAGCGAGGCCGAGAGTCGCCTCACCGCCGCTCAGGAAGGAGCACGATGACCGTAAAGCTCGAAGACAGGCGCGCTGAACTCGTAGGACTGCGCGAGCGGATCACCCAGGCCTCCGCCGATCTCGTTGCCGACGATCAGGGCGCCGAGATCAACTCTCCCGCGGGCGATCAGCATATCGCCGACCACGCCACGGACCTCGTCGACCGTGAGCTCGACCAGACGCTGGGCGAGAACGCCGAGAACGTGGTCGCCGAGATCGATGCCGCGATCGCGCGAATCGACGACGGCACCTACGGGACCTGTGCGATCTGTGGCGCAGTCATTCCGGAAGAACGACTCGCTGCCATCCCATACGCGATTCTCTGTCTCGACGACAAGCGTTCACAGGAGCGCGGGTGAGCGAACCGGCCCGCAGCGCGCCGCCCCGGATCGACGTCCGGATCGGCTCGTCGACGAACGCCGTCCAACCGATCTCCGGTGCAGAGCGGCGCCTCGGCGCAGCTCGGGCGCAGTGGATTGCCCTGGCCGTGATCGGAGGCACCGCGGTCGCCGCCGATCAGCTGACGAAGGCGACGGTCTCGTCCCAGCTTCCGCTCGGCAACACGGCGGTGTCCATCGGGCCGTTCAGCATCCATCACGTCCAGAACACGGGCATCGCGTTCGGGCTCTTCGCCGATTCGACCACGGCCGTGATCGCCCTCACTGCCGTCGCGGTCGGCGCAATGCTCGTCTTCTTCAGCAGAACGGCGCGACGCCACCCCCTCGTGCCCATCGCCCTCGGCCTCGTGATCGGCGGCAGCATGGCAAACCTCGTCGACCGCGTTCGCCTCGGGCACGTGACCGACTTCCTCGATTTCGCCTACTGGCCGGCGTTCAACCTCGCCGATACGTTCATCGTCGTGGGCGTCGGGCTGCTCTTCGCCTCGTTCGTTGCGGCCGACAGGGCAAGCCCTCGCGTTGGCACGGCTCCGCTTTCACGTTCCTGAAGCAGCAGGCGGGCACTCGGCTCGATCGAGTCCTCGCCGCCCGCCGGGAGCTCGCAGTCGCGTGCGCTCGCCGAGCGTCTGATCGCAGGTGGGCTCGTTCTCGTCGATGGCGAGCCGCGCGCAAAGAGCTTTCGCCTCGAGAGGGGACAGGAGATTTCCGTCGAGATTCCCGAGGTCGAGCCGCTGCAGGAGGAATTGCTCGACATCCCGATCGTGTGGCAGGACGAGCACCTGCTCGTCGTCGACAAGCCCGCGGGCCTCGTCGTCCATCCTGCAGGGTCGACGCGAAGCGGAACACTCGTCCAGGGCCTTCTCGAGCACGGGGCAGAAGGTGGTGATGACGACGACCGACCTGGAATCGTGCACCGGCTCGATCGCGACACGTCAGGGCTCTCGTCGTCGCCGAGTCGGCCGAAGCGTACGACCTGCTCCAGGAGATGATCCGCAGTCGTGAAGTCGAGCGGACGTACGCCGCCCTCGTCCGCGGTGTACCCAAGCTCGATGTCAGGACGCATCGAGGCGCCGATCGGGCGGGACCGGCGCGACCGCACCCGACACTCGCTCGATACGCCGACGCCGCGCGATGCGGTCACCTGGTTCGAGGTGAGCGAGACGATGACGGAGCACACGCTGCTCGACGTCAAGCTCGAAACCGGCCGCACACACCAGATCCGGGTCCATCTCGAAGCGATCGGCCTTCCCGTGAGCGGCGATCCCGTCTACGGCAAAGTCGGCGATCTCGGGCTCGAACGGCAGTTCCTTCACGCTCGCCGGCTCGCCTTCACGCATCCGCTGACCGCTGCCGCGATCGATATCTCGTCGGAGCTCCCTGATGACCTCGCCGCCGCGCTCGAGCGCGCGCGCGTGGTAGCCGAGCGCCGCTGAGCACGCGCGGCTCTCGGCTACCATCGAATGACTCACGTTCCAACTACCCGGCGATCAGCGTCAGGGCGGTGGTGCCGTGGCTCCGCGATCGGAGTCCGGTTCCGTCAGGGCCCGTCGGAGCACGACTTCTGAAAACCACATTGAAAGGGGCTGGTCCCGTTGGCAGTTGTCTCCATGAAGGAGCTGCTGGAGGCTGGAGTTCACTTCGGCCACCAGACACGTCGCTGGAACCCGAAGATGAAGCGCTTCATCTTCACGGAGCGCGGCGGCATCTACATCATCGACCTGCAGCAGACGCAAGAGCTCGTCGAGGAAGCGTACGACTTTGCGCGCAACATCGCTGAACGCGGTGGCACGATCCTGTTCGTCGGCACGAAGAAGCAGGCCCAGGACGCAGTTCGCACCGAGGCAACACGCGTCGGGATGCCGTTCGTCGCGAACCGCTGGCTCGGCGGGCTCCTCACGAACTGGCGCACGATCCAGGATCGGATCGCGTACCTGCACGATCTCCGCAGGCTGAAGAACGATGGCCAGCTGGCCCTGCTGCCTGCGAAGGAGCGCATCACGATGGAGTCCGAGCTCGAGAAGCTCGAGGCCAACCTGGGTGGCGTCGCCGACATGAAGCGCCAGCCCGACGCGATCTTCATCGTCGACCTCAAGAAGGAGGCGCTCGCCGTGCGCGAGGCACAACGCCTGCACCTGCCCGTGATCGCGATCGTCGACACGAACTGCGATCCCGACGAGGCACAGTTCGTCATTCCCGGGCAACGACGACGCGATTCGCTCGTGCTCGCTCATCGTCCGCGCGCTCGCCGACGGCATCGCCGCGGGCCAGAGCAAGGTCTCCGAGAAGGACTTCGCTGCCAAGGCAGCGGCCGCCGAAGCGGCAGCTGCCGCCGGAGGCAGCCGAGGCCGAAGCGGCGGCAGCGGTGCAGGTCGAGCCCGTCGCCGACGAGACAACGCCCGAGCAAACGGGCGATATCGTCGAGATCGAGGGCATCGGGCCCGCCTACGCAGACAAGCTGCGCGCCGCAGGGGTCGCGTCGACGACGCTCTGCTCGAGAAGGGCGCGACGCCCGAGGGACGCGCAGCGCTCGTCGAGGAAACCGGGATCGACGCTGTCCGCGTGCTTCGCTGGGTCAACCATGCCGACCTGATGCGCGTCGTCGGCGTTGGGCCCCAGTTCGCCGAGTTGCTCGAGGCAGCGGGGGTCGACTCCGTGCCCGAGCTCGCACAACGCAATGTCGACAACCTCGTCACGGGGCTCGCCGAGACGAACGAGGCGCGAAACCTCGTTCGCGTCGTTCCGAGCGCGGACGAGGTCGCCGACTGGATCGAGCAGGCGAAGGCGCTTCCGCGCGTCGTCGCTCACTGAGAGGAGAACGAGAGTGACCGAGATCAGCGCAGGCCTCGTCAAGGAGCTCCGCGAGCTCACGGGCGCGGGCATGATGGATTGCAAGCGAGCGCTCGAGGAGACCGAGGGCGACCTCGACGCCGCACGCACGCTGCTGCGCGAGAAGGGGATGGCGCAGGCCGGAAAGCGGGCCGACCGGCAGACGACCGAGGGCCTCGTCGGAGTCGATCGTCGCCGGACGGCGTCGGCTCGATCGTCGGCGTCGGCTGCGAGACCGAGCCGGTGTCGAAGAACGAGGAGTTCCAGGCCTTTGCGGAGCGGGTCTTGCGCGCGGTCCACGCAGATGGTGTCGGCGCGGTCGACTCGTTCGACGAGGAGCGGCTCGCCCTGATGGGCAAGCTC
Source organism: uncultured Thermoleophilia bacterium (assembly GCA_963699795.1). Taxonomy (GTDB): domain Bacteria; phylum Actinomycetota; class Thermoleophilia; order Gaiellales; family Gaiellaceae; genus Gaiella. Next base: position 108,383 of record CAVOVG010000005.1, read on the forward strand.
GGCGAGAACATCGTCGTCGTTGGGGCCGAGCGGTACAGCGATGCGACGACGATCGCCTCGTACGTCCATCCGCCGGCGCACAAGATCGGCGTGCTGGTGGAGCTCGACGAAGGAGACGAGTCTCTCGCGCGGCAACTCGCCATGCACATCTCGTTTGCGGCGCCCGAGTGGTCGACGCGCGACGAGATTCCAGCGGAGATGATCGAGGCCGAGCGGCAGGTCTACCTCAACTCGGACGAGTTGCTCTCGAAGCCGGAGGCCGCACGTGAGAAGATCGTTGACGGCATGCTCGGCAAGCGCTTCTTTGCGGCATCTCCCGGCGGGGTTCTCGCCGATCAGGCGTGGATCCACGATCAGTCGACGTCCGTCGGCGCGACGCTCGCGGCTGCGGGAGCGACGCTGAAGGGCTTCAAGCGAATCACGGTCGCCGGGTCGTGAGCGCGCAGGCCGACGACACGGTGACCCGACCGCCTGTCGGTGCAACCTTGCCGTTTCGGCGCGTCCTCCTGAAGCTCTCGGGCGAGAGCCTGATGGGTGACAGGGAGTACGGCGTCGACCCGAAGACCGTGACCGCGGTCGCACGCGAGGTCGTCGATGTCCGGAAGACCGGCACCGAGCTCGCGATCGTCGTCGGAGGTGGGAACTTCTACCGAGGAATGGCTGCCGCGGCAGAGGGCATGGAGCGGGCTACCGCCGACTACGCGGGCATGCTCGCGACGCTACTGAACGCGCTCGCGCTCCAGGATGCACTCGAGAGGCTCGGAGCACAGACGCGCGTGCAGTCGGCAATTGCGGTCTCGGAGGTCGCCGAGCCGTACATCCGTCGGCGCGCGATGCGGCATCTCGAGAAGGATCGCGTCGTCATCTTCGCCGCCGGAACGGGCAACCCGTTCTTCACGACCGACACCGCGGCCGCCCTCCGGGCGCTCGAGATCGGCGCCGAGGCGATCCTGATGGCGAAGAACGGCGTGCAGGGCGTCTACGACGGCGACCCGCGCACCGACCCGAGCGCGCAGTTCATGCCCGAGATCACGCATCTCGAGGCGATCGAGCGCGGGCTCAAGGTGATGGACACGACAGCGCTCTCGCTCTGCATGGACAATCGCGTTCCGATCCACGTCTTCGAGCTCGCCGAGGGCAACATCGTGCGCGTAGCCTCCGGGGAGCGAATCGGCACGATCGTCACGACACGAGAGGAGTCATGAGATGACGGCGATCGAGGATTTCCTCGTCGATTGCGAGTCGCGGATGGACAAGTCGATCGGAGCGACCCGCGTCGAGTTCAACAGCGTTCGCACCGGCCGCGCATCCGCTGCGCTGCTCGACCGCATCACGATCGACTACTACGGTACGCCGACGCCACTCAGCAACATGGCCACGATCTCGGCGCCGGAGGCCCGGCTCCTCTCGATCCAGCCGTACGACCCGACACAGATCAAGGCGATCGAGAAGGCCATTCAGGAGTCCGACCTCGGTCTGACCCCGTCGAATGACGGCAAGCTGATCCGACTTCCGATCCCCTCGCTGACCGAGGAGCGGCGGAAGGAGCTCGTCAAGGTCGTCCGACGGTACGCAGAAGACGGCAAGATCGCGATCCGGAACGTCCGACGCGATGTGATGAAGCACCTCGAGGAGCTCGTCCGCGACGGAGCGGTCGGAGACGACGAGGAACGGCGTGCCGAGGCACAGGTGCAGAAGCTCACCGACGATCACGTGAAGACGCTGGACGATCTCCTGAAGCACAAAGAGGCCGAGATCATGGAGGTCTGACGACCTCCTTCCGCCCGTGAGCGAGCCCGCAGAGATCGGCACGTCCGCTTCCCAGGAGGACGCCGCGCGTGCGCAGACCGTTGCCATCATCATGGACGGTAACGGCCGTTGGGCCGCCGGCAAGGGCGTTCCCGTCGCCGCAGGGCATCGCGAGGGAACGCGAGCCCTTCGCCGGACTGTCGAGGCTGCGATCGACGAAGGGATCACGGCGCTCGTCGTGTACGCCTTCTCGACCGAGAACTGGGCTCGGCCGGCCGACGAGGTCGCGACGCTGATGGAGATTCTCGGCGAGACGATCGACCGCGAGCTACCGGATCTCGCGGAGCAGGGCGTGCGAACGCGCTTTCTCGGTCGGCGTGACCGCGTCCCCGAGCATCTCAGGGAGGCCATGGGGGAGCTCGAGCGATCCACGAGCCAGCGGGACACGCTCGATCTCTGGATTGCGTTCGACTACGGCGGTCGAGCCGAGATCGTCGACGCGGCCCGCAGGTGTGTCGAGGACGGCCTCGAGCCGGCGCAGGTCGACGAAGCGGCGATCGCTGCGCGTCTCAACGCACCCGCGTTGCCGGAGATCGACCTCCTGATTCGCACCTCCGGCGAGTTCCGGATCTCGAACTTCATGCTCTGGGAGACCGCCTACGCCGAGTTCGTCTTCACCGAGACGCTGTGGCCCGATTTCGACGCCGGCGATCTGCGCGAAGCCCTCGCGGCATTCTCGTCCCGTGACCGGCGATTTGGCGGACGATGAGCCCAATCTGGTCACGCATCGGGGTCGCGCTCGTCCTGCTTCCACTCGTCCTCGGAGTCGTCTGGATCGGCGGTTGGTGGCTGTTCGCCCTGGCGGTCGTCGGCGGGCTCATCGCACTCCACGAGCTCTACACCATGGGTCGCGGCTTGCGTCCCATCGTGCTCGGCGGATACGTGGGGCTCTTGCTCACCCTCCTCGGCGCCGAGACAGGGAGCATCGCATGGATGGTCGGCGGACTCTTCTCGACTGTCCTGATCGCGTTCGTTGATCTTCGGGTTTTCGGACGCCCGTCCCTCCGCGACTGCCGCGATCTCGTTGACCGTGCTCGGGGTCGTCTGGATCGGCGGCGGGATCGCTTCCCTCTTGCTGCTCCGCGCGATCCCCGAAGACGGCCGTCTCGTCATCTTCACGGTGCTCATCGCCGTCTTTGCCGATGACACCGCCGCCTACGTCGTCGGGCGCTCGATCGGACGACACAAGATGGCTCCACGAATCTCGCCCGCAAAGTCGTGGGAGGGCTTCATCGGCGGGACGATCGCTGCGATGGCCGTTGCCTTCTTTGCAATGTACGACCAGGGCCTCCTCACGAACCTCGAGGCGCTCGCGCTCGGCGGAGCAGTTGCGCTCGCGTCGACGATGGGAGACCTCTTCGAGTCGGCGATCAAGCGCGACCTCGCTGTCAAGGACTCCGGCCGGCTCCTTGCGGGCCACGGTGGCGTCCTCGATCGCGTCGACTCGTTGCTCTGGGCAGGACCTGCAGCCTTCTACGTCCTTCTTGCCCTGACGTGACCCGCGGCGCGACTGGCACGCTATGCCCGTGAAGCGCATCGCTCTCCTCGGTGCAACCGGCTCGATCGGCCGTCAGGCCGTGGAGATCATCGCTGCGCGGGACGACCTCGAGCTGTGCGCGGTCATGTCCGGATCCCGTCCGGTCGACGCGCTCAGGCTCGAGCACGCGGTCGAGCACGCCCAGGTTGGTGGGTCAGCCGCGGAACTGCTCGAGGCCTGCGAGCCGGATCTCGTTCTCAACGCAATCACGGGTTTCGCGGGCGTCGAGGCGACCCTGTGGGCGCTCGAGCACGGCGTCACGCTCGCGCTTGCCAACAAGGAAAGCCTCGTTGCGGCGGGTGAGCTCGCCGTGGCTGCGCACCGCCGGGGCGGGGGACTGCTGCTTCCCGTCGACAGCGAGCACTCGGCACTCTTCCAGTGCCTCGAGGGCCGAGCGCCGGAAACCGTCGATTCACTCGTGCTCACTGCCTCGGGGGGGCCGTTTCGCGGCCGCGCGGCGCATGAGCTGACAACGGTCACTGTTGACGAGGCTCTTGCGCACCCAACATGGTCAATGGGGCGGAAGATCAGTGTGGACTCCGCGACGCTCGCCAACAAGGGCCTCGAGCTGATCGAGGCCCACTGGCTGTTCAGCGTTCCCTACGACAAGATCGAGGTCGTCGTGCATCCCCGATCGATCGTCCACTCGCTCGTCCGGTTCCGCGACGGCGCGCTCCTCGCGCACCTCGGCAGCCCGGACATGCGTGTCCCGATCTCGTTCGCGCTCGGCTACCCAGACCGTCCGGCGGTCACCGTCGATCCTCTGGATCTCTCACGCGGCCTCGACCTGCGCTTCGAGGCCGTGGATGCCGAAACGTTCCCGCTGCTACCGCTCGCTCGGGCAGCTGGAGAGCGCGGCGGAACAGCACCGTGTGCCTACAACGCGGCGAACGAGGTCGCCGTCGATGCATTTCTCGCCGGTCGCATCCGGTTCCTCGAGATAGCCGAGACGGTCGCTGCCGCGCTCGCCGAGGTGAGCGGCGCGCCCGCGCGCGACCTCGAGGAGCTCGTCGAAGCGGACGCCGAGGCACGCCGGATAGCCTCGGGGAGGCTCGTTCCGGCATGACGATCGTCATCGCGATCGTGGGGCTCGGCTTTCTGGTCTTCATTCACGAGCTCGGGCATTTCGTGGCTTCGCTCGCCCTGGGAATGCGGCCCCGGAAGTTCTACGTGGGCTTTCCGCCGGCCCTCGTGAAGCGGGCCCGGAACGGCATCGAGTACGGCATCGGCATGATCCCGCTGGGAGGCTTCGTGAAGATCCCCGGCATGCACCGCCCGGCCCCGGCTGATGTCGATCATGCGCTCGGACGGGCCATCGAGGAAGCTCCCGAGCTCGCTGAGGCGGCAGATCGTCTGCGCCAAGCGCTCGCATCGGGCGATCACGACGCCGCCCGAGCGGCTCTTGCAGCCTTCGAGCAAGCCGTCGGAGAGACGCAGTTGACTGCGCCGATCGCACACCAGGCCGAGAAGGGCCTGACTGACATCCGCGACGCTCTCGGCCCCGACGCCTACTGGCGCGCAGCGACGTGGCGGCGAGTGATCGCGATCGCCGCAGGACCGGCGGCGAACATTCTGTTCGCGCTCGTGATCTTTGCCGCGCTGTACATGACCTCCGGAGGAAAGGCGACGACGACTGTCGAGGGCGTCCGCGCGGACACGGCCGCGGCGGCGATCGGGCTCGTTGCCGGCGACCGGATCGTTTCGATCAACGGCGAGCCGATGACGGGTGCACTGATCCCCCGAACGATTGGTGAGTCCGGAGGGAGTCCGCTCACGGTCGTCGTCTTCCGCGACGGGTCAGAGGTCACGCTCGGCCCCCGCCCAGCAGACAACGCCGACGGCGTCTACCGGCTCGGGTTCCTGTTGGCGGGCGAGGGCCTCGGACCGGCCGCCGCCGCCCGCGAGTCGCTCGTCACGACCGGCCTTGTCTCACAGAGCATCTTCACTTCGCTTGGGAACCTCGTCACGGGGGAGGGCCGGAAGGACATCTCGAGCCCTGTCGGCATCGTTCAGGGATCCTCGGACGCGGCCAAGCAGTCGACGAACAGCTTCCTGTGGGTGCTCGGGTTGATCTCGCTCTCGATTGCCCTGCTCAACCTCTTGCCGTTCCTGCCGCTCGACGGCGGTCACATCGTCTTCGCGATCGTCGAGGGAATCAGTGGCCGGACGGTCGCCCGTGGGGTGTACGAACGAGTCTCACTCATCGGTATCGGACTCGTGCTGTTGCTGTTCATGATCGGATTGACGAACGACATCGGCCGGTTGTCGTAAGGCCCGCGGCGCAGACGTCAGCCTGTCGTCCGGCTTCGGCCGCCGCTTCGAGTGACGTCTCCGAACGCGTCTGGAGACAGAAGCGCCTCATCGAGCAAACGGTGGTACTCGGCCCGGGTGATCTCGATCGCTCCGAGCGACCGAAGATGAGGAGTCGCCCATTGCACGTCGAGTAGCCGCGGACCGCCGGCGGTCAGGAGCCGGTGGACGAGCCCGAGAAGCGCAGCCTTCGATGCCCCCGGCCGGCGGTGGAACTTCGACTCGGCCGCGAACAGTCCGCCGATCGCGATCCCGTAGAGACCTCCGGCGAGCCCTTTCTCGTCCCACGCTTCCACGGAGTGTGCCCACCCGAGCTCATGCAACTGGGCATAGGCCTCGATGAACGAGCCGTCGATCCAGCCGTGTGGGCGCGCCGGATCAGCGCAGTCGCGAATGACGTCCGCGAAGGCGGTATCGACCGTGATCTCGTACCCACGCGCCGCCCGCCGCAGCGAGCGGGACGGAGCGAATCCTGTGACCGGGATCACCGCCCGTCGAGGCGGAGACCACCAGATGAGGTCACGATCGACCCGCATCGGGAAGATGCCGAGCCGATAAGCATTGAGGATCGTTCCGGGCTCGAGATCGGCACCGAGCGCCCAGGCATCGTCGGGGTGGTCATCCGGCGGGCGCGACAGCGCCCAGGGAGTGGGAGGGGGCTCGAGTGGCATGTCTCTACACTTGATCGAGATGGGAAGTCTCGCTCAGATCCGCGTCGGCGGCGTCACGATCGGTGGTGGCGCACCCGTCGTCGTCCAGTCGATGACGCTGACGAAGACGCACGACGTGGAGGCGACGACCGCGCAGATCGCGGCGCTCGTCTCGGCCGGATGCGAGGTCGTACGCTGCGCCGTGCCGAAGATCGAGGACGCCGACGCGCTCGCGAAGATCGTCCGCTTCTCGCCGATACCCGTGATCGCGGACATCCACTTCAACGCGTCACTCGCCTTACGCGCGATCGACGCCGGCGTCGCTGCCGTGCGCATCAATCCGGGCAATATCGGTGGTCCCGACAAGGTCGAGCTCGTCGTCAAGGCGGCCAAGAGGGCGGGTGTGGCGATGCGGATCGGCGCCAACTCGGGCTCCTTGCCGGCGCACCTCGCGGATCTCGCTCAGAAGGACCAGGCGGAGGCGCTCGTTGCCGCAGCGCTCGAGGAGGTGGCGATCCTGGAGCGGCTCGACTACAGCGACTTCAAGATCTCGGTCAAGGCGACACACGTTCCGACGATGATCAGGGCGTATCGCATTCTCGCAGCCAAGGTGCCGTATCCATTGCACCTCGGCGTCACCGAGGCCGGCACGCCGTTTGCCGGGACGATCAAGAGCGCGATCGGGATCGGTTCGTTGCTTGCCGACGGGATCGGGGACACCTTCCGTGTCTCGCTCACCGCCGATCCCGTCAAGGAGGTGGAGGTCGCCTGGGAGATCCTCAAGGCCCTCGGGCTGCGTGAGCGCGGGCCGGTGATGATCGCGTGCCCGTCGTGCGGCCGCGACAACGTCGGCGTCGAGAGCCTTGCCGTCGTCGTCGAGGAGCGTCTCAGAGGGTATCCCGAGGCCTTCGAGGTGGCTGTCATGGGTTGCGCCGTGAACGGACCGGGGGAGGCGGGTGACGCCGACTTCGGTATCGCCGGCGGACGCGACGTCGGTTTCCTCTACGCGCACGGCCGGGTGCTGAAGAAGGTCTCGTCCGACATCCTGATCGACGAGCTCTTCCACGAGATCGACCGGTGGATCGCGGATGGAATGAAGCGGCCGAAGCGGCTGAAGATGGCGAAGCCGGCGGCGCTTGCGATGGCCGAAGCATCGCTGATCCCCCTCGGTTGAGAGCGCCGTTGTCAGCTTCGGTAACCTGCAGCCGCATGGTCAGACGCCAGTCAGAGCTCTTCCTCCCGACGCTGCGCGATGACCCGGCAGACGCCGACGCGATCTCGCACAAGCTTCTCGTCCGAGCCGGAATGATCCGCCAGGTCAGCGCAGGGCTCTGGAGCTTCCTGCCTGCCGGCTGGCGCACGCACGAGAGGATCGTGCAGATCGTGCGCGAGGAGATGGACGCGATCGGCGGCCAGGAGATGTTCATGCCGGTGATCACACCCGCCGAGCTCTGGGAGAAGACCGGGCGCGATCGCATCCCCGAGCTGTTCCGGCTGAGCGACCGCGCCGGGCGCAACTTCCTGCTCGCGATGACGCACGAGGAGACGGTGACGTTCCACTTCTCGGAACTGGGCTCGTACCGGGACCTGCCGAAGATCCTCTACCACTTCCAGACGAAGGCTCGCGACGAGCCCCGTCCGCGCGGCGGCCTGCTTCGCGTGCGCGAGTTCGTGATGAAGGACGCGTATACGTTCGACCGGGACGAGGCCGGGCTGGAGGTCGGCTTCCAGAAACACGCGACCGCATACGAGACGATCTTCGACCGTTGCGAACTCGAGGTCTTCGCTGTGCAGGCGGAGTCCGGGATGATGGGCGGCAGCGAGTCGATCGACTACCTGGCTCCGTCCGGCTCGGGGGAGAACACCCTCGTCACCTGCTCGAACGGCGACTACGCTGCCGATCTCGAGATCGCGCGTGGCATCCCGCAGGCGCCGACGTTCCCGGAACGGATCGACGCCCCGTCCGAGGTCGCCACGCCAGGCATCGCGACGATCGACGAGCTCGCCGAGTTCCTCGGCATCGACCCCGCTGCTACGTCCAAGGCGATGCCCGTGACGAAGGACGACGGCACTGTCGTTCTGGGCTTGATCCGCGGCGATGATCGGCTGGAGGAGGCAAAGCTCGCGGCGGTGCTCGGGAGCGCCCTTCGCCCTTCGACCGAGGACGAGATCCGGGCCGCATTCGGCGCGGATCCCGGCTCGCTCGGGCCGGTCGGGTTCACGGGCGAGATAGTGGCCGACGACGCGCTCCGCGAGGGCCAGTTCGTGGCCGGAGCGAACCGAACCGGGTGGCACCTGCGCGGCGTCGAGCACGGGCGGGACTTCACCGCGCGGTTTGCGGACATTCGCCAGCCGATCGAGGGCGACGGCTGCCCGGCGTGCGGTGGGCGGCTCGGCTTCCAGACCGCGATCGAGGTCGGCCACATCTTCAAGCTCGGCACGACCTACTCGGCGCCGCTCGGCGCAACGTTCCTGGACGAGAACGGCGTCGAGCAGCCGATCCTGATGGGCTCGTACGGCATCGGCCCGGGACGGATCATGGCGGCATCCGTGGAGCAGAAGCATGACGGGCACGGCATCGTGTGGCCGCGCTCGATCGCCCCCTACGACGCACACGTTCTCGCGTTGCACGGCTCGGCGCCCGAGGTGCTCGAGCCGGCCGTCGAGATCGCCGACCTCCTTGCGTCGGGAGGTCTCGAGGTATTGCTGGACGACCGGGCGCAGCGCCCGGGCGAGAAGTTCGCCGACGCAGACCTGCTCGGCGTGCCGATCCGGATCACGGTCGGCAAGAAGACACTGGACGACGGGGCGGTCGACGTGCGTATCCGGGCAACCGGCGCTGACGATCGCATCCCGCGTGAAACCGTTCTCACCTGGATAGAGGAGTTCTAGTGGCAAAGCGTCGCGCATTCTCGGACGATGGTCTCGGCCTGACGATGGAACGGCTGATGACGGAGACGGACCTCACGTACAGGGCTCTCGCGGAGAAGACCGACCTCTCAGCCGGCTACCTGAATCACATCGTGCACGGAAACCGACCCGTTCCATCGAACGATGTCCTTGCCCGCCTCGCGGAGGCGTTTGGTGTCAAGCCGGAGCATTTCCGCGAGTACCGGATCCGTGTGATCACCGACAAGCTCGAGCAGATGCCCGATCTCGTCGACCGGCTGTACAAGAAGCTCGGCTGAGCGAGGCATCGCACGGGGTCAAACCCTGCCCCGCCTCTACGGTGCTGCAGACTCCGGGCTTGAAGATCACCGGAGGATGCAGCGGTCGCAGGGCGTGGCGCAGCTCTGCGTAGCCGGCGGTTTCCGTTTCGTGCGTTCCCTCGGTTCCCTCTGTCTCGCCGCTGCCTGCTGCCCCACTGTTGCCACTCGCGCTTGGGACAGTGTTCATCCGATCGAGTGAGAGCACGCCGGCGCGTCTGAGCGCCACGTCCTGATCTCGCAGTTCAGCTGGGCCGTGGTACTGCAAGCGTTGCCATACCCGCCTTCCTGGCTCGCTTCCGTGCATACATGCGTGTGTCGGCGGTCTCCATGACGTCTGCGAGTTCGCTCCCGTCTTCCGGAGAAATGGCGACCCCTACGCTCACTGCGATGTCCTGATTGTTCGCATCGCGTTCGATCCGGCTAGCGAGCGATTCCAGTTCCGGAAGGTTGTCGATGTCTGTGATGACGACGAACTCGTCACCGCCGATCCTGGCAGTGAAGTCATCCGAGCGCGATCCCCGCCGAACAGAGCCTGCGAGCGCTTGCAGCGCGGCGTCACCGGCCGCGTGCCCGGACTGATCGTTGATTTCTTTCAGATTGTCCATGTCGATCATGAGCACTGGATCGACCTGGGAAGCAATGAGGAGTCCGATCAGTAACGAGACCGCGAGGCGTATCGCGGCAGTCGTGGTGAGCTCCGCCACGGACGTGACGCCAGGGTCGAGGGCCAGCACGAATAGTGCGGTCAGCGCGAGCGCCGCCGCGACGGCGGCCCGTCTTCCACCGGCCATCGCCGCCAGCACCAACGGCACGTAGAACAGGCTCGGCAAGCCAAAGGCCCTAACATCGACAAAGAAGGCCGGCAGAAACGCAGCTGCACACGCCAAGGCAGTCGCCGCCCACAGGACGCCTCGTCGTGAGAGCGTGTGCTTCACAGTCGAGGTATCGGAACGGACCCGACCCGACTGAAACAGTTGTGCCTGGCTATGACCATCGTCCTTCATGGTCATGCCCCGGAAACCCGTGTGAGCGAGCTTTGCATCGACAGCGGCCGCCTGGATCGCGCGGCGCGCGTTCCGCGGGCGGTGAGCTTTGTCCGCACGAGTACCGAACCCGAGCGCAGCGAGGCGCGCGCGAAAGCGAGGATGAGTGCGGGGGTGCAGCGTTCGCCGCGGTCACACGCATCAGCCGTTGCCGTTCTGCGACCATCTCGGCTGGCGGCGGAGGCGTTGTAGATGCCACCGCCGCTGGCGGTGTTGCCGTGGGTGATCGTGAGGTTGTTGATCGCGACGGTGACACCCGGATTGACCGTGACGACGCTGCCGTTGTTGCGGCCGCGGAGGGTGGCGGTGCCAAACGGTTTGTTGACGCCCTTCAACGTCAGGTTCCGGTCGATGATCGAGTTTCCGAGGCGGGTGCCTTTGACGACCACGGTGTCACCCGCCGCAGCGTTGATCGCGTCCAGCAACGTCGTCGTGCCGAGGCCCGTGCTCTCGTTGGATACGAGGCAGGCCGCTTGGTTTCGCGCTCGGTGCCGAAACCAGCAACATGACAGCCTGCAACAAGCGCCAGCTCTTCGGAATGTTCCATTGCTGCCTTCTCACGTCTCCGTTGACACTGAGCGTTGTGTCGGAGACGCTGCGACCCACGCAGACAGTCTGTTGCACCAGAGTGAGGGAGGACGACGTGGAGAAGCCGGACGATTGCCAGCGGGTCATGATCTACAACGGCGATGTATTCCTGGGCGAGCGTGGGAAGTACGCGCCCACCGGAGACGAACGAGGGGAGTTCGACGGCTCGATCTTTGATCGCATGTTGGAAGGCTACGACGAAGTGGTGTTGATCGAGGCGGAGGAACGCGGCGAGATCGTGAAGATCTACTTGTGGGGCGATGGCACCCTCGTTGGCGACCAGGTCGCTGAAGTCGCTGCGCGAGCGCCCGTCGATGATGCACTCAAGGCAGCAGTCGAGAAAGCCGTTGCGCCAGCCCAGATCGAGTGGCCACCCGAGACGACATAACCGTTTCGTGCGGCGTGCGTCACCGTCGGTCGTGAGCCGCGTGGGATCGCGATCAAGCCTGACGGCAAGACCGTCTACGTCTGCAACGAGAGGCAGCGACACGGTGACGCCGATCGATGTGGCAACGAACACAGCATTCCCCTCGATCATCATCGGCCACTATCCGGGCCTTTCTCGCCGAAACGAACGGAACCCCGAATACCGCATCCCCGCTAGGATGCAGCCGTCGCGGGGCGTGGCGCAGCCTGGTTAGCGCGCTAGTCTGGGGGACTAGAGGTCCCGAGTTCGAATCTCGGCGCCCCGATAGAAGAAAGGCCCGCTCAGGCGGGCTTTTCTGTTTCAAGGGAGGCGACAGAATCCGGACCGTGGCCCCCCTCGAGGCCTCTTGAACTGGCGATAATGCGATGCTGAGCCCGCGACCACCAGGCGCGAGGAGAGTGCACGCACGAAGCGGCGCCGGCGGGGCCGACGTGTGTCTATCGCTCCCTGCCGGCACCGCTCAAGTGCCGGCAAGCTCCACAACTGCGCCTCGCAGTTGACGGTCGTCAGCGGCCCGCGGCGAGAGCGATCACGGCGACGGCTTCATCCGTCGTCAGGCGGTCGGTGTTGACGAGGAGGTCGTACTGGGTCGGCAACTCCTGCTTGATGCCGTAGAACCGTTTCAAGTAGTCGGCCCGCGCTGCGTCGGAGTCCTTGACGTCCCGGGCTGCCTCCTGCTCGTTCAGCGCGTCCTCTGCCTCCAGACGCGAGCAGCGGGTCTCGACCGAAGCCGTGACGAGGACGCGCAGGGCGTCCTCGTACGTGGCGAGCGCATGGGACGCAGCGTGCGAGACGATGACCACGTCGCCGTGCGCGGCGATCTCCTCGATCGCGGCCCTGATCAGGCCTCGCAGCTCCTCGGTCATCGGGACATCGGACGGCGTGTAGACGCTCGCGCCAAGGGAGAACGCATGGGCCGTCGCGTCGGAGCTCGACGAGAGGGCGTCGAGCAGACGCGCCACGCGGGTCTGACGTTGCTCGACGTCAGCGACGACATGCGGGTCGACGCCGGCTTCGTCGGCAGCCCGAGCGATAATCGCCTCGTCGACGAGGGTGAAACCGAGCTGCGCGGCGACGCCCGTCGCGATCTCGTGCATGTGCGTCCCGACATGGGAGCCCGAGATGCAGACGACGCGGTAGACCATGATGCGACGCTACGGGAGCACGACCGGGGCGTCAAGCGTGCACGAGCTTCCCTGCGACCGTGTGCGGTACGGCACGGCACCTGAACTCGCCCGAGACGGCGCAGCCTTCGCTCTCACCGTTTCTGCGCAGAAGCAACGATCGACCTCCGGCACTCGACCCACGTCCCCTTTTCCTTTCACGATCCATACCTTGATCGTTTCGCCCACGGTTCCGTCGACCCAGCACGGCCCCCGGCACTCGCTGCGCCAGGAGAAGAAATACCCCGGGTCGCAACCGATGTCCTCGTGAGCGACCAGCCTGACGTGCTTCGCGCGAAGCCCGCCGATCCTGACATTCGACGGTCCGGCGATGAGCTTCGTCCCAGGTGCTCTCGCCACCGCGGCCGCGAGATCTGGAACGGATCGACCGATGTGACGGCCCGCTCGATAGGTGCCGGAGAGGAGCGGTGGCGGGTGGTGCTCAGGCGGGGCTTCATGTGATCGAGACAGCTCGAGAGTCTGCGGACAGGAGACCGTGACTGCCACGTGGCTACCTCTGTGTGAAATTCCTGGCGGCGCGCCGCAGAGTTCAGGGTGCGGTTGGCGCGGCGCTCTCTGCCGCCGTCGCATAGGTCTCTCGCGCTCGCTGGGAATGGGCGTTCGCCTTCCGGGGAGTGGGAGAGGGTGCTGCCCGCTCGGGCGGGCAGCACCCCTCCGGTAACGCGAGTGGCGCTAGAGCGCCGGCAAGATGTTCTGGTTGACGCGGAACACGTTGTCGGGGTCGACCTGCGCCTTCACCCGCGCGAGCCGCGCGTAGTTCGGGCCGTAGGTCGCCTGAACCCGTGCCTGTCCCTCCTCCATCATGAAGTTGACGTACGCGCCACCTGCCGAATAGGGGTGCAGCGCCTCCCAGTACCCCACCGTCCAGTCGCGGAGCTTCCCTGCGTCGGCCGCGTCGGGGCTGACGCCGATGAACACCTGCGACCAGGTTGCATCGCGGAACGCGAACGCGGTGTCCTCCGTTGCCACGTCCTGTACTGCTCCGTCGATCGGGTAGATATGCGTGCCACACTTCCAGGTCGGCATGCGGCCGGCCCAATCGCGGTTCCGCGCGATCGCCTCGTCCGGGATCTCGTTGACGAAGTCGCCGCGCCAGTACCACTGGTCGCCGGAGCCGTACAGGCCGTCGAAGGCGCTGTTGAGAGCAGGGAGAGGCATCCGCTGCGCGCCGTTCATGACCGGCTCCGCGACCGCCAGCAGCGGCGCCATCGCCTGCGCGGCCTCCTCGTCGGACCCGTTGACGCACCAGACGACACCGCACACCTGCCGCAAGTGGATCTCCTCCGGGAACGGCGGCCCCGGCGGGATGGTGTGGAAGTTGAAGAAGCCCATGACGTTGCGCGGTTGCGAGGGCAACCACTCGCGGTAGGCGGCGAGAACCTTGTCTGCGTCCTCGAGCGCCCAGAAAATCGGACCGCCGAATACCGTCGAGACCGGTCTTGCCTGGAACGTGAAGGACGTGACGACACCAAAGTTGCCGCCACCGCCCCTGATCGCCCAGAAGAGATCGGGGTTCTCGTCGGCGCTGGCGGTCACGACGCCGCCGTCGGCGAGCACGAGATCGGCCGAGACGAGGTTGTCAATCGTTAGCCCGTACTCCCGAGAGAGGTAGCCGTGGCCGCCGCCGAGCGTCAGCCCCGCAACGCCGGTTGTGGAGATAACGCCTGCCGGGACTGCGAGCCCATGCTCGGCGGTCGCAGCGTCTACCTCGCCCCACAGGCAGCCGCCGCCGACACGAACGGTGCTCGTGGCCGCGTCCACCACGATCTCCTTGAAGAGCGAGAGGTCGCAGACGACCCCGTCGTCGACGCTCGCGAGCCCTGCGCCGTTGTGGCCTCCGCCGCGGATCGCGAGAGGAAGGTCGTGCTCGCGCGCGAAGCGGATCGTCGCCACGACATCGTCGACGCCGGCGCAACGTGCGATGAGTGCCGGCCTCCTGTCGATCATCGCGTTGTAGAGCGCCCGGGCCGCGTCATACCCTGCGTCGGATGGGCCGATCAGGTCGCCGCCGAAGCCGGCGAGCTCGGTGCGGGCCGTCGTAGCGGGCGTCGGTGTTGTGCTCACATGTACCTCCCGTTCGAGTGTCACCGTCACGATACGACGAACTCCGCTACGTCCCGCGTCCTCGGGCAACCGCGACAAACCGAATCTGACGATGTCAACCCTTCTTCACGACGGAACGCACCGGCCAGAATCAGCCGTATCCGGGGAGATCCAGCGTCCCTCCCACATACGCCCGCGGAGGGCGTGCCAAAGAGCATCAGCACGCGTACACTCAACGACACGGGCTGGCCTTCGAGGTACAGGACGATAGTCAGGGGGCTTTGTGGGCCGGCCCGTTAAGAACCACCATGGCGGGCTCGGCGATTACCCCCTCGCACCTTTCCTCCCCTGAGAGGTGCGGGTTCTGCCGCTGGGCCCGCCGCCCTTCCCACCGCAGAGCGGGCGGAGTCGATACTGCCTGCGACGTCAGCTACCGAGGGCGCGATATGCTCCAGGTATGGACGACGACCGAGCGTCCCTGAACGTGGATCTGGCGAACGCCCTACGGTCGGCGGTCGACGGTGAGAGTGCCGAATCGTCGGCACAGCGGCTGTCCGAGCTCGAGGCCGAGCACGACGTCCTCTCCGATCGCCGTCGCCGGCTCCACGAGAGCATCGACATGATGGCGTCGGCGAAGACGGTGAGACCGGACGCCGTGGCACTCCTCGAGCGCTACCGGGTCTCCGAGCGGGAGATCTCGTGGCGACGGCAGGTTCTCTACCGAGAAATCGGCGCGTTGCGATCCGGGCAGGTGCCGCATGGTCGGGAGCCCGGAGACGGTGCCCATACACAGCGCGCCGTGATGTCCGCAACACGGCAGTTCTCGACCATGGCAGTGACCTGATCCAGAGAGGGCGTCGGGAGGGTTAGCGACGAGCCGGGCCGAGCGGGAGAATCGTTCGGCCGTACTGGTCATTCCAGACCTGCGCGGTGGCCGTGTAGACCGCGAGAAGGCCCGTGAGGATGCCCTCCCAGCCAGCGATGTCGCCGACCAGGTCGCTTCCCGTCCAATCGCGGATCGCGAGCAGGACGAACAGGATCGTGAGGGCAGCGAACACTGCCTGCAGGGCGCGGGTCGTGCGCAGTGACCCGACGAACATGATCGCTGTGAAGAGCCCCCAGGAGATGAAGTACCAGCCCAAGGCGCGGTCGGAGGGCTCGTCTCCCATTCCCCAGCCGGGAAAGACGATCAGGGCGACGAGTGAGAACCAGAAGAGCCCGTACGAGCAGAAGGCGGTGGCACCGAACTCGTTGCCCTTGCGGAAGTCGATCAGCCCGGCAATCACCTGTGCCAGACCGCCGTAGAAGACACCCATTGCGAGGATCATCGAGTTGAGCTCGTAGTAGCCGGCGTTGTGGATGTTGAGGAGAATCGTCGTCAACCCGAAACCCATCAGCCCGAGCGGGGCCGGATTCGCGGTCGAGTCATGAATCGTGATCTCGCGCAACTCCACCATCGCCGAGAGACTCGCAGCGGCCCACGATCGAAGCATCGGGGCATACGCGGATCTCGCTCCGCGTGCACCCTGATTGAACGGGCGAAGCGGCTGCCATCGGCTCGCTGGAACTCCGACCGCACCACAGGTGCTCGAAACGACCCACGTGGGCGCGCCGACTCCCTGTTCATCCTGCGCCGGCCGTCTGACGTGGGAGTCTCATTGGTTTCGCCCCTACACTTCACCCGTGCGCCGCTACCACCTGACGACGTTCGGCTGCCAGATGAACAGCCACGACTCCGAGCGCATCAAGGGAATGCTCGAATCGCTCGGCCTTGGCGAGGCGACCTCGAAGGAGGAAGCCGACATCGTCATCTTCAACACCTGCACGATCCGCGAGAAGCCGGATACGAAGCTCTCCGCCTACCTCGGCGACGCTGGGGCACGGAAGCGCGAGAATCCCGATCTTGTCGTCGCCGTTGGCGGTTGCTTCGCCGAGGCCCAGCAGGAACGAATCTTCGACCTCTACCCGCAGGTCGACGTTGCCTTCGGGCCCGGTTCGATTCCCCACCTCGGGGACTGGCTCGGAGTGGGGGGCGAGGGCGTCGCGCGCGGCCGGTTCGGAACGCACGCGCACTTCGCGGGACACCTGCCTCAGCATCGTGAGCGTCCCGCACACGCCTGGGTGCAGGTGTCGATGGGGTGCAACTCGACCTGCTCCTACTGCATCGTTCCAGCGGTTCGGGGAAGGGAGCAGAGCCGTCGCCCCGGCGATATCGTCTCCGAGGTGACGCGGCTCGCGCATGACGGCGTCCGCGAGATAACGCTGCTGGGCCAGAACGTGAATTCCTGGGGCCGCGACCTCGCACCCGACATCCGCACGGAGTTCGGCGAGCTGCTGCGCGCCTGCGACGCCGTCGATGGGATCGAGCGGATCCGGTTCACGAGCCCGCACCCGAAGGACTTCCGCGAGCCCGTAGTCGCCGCGATCGCCGAGTGCGAATCGGTCTGCGAGCACATCCACCTGCCGCTGCAGTCGGGCTCGACGCGGATCCTCAAGGCAATGCGCCGCACGTACTCTCGCGAGCGCTATCTGGGCCTTGCCGCGCGTCTCCGGGACGCTATCCCTGACCTCGCGCTCGGAACCGACGTCATCGTCGGCTTCCCGGGCGAGACGGAGGAGGACTTCGAGGAGACGCTCGCAGTCGTCGAGGAGGTGCGCTACGACAGTGCCTTCACGTTCATCTACTCGCCGCGGCGCGAAACGGATGCTGCGACGATGCGCGATCAGGTTCCGGAGTCGGTGAAACACGAGCGACTGGAGCGGCTCGTCGAGGTCGTGCAGCGAATCGCAGCGGAGCGGAACGCCGAGCGTGTCGGCCGCGTCGAGCAGGTGCTCATCGAAGGCCCGAGCCGAACGGATGAGACGTTGCTGCGCGGTCGTACGCGACGGAACACCACGGTTGTCTTCACCGGCACGGGCGAGACCGGCGATCTCGTCGACGTAGCCATCGAGGGGTCGACCTCGACGACGCTGCGCGGCCGCGTCGCGTCAGCCGTACCCGCCTGACGGGTCACGCCGATGGTCGCCGTGATCGCCGTCTTCGGCCCGACCGCGTCGGGCAAGACCGCCGTCGCCGAGGCGCTTGCGGACTTGCTCGGAACGGGAGTCGTGTCGTGCGACGCGCTGCAGGTGTACCGGGGGCTGCCTATCCTGACCAACCAACCGACGCGCCCGACGGCACTCGTCGGAATCCGCGCCCTCTGCGAGGAGATGTCGGTCGGCGCATACGCGAGCCTGGCACACGCGGCGATCGACGAGCTCGTGACCCTCAATGGAGCTGCAGTCGTCAGCGGCGGAACAGGCCTCTACCTTCGCGCGGCGCTCGCGGATCTCGCCGTGCCGCCTCCCCCGGCGGCCGGCGTGCGCGAACGGATCCTCGCCGAGGTCCAACTCGACCCGGCAGACGCACACGAGCGCCTCGCAGCTCTCGATCCGCGCACGGCCGCCGTCGTGCACACGAATGACGAACGTCGGCTCGTCCGCGCTCTCGAGCTGGCGGAGGCCGGTCACTCGCTGGCTCGGGACAACGATCGTCTCTGGGCTGCGACGACGAGGCATCCGACGCTGATCGCGGGCATCGACGTTCCTGCCGACGAGCTGGAGCGCCGGATCGCCGCTCGCGCCGATGCGATGTTCGTGGAGGGCGTCGTCGAGGAGGTGCGCGCTGCGCTGGACGAGGGTGTCTCGCAGACCGCGGCGAAGGCGCTCGGCCTGAGCGAGATCGCGACACTGCCCGCAGCGGAGGCGCGTGACCGCATCGTCATCCGCACCCGACGCTACGCCGCATACCAGCGCAAGTGGATGCGGCGCATCCCCGGCCTCGTTAGCGTTGACGGAACCCGGAGCCCGGAGGAGGTGGCTGGTGCAATTCTCGAAGTGGCACGCGCTCGGCAATAGCTACCTCGTCGTGGAGCAACCCGACGCAGGGACGATCACCCCGGCTCGCGTGCGACGGCTCTGCTCGAACGAGACCGGCATCGGCTCGGACGGCGTGCTCGAGGTGACCCGGCGCGACGGAATGCACGCGATCGTCACCATCTGGAACCCGGACGGGTCGATCGCCGAGATGTCCGGAAACGGCGTCCGCATCGCTGCTCGATGGCTTGCCACGGAAACAGAAGCGAGTGAGGTCACGATCGAGACGGCCGGCCGGCACGTGACCGCGCGAATGCTCGGCGGGATCGAAGCGGACACCGACGTGGGGGAGGTTACCGTCGGCTCGCCCGAGACTCTCGCCGGTATCGAGCTGACCACGGCTTCCGTCGGCAACCCGCACGCCGTCATCCGGCTGGACGAGCCAACGCGCGACGACCTTCACAGGCTCGGCCCGCTCATCGAGAACCATCCGCGGTTTCCGGCGCGCACGAACGTCCAGCTCGTCCGCGTCGACGGGCCCCATGACGTTACGGTTCTCGTCTGGGAGCGTGGTGCAGGGGAGACGAGCGCTTCGGGCTCGTCATCGGTCGCTGCTGCCGCCGTTGCAGTCGAGCGCGATTGGTGCGACAGCCCGGTCACCGTTCATCTACCCGGCGGCGACCTCGTCGTTCGGATTGCAGATGGGCGCGCGACCCTCACCGGTCCGGCCGAGTGGGTCGCCTCGGGATCGACACCGCTCTAGGAGAGCGTCAGGGAGTAACGGTCAACTCGGCGAGCTGCACGCCCAGCGCTTCGAGCTCTGCCTCGAACCGACCGGGTACCGAGGCCACGAATGGGATGCGTGCGACGCCACCGGCGGCTACGTCTCGCGAGAGGTCGTAGCCGTGGAGATGAATCTCGTCAGCGGTGTCCGAGCGGACGACGAGGACAACCTTGTCGCCCTTCTTCAAGCTCACGCGCTTGATGCCGCCAACCGGCGTCCCGCCCTTGATCACGATCGTGACCATCGTCGGTTCGGGGGCCGTTGGATCGGAGGTCGCCTGCTCGGCGTCGGTCGTCACGGACGGAGTGGTATCCGGCGCGGTGACGGCCCCCTGTGTGCTCGTCGTAGCGCCTCCTTCTGCGGCCGGAGGGACCGGGTCGTCACCGCCGCATCCGGCGAGCGCGAACAGCAATGCCACCACGAGAGGCGCGTGCACCGAAGCGAGCCGTCTACCCATGTTGATCCCTCTCAGACCGCGATCTCGAACTCGCGCAACACGTCGTTGAGTGATGTCTTCAGATCCGTCGAGGCGTTGCGCTCGCCGACGATCAGCGCGCACTGCAGCCCGTACGAGCCGGAGGCGAACTCCTTCTGGCGGACGCCGGGGAGCACGACCTTGCGGGCGGGCACCTCACCGCGATACTCGACCGGCTTCTCGCCCGTCACGTCGATGATCGGGATCGACGCCGACAGAACGACATTCGGCGCGATCACGGCGCCGGCGCCGATGCGCACGCCCTCGACAATGACGGCACGGGAGCCGATGAAAGCGCCGTCCTCGATGATCACCGGAGCTGCCTGCGGAGGCTCGAGGACGCCCCCGATACCGACTCCGCCAGCGAGGTGAACGTCTGCGCCGACCTGCGCGCACGAGCCGACCGTGGCCCACGTGTCCACCATCGTGCGCGGCCCGACCCAGGCGCCGATGTTGACGTAGCCGGGCATGAGAACGCAACCCTCGGAGAGGAACGAGCCGTAGCGCGCTACCCCGGGCGGGACGACGCGAACGCCACGATCCGCGTAGTCCGTCTTGACGGGGATCTTGTCGAGGAAGTGCAGTCCGCCGATGTCCATGGGCTCGACCTTGCGGATGCGGAAATAGAGCAGGATCGCCTTCTTGACCCATTCGTTCACGAGCCAGCCGTCAACCGTGGGCTCGGCGACGCGGATCGCGCCCGCGTCGAGCAGCCCGATTGCCTGTTCGATGACCCGAGCGTCGAGGTCTCCCGACCCCCACATCACGTCGATCTGCTGTGCGAGCTCCATTGCAGGTGATTGTCGCGGATCCGGAGCGGCGGCGGGGGAGGAAGGCGTCAGAGCACCTTCTCGAGGATCTCGATCGCCCGGCGGCACTCGTCGAGCGTGGGCACGAGTGCCAGGCGGATGTAGCCCTCGCCCGAGATACCGAGGAAGGAGCCCGGCGCGACGATCACGCCGTGGTCGAGCAGTCGGGTCGCCATCGCCTCCGAGGTCTCGCCTGGCGGCGTTGCGACCCAGAGATACATCGTCGTCGGACCTCCGGCATCGCGCAGCCCGACGCGAGCGAACAGATCGAGGAACAGCGCTCGCTTGGCCGCGTACGCGCTCCGGGCGCGCTGCACGTGCTCCTCGTCGCCCCACGCGACGACGGACGCCCGCTGGACGAACTCCTGCGGCGCGGTGCCGACGTTCGGGCGGAACTGCTTGAGCGCGGCGATGAGTTGGGGGTCGCCCGCGACGAATCCGGAGCGGTACCCCGTCATCGAGGAGCGCTTCGAAAGCGTGTTGAAGACCACGAGGTTCTCCCAGCGGTTCAACTGGAGCGCCGAGACGGGCGGCTCGTCGAACCACAGCTCTGTATAGGCCTCATCGGAAGCGAGGACGAAGCCGTGCTCCCGCGCGAGCGTTGCGAGGTGCTCGTAGAACGCAAGGGGAGCGGTGACGCCGGTGGGGTTGTTCGGATAGTTGACCCAGCACAGAGCAGTACGACGCCATGTCTCGGGCGGCACGGCATCGAGAGGGGCAGAAAGCCGTTCTCCTCGAGCAGCGGGAGCTCCTCGACGTGCGCCCCGGCGAACTGGGCGCCTCGCACCCCAACGGGGTACCCGGGCTCGGTCAGAACGACGGTGTCGCGTCCGCCGGCGACGTCGAGAACGACCTGGGCGAACGAGAAGATCGCCTCCTTCGAGCCGAGGGTCGGGATCACGTGCATGTCAGGGTCGAGCGTGACCCCGAACCGCCGGCCGACCCAGGCAGCAACTGCCTGGCGGAGCTCGGGCAGACCAACGGCCGCCGGATATCCCATTCGCTCGCGGACTCCGTCACGGAGCGCCTCGATGATGCGCGGATCGGTCGGCTCGCGAGGGTCGCCCATTCCGAAATCGATCACCTCGAGCCCGGCTTCGCGCCGCGCGGCGGCCGCCTGGTTCAGCCGTACGAACGGATACGTCGCCTGGGCGGTGAGGATCGGCGAGATCGGCATCCGATCAGACCGAGAGGAAGCGGGACAGGGTCTCGTAGACGGCCACAAGGGCAGCGATCTCGACGAGCTCGTCCCGGCGATGCGCGTAGCGTGTCGCTCCCGGCCCGAAGTTGATCGCGTCGATTCCGCGCGTCGTGAAGTCGGCGACGTTCGTCCACGCCTGCTTCGGCTCGAACGCCAGATCCCCAGCGTCGCGCAGTGCTCGCACGAGTGGGGTGTCCGTGACGACCGTTGCGGGAGGCGAATCAGCGGTGATCTCCAGCTCGGCGCCCTCCGGCGTGAGCGAATGGAGGTACGCCGTGGCACTCTCGGGTGAGCGATCCGGCGCGTAGCGGAAGTTCAGCGTCGCAACCGCCCGGTCGGGGATCACGTTCGACGCGATCCCGCCCTCGATCTGCGTGATCGACGCGACCTCGTAGAAGGGCAGCCCGCCAACGATTGCCTCGCGCCGCTCGAGCGCCGCGATCGGAGCGAGCCCGGCGATCGCTTTCTCGATCGCGTTGTCGGCAGTCCAGGGCCTTCCCGAATGCCCGCTGACACCGGAGAACGTGATGCGGGCATTCATGTTTCCGAGACAGCCGGCCTGGAGCGTCAGGTCCGTAGGCTCGAGCAGGATCGCCAGATCGGCGGTCGAGACGAGCTTCGAACGCTCGAAGAGATCGGGCAGTGGGCTGTGCTGCGCCGGCAGCTCCTCCTTGCCGAAGAGAAGGAGCCCGACATCGACCGGGCCCGGCTCGCGAAGCGCCAGGTCACGAACGATTTCGAGGGCGACGGCGACGCCTCCCTTCATATCCGTCGCTCCACAGCCGTGAACCGCTCCGTCCTCAATGCGTCCCGGCAGATTCTCCTGAGCGGGCACGGTGTCGTAGTGGCCGACGAGCAGGACGAGCGGAACATCGGATCGCCGCGGTCTCGCGAAGACGAATGCGTCTTCGGCCGCATACTCCGCCTCGAACGCGGAAGGAACGAGCGAGAGGAGGTGTGCGCGTACTGCCGCCTCGTGGAGGCTCTCCGACGGAATATCGACGAGCTCGAGCGTCCGCTCGGCCAGTCGCTGCGCCAGCGCTGTCATGAAGCGAGCGTACCGGCATACTCTCTCCATCACGCGCCGATCCGACACCCCGGAAGGGCTCGAGCCCGAGAAGGGGCTCCTCCTTGCAGTCCTCCCTCGTGGAGCCGACGCCGAGGACGAGCTCGGCGAGCTGCGCGAGCTCACCCGGACTGCGCTCGTCGTACCGGTGGAGGAGCTCGTGCAACAGCGCAGCCGCCCCGACCAGAAGACCTACGTCGGGAAGGGCAAGCTCGAGGAGCTGAAGACGCTGTACGCCGATTGCGGCGCGGACGTGCTCATCGTCGACGACGAGCTCGACCCGACCCAGCAGCGCGCGCTCGAGGATGCTCTGGCGACGCGAGTCGTCGACCGCACGCAACTGATCCTCGACATCTTCGCCCAGCATGCGATCAGCGCGGAGGGAAAGCTCCAGGTCGAGCTCGCGCAACTCGAGTACAACCTACCGCGGATGCGCGGCATGTGGAAGCACCTCGAGCGCCTCGGCGGCGGTGTCGGCACCCGTGGCCCCGGTGAGTCACAGCTCGAGAGCGATCGTCGGATGGCGCGTCACCGGATCACGGTACTCCGGAATCGATTGAAGGCGCTGCAGGCCCAGCGAGGCGTGCGCCGCAAGGAGCGCAAGCGGGCCGAGGTGCCGACCGTCGCGCTGGCCGGGTACACGAACGTCGGAAAGTCGACGCTCCTCAATGCTCTCACCGGGGCCGACGTCTCCGTCGAGAACCGTCTCTTCGAGACGCTCGACCCGACGACGCGCGGGTTCGACTACGACGGCAAACGGTATCTCGTCACAGACACGGTCGGTTTCATCCGGCGGCTGCCCACGCAACTCGTGCAGGGGTTCGCCTCGACGCTGGAGGAGACGCTCGTCGCCGACCTGATTCTTCACGTCGTCGACGCCTCGCTCCCCGAGGACAGGATGCGCGAGCAGATAGCCGCTGTCGACGCCGTCCTCACCGAGATCGGCGGCGAGGATCTGCCGATCACGCTCGTGCTGAACAAGATCGACCGGCTCGACCCTCTCGGCAAGCGCCGAATCGCGAACCGCTTCCCCGAGGCGATGCGTGTCTCCGCAGTCACGGGCGAGGGCCTCGACGAGCTTCGGGAGAGCGTCGCGTCGTTGTTCGCCGACCGCTACGAGGATGTCCGCCTGCTCGTGCCCTACGACGAGGGCACCGCTCTCTCAGCCCTGTACGCACTCGGCGCGCCGATCGACGAGCGGCGCGACACCGGTGAAGGAGTGTTCATCCGTGCGAAGCTCAGTCACCGCGACAGTCGACGGTTCGCCCGCTATCTCGTTGCCGGAGACGACCTGGGATCCGCCGCGACCACATGATCGAGCTCCGCGTTACGAGACTCCGCGACGACGCGGTGCTTCCGACCCGTGCGCACAGAGGCGATGCGGGTCTCGACCTCAGCGCCTGCGTGGAGACGACGATCGGGCCCGGGGAGCGCGCCCTCGTCCCGACAGGGCTCGTCGTCGAGATTCCGGAGCACCACGCCGGCCTCGTCGCGCCGCGTTCGGGCCTGGCGCTTCGGCACGGGATCTCGATCGTCAACACGCCGGGAGTCATAGATGCGGGCTACCGCGGCGAGGTGCAGGTCCTCCTACTCAACACGGACCGAAGTGAGGCGTTCACCGTCGAGCCCGGAATGCGCATTGCGCAGCTGCTCGTCATCCCGGTTGCACCGATCGACGTGGTAGTGGCCACGGCTCTCACCGAGACGGCGCGCGGGACGGGCGGCTTCGGTTCCTCGGGGTTGCGATGAGACCGGAGCCCCGGATCCGCGTCTCCGCGATCCTCCGCTGGAACGGGAGGGTCCTGCTCTGCCGCCACGAGAAACGAGGGCGAGACAATTGGCTCTTGCCGGGCGGCGGGGTGCGGAGCGGGGAGACGCTGACCGATGCGCTCGAGCGCGAGCTCGCCGAGGAAACGGGACTGATCGAGGGCGGCGACGAGATTCCGGTGGAAGGCCCGGTCGTCATCGTCGACTCGATCTCGCCCGAGCGGAGCCTGTGGTCGAAACACGTCGTCCACATCGTGTTCGCCGGAGAGCTGACCGGCTCGCTCGCAGACGTCGTCTCACGTGACGCCGCCGTACGCGGTCATCGCCTGTTCGACCTCGACGAGCTCGAGGAGCTGTCGCTGCATCCCCCGATCGGCCGCTTTCTGAGCCGGTTCCAACCGGGCGATCCCTGCGTCTACCTCGGGTCGCTGTGGGCTCCATAGAGCGTTCGCTCTCCTGGGACGGGTGTTTCAACGTTCGCGACCTCGGCGGGCTGGAAACAGCCACAGGAGGGCGCACGCGACGAGGGGCGATCGTGCGGGCGGACAACATCCAGCGTCTCTCGAATGCAGGGTGGCGCTCTGCCATCGATCACGGCATCCGGAGGGCTGTCGACCTCCGCTTCGAGGAAGAGAGGCGGGACGATCCGGGACCGCCGCCGGAGATCGAGGTCGTCGGCGTCTCGCTCTTCGGGACGCATGACCCGGTCGCGGAAGGACGGGTCGCCGAACGCCTGATGGCGGCGGACGACGCCGCGGCCGCGCAGGCCGGGTTCTACATTCGAACGCTCGAGAGGCGTGCCGAAACCGTCGCCGCTGCCGTCACGGCCGTGGCCGACGGTCAGGGAGACCAGGGCGTCGTGATCCACTGCTTCGCGGGCAAGGACCGGACGGGGATCATCGCGGCACTCGTTCTCGCCGTAGCCGATGTGCCCGATGAGGCGATCGCGGCGGACTATGCGGAAAGCGCGCCGAACATGAGCCGCCTGTTCGACGGCTGGATCGCTTCCGCCGGCGATGAATCCGATCGCGAGCTGCGCCGCCGGCTCGCCGCAGCCGAGCTCTCCACGATGCAGGCGGTCCTCGATTGGCTCCGAGTGAGTGCCGGCGGTGCAGCGAGGTACCTTCGTGACGCAGGCGTCTCGGCGGCCGACCTGGAGAGCATCCGCGCTCGACTCACGGAGCCGTAGCTCCTTGTCTGACCTACCGACCGCCGCGCGAGCGAGCGCGCTCGGCAGAGACGGCGTGGGCACGGCGCTCCAACTCGTCGCCGAGTGGCTGGAGGGTGCCGTCGCCGCCCGCATGCTCGAGGGAACGCGCGAGCAGCCAGTCGGCAAGAACGGGGTTGCGCGGAAGCAGAGGCCCGTGCAGGTACGTGCCGATCGCCGAGCCGACACGACAGCCTTCGAACCCCGACGTTCCGTCGTTCCCGTGCCCTGCAACGACACGGCCGAGAGATGTCGCGCCCGGATCGAGCAGCGTCCTGCCGGCGTGGTTCTCGAAGCCTGCCACGGTGGTCGCCGTGCCATCGAGGTCGACGTCGAGCAGCACATCGCCGATCAGGCGCTTCTCTCCCGCCACGGTCTCGAGCGGGAAGAGCCCAGCTCCTGGCATCGAGGAGCCGTCACGGCCGCGGTACCCTCTTCCAAGGAGCTGGTAACCACCGCACACGGCGAGGAGTGCCGTTCCCTGCTCCACTGCGGTACGAATCCCATCACCGTGGCCGGCGAGGTCCGGGGCGATCAGCGCCTGTTCGCGATCCTGGCCACCGCCGACGTAGATCAGATCGAACCCAGCGGGCTCGAACGCCCCGCCCGGCGCGATGCCGGTGATGTCGAGTGAGTGACCACGTAACACCGCCCTGCGTTCGAAGACGGCAATGTTGCCGCGGTCCGCATAGATGTTGAGGTACTCCGGGTAGAGGTGTGCGACACGGATCCTCATGGCGCTTCCTCCCAGAATGGGCGCACGAGACCGCGTGACGCGGCGATCGCACGAAGCTCGAGCATCGCCGTGTAGGTCGGGAGAACGCCGAGCTCGCCACCCACAGAGGTGAGTTCCAGACCGCGATCGAGAGCCTCCTCGAGATCGGGGATCACCTCGAGCTGCGACGGTGCGAACCCGGCATACGTGAATCGCAGGGCAAGCTCGTCCGCGCGTTCACCGCTCGCGACAATCCGCTGGACCTCGCTCAGGAGCGGCTCGAAGTCGACGTCCCAGATCCAGGAGACGTCGCGGCCGTCCGCGATCCGGTCGTTGAGAGCGATCAGCAGCGTCGCGGGCACGCCTCCTTCCTCGAGCGTGCGCACCGCCTCGTTCGCGCCGGCCGGATTCTTGATCAGCAGCATCAGTATTTGCCGATCGCCGACGGCGATCCGCTCGAAGCGGCCGAACGCAGCACTGAACATACCGAGGCCGGTCACGATCTCATCGAGCGACGAGTCGAGGGCGAGCGCCGTGGCCGCTGCGGCGAGGGCGTTGTAGACGTTGTAGAGGCCGGGAAGGGGCAGCCGCACACGCGCAGTTCCGGCCGGGGTGACGAGGTCGAAGGTGGAGGCGTCGCCGGCCTGGAGATCGATCGCGCGAGCCGCAAGATCGAGGGGAGGTCGAGTGTGGCCGCACGCCGGGCAGCGGTAGTCCCCGAGATGACCCACGTAGGCGGCCGCGTAGCTGTATGGAGATCCGCAACGAACGCAATACTTCGAATCGGCCGCGTGCTGTAGCCCTGGCCGTGCGAGGCGCGGGTCGTCGACGCCGTACCGGAGCACCCGGGCGCGACCCTCCGCGAGATCGGCCACCAGCGAGTCATCGGCGTTGACGACGAGCGTCGAGGTGGGGGAGAGCGTCGATGCAGCTGCGCGCCAGCGTTCGGCGATGTGCTCCAGCTCGCCGTATCGGTCGAGCTGGTCGCGGAACAGGTTTCCGAGCGACACGACCCGAGGGCGCACCCGACGCATCACCTCGGGCAAGGCGAACTCATCGACCTCGAGGAGGCCGAGATCGGCCGTCGGGGCCGAAAGCAGGGTAGAAGCGATACCCGATGCGAGATTGGCGCCCGAGTTGTTCCAGGCAAGGCGATAGCGGCTACCGAGGATGCGTGCGAGCATCGCGCTCGTCGTCGTCTTGCCGTTCGTGGCCGAAATGAGCGCAACGCCCGAAGGCAGCCGAGCGGCGAGCGCGTCGACCGCCGCCGGATCGATCTTCCAGAGCAACTTTCCGGGCAGCGTTGTGCCGCCACCGCGGCCGGCCGCGCGCGAGACGCGCCCGACCAGGCGGGCAGCGGACGTTTCGACCCTGAGACGCACTCGCATCGGCTCCGAGCCTACCCGGCACGAGAAATGCGGTCGCGCTCTGGCCCACTTGCAAAGATCGCAAAATGATCTAGAGTGATTGCATATGTCCAGGCCCCGTCGCCGGCACCCGGCCCTCGCCGGGATCGACGAGGCAGCTCTCGCGGAGTTTCGCGCAGGCATCAGACGGCGCTACAGCGACGAGCAGATCCTCGAGCGGTTACGCGCGAGCGCGGACCGCCTCGGACGGTCGCCGACGATGAGGGAGTTCGCAGCCGATCCGGAGGCAGGGCTCCATCCCCAGACCGTGATCGAGCACTTCGGCACCTGGAACGCCGCCAAGCGGGCCGCCGGCCTGACGCCGCGACGGTTCATCAGCCGCGAGGAGCTGCTCGAGCAACTCCGGGAGCTCGGGCAGGAGCTCGGGCGCACTCCAACCGCCCGTGATCTCGATGCGAACCGCAAGCGCATGGCGTCCAAATCGCTGATCTGGCACACCTTCGGCTCACTCACCGAGGCGCTCCGCGAGGCAGGATTCGACGTCCCGGTGGGTGACGAGAAGCTCGAGCGCGCCGTCGAGGACGGTGCCGTGCTCGCGCGAGAGCTCGGCCGCTTGCCGAAAATGGCCGACTGGAAAGACGCTCGCCGTCGCAGACCCGAGCTGCAGTCCGAGTGGCAGGTCTACCGACTCGTCGATATCGACGTGGGCCCGTGGGCGGCGTTCCAGTTCCTCGTGCGTGAGCGCCTGCGGGCCGAGGGAGTGGCCGTGGAGCCGGACGGGTCGCTGTAGAGGCCTGACCGGGCTACAGCGCGAGCGTCGCGAGCCTGGCGAGTGACGACACGCCCTCGTGCGGCGTCGCGATCGGCTGGATTGTCGTGCGGTTGCGATAGGACGTGTCCGGGCGAAACCGCCTCTCGGTCGAGATCGTGCCGCCCTCGATGTGGAGGAGGCGCCCCTCGGCGATCTCGCGCTTGCGGAGGGTGAGTCGCAACACTCCTTCGACCACCTCGAGTGCGGATTTCGTCGAGGCGAAGAAGAGCTCCTGTTTCCCGCGCCCGATCCAGAGCGGCCGTGCGACGCCCCGCGCGAGGTGGACGCCACGGGGTGTCCGCTCGTCCAGCCACGCCGTCGCCATCGTGCCTCGGAGCTTCTCGAGCGTCGACCGCTCGGCGCCGCAGTGCTGCACGAGCGCGAAGATCGCCTCCGAGTCCACCGTCATGCCAGGCTCGGCGCGTGGGAGACCCCAGTCGGCAAAGATCTCCTCGTCGTTGTCGATGACCCCGTTGTGGATCCCCACCACGGCGCCGTGCCTGATCGGATGGTTGTTGGCGAGAAGCGTCGGATGCCCTTTGGTGTAGTCACGAACGTGCACGAGCGCCTCGGTCGTCTCTGCGGGGAGGCTGATCTCGTCCAGGAGCGCCGTAGCGCCCGTGCGCTGCTTGTGGATCGTGACGATCGCGGTGCTTCCGCGGTGGGCATATCCGGCGGCGTCCGCGCCGCGTTCGGCGATTCCGGCGAGGAGGGCCTGCGTCGCGAGCGTCCGGTCAACGCCGGAGTGCGCATCGAGACTGTATCCCGCGATACCACACATTAGAGGATTCGAGCACCTGGATCAGACATCGTGTAGTGAAGGTATCGGCGGTTGATGAGGCTTCTGTACGCACTTCGAAAGGAGATTCCTCCGTCGGCCGGAAAATGCCTCAAGTGGGGGAGGCATGCCGCCGATAGGTGTGGCATGGAAGGACACCTTGCCGAGCCGCTCTTCGATCCCACGCCCGAAGACGCGGCCTCGGATGCGGCAGATACCGCGACCCAGGACCCGCTGAAGCTCTACGTGCGGCAGATCGGCAGCGGGCGTCTGCTGACCCACGGAGAGGAGCGAGAGCTCGCTCGACGCAAGGACCTCGGCGACGAGGAGGCGAAGAGCAAGCTGATCGAGTGCAACCTGCGGCTCGTGATGTCGATCACCCGGCACTACACCCGCGCGGGCGTGCCGCTGCTCGATCTGATCCAGGAGGGCAACCTCGGCCTGATCCGGGCCGTCGAGAAGTTCGACTACACGCTCGGCTACAAGCTTTCGACGTACGCGACATGGTGGATCCGCCAGGCGGTCTCACGCGCTCTCGCCGAACAGGGACGGACGATTCGACTCCCGGTTCACGTCGCTGATCAGGTGCGGCGCGTGACACGCGCCCGGCGCACGCTCGGCCAGAAGCTGAACCGCGACCCGACGATCGCGGAGATCGCGGTCGAAGCCGACTTCGCCCCCGCAAAGGTGGAGAGGCTGCTCGAGCTCGTTCAGGATCATGTCTCGCTCGATAGCCCAGTGGGTGACGGGGAGAGCGTAATGAGTGACCTGATCGAGGACGAGAACGCGCTCGCGCCCGAGTCGGAGACGTCGGAGAGCTTCCGCTCGTCCGAGCTCGCAGCGGCGATGCTACGGCTGAACCCAAGGCAGCAGCAGGTCCTGACCGAGCGCTTCGGTCTCGACGGCGGGCGCCCGAAGACACTGGAAGAGGTGGGCGAGATCCTTGGCATCACCCGCGAACGTGTTCGTCAGCTCGAGACACGAGCTCTACGAGAGCTGCGCTCCGTCGCACCGGCACTCGAGCTGTACCTTCGAACGTAGGCACCGCGAGGCGCGCGGGGGCGCGACTACATGACGGCTTGCATCTCGCGCTGGCCCGCGAGTCGGCGCAACGAGTCGATCTCGATCTGGCGGACGCGCTCCCTCGTCAAGCCGAGGCGTCTGCCGATCTCCTCGAGCGTCTTCGGCTCGGTCCCACCGAGGCCGTAGCGGAGCGTGATCACCTCACGCTCGCGATCGGGGAGCGAGCACAGCGCAGCCTGGAGCGCCTGGCTGCGCAGCTCGAGCTCCACCGTCTCCTCCGGGAGTAATTCGTCGCCCGCCACGAAGTCGCCGAGCACGGCGTCACCCGCATCGCCGACAGGGGCATCCAGGCTCGTCGAGGCTCGCGCCGCCGCCTTCACCTCGACCACTTGCTGCACCGTGAGGTTCGCCTCGTCCGCAATCTCCTCGATCGTTGGCTCACGACCAAGCACCGCCCAGAGGGTTCGATCAGCGCGATTGATCTTCTGCAGTCGCTCGACGATGTGAACGGGCATCCGGATCGTCCGCGCCTTGTCGGCGAGGGCTCGGGCGACCGCCTGACGGATCCACCATGTCGCGTACGTCGAGAACTTGAACCCTCGACGCCAGTCGAACTTCTCGACGGCACGGATCAGTCCGAGCGTGCCCTCCTGGATCAGATCGAGAAACGGCAGCCCCTGGTTGCGGTAGTTCTTCGCGATCGAGATCACGAGGCGCAGGTTCGACTGGATCATCGTCTGCTTGGCGACGAGATCACCCCGCTCGACGCGCTTTGCGAGGGCCACCTCCTGGGCTGCCGTGAGGAGCGTGTGGCGGCCCGCCTCCCGAAGGAAGAGTTGTAGCGCGTCCGTCGTCGATTCCGCTGCAGCGACGGGGGGTGGGGGAGCCTGGACGAGGTGCGGTAGGTCAATGACCTCGATTCCCCGCTTGTCGAGCTCGCGCAGGAGCGCGTCGTGCTCGAGTGGGGCGAGCTCGTGCGTCTCGACAATGTCGGCGAGCTCCTGCATCTGGATGGAGCCGGCGTGCTCGCTCGCCTCGATGAGAGCCTTGACCTCGTCCTGCGCCAGCAGTGTCTCGATGTCGATGGTCGTCATTTAGGTGGGAACCATGAGCGGTTGTACACTCTCCCATCTTCGACCCCGTCTTGTCCAGAGGCGCCGGAAACGCGCCGCCCCCCGACGCGAACTACATCTGAGCGATCGACGCCGACTCGTGGACCAGAAGAACCGAGCACTCGGCTCGGTGGGCGACTCGCTCGCTGACGCTTCCGAGCGCATGGACGCCGTGCAGCCCACGCGAGCCGACGACGATCAGGTTTGCGTGGAGAGAGCGGTCGAGAAGAGCCACAACTGGATGGCCGGGGTCCCAGATGTCCACTCGCTCGGTCCAGCTGCCCTCGCGGTCGAGCTGCTTTCCCCCCGTAGCCGATTCCACCCTCACGATGGACCCGAGCCGAACTGCCAGCTCATCCGCGACAGACAGTGCGGCGAGTGAGCACTCGGAGCCGTCCACGCCGACCACGACCCGCCTCGGCCTCCAGCGCTCATCGCCTTGCGGACGCGCCAAGAGCACCGACTGAGTGGCCTCGTGGACGAGCGTGGTGGCCGTCTCACCGGCCAGGATGCCCAGAAACCGGCTGCTGCTGCGGCCGCCGAGCGCGAGCAGCGTTGCGTCGTGCTCGGCGCAGGCGACCCGCAGGACAGTCTTCGCGTCACCCCTGACGATCGCCGCTCGACCGCTGACACGGCCATTCATTATCTCGGCCGCGGCCGCACGTGCCTTCTCCGCCTCCTCTTCCAGCTGAGCGGAGACGTGGCCCATATTGAAGCCTGCGTGACTGGCGATGCTGGTGTCGAGAGCAGTTACGGCATACACGGCCGTCGACGGGGGAACCAGCGCAAGAGCCTGATGCAATGCCTCGAACCCGAAGCTGGTTCCGTCGACACCAACGACGACGCGATCAAACGTTCTCATGATTCAAGAGTTGCGGAGTCGTCGCCGCGACGCATCGGGGCTGACGCTGATCCACGCGCGTACTTTTCCAGCACGCCCCTCACGAACCAATGGCGCTCTCGACCGTGTTGCAGAGCGCCTCACGCTCAACGCACGATAACCGGTGTTATGTCAAGTTGAAGGAAATGACGTCCTGAACGGCTCCTCCCCGATGCCGCGCTCAGTGGCGGTGGAGGAAGTCGGCGAACGCAGCGCCGCCCACAGCGAACGCAGTGTTCGCGCGCCCGGAGACAACTCGATCCTCGTCGATCAACTCGGCGAGCGGCCTTGTCGGGCCTGCAACGTGGAACGGGATCCAGCCATGGTGGAATGGGATCCAGTCACGCCAGAGCTGCCGGCTTGCTCGGGAGCGAGACGACCCCGGCGTCGTGGCTCAGAACGTCGCGTCCCTCACTCCCCCTGCGATCACCAGAAGGATGAAGATCGCGAGGGCGATACGGTAGACCACGAAGACGGTGTAATCGTTCCGCCGCACGTACCCGAGCAGCCAACTGATCGCGAGCAGGCCACTACCGGCAGACGCGATCGTGCCAACAACGAACGGCCCGACCCACCCTGCCGGCAGCTCTCCCTTGATCACATCGGTGTAGCCCTTGAGGACGACGGCGCCGAGGACGATGGGTACGAGGAGCAGGAACGACAGCCGGGCCGCGGCATCCCTCGTCAACCCGAGGAACCGCCCTGCGCTGATCGTGATGCCCGACCGCGAGACGCCCGGAGCGAGCGCAAGGCTCTGAGCGAGGCCGATCAGCAGGCCCTGCTTCAGGGTCATCTCCCCCACGTCCTTGCGTTCCGGGCGCCGGTCGGCCCAGTAGAGGACGAGCGCGAAGCCGCCGATCAGGATCGCGATCTGCCATGGCTCACCGAGACGTGTCTCGATGAAGCTCTGGCCTGCCGCGCCGATGATGGCAGCCGGGATGGTGGCGACGACGATGATCCATCCGATCTGCTCGTTCTCACCCCTGATCGAGCGTCGGCGAACGCTGCGAAACCAGGCCAGGAGATACCCGATCAGGTCACGCCAGAAGTATGCGACCACGGCAACGAGCGTTCCGAGATGGAGGGCGACGTCGAACGTCTTGTTGAACTCCTCGTGCTCCTTGAGATACGTCCAGTCGCCGAGCCAGGGAACGATGATGAGGTGCCCGGATGAGGAGATCGGGAGCAGCTCCGTGAAGCCCTGAACGAACCCGAGCACGAGGGCCTGACTGTCCGGGAACGTCGCGGTTTCCTCACCCCAACCGAGCAGCGTCAGCACGACGGCCACTGTGATCAGCGCCGCCGCGCTCCCGTAGACGATGGTTCGGCGCATCACGGCATCGTAGACCAGGGAACGTGCCGGCCGCCGGAGAGGAAATATACGGAAATTGCGGCAATCTCCTCGTCTCCGACTTGACCTGCGCGGGGCGACGCTCTAGTTTCGTTCTTGCACCGAGCACGGAGCGCGAGTAGGTCGAAGCTCAGCACGGAGGCCGTACGCGGAAGCGGAAGGTCAACGGGTTGAGTGGACGAAAGCGCAACCGGCTCGGTGAATTTTTTTGGTCCCGGACAGCCGTGTTGAGGCGATGCGACCATCCTCCCGCCCGGCTATTCTTCTGCCCATGCACCTGCGCATGCCGAGCATCGACCGTGGCGTCCAGTCTTTCTTGTGGGCGCTCCTGTTTTTCGTGGTCATGTACTTCGGCATGGTTGCGCTCGACGTGCACAAGGGAACCGCACTGATCGTTTCGCTCGTCAGCTCGTTCGGCATCTTCCTCTTCGTCCGCAAGCGCGGCTAGGCACCCGAGCGCTATCTACGGGTGTGCGCCACGAGGCTCGTGACGAGCCGTCGGGCGAGATCCACGCCGACCGCTTCGTCGAGCCGCTTTCGGGCCGGAATCCGGTTCTCCGCGGTCCCTAGGGAAAGGCAGTGACGGAGCAGGAGCGTCGTGCCATCGACTCTCCCTGCCTCGCGCGAGATCGTCGCGTCCATGTCGTTCTCCATCGGCATTCCTCCTCATGCGCAATGATCCCTCCACCCAGTGAAGATCTCCGCAGAGCACCCATACTCATACTCGGGCGATCGGACGGAGTCTGCCGCACGGGACAGGTTCCGGTACGCGAGGATCCCACTCCTACGCGGGTTTCCAGTGGGGCCTTCGCGCCAACCGGCTAGCTGTAGTCGATGAGCGCGTGGACGTCGGTGCCGGGAATGCGGTCGCGTCCGTTGAGAAACGACAGCTCGATCAGGAAGAGCGCCCCCACGACCTGTCCACCAAGCTGGTTGACCAGGTCGACCTTGGCGCGAGCCGTTCCGCCGGTGGCGAGAACATCATCCAGCACGATCACGCGCGCGCCGGGCTCGATCGCATCGACGTGAACCTGAAGCACGTCCGTTCCGTACTCGAGCTCGTAGGTGGCCTCCACCGTCTCCCAGGGAAGCTTGCCTGGCTTCCGGGCCGTCACGAAACCGCAGCCGAGCGCGTATGCCAGGGCTCCACCGAAGATGAACCCCCGGGCCTCGGCTCCGAGGATCACGTCTGGCGCCCTCGGCCCCGCCCACGCCGCGAGTCGATCGATCGACTCGCGGAACGCCGCCGGGTCGGCCAGCAGCGGCATCACGTCCTTGAAGAGGATGCCTTCGCTCGGGAAGTCCGGTACATCGCGGATATAGGCGGTCAGGTCCAGGTCGGTCATCGCTCAGCCACATCCTTGAGATCTCGGGTCAGGAGGAGGTGGGCAAGCTCCTGCGCCACTCCCGCAAGCGTCTCGAGATCCTCCAGTGCCGCCGCACGCCGCTCGACATTGCGGGAACGAAGCGCCGGAGCCACGATCTGCTCGAGTAGCGCCGACTGACGGCCGGCGGCCGTTCTGAACGCACGGAGATGACGGGCATCGATCCCGTGGCGCGCGATCCGCGCGCACGCGAGCGCGATGTCGGCCTCACTCTCGCGGTAGAGGCGATCGCCTGCCTCGACCCGTGGCGCGAGCAGGCTGAAATCCTCGAGCTGTCGCGCGAACTCGGCGGAGATACCGGCTCGCTCACAGAGCTCCGCCATATCGATCTCTTCCTCGTGCCCGCGCAGACCGGCCGCCCGACGCTTCGCGCGATCGGCCGTTGGAGCGCGAAGCTCCTCGCGGATCACGCGAAGCGGCAGGAACTCGTCGCGTTGAAGTCGCAAGATCATCGTCAGACGCTCGACGTCGGACTCTGAGAAGAGCCGGTAGCCACCCCGCGTGCGACTCGGTTGCAGAAGACCCTGATCCTCGAGGTAGCGGATCTTCGAGATCGAGATATCAGGGTGGCACATGAATGATGCGAGAA
>CAVOVG010000006.1:0-39838 GCA_963699795.1 uncultured Thermoleophilia bacterium
GTCGTGTTCGACCTGGACGGCGTCATCGTCGACACCGAGCAGGTGTGGGACGAGGTGCGGGAGAAGCTCGTCGCCGACTGGGGCGGGCGCTACTCACCCGGCGCGCAGCGGGCGATGATGGGCATGAGCTCGCCCGAGTGGTCGCGCTACCTGCACGACGAGGTCGGACTGCCGCAGGCCCCGGAGGAGATCAGCGACGAGGTCGTGCGGCGGATGCTCGCCCGCTACCGGGCCGACCTGCCGCTGATCGACGGGGCCGTGACTGCTGTCCGCGATCTCTCGAGATCGTTCCCGCTCGCGGTCGCCTCGTCGTCGAACCGGCCCCTGATCGACGCCGTGCTCGACACGGCGGGGATCATCGGATGCTTCGCGGCCACGGTCTCGTCGGAGGAGGTGGCGCGCGGGAAGCCGAGCCCCGACGTCTACCTCGAGGCCGCCCGGCGGCTGGACGTGGCGCCCGCACAGTGCGTGGCCGTGGAGGACTCGGCGAACGGCATCCGCGCGGCAGCGGCGGCCGGGATGTCCGTGATCGCGTTCCCGAACCGGCACTACCCCCCGGATGCCAGGGCGCTCGCGCTCGCGGACGCCGTCATCGAGTCGCTCGACGACCTCGTTGCGGCCGTCGGCGAAGCGGGTACGGACTCGATCTAGGGATCCAGGTGGAGGACACCGTCCTGGTCGCCAGAACATGGTGGCTCATGAGCAGCGCTCCCGTCGAGACTGCCATCGAAGAACCGCGCGTCGTCCCCGACCACCATTGGAACTGGGGCCTGATCGTCGTACTCGCTGGGTGCCTCGTGTTCTGGTTAGCGGTGATCGTCGGCGTCACCGTTCTCGTGTAGCAGCGCACACATTCGTGGAAGCCGCCAGGCTGCTGTGATCGTTCACGGCTGCGAGAGCTACGTGTCGTTCGCCGCTGTCGGGTCATGCAAACGAGAGGAGAGATCGGCCACGAGCCCCTCCGGCTGGGTCTTTCCCTCAGCGTCGAGCGACTCGAGTGCTCCCGCCAGAAGCTTCCGCACGCGGTGGCGCTCGTCCTCGACCGAGGTGACGAGGCGATCGGCCTCACCCCGGGCGTCGGCCAGGATCTCGTTCGCCTCGCGCTCGGCCTGGATGCGCCGCGTCTCCGCCTCGGCGAGTATCTCACTCGCCTTGCGCTCCGCCTGCTCGGCCTGTTCGCGACGCTCCTCCAACCCCGCACGAATCTCGTTCGCCTCACGTTCGGCCTGCTCCCGGCGCTCGAGCATTTCGGCCACAGCCGCACGCTCGCGCTCGGCCTCGTCGCGTAACTGCGCGGCGCGTTCGCGTGCCCTGATCAACGTGCGCAGCGCCCGGGCGCGGGACGCCTCACGCACATCCTCGGCCGCGCGCGCGGCTGCGACGAGCAACGTCGCAGCCTCGCGATCCACGCCGGCAGCCTCACCGGGACGTTCTGCCTCTCCCCCCTGCCGTTGGCGGACGTTGCCATACGCGTTGAGGCGCCTCTCGAGATCCGACGCTCGCTCCGACACCTCGCGCAGCTCGGTCACGGCCCGTTTCCGATCTCGCTCGGCGGCATCGAGCTTGGCCGCCAGGTCGTCGCGGCTCTGCCGCGTCTGCGCCAGCTGATCCCCGGCCGTCGAGCAGCGTTCGGATCAACTCCGCTACCGACTTCGAGCTCGCCTCCGCCTCACCCTGCACCGCAGCAAGCTCCTCCTCCAGCGCCCCCAGCCGCTCCCGCAACGCGGCGCCGTCCCGCCAGGTCCGGAGGTACGCCTCGGAGATGCGCTCGAGCAGCCGATCCGTCCGCCCTCGGTCGTAGCCGCGCATCACCACCGGCAGTGCATGCTTCGTCACGTCTTCGGGGCGCAGCGCGCCCGCCCCCGGTTCGGAAGGCGAGGCCGCCGGGTGTGCTTCGGATGAGGACATGGCCAAACCGTACTGACGATCGTTGGGTACGCCAGTCGAGGAAGGTGCCCGGAATCCCACGCCGACACGACCAGGCACTTGCGGGTCTCGTGCGCCCGGCGGTCATGCAATCGTCTCAATCCCTGATCTCGACCGGCGTGCCCTCCTCCACCAGGCGCAGCAACCGCTGGATGTCGACGTTGTGAATCCGGAGGCACCCGTGCGAGACGGCGGAGCCGATCAGGCCGGGAGCATTCGTGCCGTGGATTGCGATCGGGCCGCCCTGAGGCCAGTTCAGGAGCACCGGGGAGAACGCCGAGATCCCGACTGCTCCCGGGCCGTAGCCGCCCAGTGGATTGGACGTGAGCAGGCGCTGGTTGACGTAGAACCGCCCGGTCGGCGTCGGCGTCGACGGGGCGCCGATCACGGCCGCCGTCACGAGCACCGGTCGACCGTCGCGGAACACCGTGATCCGACGCTGCGACAGGTCGACCGCGATCCGGGTGCGCACCGCACGCAGGCGGACGTCGACGGCGCGCACCCAACCGGTGGAGCCGTTCGGCCGGATCGGCAGTTGCACCTTGTAGTGGGTCGCGCGACACGACCGGTCGACACGCGCCGCGAGGACGCCGAACACCGTCGCGACGCCGTTGACGTTTCGCAGCTCGAACCGGGTCCTGGCGCGTCCGGCAAGCAGCCGGTGCGCGTCGAGCGGCCTGACGGCGGTGACGGCGTAGGAGAGCCGATCGGTCCACATCCGGTGGATCGAGCCGGGTACGCACCCGGCGATCGCTCCGAGGGTGCGATCAGGCCGGGCTCCCTGGGCATCAGCGCCCAGCACGACGGCCAGCGCGAGAGCCACAGCGAAACAGCGGAGCCTCACGAGCCGGGGCACCTCGACGTCCCTCCGTGCGCAAGTGTCATCTGACGCCTCGTCTTCGACTCAGTCGCCGGGATCCCCGAGCACGTTCACCCATACGACGACATGCGATGAGTCGCCGGACGGGGGCAGGAAGACGACCGCGAGCCCCTGCTCACGCCAGTCGGCCCGAAACAGGTTCTCCCGGTGCGGCGCACTGTTGAGCCACGCGTCCACGGCGGGGCGCGGAGCGCCGAACGGCCCGCTGGCCAGGTACAGGTTCTCGCCGAACGCGCCGGTGTACCCGGTCGACCTGATCGAGGCAGTCCAGTCGCCGCCGCAGGGATTGTGCGCGAAACGACCACAACGGAGAATCTGCTGCCCCTTCGTGGCGGAAGCACCGTTGAGGATCGAGGCCACGGCAAGCCGCCGCAGCCCACGCCTCTCGCGCGCGAAGTTCAGGAGACAGGCCACGGTTGCTGCCTGACGCTTCGGGGGGAGATCCGTCCGCTCCCCCCCGGGACACACGCCCTCGCTCGCGAGGTACCGCTTCCACGGATCGTTCCTGGCGTAGAGCGCTCTCGTGCTCATACTCCGGGCCGGAGAGGAAGCAGCCGACGAAGCGAGAACGAGGCGGAACGGCTCCGCGTCCGAACCCGGGCGCGCACCGACGCCAACCAACGCGAGCGCGACGGCCGCCGACAGGCCCGCAAGCGCGAGCCGAAGGAACCGTGAGTCAACCGAGGGCGAACCCCCAAGCGTACGTCTCCCCAAACGCATCCGGGGAGGCTAACAGCGAATCCCCTCGGAGCAAAGCCGTTGCACGACGGGACGGAGACGCGCTGAGCCTCACGGGAGGCCCGTACCGCCCGCCGCGACTCGCTCGCGATCCTCGAGAACGATCTGAACTGGGCAATGCGACCTGCACGTCAAGGCTCGCGAATGCCCTGAAGGGTCTGTCCCAGCGCGTGAAGGTGGTCCACAATGGGTCTGCGGAATGGGCAATCACAGGGGAGGGGAGAACGACTTGAGTTATCTGAGCATCGCCGGGCCCTCGGTCGTCCACGAGACGATCGAGGGTGAAGTGGTCATCGTCAACCTCGACAAGGGGCTGTACTTCAGCATCGACGGTGTCGGGGCGCATATCTGGGCCATGATCGTCGCCGGCAACAGCATCAACGAGATCCGGACGTGGGGAACCGGGACGTTCGGCAACGTCGGCAACGTTGCCGCCGACGTCGACGAGTTCCTCGCCGATCTCCAGAGCAACGATCTCGTTCGTGAGGTCGCCGAGGCGCCCGGCGTCGGCGACGTCGATCTGTCGACGACGCCGGCCGCGTACGAGAAGCCCGCCCTACACGTGTACGCTGACATGGAGGAGCTTCTCCTGCTCGACCCGATCCATGACGTCAGCGGCGAAGCCGGCTGGCCGCACGCGGCGGCCTGAGCAGCTACGAGTCGAGGAATCTGCGGGATGAAGGTGCTCCACTGGCTCAATACCTTTCTGCCCGACGTCGGCGGTATTCAGACGTTCTGCGCCGACCTCATCCCCGAGCTGACAAACCGGGGCCATGAGGTGCTGCTGTTGACTGCCCACACCGGCGTGCCGTTGCCGGATCACTCGATGCACGGTGGGATCGAGATTCGACGGGTCGACAGCCTGCGTGCCCTCGTCAGACACGATCCGGGTCAGATCCTCCGCGCCAAGTTCGAGATCGCCAACGTCGTCGACAGCTTCGATCCGGATCTCATCCACCTCCATCCCTGTGGCCCCGAGTTGGTGTACTTCCACCAGATCCGGAGGAAGCGCCCGATCCCCACGGTCATCACGCTGCACAACAACTACTCGTCGATCGACGTGGACTTCGGGCGGACAGGCTCGTTCGGTCGGGTCTTCGAGCCGGCAGAGCGTATTGCCACGGTCTCAGACGACGCCCGCCGTTGGCTGCTGTCGCTCCGACCGGAGCTGGCGCCGAAGACCTCGACCATCCACAACGGGCTCCCGGTCACAAGCCGGGAACTGGTTCCCCTGCCCTGGAATCCTCCCCGCCTTCTCTACGTCGGCCGGATCGAGGAGCAGAAGCGACTCGACGTCCTGATCCACGCGTTCGCGAACGTAGCATCGAGTCACGCAGACGTCCGCCTACAGATCGCGGGGGGCGGCACACGGCTCGGCGTGGTCACCGAGCTGGCGAGCTCGCTCGGCCTCGCGGAGCGCGTCGAGTTCCTCGGTGCAGTCGAGCTCGAGTCGGTTCCGAACCTTCTCGACAACGCGACGATGGTCGTCATGTCGTCAGATTTCGAAGGCCTTCCGATCGTGCTCCTTGAAGCCGCCCGCCAGGGTCGGCCAGCGGTGGCCACCGCCGTTGGCGGCGTGTCCGAGGTGGTTGCCGACGGCGAGACCGGACTGCTGGTTCAGCCGGATGCCCCCGACGCGCTCGCCGGGGCCATCCAGACGCTGCTGGAAGACCCCCGAAGGGCAGAGCAGTTCGGGGCCGCCGCGAGGCGCCACTTCACGGCGAGCTTCGCCCTCGATGCGTGCGCGGCGTCCTACGAACGACTCTACGACCAGGTCGCCGCCGCGGCGGCGCACAGGGTCGCCCCGTGACGGGCGGCTCGCCGGCACCACGCCTCGTGCGGAGCAACGGGGTCGAGGCACCGGTCTCGCCAGAGGCCCGGGCCCAGGTCGGGCTTGCCCACGGATGGCTCCGTAGAGGTCGCCCCGACCGGGCCTTGCAGCATTTCCACCGGGCCATCGAGATCGACGCCGACCTGGAGGGTGCCCACGTCAAGTTGGCGACCATCCTGGCCAACGAGCGGTGCTGGCAAGACACTGTGAACGCGTGCGAGGCAGGGCTCCGCCGCTTCCCAAACCAAGCCCAGCTCCACAAGCTCCTGATCGGCTCGCTCACCGAGCTGCACGGTCATCTTGCGGCGCTCACTCGATACGGCCTTCGCCGCGTCGATGACCGACCGATCGACATCGATCCCGGCGAGGTGCTTGGCTGCCTCGTCGTCCGCAACGAGGCACCGAGACTCCCGTGGTTCCTCACGGAGAACCGGCGACTCGGCGTGTCGACCTTCCTCGTCGTCGACAATGGCAGTACGGACGGGACGATTGAACTGCTCCGCGACCAACCCGACGTCCGTCTGTGGGAAACGCGAATGTCGTTCAACCGCGGCAACTTCGGATCGGCCTGGTTCGAGGTGCTCCTGGGCCGCTTCGGGCTCGGCCGCTGGGTGCTCACGCTCGACGCTGACGAGGTCCTCTGCTTCCCCGGTTACGAGCACACGTCCGTGAGGGAGCTGTGCAGTGCTCTCGACCGCGCCGGCAAGAGGGCTCTGTCGGGCCCGATGCTCGACATGTACGGCGCCGGCTCTGTCGCCGAGACCCGGTACGTGCCCGGCGACGACTTCCTCGATCACTGTCGGTACTTCGACCGGCGCGCCCACTACATGAGCATCGAGAACGCCGGCCCCTTCGCCAACCAGACCTTTCATTTCGGCGGGGCCCGCACACGGGTGTTCGGCGACGAGGTCGAGTACCTCGTGACCAAGACGCCGCTCATCCGTTACGACCCCGACGTCGTGCTCGCCGGCGGACAGCACTGGACGAGCCATCCGTCGGAGCGCATCGCCCACGACGGCTGCGCCGTGCTCCACTTCAAGTACTTCTCCTCGTTCGTCGACTACGCGACCGCGGAGGCTGAGCGGGCAGAGCACTCCGAATCGGGAAGGCAATACAAGGCATACCGCGCGACCCTCGAGCGAGAGTCCGATGTCAGGTTCCACGACGCTGCCGAGTCGATCGCGTTCGCGGGGAGCACGCAGCTGGTCGACCTCGGAATCGTCGACGAAGGGTGGCGCGGAGGCCGCCCACGCTCGTCCGTGCCCGCGATCTCGTCCCGAGCGCTGTACCCGGCAGACCCGACGTGGTCTGTGATGCTGACCATCTACGACCGGCTTCATACCGTGGAGCGGGCACTGCGCAGCGTGCTCGCCCAGGCACCTCTCGACATGCAGATCGCAGTCGTTGCCGACCGGCACGACGACAAGACGGAGGCCGAACTCCAGGCCCTCGTCGAGTCGATGCCCGACGTCTTCGGACGGGTCGAGATCCACCGACTCCCCACCCGCGTGGGCCACCCGCAGATCTTCAACGAGTGCATCGAACGCGCCCGTGGCCACTGGATCCACATCCTCCACGACGACGACTGGATCCACCCCGGCTTCTACGCAGCGTTAGAGGAAGGCATCGAACAGGCGCCCGACGTCGGCGCAGCGTTCGCACGTCACGAGCTTCC
Organism: uncultured Thermoleophilia bacterium; assembly: GCA_963699795.1. Lineage (GTDB taxonomy): Bacteria > Actinomycetota > Thermoleophilia > Gaiellales > Gaiellaceae > Gaiella. Next base: position 7,051 of record CAVOVG010000006.1, read on the forward strand.
ATCGGCCCCCGGCCAGACCTGGACGTCCTGGCTCGAGCGCGAGTCGGCAGGCGTCATCGACGACTGGCTCGACCGCATCGCCATCGAGTGCCGGGTTCAGTTCTCGGCGATGACCGTTCGCCGGTCCGTTTACGAGGAGCTCGGCGGGTTTCGCACCGAGATCGGATCTGCGTTCGACTGGGAGATGTGGCAACGCATCGCGGCGCACCACCGGGTGTGGTTCGATCCACGGCCGCTCGCGGTGATCTGCCGCGACGGAACGGCCGAAACCGACCGACTCGTCTCCGACGGTGGCCAGATCGCCGATTCGGTCGCTGCCATCGAATACGCCCGCGGCCACTTTCCCCCCGACCGCGTCGACCTGCTCACCCGGTGCGCACGGGAGCGGTTCGCCCTCCACGGCCTCGACCTGGCGGCGGCCGAGATCCGCGCCGGCCGGCACGAGTCCGCACACCGAAACATCGCAGCCGCGCTCGCTGCGAGCGACGCGCCCCGGGTCGTGGCGACCCTTCGACGCGTCCTCGACGAGGCCGCTGGCTCTTCCAGCTCGCTCACACCGTGACGGTCTCCGTCGTCACGATCGTACGCGACGGCGCGCGCTTCCTCGCGAGAGCGATCGAGTCCGCACTCGACCAGACGCGCCCGCCCGACGAGATCCTGGTCGTGGACGGAAGGTCGATCGACGACACCGCAGCGATCGCCGCTCGGTACGGGATCGCGATGACGCAGCAGCCGGCCACGGGCATCGCGGACGCCCGCAATCACGGCATCGCGAGCACCGAGGGCCAACTCATCGCCTTCCTGGATCACGACGACCGTTGGCTGCCCACGAAGCTCGAGCGCCAGATCGATGCATTCGAGAGCAACCGCGCCGCCGGCTACTGCATCACGATGCTCAGGCCGATTCAGGCCGGTGACGGCATCGCCTCCCATCCGGTATTTGCACCGCAGCTCGCACGAGGGCCGATTCGAGGCCTCACGCCGAGCACGCTCGTCGTGCGGCGGAGCGCTCTGGCGACGATCGGGCTCTTCGACCCCGCGTTCGGCATCGCCTGCGACATGGAATGGTTCGCTCGCGCGGCCGATCTCGGGGTCGCGCTGGCCGTCGTGAACGAGGTGCTGGTCGAGAAGCTGCTCCATGACCGCAATGCATCGATCGACACGGCCGCGAACCGACGCGGGCTTCTGCACATCGCGCGGGCGTCCGTGTGGCGTAAGCGGCAACTCGCCCGATAGCGGCTACGTTCCCGCGCCGTTCGGATCCGCGTCCCACACACCGGTCTCGCCTCGCACGCGGAACAGCCGGTGGAGATGCGCGTAAGTGCCATCGAGGGCCACGAGCTCGTCGTGCGTTCCCTGCTCCTCGGCCCGGCCTTCGTGCAACACGACGATCCGGTCGGCCAGCGCGAGGGTCGAGAAGCGATGTGAGATGAGCAGGGTGGCCCGCCCCCTGGCTAGTTCCTTGAACCGCTCGAAGACCTCGAACTCTGCCTCGGGATCGAGGCTCGCAGTCGGCTCGTCGAGAATCATGAGGGGCGTGGGCCGAGCGAACGCCCGGGCGATCGCGAACATCTGCCACTGGCCGCCCGAGATCGACACGTCGCCGAACATGCGACCGAGCGTCGTCTCATAGCCGTCCGGCAACGACCTGATGAGCTCGTCCAGCCCGACCTGTCGCGCGATCTCCTCGACGCGGCCCGGGTCGTCGAGGAGGGTGTGCCAGTCGCCCATCGCGATGCTCTCACGGGCGGTTGCGTGGTACTGTCCGACGGCCTGGAACACGGTCGACACGTGATCGTGCAGATACTCGTAGGTCGCGTGCCGAAGGTCCGTCCCGCCGATCTCAACGGCGCCGTGGTCGGGAGCGTAGAGGCCGTTCACGAGCTTGACGATCGTCGACTTCCCACTTCCGTTGCGGCCGACGAGCCCAACGGTCTCACCCTGATCGATCGTCATGGACAGGCCGTCCAGCACCCGGGTCGCGGAGGCCGGATACGAGAAGGAGACGTCCCGCAAAGCCAGTGCAGGAACATCGGCGCTTTCCGTCGCCTGCGGGTCGCGCCCGTCGGGCTCCGCGATGGCCCGGACGCTCGACACCTCCCGACGGCAGCGGCTCGAAGACGGCGCGATCAAAAAGAAGGTTCGCAGAGCGGCAACATGGGCGAGGTGCCAGCGGAGCGATCCGATTCCCATTACGAACGCATCGATCGAGGCCCGAAGACCAGTGGCGGCGCCGGCGAACACCGCGATGTCACCTGGCGTCAGCTGCCCGTCGGCAGCCCTGTTTGCAGCGCTGAGCAGTGCAACGTTGATCATGAAGACCGCCAGCGAGTTGAAGGCCGACGAGCCGACCAGCTCGCGGCGAAACGACCGGAGGTTCTCGGCGCGGATCTGCGAGAGCCGTTCGTCGACGCGCCGTGAGAAGAGAGGGCCCAGGTCGAGGGCGCGTACCTCGGGCAGCGCCTCGTCGCTCATGACGCGGCGGGTGTAGTACTCGATCCAGCGTTGCGACCGGTTCTGGTCGAAACGAACCTGGTAGCGCGTCTTCGCCACCCATGACCGGTAGACCAGGTACGGGACGGACAACAGCAGCAGATACACCAGAAGTGGCGGCACGATAGTTGCCAGGATCACGAGCAGCGTCGACACCGTGATGAACAGCGCGGCCGCGCGGACGCACTTCGCCACCATCTCCTGGACGTGGTGGCCGGGCGTGAGCCGCACCTGGTTCACGGTGTCCTGGAAATCGTGTCGCTCGAGGTCGGCGAAGTCGAGCTCGTCGGCGTGGTCGATCAGGTCGACCGCCAGCCGGTGCTCGAGTGCCTCGGTGTTGGCCTGCGACAGGTACAGCTGCAGCGACTGGCACACCACAAGCGCGATCGAGAGTGCCAGGCTGGCCAGGACGTAAGCAGTGATCGACCAGCCGTCGTTCACGGCGCCTGGAGGTCGTTGTGTTGCGTTGACCAGCCCACGGAGCACGAGCGCCAGCGCGGCGGGAAGGAGGCTCTCGAACAGTGGGACGGCGACGACGGCCGCGGTGCGGCCGCGGTTCAGCTGCCACGAGTACGCGAAGCTGAACCCGAAGTTGCGCCCTAGCTCCGAGAGCCGCGCCAACCGGCTCTGACCCGAGGGGGGACTGTATGGCAGGGGCTCCGACATCGGTCAGCTCTCCGCCCGAGGCGGGTTGGATGCCCGAGGAGTGCTCGCGGGCTTCACCTCGTCGAATCCCTTCCTCCGTACACTTGCTCAGTATGCGCAGGCGCAACGAGGAACGCCTCCATCGGCGACACGCCACCGCTGCTCGATCCACGCAGCTGCCGACGGCTCACCTGTTGCTCGTCCGCGCCTGTGTTGCGGACGAGCGCGACGCCGCTGCAGCGGTCGCCGAGTGGTTGGCCGACGTCGAGCTCGACGATCTCGACCACGCCGCACTCGAGCTGACGGGTTTCGTCTTCCGGCGCATGGTCGACCTCGACCTCGAAGTCGAGCTCGACCCCGCCGCCCGAGCGGGCCTCGCATCGTCGTATCGGCGGACATGGCACCACAATCAGATGCTCCTCTTCAGGGCCCGACCGCTGCTCGCGCGGATTGCCGAGCTCACTGGACGAACCGTCGTCCTCAAGGGTGGGGCAATGGTCTCCTCCGCCTACTACGACGATCTCGGGGTTCGCCCTCTAATGGATCTGGACGTGCTCGTGGAGCGGGGCTCTGTGGAGCCGGTGGTCGACTGGGCGCTGGAGCACGGCTGGCAGGTGGCGAAAGGTTTCGAGACCGAGGACGTCTACATCGTCCACCACGCGATCGATCTGGAGTACGGCGACGATGGGGCGGTCGACCTCCACTGGGCACTGCTCGTGCAGGGGCGCAATCCGGGACGCGATCGCGAGCTCCTCGCGAGCGCCCGGCCTGCAAAGCTGGGCGACGTGTCGATCCAGGTGCTGCCGCCAACACACCAGCTCTTCCACACCGCCGCGCACGTGCGACCGGTGGGTATCCGCCACGTGGTCGACGCCATCTCGATCATCGACCGGCACGGTGACGAGATCGACTGGTTGGAACTCGTCGACGAGGTGATCGAGCGCCGCACAATCGCCTGCACCACGCGGACGTTCGACCTCGTCGAGCAGGTAAGACCGGGGACCATTCCTGCCGCGGCCCTAGGGCGCCTCTCCACGGCTCCACGCCACTGGTCCGACTACTGCTTTTCCAGCGACGAGATGCAGTCACGGCGGCAGGTCGTCCGGCGGTTCGCGGCCGAGATCGCCGGGCGCTCCCGCGGTGCCGGCCCGGTGGAAAAGGCACGCGTGGCCCGGGCAATGGTACGGCGCTACCGCCAGAGCTCGGGGTTGAGCAGCCGCGACCTCTGGTCGGCGTTCCTGATCCGGGGAGGCGAGGGACTCGACCAGGACACCGAGCCGACTCGCGAGTCGGGCTGAGTCGTCGTCAGTGCCGGGCGAGGTACGCCCGGACGCCGGCGAGCCCGCCGTGGCGTCCCACGATCTCGCGCGCAGCGGTCGGTCGACGCGCCAACGCCCGCATGCGCCGCCGGCTCCAGTCCGACGCGCGCTCGGCCTTCGTCGTCGGCAGAGAATGCCGAGCGGCCAACCCCCGCGCGTCCGACAGGAGGCGGCCCGTGTTGGCGCCCATCCCCTCGCCGGCCAGGAACTCGAGGCGCGACACGACCACCGGAAGCACTCCGCGCGCTGCCGGCCGGTCGAGGACAGTGTGCAGGTCGACGCGCTCGCCGACGGCGTCGAGCACGGCCGCCGCCCCGAGCGCCCAGCGCACGGCGCCCGCGAGGTCGAGCTGGTCGGTCAAGGCGGCGACGGCAACATCGTCAGGGCTCGCGTCCGGAGGCCCCGAACCGGGAGAGGCCCAGGCCCTGTCCCATACGTCGCCGTCGCGGCGCTCGTCGGCGATCCACGGATCGAAGAAGCTCACCAGCTCGGCCCTTCGGCCGCCGCCGCTCGAGAGCGGCCAGCTCGTGCGCGTGAGCCTGGCGCGAAGCGACCGGGGCCCCGGCCCCTCGTCGTCGACGCACCAGCCGGCGCTCAGCAGGGCTTCGACGGCTTCGGGCGCTTCCCACCAGCTGACCGCCACGCGAGGCCGGCCCAGCTGGTGAACCGCCGGCTCGGGGAGGAAGCACGACACTTGCTGGTCGGCGGGGCGGAGAAAGTCGATTCCGGCATCCGACAGCACCGTGGCAGCCGCATCGTACGATGTCAGGCGGAGCTGGCGTTCCGTCCAATGGCGGCGATAGACGCCGCGCAGGCGAGCCGACCACGGATGGGTCACGCCTGCCGCCTCGATCGTCTGATACAGCGCGGGCAGCAGGCCGTAGGCAGCCGGGCTCAGGGAGTCGATGTCCACCCTGTCGACCCACAGGTCCCATCGGGCCGCCGTCTCGTCCGAGGGCGACGTGATCACCCGCAGGAGCGCGAGGTCGGCCTCGCTGGGATGGAGCGGAGGGTTGTTCATGCTGGATAGCGTCTCCGTGGAGATTGTGCCATCGTGAGTGGGTATGCAGCAGCCGGCCGGCCATGACGCAGGACGACCGATGCAGTCCGGCGCGAGCGAGGCGATCGGCCTGATCAGCGTGATCATCCCGACCTACGAGCGCGAGGCGCGCATGCTGGGCGCCGCGCTCGAGAGCGTGCTCGCGCAGGACATGGGGTCGCTCGAGGTGATCGTGGTCGACGACGGCTCCGCAATCCCGGCTGAGCGACTTCTGGAGAGCTACGGCTATCCGGTGCTCTTCCACCACAAGCCGAACGGCGGCATGGGATCGGCGAGGAACACAGGGGTCGCCCTCAGCCGCGGGCATCTCCTGGCGTTCCTCGATTCCGACGACCTCTGGGAGCCCGACAAACTCACGCGCCAACTCGACGCCTTCCAATCCGATCCGGGTTTGGAGGCGGTCTTCGGCCGGGCCGAGCAGTTCTACGACCCCGAGGTCGACGACGCGTTCAGGCGCCGCCATCCGATCAAAGAGCGCGTCGTCGACGCCTGGCTCAGCTCGGCGATGCTGATCCGGAGGGAGTCCTTCGATCGCATCGGCGCCTTCGACGAGGATCGTTCCACCGCGACGGACACCGACTGGCTCCTTCGGGCGAGAGAGGCCGGCCTCCGGGTGGCGATGCTGCCCCACACCGTATACCGGCGGCGCATCCACACGACGAACATCAACATCACCGAGCCGGCCGGAGAGAACCGCGCGAGGCTGGTCGCCCTCAAGCGAAGCCTCGACCGACGCCGCTCGTGCGGGAATCAAGCCTGAGCGATGACCCGACCTCGACCGTCCCAAGAGCACGTCCTTCCCGCCGACCCGCACCTCGATGGCCTCGCGCTGATGGCACGCGACCTACGCCAGGCGAGCGAGGCGTCAGAGCTGGTCGAGCACTTCTACGCGATCGGCTCCCGGGTCGCCCGGGTACGGTTCGCAGGGCCCACGCTCGTGGGCATGCTGACGCGCGCGATTCGACATCTCTCCCACGAGCCGGTCGACGACGCCGACCTCACGATCGACGTCTGGGACTCCCAGACGACCGGCGTACCCCTCTCCCCCTTGCTGCAGGCGCTCGTGGACGCTCTCCATGGCAACCCCTTCGCTCTGCTGACCCCCCGCCACGAGATCGCCGCCCTGTCCAACGACCGGGTCGGTGCGACCTTCGAGCTGGGGTCCGGTGTGCTCACGCTCTACGACCAGCAGAGCCGCGAGGCGGTCTACTGGGTAAGGGATCCACCGAATCTCCCGTACTACGAACGGGGCGCACCGTTTCGAACGACGTTCAACTGGTGGCTGTCCGCGCGCGGAATGCAGTGCATCCATGCCGCCGCGGTCGGTACCGAGAAGGGCGCCGTCCTTCTCACGGGCAAGGGCGGATCCGGCAAGTCGACGACCGCGCTCGCGTGCGTGAGCAGCTCGCTGAAGTACCTGAGCGACGACTACTGCGCCTTCTCGACCACTGACGACCCGGAGGTGTTCAGCCTCTACAACACCGGCAAGCTCGGCGACGACGTAGACCTCGAACGGCAGCCCCACTTCGCCCCGTGGGTCGTCAACCCGGAACGAACCGGAGACGAGAAGTACCTCATGTATCTGGCGGAGCAGGTGCCAGACAGGATCATCCGCCGTGCTCCGCTTCGTGCGATCGTGATGCCGCGCGTCACGGGCATGGCACGGCCCCGGCTCGAGCCGGTCTCGGCGGCGGCGGCGTTGCGCGCCCTCGCGCCCACGTCGATGTTCCAGCTACCGGGGTCGACCGGCGACGCTTTCTTCCGGATGGCATGGCTTGCCCGCACCCTGCCGTGCTACACGTTGGAATGCAGCACGGATCTCGCAGCGAACACCGGGTTGCTCGAGGAGCTCGTCGCCGATCTGACGTCGGGGTAGGAGGGCAAGTGCCTCGCTCAGGGGAATTGATACCCGCCCGGCACTGGGTGACCGCCACTGCTATGTCCGGCTTCGCCCGCCCGGTCTCGCCGATCGCAGGAGTGCTACCCGGACGGGTGAATACCGAACCAGGCGACCGCGGCACGGCTGTGCACGTCGGCCACCTGGACGGCTTCGGGCCGATTGGGGACTTGAGTTGCCGACCACTTCTGCCGATGGCATTTACGGTCAGGGTTGGGCCGGGAAGACACGCTCTTCTGGGCCAACCGCAGGAGAACGGCGCCCCATCGGCGCAGGCCACCGGGACAGCCAAATCCTCGTGACTATGATTTGACGAGAAATCGCATGGCCACGCCGAGCAACCAACCCCTCTCCGAACAGAGCGACCTGCGGGGCTTTGGCTCGCTCCTGAGAAGGCAGATGTCAGTGATCCTGCTCTGCGGGTTGGTTACGGCCGGTGCGACACTCGCCATCTCGTTGACGCAGGCGAAGCAATACCGGGCAGCTGCGCGGATTCTCTACACGGATCCCGGGTCGACGGCTGGAGACATCGGTGGAGGTGACCCGCTGCGTGCGGTCGACACGTTCACCCGGCTCGCGACGACGGAGGCCATCCTCAGTCCGGTCGCAACCTCGCTGAGGCTCGGGTCGACGGATAAAGTCCGCGCGAGTGTCTCTGTGACCGCCTCTGCGAACGCGAACCTGCTCGAAGTCGCGGCCGTCTCGGGGACGGCAAGAGGCTCAGCAGCCCTGGCCAACGCAGTTGTCTCCTCGCTGATCGAGTGGCGAACCGCCAATCGGAATGCGCAACTCGAGGCGCGCATCGCATTCCTGAACGAGCAACTCGATGCGTTTGCCGGCAAGACGTCTCCGAGCGAGGTCGCGGCCGCTTCCAGCGTCCGGGCGCAACTGGTTGAATCGACAGCGCAATTGCGCGCACCCAGCCCGGAGTTGACGCTCGTCAGCCGCGCCGTACCGCCGGAGACCGCATTCTCGCCGAAACCCGTCCGGAACGCGATCGTCGGGCTCATCGCGGGCCTTCTTCTCGGTTTCCTCATCGGCGCGCTCCGTGACCGACTCGACCGGAAGCTGCACAGCACGGAGGACATCGAGCAGGTGTACCCCTGGCCGTTGCTCGGGGTCGTCCCCGCCGTTGGGGGCAGCCAGGACCCCGACGCGCAACTCGCGGACTTCGCCGGCATGTCCCACCTCGCTGATGCGTACCGCAACATCCGTACTAACGTCAGCCTGCTCAGCCGGAACGGCGGAAACCAGAAGGTATGGGTGATCTCATCGGCGATGCCCTCAGAAGGCAAGAGCGCTGCCACCGCCAATCTCGCCGGCGCGCTTGCGGCCACCGGGATGCGCGTGCTCGCTATCTCCGCCGACCTCCATTCGCCCGGCCTACACCGGTACTTCGGAGCGCTCGGTAGGCGCCGGTTTGGCCTCGTCGAGGTACTCGCTGGGAATGTGCGCGCCGACGAGGCTGCAATCCGCGTTCCCGGGCTCAGCGGCAAGCGGGGAAACGGGGGCAGGGTCGATGTCATCGCAAACGACCGCGTATTCCCCGACCCGGCGATTCTCTTCGAGTCCCCTCCGATGGCTGACCTGCTGGCTTCGACCCGGGAGAGCTACGACGCGATCGTGATCGATGCACCGCCTCTTCTCTACACGGCCGAGGCGTCGCTGCTGGCGCGACTGGCCGACAGTCTGATCCTCGTCGCCCGCCTCGAACTCCTCACCCGCAACCAAGCCGACCGTGCGAGGCGTGTGCTCGAAACCATGCACCTGGCCCCGATGGGAGTGATCGCGACAGGCAAGAAAGCGGAGGGCGGATACGGGGCGGGATACGAGTACCGGCAGCAGCCCAGGGAGGATGCGCCCGGCACCCGGCCGCCGGCGGCCGCAGCGGCGGCGGCAACCCGACGCGCGTGAGGGGGTATACGGCGAAGACGGCGCGTGGCGACCGGTCACGAGCCGTCCTCGTCTACGGGGTCGGGCTCCTGGGGACCCTGATCGTCGCGGCGGCGCTCAGCGGCCCACTCCAGCAGGGCCGCTTCGCGTCGGTTCTGCCGTACGGAATCGTGGCCATCGGGATGATCTCCGCGCTGGCCTTCGCGCAGCCGCTCATCCTCTTCGGGGCCGGGTTCGCCTTGCTCGCCGCCGTCCGCACGGAACCCGCGCCGGTGGATGTCATCTTCGCTGTCCTGATGGTCGTGACGTTCCTCTCGGGTCGCGTGTCGCCACGCATCCCGGCTCCGATCCAGAGCATCCTCGGGCTGACCGTCTTCGTGACGCTGTTGTCGACCGTCAACGCCGTCGATACCCGCCGCGCGATCCAGTACGGGCTCGTCTCGATGTACCTGCTGGTTCTGGCCGTCTGGCTGACCTGGGTCTTCACGAACGCCCGCGCAACCCGCCTCGCCATGAACGCCTACGTCTTCGCGGCAGCGGTCTCAGCGGTACTCGTAGTGCTGGCGCTCTACTTCAACCTCCCCGGGGGCGACCTCTTACTGTATGACACGTCACGGGGCAAGGGGCTGTTCAAGGACCCGAACGTGTATGCGGCCTTCCTGGTGCCGGCTGCCGCGATCGCGCTCGAGGAGATCGGTCGCCCCCGCCTGTTCCGCTGGCGCCGCCCCGTGGCGGTGCTCCTGTTCGTGGTAATCGCCGCGGGTATCGTCGTCGGCTTTTCGCGTGCTGCGTGGCTGAACCTGGCCGTCGCTTGTATCACGGTGATCACGGTCGCGGCGTTCCGTCACGGTGGAACGCGCGTGGCCCTACGCTCCGTCTCGGCGCTGGCGATTGCCGGCGTGGCAGCGCTCGGGCTCCTCGTGGCCACCGGCTCCCTGACGTTCTTCAAGCAGCGCTCGCAACTCGAGTCCTACGATGAGCAGCGCTTCGGCGCCCAGGGCTCGGCCCTGGGCGGCGTCGGGGATCACGTCTTCGGACACGGCCCCGGTCAGGTGGAGCGCAGTCTCGACATCTCGACCCACAGCCTCTATGCGCGCGCGGCATTCGAGCAGGGGGCACCCGGTCTCGTCCTCATAGTCCTGTTGCTCGCCGGGACGCTCTACTACGCGGTCGAACTTGCCCGCGTTGACGCCGACGTGCACGGAATCGGCTCGGCGGCCCTCCTGGCCTCGTGGCTCGGCCTCATCGCGAACAGCGCGTTCATCGACGCCGTTCACTGGCGTCATCTCTACGTCGTCGCTGCACTGATCTGGTGTGGCGCAACGTTACGATCGACGTCGGGGACTGCTCAAGAACCCTGATGGTTCGGCCGAAGAGGTAGTGAGAAGCATCATCGAGCCGAACCGGAGTGACGCATCATGCGGACAACCAGCGTAGGGGGGACTACCGAGCATGTACCTCCTCCCGCCCTCACGACGACTCGTGCGCGTTCGCGTCGCCACGCCCGGGCACAGGTTCGCCAGGCCCTTGGCCGGGTGCTCATCGTCTGGATCGTCGCCTACGCGGTGCTCGTGCACGGGGGTCAGGAGCCTGCCCTCGCACTCGCGACCATCGAGGCCGTCGTGTACCTGCCTTTCCTGCAATGGTCATCGCGATCGGCCCGCGCGATGCCGCTCGTATACGGAGTCTGGATCGTCGCCGCACTCGGCGTGGCCTCGGGATTCGCCGCGCTGTCTGCGATCTCGTTCTGGGTCGACGCGTTCGGTCGCCAGGATCTCGTCCTGGTCGCCGTCCTGTCATTCCTGGCGCTCGGAACCTGGGGCGAGTTCGTACGCCGGGCGGCGACCGCACCACTCCGGATCGCCGTGATCGGAGGGGGCGCACAGGTCGCGGAGCTTCTGGCGGAGATCGAACGGCGTTCGGATGCAGACCGATTCAAGATCGTGGGCATCGCTGCCGAGACGATCACCAGCGACCTGATCGAGCATTCGTTCCGGGTCGTGGGGCTCGACGATCTGGAGGCACTCGTCGCCGATGTCGAGCCCGCTCTGATCATCGTCGCCGTCGATCACGGGCGCCCGGTCGTGTTCTCCCGCCTGCTCGCACTCGCTTCGACGGAGCAGTTCAGCGTGCTCGGCCTGCCGGAGTTCTACGAAGTTGCGTTCGCCCGACTGCCCGTGCACGCCCTCACGCCCGCCTGGTTCATGAGCACCCTGCACTTCTACAACCGACCGTACAATCAACTCGCAAAGCGGTCCTTCGACGTCGTTCTGTCGGTCGTGGGGTTGATCCTCGCGATGCCGTTGCTCCTCGCCGCTGCGCTGATCGTGAAGAGCACTCCCGGCCCGCTCCTCTACCGGCAGAACCGCCTCGGTGAGTACGGCCGCATATTTGAGATCCTGAAGCTCCGCTCTATGAGCCGCGATGCCGAGGCGGACGGCGCCGCGGTCTTCGCGGCGGCGAACGATCCGCGGATCATCCCGGGAGGGCTGCTGATCCGACGGTTGCGCATCGACGAGATCCCGCAGCTCTGGAACGTCCTGCGGGGCGATATGTCGATCGTCGGCCCCCGGCCGGAGCGGCCCGAGTTCCTCGATCTCCTCGCAAAGGAGGTTCCGTTCTGGACGCAACGCAACCTGCTGAGGCCGGGTGTGACCGGCTGGGCCCAGATCCGGGCCGGGTACACGTCCGACAGTGCGGGTGCCGAGACGAAGCTCTCCTACGACCTCTGGTATCTCCGTCACCGGAGCCTCATGCTCGACTCGATCATCTGCCTGAGGACGATCCGCACGATGCTGACCGCGTCAGGATCGCGGTAGCGGGCGAGGCAACCTGGTCACGGGGGAATCGGGTACGTCTGCCAACGGCCGTCCCCATCCCGGACGGCGACCCGCACGAGCCGCGCGTCGGCGAGATACCGTTGCGTGGCGAAGAAGCGTGGATGACACGCCTGGAGCGAGAGCTGCTCTCTCCCCTGCGACCTCAAGACGTCGAGCCTGTCCGCGGCAACGATCCGATGGCCGGTGACCTCGTAGGTGAACCTCCCGTAGGGCACGTCGAAGAGGATCGAGTCGCCGCTGCGCAACTCGTCGATACGGGCGAACGGCGCTCCGTAGGTCGTGCGATGCCCAGCGACGTAGACGAGATGGCTCTGGCCGGGAACGTGCGTCCGCTGGTCCCGCCCCGGGCCACGCTTGAGAGTCTCGTGATCCGTTCCTTCCACGACGACGATGTTCAGCCCGAGTCGTGGAACATCGAGGACGCCTACGGGGTCTCCCGTTTTGAGCTGTCTGCGGTAGGCCGCCGCGTCGCGGCCTATCTCATCGAGGACGAGTGCGAGGAGGCGCCGGTGCGGCCCACGGGCAACCGGCGGAGGTGGCTGCAGGGCTGCCGCTTGTTGCCTGTACTCCTGCTGAAGCCGCTCCTGCTGAAAATGGGTGTACAGAGCGGTGAGAGGGTCGCCCCAACGCCAGACGGTGAACACCCAGGCGAGGACGAGAATACCTCCTACGGTGAGGATCGTCCCCAGCAGTCTCGCCCCCGAGCGCAGGACTCGGGCTCGCCGCGTCCGGCCACGTGCGACGGGAGCCGCCGCCGCTTCGCCCTCAGACGCCGAAACCGACCGCCTATCCTGACTCAGCGGTCAGTGTCTCGGTCTCGGGCAAGTCGTCGCAGGCTGTAGCCCATGACTGCAAGGCCGATACCGGCGAGACCGACGAGGCCGAGATCCATCCCCGTGAACGGCAGAGCACCGCTCGCGGGCTTGGCGGAAGTCGTAACGGTCTTAGCAGGCGCTGCCTTCCCGAGATCCTGCTGCGTTTTCGTCCCCGAGCCGTTGTAGACCGATTGCGTGGCGTCCGCAAGCGCGAACGGCACGAGCGCGAGCGCCATCGCTGCTATCGCCAGGACTATGAACTTCCTCATGATCCCCTTCTCCCCTGTCTGACGTCAAAGTGCATGACGAAACGTGAGCCGCAGTGCACTTTCCTCCCCACCAGCATACATAGCGTGAGTCATCGTTTCGGAGTTGTCAACCTCTGGCCAGGCCTGCATGTCCGGCCCGGATCGGAGTCAGCCCGGACCTGACCTGAGGAAGGCACGATCCACCTCTGCCGGTTGCAGCGGCTGACCCCGCTCGATCCCCCGCAACACTCGGAGCGTCATCGGCTCGCGAGGGTTGAGCCGATGGGCCGTACGGGCGGCAACCAGCGCGGCCGGCCGGTCACCGACCGCCGAGGCAGCAACAGCCAGCTCGAGTTGTCCATACCAGTTGAAGGGGTTGCGAGAGACGGCCCGTTCAAAACTCGCGCGCATGGCCGTCACCGCGCCCGTCCTGCCCTCGATGGCACCGGCCAGCACGTACGGCCGATCGCTCAGCGGATTGAGTGCCGCGGCCCTGTCGAGCGCGGCGAGCGATCCGGGAGTGTCCCGACTCCAGTTGGCAAGCGCGTGTTGCTCGTACCGTGCCGCGAGCCAGGGGAAGGCGAGACTCGCAGCCGCGGCTAGCACAAGACCGACGGACGCCGCCGTCAGGAGCACACGTCCGGACCGGGGAACGCGGTTCGGCCGCGGGGTGCGACGCTGATCCCATCCGGCCATGCCGACGGCGAGGCCGAGCAACGCGAATGCGGCGAGTCCGAGCGCCGGCAATTCCCACAGCCAGTCTGCCAGTCCGTGCAGAAACCAGGCAGCCACGCCGCTGAGCAGACCCCCGGCAATGGCACGGCTCCGTCGTGGGCTCCCGCGCAGGACGGCGAGTGTTGCGGCGACGAAGAAGACGAGGAGCAGGAGCGTTCCGACACTCCCGGTCTGCGACAGCGCGCGAACCGCGAGGCTGTGCGGGTAGAGCGGCTGCTCGTCGCTCCGGCGGCGCTCGAGGTACGGAACGCTGAAGTTGTCGACGCCGATCCCCCCGATGGGGTGGTCGCGGAACTCCTCCAGACCCACCCGCCAGAGGTCGTACCGGTTGCTCCCAAGGCCGGTGAAATGAGAGGAACCTGACGGAACGCCGCCGTTGCGGAAGTCGTCCCAGAGGGCGTGCAACCGAGCCTGCGGCGAGATCGTCGAGAGCAGGGCCACCACGGCGACGACCCCGGCGAGCGCGAGTCCGGCACGAAGCACCAGGAGCGCGCGCCTCTCGAGGCGAGGTAGACGGTCGAGGCGCGGCAGTACGACGCCCGCCGCGCCGAGAACAGTAGCGCTGGCGACGATGGCGATCAGGGCCGATCCGAGCGCGTCCCGCCGCCCCGCCGCCGAGTCCGCGCCGTAGACAGCCAGGAGCGTCGGCGCGGCAGCCGCGACCGTGACGGCCACGGACGCCATCACGATCGCCGCTCTGACCCGGCGCGGAGTGAGCAGAAGGAACAAGACGACGACAAACGGCAGCGTGAAGATCGAGCCGCGGCTCTGGCAGAGAAGGTTCAGCTCCGCAAGCGCGACGACCGAGCCGAGCGCAGTAGCTCTGGCGAAGAGGGCCATCCGCTCCTCGAGCACGATCCCGAGCGCGGGCCAGCAGGCGAGCGCGAACACCGCCGCGGTCGCGTTCGGGTAGCTCGTCGGGTCCGCCAGGCGTCCGCCGAGGAGCGCCCCCGCGTTCGGGTCGAGGCCTCCGCGGGCCGCCGCCCAGATCACGAGCAGTCCGACCACGGCGACCGACAACGCGAAGGCCAGCACGATCCATTCCCCGGCGCCGGCCGGAACGCGCCAGAGAGCAGCGATCACGAAGACGAGCGCATAGAGGAGCGTGAGATTCGCTCCTTGCCAGGCATCGGCAGGCATGTCCGCCCACGAGATCGAGAGGAAGGCCCAGCCGGTGTAGGCGAGGAGCGTGCCGACGGCAATCAAGGCCGGGCGGCTCGGCAGACCGAGATCGAGTCCCGAGACGGCAGCGACGACCGCAAGCGCGAGGCAGAAGAGCGCGGCTGGATACCAGGTCGTCGGCTCGAAGCCCCCTCCCGACCGGAACAGGGCTACACCGACGGCAAAGACAAGTGCCGTCGGGAGGCAGCGCATGGTAGCCGCGGCCCGGTACCTCGACGACCGAGGCGCCTTGCCGTCGCCCTCGCCGTCCGGATCCGTAGCAGAGCCCTCCGACTCTGCGACAGGAACAGTCGTCATCCGTCCACCGCGGTCCCCGCGCGCAACCCCGCCGGTGATGATCGGCGGGTTCTCACGCCGCGAGCCTGGGCAGATCGGTTCATTGGCACGAACGATAGTGTGACCCGAGTCCATGCACGCGAAGCCCCGCATCCTCATCGTGGTCACTCTCGCCGAGATCGGCGGCGCCCAGTCGTACGTGCGAGATCTGATTCCAGGGCTCGTGGAGCACTACGACGTGACCGTTGCGGCTCACGGTCCGGGTCCGCTCCCCGCTGCGGTGAGGGCGCGGGGCGCCCGCTACGTCGAGCTCCGGCACGTCGGGCGTGCCATCTCGCCGCGTGACGTCCTGGGCTTCTTCGAGCTGTGGCGCCTCTGCCGGAAGCTCCGACCGGAGATCGTGCACCTGAACAGCTCCAAAGCGGGGGTGCTCGGCCGGATCGCGGGCGCTGCGGCCCGCGTGCCCATAAGGGTGTTCACCGCACACGGATGGGCATTCAAGGCCTCACCGGGTGTTGCCGGACGCCTATACCTCTGGGCGGATCGGCTCGTTCTCCCGTTCACGACCGCCGTTATCTGTGTCTCGGAGACCGAGCGGGCAGCCGGGATCGCTGCGAAGACATGCGTAGAGTCGCGCACGGTGGTGATCTACAACGGCGTCGACACCGATGTCGATGTCGTCAAGACGAGCCGGCGGCGTGTTCGGATCGTCAGCGTCGGCCGACTGGCACCGCCGAAGGACTTCCTCACCCTCATCCGGGCTGCCGCCAGGCTGGATCCGGCACACGCAGAATTGATCGTTCTCGGCGACGGGCCCGAGCGGCCAGTGATTGAGGCAGAGATCGCCCGCCTGGGGCTCACCGACCGGGTGACGCTCGCAGGCGAAGTCGATGACGTCTCTCGGCGACTCCACGATGCCGACGTGTTCGTTCTCTCGAGCAAGTCCGAAGGACTTCCGATCTCGGTCCTCGAGGCGATGGCCGCAGGACTGCCGATCGTTGCAAGCAATGTCGGAGGACTACCCGAGCTGATCGAGGCGGGTAGTAACGGCACGCTTGTCCGACCGGGAGACTCGAAAGGCCTCTCACGTGCTCTCGCGGCACTCGTCGACGATCCGGCACTCCGGCTACGTCAGGGGGGCGCGAGTCGCGCGCGTGTTCTCAAGAGCTTCTCGATCGAGGCTTGCCGTGTCGCCCACCAGGCCCTGTTCGACCGCCTACTCGCGTCTCGGGGGTCACGCGGCGGCCTCCTCTGAAAGCTCGAGCCGGATCGGTCATCGGCGCCGGAGCCAAACGCGTGCACCTCGGGGAGAGAGGATCCGCGTGGAGCGGGCACGAGTGCAAGGCTTTGGTAGGTGCCCGCTCCTCCTTGTCATCGCGTTGGCGCCGAGCACCGCAGGCAGCAGTGCTCCCGGCCGGCAGGCAC
Organism: uncultured Thermoleophilia bacterium; assembly: GCA_963699795.1. GTDB lineage: Bacteria > Actinomycetota > Thermoleophilia > Gaiellales > Gaiellaceae > Gaiella. Next base: position 23,879 of record CAVOVG010000006.1, read on the forward strand.
CGTCCCGAGATCTGGAGCAGCCGCGTGAATGACCTCGCCCGGGTCTGCTCAGCCCGTGCTGGATGAGAGGTGGTTGGATGAGATCGGGACGGCGCCGGCTGGGAGTTGGAAGGTGTTGCCGGTGAAGGTGTTGCTGCCGACGGTCTTGTAGGCGCCGATCGCGGCCCAGTTCTGGTTGCGGAAGGTGACGCCGGTGACGGTGGTCGAGTCGGTGCCCTCGTCGAGGTAGACGCCGGCCTGGTTGCCCGGCAGCGTGCTTCCGGCGCTGTCGATGATCCCGTTGCGGATCACGACGTTGTGGGCGGCAGCGACGCCGCCCCAGGCCGGGTCGGCCCACTCGGCGTTGAACCCGACCTTCGCAGCAACGATCGAGAACCCGTCGAACGTCACCCCACGCGTGTAGTGCTCCATGTAGACGCCGACCCCGCCCGCCTGTTTCGGCCCACCCATATCGATATCGAGATCGCTGAAGCGGGTGTTCCAGCTGTTGCTGACCGTCTCGATCCCCGCCCAGGCAACGTTCCGCACCCTGACCCGCTGCACACCGTTGCGGACCGGATGACCGAGCCAGAGACCCGCCTCCGCCGTCCCCCTCGACGAACCCGGCGTCGAACGGCTGACCCCGTCGATCGTCACGTCCTCGACCGTGTCGATCACCGGCGTCGCCCCCCCAAACGCCACCTCCACGTTATCGCTCAACCGCACCGCCACATCCGTGAACGCATAAAACTGGCTTCGCCTCACCACCAGCCCCGCCGGATTGGGAACAAGCAACCCATACGGGATCGCCCAGTTACCCCGAAACACACAATCCAAAATCTGCGCGTTCGCCCCACCCGGCCCCCACACATGCACGATCCCCCCACCCAACACCCGCGACGGCTGCGCCACATCGAACACAACCCCCCGCACAACCGTCGTCGGCGCACCAAAATTGCCGCCCATCACGAGCCCCGCCCGCAACACCGCCCTGCCCACGTTCTGCGCATAAATCCGCGACCCATTCGCGTCCGTGAACGGCACCGACGACTCATACACACCATCCGCAAGCACGATGTCCCGCGAACTCCCCGCCAACGCCGCCACAAACTCGGCCGAGCTCCGCACCACCGTCGCCCCCGCCGGCAGCACATACCCCGCCGGCCCCGCCGGCGCAACCACCCCAGACCCCGAAGCCGGAACAGGCGCAGGAACAGGAACAGGAACAGGAACAGGCGCCGGAACAGGAACAGGAGCCGGAGACGGAACAGGAACAGGAGCAGGCGCCGGAACAGGAACAGGCGCCGGAACAGGAACAGGAGCAGGCGCAGGCGCCGGAACAGGAACAGGCGCAGGAGCCGGAACAGGAGCCGGAGACGGAGCAGGCGCCGGAGTTGGATTCCGCGGGATCCTGCGCTTCCGCGGCCTGTCGCTCCCGGCCTTCATCGCGGACGCGGCCGCCAAGAGTTCGCGGGCTACGGCGGTCGACTGGGTTGACCCGCTCGCGCTGGACTCGAAACCGACGGAGCGCGCGCCGGCGACGAGTGGGATTGCAAGACCCGCAAGCACGAGGACGGCAAGAGTATGGGGTGTGGCTTTGGGCATGGGCGGCGGCCTCTCCAGTCGTGGACAGAGCACGAGTTGCTGAGACTGGGATCGGGCGGCGGAGAGCTCACCTACTCCCCCGCGCGAGGGATCCCACCGCAGACACACCGCTCAGGGGTAGGAGAAAGAGACGTCCCGGCCCCCGACGAAGAACGAAGCGCTCCCCTTCTCGATCGAGCCGCGAGCCGCGATCGGGCCAAATCGGTAGGTTCCCGCCTCCGAGTAGACCGGATAGACGAACCACTCGGAGGACGAGCCATGATCGCTCCGCCTCACTTTGAGACGAACCGATGTTCCCTTTACCCATCTGTCCTGCCGTCTGGCACCCGTGATCAGGATCACGTCGTACGCGTCGGCCCTGGGATCGGCCACCCAGCAGAGAAACTGACTCGATTCCCCCGGATCGCCGGGCGGTGCCGGCGCTGGGCCGGCGAGCACCGGGCGTGCCGACTCCCCAAGGGGAATGAAGGCGAGGAGCGACGATCCGACGAACGCAGCGAACACGACGCAGCTCGCGACGACCGGAGCGCGACCGACGACGCGCCGTCGCCCCGCGCCACGACGTGCTGCCGGCCGAACGACCGATGGAGTTGCCGCGGAGGCGCGGCCACCGGCGTGCGTGCGGGAGAGGCAGTCCGGCGGATCGGGCAGGGCTGCCCGTGCGAGGGCGGCAAGCTCACGATCGACGAGCGTAAGCTCCGGGCTCAGAACCTCCATGTCGTGCTTATCGGCCGCCGGAACCACCAACATGACGCGTTGGCCCCCGCCCGAGACGCTGCACACCCGCATTCGGCCGGCGGCGGCCGAACCCGCATCAGGGCAGGAGCTGCACCTTGCGGGCCACGAACGCCTCGGCGAGTCTCTCTGGCGCACTCGCCTCCATCCCCCGCAGCCGCATCAGACCACGGAAGACGTCCTCATCGAACCAGTGCTTCCCGGACTGGCTTGGAAAGTGACGGTGCAGTAGCGCGATTTTCTCCTCCGCCACGCCGACCTCGAGTGGAACGAACACATTGGGTCGAATCGCCTCGCCGTCCACCTTTGGAACCTCGTACTCGAGTACGAGATGGTTGCGGAACGTGTTCCACGTGAGCTCGCACACGAGCCGGTGATCCTGATGCAGGTCGTCGCGGGTATGCGTGAGGATCAGCTGCGGGTCTACGCGGGACTTGAGATCCTCGAACAGGTCCTTCACCTCCGCTCCCACGTAGGGCAGGAAACCGTCACGAAAGGCATGTACCTCGATTCGCGAACTCCCCGCCTGGGCCAGGAATGCCGCGGCACTCGCCCGCGCCTCCGACCCGCGCTCACCCGTCGCCGCGAGCACGACCCAGTCGACAGCGATGCCCGGTATCGCTCGCGTCAGCGTCAGGATCGTGCCGCCGCAGCCGATCTCGATGTCGTCCGAGTGGGCTCCGACCACGAGGAGCCGCTCCAGCGGCGCCACGCCACCGGTGAGCCTCAGGCCCTGCATCATCCGTCGACAAGCGTTGGGGTGCTACCAGGAACGGATATCCGCCACGGTGCCTTGCCCGACTCGTGGAGCGCCTCCAGGCGCTGTCGGTCCTTGATCGTGTCCATCGGCCCGAAGAACCCGTCGTAGGGGTAGGCGAGCAGTTCGGCGCGCTCGATCAGGCGCGCGAACGCCTCGACGACGAGCTCCTCTCCGGGACCGATCAGGTCGATCACCTCGCGCTTGAACACGAAGAAGCCGGCGTTGATACGGATCGAGGACCGGCTCATCTCCTCGACTTCCGCCACGATGCCGGACGTGTCCGCCTTGACGATGTGCGCGTGAAACTCGGGTCGGGCCGACAGGAGCATGGCCTGCTTGCCCTCGCGATGGAAGGTGTCGATGAGATCGTCGAGCGGCGCGTCGGTAAGCCCGTCGCCGTAGGTCGCGAGGAACTCCTCGTCGTCACCGAGATGACACTCAACGGCCCTCAACCGTTCCCCGATCGTCGAGTTCACGCCCGTGTCTGCGAAGGTGATCTTCCATCCCTCGGGGTTTCCCCCAAGTAGCTCGACCTTCGTCGACTCCCCATCCGACTCGAGCACGAAGTCGTTGAACAGCATGGCGTCGTATCCGAGGAAGTACTCCTTGATCACCTCGGCCTTGTACCCGAGACAGAGGATGAATTCCCGATGCCCCCAGGCTGCGTACCAGCTCATCAGATGCCAGAGGATCGGACGGTTGCCAATCCGAATCATCGGCTTCGGGATCCGCTGGGTCTCCTCGCCCATGCGCACGCCGAACCCGCCACAGAAAATGACGACCTTCACGGGCGCTCTGTCTGACGCCCTCTGGGGGGAGGGGAAGATGGCAGCATCTGTACGAGAATCGGCATCCTCGTGCCGAAAGTTGAGCCGGCCACAGCGTTCACGGCTCATCCGAGGCCGAGAGCCCCGCGGCAACCGATGTCTGGCCGGCGAGCCGATCGGAGAGCCACGTCTCGCCGCGGAACCGCTCGAGCTGCTCTGCCCGGAGGCGGTCGGCCAGTCGGCCCGCGGGCAGGTCGACGTCGTCGTACCGGAGAACCTCGTCCTGCGCGAGGTCACGCCGAAGCGTGCAGCCGACCGCGAGGCCCTCGGGCAGGTACCGAAACTCGCTCATCTCGTCGCTCGAGACCGCTTCGCCGTACGTCATGTACATGCCGTACGTGTCGAGGGTCTCGCCCGCCTTGAGATCGCGCTTGGCGACGGCACAGACCTCGACGCACGGCCCATCGAGAGGCTTCGCCACATTGTCGCGCAGGAGGGCAACGCGCGCGATCGACAAGGGCACCTCGAAGTGCACGAGATGATACGGGACGAAGAACGAGTACAGCGGCCCCGGCCCCATCTTGTAGAGGTCGAGATAGTGGCGCTGCTTCGGGTCGGTGTGCTCCGCCAAGCAGTACACCTTGGTCAGCGGGGTGCCGACCACGTAGTCGACCACGCCGCCGAGCTCGCGCAAGCGGTCGAGGTCGTACAGCTGACCGATCTCCGTCACGTCGCCGCGGTATTCGAGACCGCGCGACATGCCGCGCTCGAGGACGGTGAACCCGGTCGCGTTCGCAGCGATCGACTGTTCGAACGAGATCTTCGATCCGTCGGCGAACGACGTAACCATGGATGGAGTCTGTCCCCAGGTCTCTGCGAACACCTTCTGGGTGGTGGGGGTCCGGTACGGATCCTGCAGACCCTTTACGTTGCCGAGTACCCGCGGCTCGAGACCGAGGCCCTTGACCCAGCGGTACAGGTTCAGTTGCACGCCCGGCTCGTCGCCGTCGCACGCGGACATAATCACGCCGTGCTGCTCGGCGTAGATCTGCAGGATGGGGCCGATCGTCGCGTCGATCTCGGCGTTCATCAGCACGACGTCCTTGCCGTGGCTGAACGCCTCGAGCACCACGTACGCTCCGTACTCGACGTCACCCGTCACCTCGCAGACGACGTCGACCTGATCGCTGCGACAGAGGAGCATCGGGTCGTCCGTGAACGCCGCCCCTCCCGCCTGGATCACGTCCTCGAGTGCACCCTGCGAGCTCGCCTCGACCGGTTCGAGCCCCGCGTACCGCAGGACGTTGGCAGCCCGCTCCGGGTTCCGGTTGGAGATGCCGACGAGCCTCATGCCGGGCACGCTGTTGACGATCTGGTTGGCGAGGCCCTGCGCCATGAATCCCGCGCCGACGAGAGCGACACGCACCGGGTTGCCCGCGAGGTCGCGCTCGCGCAGTGCCGAATCGACGATGATCACGGCGCGACCCCGAGGCCGGCCATCCGGCGCGTCAGCTCATCCCCGATCTCGTCGAAGGCGCGCCACTGGGTGTCCTTCTCGGAAATGACGGTGACCGGGAGCGGCCACTCGAGACCGAGCCGGGGATCGTCGTACGCGAGCCCTCCTTCGGTCTCGGGGGCATAGAACTCGCCGACGAAGTAGCTCGTCTCGGTCTCGTCCACGAGCGTCTGGTAGCCGTGCGCGAAGCGCTCGGGGACGTACAACGAACGCCTGTTCTCCTCGTTCAGCTCAACCGATACGCTCTGTAAGAACGTCGGGCTCTCCGGTCGAAGGTCGACGATGATGTCGACGATGGCGCCGCGGGTCGCGCGCACGATCTTCGTCTCGGGCATCGGTGGGAACTGGAAGTGCATGCCGCGGAGCGTGCCGGCGACCTTGTTGAAGGCGACATTGGCCTGGGCGATGACCGGCTCGAGAGCGTGCTCTGAGAGCTCGCGCTGACAGAAGCTGCGGGCGAAGAAGCCCCGCTCGTCCTCGTGGCGCTGCAGGTCGATCAGGTACGCGCCCTTCAGCGCGGTCTCGGTGAAGATCACGTTGTCTCCTTCCGGCAGGTCACATCGTCAAGGTGTCGCCACCGGCATCGGCAGCCGGCGCAGCTCGCCGTCGATGAGGCCGGCGCCGATCAGGGTCTTGAGGCGGGAGAGCCGAATGAATCGGTCGCCCGCGAAGAGCCCCGCGTCCATTCCCGCCTCCGTATAGGCGGTGATTAGTTGGCGGGTGCCGCGACGCGCGTCCCAGGCGGGCGAAAAGTCGCCGAGCGTCTCAGCGATCTTCGTGAAATCGACGCGATAGCTGCGCGGGTCTGCGCCGGCGCCCTCGACGAACTCGACGTCGACGTCGCCGACGGCGTCGGCGACCATGGCCGCCAGGTCGCGCACGATGTAGTTGGCGTCGGATGCGCCGGCGTTGAATGCCTGGCCGTGGATCGCCTGTCGGGGCGCCGCAAGACATGCGGTGATCGCACGGGCCATGTCCTCAACATGGATCAGAGGCCGCCAGGCCGTGCCGTCACTCTGCAGCCGTACGGCGCCTGTCGTGAGAGCCCAGCCGACGAGGTTGTTGAGAACGATGTCGAGGCGCAACCGGGGCGAGGCCCCGTAGGCGGTCGCGAAGCGGAGCGCGACCGGAGAGAAGTCGTCGCCCAAGAGCTCTTTCAGGTCTCGCTCGGTGCGCGCCTTCGACTCAGCGTACGCGGTCAGTGGAGCCAGCGGCGCCGTCTCGTCGATCGGCTCGTTCGACCCCGATGCACCGTAGAGGCTGCAGGACGAAGCGAAGACGAAGCGGGCGACGCCGCGCCTGCGGGCCATCTCGGCGAGCCGGACACTCGCGCGGTGGTTGATGGCGTACGTGAGATCCGCATTGAGCTCGCCGATCGGATCGTTCGAGAGCGCTGCCAGGTGCACGACGGCGTCGAACCCGTCGAGGTGTTCCTCGGTTACGTCCCGAACGTCGAGACGAAGGTCGGGAGGCGGCGCGGCCGACCCGAGATCGCAGCCTTCGTAGAGGTCGGTGTCGAGGCAGACCACGTCGTGACCGTCTGCCAGGAGCACACCGCGGGCAACCGATCCAACATAGCCGCTGCTCCCGGTGAGGAGAACGCGCATGTTCGCCATTCTACTGACGCACTCCCCGCTGAGAACCCCCGCGGGAACCGCTGGTGGGGAGACCCATTGGGCCTGCCGAATCGGCAGCATTCGCGTGTCGCGCGTACGCGGGCTCTCGAGGTGACCCGCTCCGCTCAGGCCGCTACGCGGCCGAGCAGCACGCAGCCGTTGTGCCCGCCGAGGCCCATCGCGTTCGACAGCGCCACGTCGAGGTCGACGGCACGGGCCTCGTTGGGCACGTAGTCGAGGTCGAGCTCCGGGTCGGGATTCCGGTAGTTGATCGTCGGCGGTAGGACCTGGTGGTAGAGCGCCCGCGCGCACATCATTGCCTCGATCGCCCCGGCGGCACCGAAGCAGTGGCCGGTGACCGACTTGGTCGACGAGACGGCCAGCTCGTATGCGTGGGGCCCGAAGACCTGGCGGAGGGCACGGGTCTCGGCGAGGTCACCGAGCGGCGTCGACGTCCCGTGGGCGTTGACGTAGCCGACGCGCTCCTGCGCAATCCCCGCCGCGACGAGCGCCGCCGTGATCATCGCCGCCACCCCCGTCGCCTCGGGCTCGGGCTGGGCCAGGTGGTGCGCGTCGTTCGAGGCACCGTAGCCGAGCACCTCGGCGTAGATCGTCGCGCCCCGAGCCCTGGCGGCCTCCAGCTCCTCGAGCACGAGGATGCACGCCCCTTCCCCCATCACGAAGCCGGCGCGCGTCGCGTCGAACGGACGCATCGCCAGGGTTGGATCGACCTCCTCGGCCACGAGCCCCCTCATGGCGCAGAAGCCGGCCAGGATGAGCGGCGTGATCGCAGCCTCCGTGCCACCCGCGAGGACGACGTCGGCCTGGCCGCGCACGATCGTGGCAGCGCCCTCGCCGATCGCCGTCGAGCCGGTCGCGCACGCCGAGACCGGCGCGAAGTTCGGGCCCGTGAGCCCGAGCTGGATCGCGATCTGGCCACTCGCGGTGTCGACGAGCGCCGAGGGGATGAAGAACGGCGAGACCCGGTCGGCGCCCCGCTCGAGGAAGACCTTCTGCTGCTCGGCGATCGTCGCGATCCCGCCGATCGCGGAGCCGACGAGGATCCCGACTCGGGCCGGGTCGTACTCCTGCACCGCCGCTTCGTCCCACGCCTCCTGCGCGGCGGCGACCGCCATCAGGACGTTGCGGTCCATCCGACGCGCCTCCTTCGCCGGAATCAGCGCGGACGGGTCGAACCCCTTCACCTCCCCGGCGATCGTGACCGGGAACTCGCTCGCGTCGAAGGCCTCGATGAACCCGATGCCGCTGCGGCCGGCCACGGCGGACTCCCAGGTGGACGGCGCATCGAGACCGACCGGCGTGACGGCTCCGAACCCTGTGATGGCAACACGGCGCATGAAGCGGAGAGCCTAGTATCTTGCGGGCCTGGCCGGTGCACCCGAGCGGCCGCCGATCTCGACCTGCTCCTCCCCAAACGACAACGTGCCTGTCGCTCCAGGGAAGGTCGACATCCCTGCCGGCGGCGTTCGCGCGAGGGCCGGCTACCGAGCTCCTGCGCCGGAGACGACAACCCAGACCGTCCTGAAGAGAATCGCGAGGTCTGTTGCGATCGAACGGTGCCGAAGGTAGTAGAGATCGTAAGACAGCTTCACGGAGGCGTCCTCGACCGATGCCCCGTACGGCGCGTACACCTGGGCCCACCCGGTGATGCCGGGTTTGAGCAAGTTGCGGAACTCGAAGAACGGCACCTCGTGGGAAAGCTGCTCGACGAACTCCGGCCGTTCCGGCCGTGGTCCGACGAGCGCCATCTCTCCACGGACGACGTTCAGGAGCTGTGGGAGCTCGTCGAGTCGCGTCAGGCGCAGGAAGCGCCCAACGCGCGTCACCCGCGGGTCGTTCTCGTCGGCCCATTGCGCGCCGTTGCTCTCGGCGTCGACGACCATTGACCGGAACTTGAAGATCATGAAACGGCGGCCGCGTTCCCCGACTCGCTCCTGCCGGTAGAGAGCGGGTCCTCGCGAATCGATCCTTACCGCCAGCGCGACGAGTCCGAGAAGCGGCGCCAGCAGGACGAGCGCAATGAGCGCCACCACTCTGTTGACCAGGTCCTGAATCATCCGACGACGCCGTTCGCCGAGCACGTGGAGAAACCAGGCGGCATTGATCTCTTCGCAGGGCACCCGGCCAAGCGCGCGTTCGTAGATGTCGCTCAGCTCGAGAGTCATGACTGGCTCGCGAAGGCTGAGCGTCGCCTCGAGCGCCCGTAGCCGCTGAGTTGGCGCGGTGAGAACGACACAGCCGACGCGGTCGGCAGCCACGACGTCCTCGAGCTTGTCGAGGCCGCCGAGGGTTTCGGCGTTGCCCGGGTCATCCTCCGATTGGGAAACGAAGCCGATCAGCTCGTAGCCGATCGGCTCACACGCCCGGAAGTCGGCGTTGAGCCGATTTGCGGCCGGGCCGACCCCGATACCCAGGAGGCGAACCGGCCATCGAGCGGCAACGGAGCGATGAACGATCACGAAGCTCAGCGCGCTCAGTGCACCACTCGCCAGCGTGAGCAACCCCGCCTCGACCGCAGACAACCCTTGATCGAGAGCAGGCACGACGAGCGCGGCGATCAGCGACGAGAGCACCAGGAACCCGCCCAGGCGAACGAGTCGAGGGCCCACGGCCCACACGTACTCGTCGCGGACATGTCCCGCAAGCAACACCGGTGTAAAGCCCGCCAGAGCGACCACGATGGACGACTGTGGTGTGACACCTCCGGCGAGCGCTGCTCCAATCGGAAGCAGAAACCCGGCGACGGCAGTTGCAGCCAGGCCCAGCGACGACGCCGTGTGCTGAACCGACCTCATCAATCCGTGTCTGAGCACCGGTAGCCCGGTGTCAGCAACCTGCTCTACCGACAAGTCTCCCCCTCCGCACGCCCTTGCCGAGGCCCCTACGACGCCAGACCTCCTGTCCTCATCCCAGTATACGAATTTCCGGTCATCCAACGAGGCGTTCGCCGGCGCGCCACCCAGCAGCACCACTTCCAACGGCTACGCGAGATACCTGCGCGAACCCGCGACAACGACGAGCCGCGCGCTTAGGGTGTGGGCATGAGTGACTCCTCGCAAACACCAGTCGTCGACGTCGTCATTCCGACGCTCGGCGGTGGCCGGTTCATACGGGAAGCCGTCGAGAGCGTCGAACAGCAGACGCTGCGGGGGTGGTCGCTCTTCGTCGCCGGAAACGGAGTCACCCTCGCCCATCTCGTCGGCGCAGTCGGCGAGCGACCCGACATGGGCGTCGTGGAGATCGATGCGGTCGAGGAGAACATCGGCCAGGCACGCAACTGGACGCGGGCGATCCGGCACGGTCACGCACCGTACGTCGCGCTTCTTTGCGACGACGATCGGTGGGACGCGACCTTCCTCGCTGACCGCGTGAGGTTCCTCGACCACCACCGCGACTGCGGGTTGGTGTTCTCCGGCTACGCGCGCATCGACGAGGCGGGGCGAACGCTGTCCGCGTCCGAGCTGCTCGCGCCGACCGGGGTGTTGCGACAGGACACATTCGTGCCGATTCTGTTCCAGCGGAACGTGATCAGCCCGCCGACGCTCGTGATCCGGCGGGAGGCGCTCGAGGCGGTCGGTCCCCAGTACGACGAGCGCTTCGTCATGATCGACTACGAGATGCTGCTGCGTCTCGCCGTCCGGTTCCCGGTCGGCTACCTCGCCCAGCGGGACTGCGGGATGCGCGTGCACTCACAGGCGTATTCGAACAGCAGCTGGCGTGAGTTCGATCCGGATCAGTGGGTGCAATTCGCCGAGCATGCGGAGAGACTCATTGACGAGTCTCTGCCGCCGGGCACGCTCCCGGCCCGACTTCGCCGAAGGCGACGGGCGTTCTTCGAGCTCGCTGCCGCGATGACCGCCGCCGAGCAACGCCAGGCCGGCGATGCCCTTCGGCATCTCGTCGAGGGTGTGCGCACGGATCCGGCGGCGGTATTCGACGGCCAGATCCTGGAAGCATTCGTTGGACGCTTGCGCCGTCGGCGCGACTGGATGATTCACGGGCGCAGGAGCCGTTCACGGTCGGTCAGGAAATGTCGTGAAGCGGGAGCCACGGAGCGCCACACGGCCGCGCCGCACGACCCGGCCCTGCAGCCGCGTCAGGAGGAAGAGTCGTTTCCTCCCACCGGGCGATGATCTCGGAGCAGGGAGACGACCCGTCGGCGCTCCGCTCGCCCCACGGCTCCGCCGCGGCGAAGCTGATTCTCTCGAACACCGGGTACAGAGCCGCGGCGGACGTCGCGTCGAAGATCATCTCGATCGTCCTGTTCGTGGCCATCGGCCGGATGCTCGGCACGGAGGGCTTTGGCTACTTCGTCTTCGGAATGGCGTTCGCCGAGATCGTGACCGTATTCGCAGCGTTCGGGCAGGACCAGATCCTCACCCGCGAGGTTTCGCGAGATCACGATCGGATTCACGCGTACTTCTTCAACACGCTCCTGCTCAAGGCCGCCCTCGCCGTCCCGCTGCTACTCGGAGGTTTCGGGCTGCTCATCCTCAAAGGGACGAGCCCGACTGCCGCGATCGTCTCTCTCGTCCTCGCAGTTGCGATCCTCCTGAGCGCGCTGACCTTCACGTGCTACTCCGTGTTCTGGGCGTACGAGCGGATGGCGTACTTCCCGATTATCATCGTCCTCCAACGGCTGACTACGACCTCTGTTGCCGTCGTAGGCATGATGAGCGGCTTCGGTGTCGTGTTCGTCGCGGTCGCCTTCCTGCTGGGTGAGCTCCTGGCGCTCACCCTCGCCGCGACGATCCAGTACCGCCGAATCGTCCGACCGCGGTTCGAGGTGGACGTTCGACGGTGGATTGGACTACTCCGTGCAGCGGCTCCCGTGGGCGTGGCGATCCTGTTCAGCGTGGTCATCTTTCGCGCCGGGATCCTCGTTCTCGCGTCGTTCGAGTCGAAGGAGGTCGCCGGCGAATACGGAGCGGCGATGCGCCTCTTCGAGACGATGCTCTTCCTCGGCACCGCGGTGGCGATGGCCGCGTATCCGGCGTTTTCGCGCCTGACGCCGAGCTCCACGCCGACGATCCGCTTCGTCTTCGAGCGGGTCCTGAAGCTCGCCCTGGCGGTCACCCTGCCCCTGGTCGCGTTTTCGCTCATCGGCGGAGGCGACGTCCTGACCCTGCTCTACGGCGCGGAGTTCGAGGGGGCGTACCCCATCCTGGTGGTTCTCGCTCCCGCGATCGCGTTCTACGCGATCCAGCACGTGGCCGCACTCCTGCTCGTCTCACAGGATCGACCGCGGCTCGTGACGTGGGTCTTCACGGCCGGCGCGATAGTCGCCGTCGGCGGCAGCCTCGCCCTGACGCCGGTCCTGTCGGCCAGGGGGACGGCACTGGCGACAACGGCAGCGGAGTGCGTTCTGGCCGTGGCCGCTCTCACGTTCGCCGCTCGCGTCGTCGGGGGACTGAGCATCGTCAGAGCCGCCGCCGGCCCGACCGTCGCGACGACGGCTGCAGCAGGCGGGATGCTGCTCGTTCAGGATCGCCTGCTGGCCGTCACGATCGTCGGGGCTGCCGTCTACTTGATGACGCTCGTCGCGTTCGAGCGAAGCATGTTCCCGGACGACTTCGACGTCGTCTGGCAGTTCGCCACTCGGCGGCGCCCGTCGTCAACGTGACCGACGCGGCACCGTATCCGCGTGCCGTTGGCAGGGGAGTACGTCGTGCGGATCGATAGCGCTGCGCGACGCGATCCACCGGTACCGGCAGGCGCGCAGTTCGTAGTAGGTTGCCGGGATGCCCGGCGCGCCCGAGCGACCCGGAGAGCTCGATCCGCTCGTCCCGTTTCCCCCGATGGAGGCCGAGCTCGTGCGCGAGCTTCCGCTCGGCGACGACTGGGCGTACGAGCCGAAGTGGGACGGATTCCGCGGCGTGCTCGAGAACGCCGGCGGCGAGCTGCGGCTGTGGTCGAGGAACGGCCGGCCCCTGCTGCGCTACTTCCCGGAGCTCCGGCCGCTCGGCGAGCTGCTGCCGCCGCATTCTGCTCTCGACGGCGAGATCGTGATCGACATCGACGGAGCGATCGACTTCGACGCGATGCAGACGCGATTGCATCCGGCCGAGAGCCGAATCCGCAAGCTCTCGGCCGAGATCCCGGCCCGATTCGTCGCGTTCGACACGCTCCTCTGGGACGGTGTCGCAACGTGGGAGCGGCCCTTCGCCGAGCGGCGCGCCGGGCTCGAGCGAGACGCGGCGGCCTTCTCGCTCTCGCTGTCGGTGGCCGATCCCGAGACCGCGACGGCATGGCTCGACGAGCTCGAAGCGCTCGGCCTCGACGGCGTCGTCGCGAAACGGCTCGACCGGCCCGTCGAGCCGGGTGCCCGTGGCGCCGTCGTCAAGGTGAAGCCGGAGCGCACCGCCGACTGCGTCGTCGTCGGGGTTCGGTGGAAGTCGAAGCCCGACGGAGGCACGAAGGCGCTGATCTCGACGCTGCTGCTCGGCCTCTACGACGACGCCGGCGAGATCGACTACGTGGGCTCGGCCGCGGTGGCCGCGAGTCGCCACGCCGCGATCGCCGAGCAGGTGCTGCCACTCCTCGACGAGACCTCCGACCGGCGTTTCTCGGAGCCCAACCGCTGGGGCGGCAGTGGCCTCGAGGAGCAGCCGCTGCGCCCCGAGCTCGTGGCCGAGGTGCGCTATGACAAGGTGCAGGGGCGGCGCTTCCGGCACGGCACCAAGCTGCTGCGCTTCCGGCCCGACAAGGACCCGGCCGCCTGCGCCTGGGCCGAGCTCCGCCCCCCGCGCGCTGTCGGCGGGCCGACCGTGGCCGACCTGCTCGCTCCCCGAGACCCGAGCGACGCGCCGCGGCTGCACGGGCAATCGGCCAATCCGGGCTGACTCCCGCCATCTGGTCGGCGAATCCGGAGACCCGTCGGGCAGCCGCGGGCTACCCGAGCGTCGCCCGCCGTCCGGCTGGGCGAACCCGGGCTACGACGCCCGGCGGCAGGGCGGCCTTTGCAGTCCTCCTGGCGAGCAGGGCGGGCGCCTGCGCTGCGATCAGGGCGCTAGACGCGAGCCGACCCGCCCTCGTGGGTCGAACCCACACGGGGACTTCCTCGGGTCGAAGCGGCAACGGCACGTCGTCTGCGAACAGGGCCCGCGGCAGGAGTCGGGAATACGCCTGCCGCCGATCGCGCTTCCACCCCGATCGCTCCCAGACCTTCGGCCCGAGGGCCTGGTGCAGGATCGAGACCGGTCTTCCGTCGATGGTGCAGCGAAGACGGACGCTGTCGGCTATCCGCACGCGAATCATCGCGTCAGGGTACGCCTCGGCCCATTCGGGCTGGTACGCAACCGCCTCCCGGGGCACCTCGCTCATCAGGATCGCGTTCAGCGCATCCTGTTCGGTATCCCGGAACGGGTCGCCGTCCGGGCGACTCGTTCGATCTGACGGGATCAATCCGTTTGCGTCCTGCCAGCGCTCGATGAGGTTGGGCCAGGCGGCGGAGGAGAAGGCGATGAAGCCCGCGTTCACGTAGGGCTCGCGCCTGAGCGGCGCCCGCAGCTCGAAGGTGGTCTCCCATTCCGCGAACCAACGATCGCGGTCGGAGAAATGGTCGTGGAACACGCAGATCTGCCCGTCCCGGGCTGCTGCGAGGACGTGCTCGAGCGAGCCGGTGACCAGCATGTCGCTGTCGACGAGGCAGACGAGCCCTGACATCTGATGCGTCCGCGGCGTGGCCTTGGGAAAGGCACGGGCTATCTTCGGCGGCTCGATCACCTCTGCGACCGTCGCCAGGCGCTCTCGCTGGTCGCCGCTCAAACCCAGGTCGAACACGACGATGTCGCCCTCGTTGCCTGTCAGCCGGAGCGAGTTGACGAGCGCCACCGTGCCGTGGAAGAAGCGGCGATCAGAGGTCGTGAAGTACGTCACCGGGGCGGCGGTCACCTGAAGGCCTCCCGGCTGCCGAGCCTGGCGCGCGTCTTGTACAACCGGCGTGACATGCCTCTCGAGACGCGCAGGACGCTGCGCATTGCGGCGGCGTGTGCAGACGCACGCGGGGCGATGATGGGACCCTCTCGCGCCAGCAACGCGGAGACATCGGGGTGCAGGCCTCGAAGACGCTCGACTGTTTGTCCCCAGTGCTCGGGCGTCAGCTGATCGTGATGCTGGAGTACCCGGACCCGTCCCAGCTCGTCACTCTGCCATGCCTGCGGAATGCTGCTGTCGACACCGAAGTTGTGAGTGTAGGGCAACCGCTGAAACGGGATCGCGAATCGCGTGATCGCGAGCCCCAGCGCGATCTGGTCGATGAAATACGGGCCCCATCCCGGGAAGGCGACATGATTGCTCAACATGTCGTCCATGCATCTGAGCCAGCGGCTCGGCACGTCGTAGCCGTTACGCATGACCACGACTCCCGAGTTCACGTAGAAGCGCACCGGCTCGGAGCCGTCCGCAGGATCGACCCAGGGCAGATCCTCGATCGTCAGTCCTACCACCGCACAGGCGCGCCGCCAGGCCGGATCGAACCGCGAGCTCGGCCCCGTCGTGCCCACGATCCCCTGGTCGGAGGGGCAGGCACCGACCGCCGCCCCCGACGCAAGCAGCAGCCCATTGGGCTCCCCGAGGAAGAGGACGTCGCAGTCGACGAGAACGAGCGCCTTGGTCGCAGCGATCTCCTCTGCATCGTTCAGAGCCTGAACCTTCCCGATGAACAACTGCCAGGCCTTGTGAAAATGCCGGCGATGGAGGTAGACGACGCCGAGCTCCTCGAAGCGCTTACGTGTCGCCACCGCAAGAGCAGACCCCACACGGGGCGTGATGGCGATCACGGGAGCCTTTGCGAAACGCCCCCCGAAGAGCCGCAGGCTCTCGACCATCAGCGCGGCCTGAGCCTCGTACTTCCCCGAATCGACACCAACGACGAATGTCACGTCCTCCGGATTCAGCGCCGATGCGGCGCCACGGTCGTCCGCCCGCTGATCAGACCAGTCGACCACGGGGGCGAAGGGC
>CAVOVG010000007.1:0-79131 GCA_963699795.1 uncultured Thermoleophilia bacterium
GTGGATCTCAGGGCCGCCCATCGCGGGGTTGGGAAATACCGGCCCAAGACAATGGCCGGGCACATACCGGCCGGGGTCGGTGATCCCGGCGGTGGGGTCGGCGCCGAATGGGTCCGGCATCATTATGCAGAGCGCAAGTGCCGTAGAGGTGTCGTTGCCAAGGTACTTGTCCTCTCGCCGAGCTCCCATCGGGTTGCTGGCTACTGACCAGCCAGAGATCGTACTCCTCCTGCCAGTTGTGCGCCCCGATCTGGGTTATCCCGGCAGGCAGGGAGATCCTGCAACCCTTGGCCACGCAGTACGTCGGCGTACGGGTCACCGATATTGCACCATTCCACCACGCAATTATCCCAGTAGCGCTCGATATAACCCAGGGCCGACTGCACGCGCGGATCGCTCGACAATATGTCCGCATAGGCGAACATGCAGACGCCTGAGGCGGTCTTGGCGACATTGAGCCAGAAATGGGAGTCTTTGTAGCCGAGACGCGCCGTGAGTATCGCACTGAGAGTAATCCAGCCAGATGAGCAGTTCGTCCTTCACGCACTGCGGTGCGCACACGCCCCAGCATCTTTCAGCCGCCTCCAGGCCCAGGGCCGGCCATTTCGCGGCCGAGTTGTCGCTTATGACGTCATTTCCCCAGTAGCGCCCCCCCCCGGCCCGTCGAATCGTCACTCTGTGCGAAGGCGAAGTAGTCAACGGCATCCCGGACTATGTCGATGTAACGGTGGCCGTCGACGTAGGGCTTGACGTGCTGGTCGCAACGGCATTTGAGTCTCCACTTGCCACCAGGGCCATTATGGCTATGGCGGATTCGTATCCCTGACGGGCCACATTGCTGTCCAGTCTTATCCCGATCCCGTCGCCGTCAGTGTCCGGATAGCAATGAGGCTGCGAGCCTATGGGCACGGTATGACCGTTGTTGAGGATGTATTCCATTCCCGCGCGAACCGTTTCATTATATATGTCTTCATCATCATCGTTGCCGGGAAGATGCCCGCATGTCTCATATGCCAGGACCGCAAGACCGGTGGCGCCAACCGGATACATGTCGAGGTTTATCCAGGATCCGCTGGGTCGCTCCCTGACTGAGGTAGAGGTAACGCAGTCCTCCTTCTACCGCCCTGTTTACTCTGACCGGGAGGCTGGCGGTGACCACGTCGATCCTGATCGTGTCTGAGTCTGAATCGTCATTACTGTCGGTCACGGTCAATACCGCCGTACCTTGGTACCCGTCCAGTCGAAGGTGTGTATCTCGGCCTATGTAGCGCGGATCCGCAACGGCCCCGGTCGCCGGCGGTGTGCTGCTCCGAAATCCCATTGATAGGTGTACGGTGGATACGCCGCATGCACATTGCCCCAGATCAACAGGCTGGTGTCGGGCCAGGCATATGCCGTGCTTGAGAGGCCCACTTCATAGATCCCATCCGGCATCACATTGACCCTCGGGCCCGCGGAAAGGCCTGAGGAGGTGACATCAATAGCACTGCAACGATGAGTCCCAGCAGGGAGAGCGGCCATTCGAGCGGGGACCACTCATGCGCCGCCCGACGCGGATTCGAGTCTCATGGTCATCAGCAATTTCTTGTTTAGAATTTCATTTTATCACAAACCGGGCCGCCCGTCAAAATGGACTTCGGGGGCAGGACAAAGCCAGGGTGAAGGCATTTAGCGCTTGGCAACTCAACGCGGGCATGATATCGACTCATGGGGGAGAGATAATCTGATGAAATCAATCCTCATAGCAGGCATCCTGCTTCTGGTGGTCGTGCTATTCTTCGGAGACGTCCTGTTTGGCCCCAGGGTCTTCTTGGACGCCAACCAGTATCACTATGAGCCCTGGCGCCATTACGCCGAGGACGGTGATCTCGATCATAAGACCCACAGGACCGACGCGCTCTTCACCTACTATCCGAGAAGACTCCACCTCAATCAGGCCGTCCGGGACGGACGGTTTCCGCTCTGGAACCCCGGACATTCTCTTCGGCATGCCTTTTTTCGCCGATCCCCAGACACGGGTGCTGTATCCTTTTGAGCTTGCTTCTGATACCGCTGGACCCGGTGACGGCGATGGGCCTGGACGTCGCGCTTCATTTCCTGATCGCGATGATCGGGATGTACCTGTTCCTGCGATCAATAGGCGTCTCGACGATGGGGTCGCTCTTGGGCGCCCTGACTTATCCACTGTCATCGTTTTTTTATGTGCGCCTGGGCCATCCCACCTTCGTCGCGACGGCGGCCTGGATTCCGTGGTTCTTCTATGCTTTCGAGGTCGCCAGGCGCAATCGAATGGAAGGGTTGAGCGGCCAACTGCACCCACGGACGACATCCTCGACGTAGCCGCCGTCGACCGAGACGCCCGACGGAAGATCGACGCGATCCGATGCGACGATCATCGGCCTCCGATCTCGAGGCGGCGAACGACGCCGCCTATCGCGATACACGAAAGAGACACGCAGAGAAGAACAGCAATTGCCGGATCGGGAACGCCGCGCGCGCCGAGTCGAGGTGCAACGAACCCGACGACGAGCGACGACGAAATGGCCACGGCCACAAGGGCGGCAAATGAACTGGCCTGGTCGCCAAGTCCGTCGCCCTGCCAGGGCACGAGCGAGCCTCCGACCATTGCGACGGCAGTTCCACTGACTACAAGAACGACCACCACCCCCACCGTGCTCCAGTCCACACCCGACGCTACCGTTGCGACGACAGCGACGAACGCCACGGGTGCCGCCGCGGCGACGAGCCCTGCGTGCCAGACGGTCGTCGCCGTCGCTGTTCGCCCCCGGGGGGCACCAAGCCACAGCCATGCCCCGGTCCGGAGAACGCCCCAACCTGCAAGGGCTGCGACAAGCGAGCCAAGGAGGGTCGTGGTCGTCGCAAGCAAGAATGGACCCGGAGGCTGGGCGCCCGACGCGACGGCGACCATCGCTCCGACAACGCCGAACGCGATCGCGGCGCCGGTTGCATGCCGTACATCCGACCTCCGGAGAACGAGCGAGGAGACGGCGGCGGGAACAGGAAACCGCCACGTGGACGTTGAGCGTCGGCGTCGTGCTCCTCGCGATCGTCGCTCTGGACGGCTTGCTGCGAGCAGAAACCACGCGACCCCGAGGCCCGCGGCCGCCACACCCGCCTCGGCGAGTGCGATCCACGCCGACTCCATCCCACGAAACGCGAGGCTCACGGAGGCGAGGAGCCCGAGCGGCGCCGCTCCCATCACACCCCCCACGCCTATCCACGCAACGAGGCCCACCCCGATCGCGATGAGACGTATCCGATGTCCGCGCATCGCTATCTGTGCGCCTTCCGCAACGACGGCTCCGGCTGGAACAGCGGCAAGGATCGCAACGGCAAGCGACAGCCCGGCCAGGCGCCCACCCGGGAACGCGCCAGCGAGCGAAATGGACACCGCGAGCAGAGACGGCATCACGATGAGCGTTGCAAGAACCGCCGGGAGGAGCACGCCTGCGCCGACCGCGGAGCGATCACTGCACGGGCCGGCGCCGATCTGAGGTCCGAGTCCCGCCCTCGTCGGAAGCGATACGGCAAGAATGGCGCCTACCGCTGCCGCCGCAAGGCATGGCCCGAGAACAAGAGCAGTGGCGACCTCCGACGACGCAACGGTTCCGGAGAGTTGGCCACCAAGCGTCTCGCCCGCCCTCGCAAGGGCGAAAGGAGCGAGGGCGACGAGACTCACGAGGATCACGCTGGGAAGAGGAGCGGTCGCGCCGACCACAACCAGGCGCCGCGCCTGACACCGCGCGACGGCCCTACAGAGCGCGAAACGCATCTCTGGTCCTCGAGCGGAGCGAGCTGTCCCCGAGTGCGGACAGAAAGACGTCTTCGAGGGAGTCGACACCATGCCGCGCGCGCAGGATCGTCGGATCGCCACGGTCGATCACCATCCCCCGGTGGAGCAGGACGATCTCATCGCAGACCCCACCGGCGAAGTGAAGGTCCTGCGTCGCGAGCAACACCCCGGTACCCGTCGCAGCGACCGCCGCGAGAGCCTCGCCGAGAACCACTACCGCCTCGGGGTCGAGCGTGGCGGTCGCCTCGTCGACGAGGAGGAGTGGGGTGCGCAGCGAGAGAGCGGCGACAGCGCTGACCTGTCGGCGAAGTCCGCGGGAGAGCGTGCCGAGCGGTTGGTCGAGTCGATCAGAGAGCCCGAAAGCTGCGGCGAGAACCCTCGAACGTTCCGAGGCCCGCGCACCAGCGCCCCACAACGCCCGAGATAGGCCAATGAGCTCAGCGCCGGTCAACTCGTCGAATCCGCTCGGCTCGTCGGGGACGAGGGCCACGGAGAGCCGGGCCGGCCTCGAGCCCGCCCGCGCACCAGCGACCATGACGGAGCCGGAGTCGAGCGAGACGAGTCCCGCCGCCGAGCACAGGAGCGTCGTCTTCCCCGACCCGTTCGGCCCGACGAGGCCGACGACGGAACCGGCATCGACACGGAGGTCGATCCCTCCGAGCGCGACCGAACCACCAAACCTCTTGGTGGCGCTCTGAACGTCGAGTGGCGTCGGTGATGAGGCAGCCGTGGGAGGGCGGCGCACGGCCGCCCTCCCACTCCACTCGTTCGCGAGTCCCTTCCTAGCTGCGACAGACAACCTTGAACCCCGTCCAGCCGAACGAGATCTCGGCGCTGCCACCGTTGTGCCGGCACCACGTCGCCCAGGCGAGCGCGACCGCGTAGGCGAACCCGACCACGATGGCCCACCAAACGACGTCCTCCGTCTCGGCAGGCTCGCTCGCGAAGACGACCGCCGGCGCTGCGTACGGCCCGGCCAACGCAACAGCTGTTTCCATGTTCCCTCCTTCGAGCTCGTGTGTTTACGTTCCGGACGCTACGGAGAAAACACGCACAGGGGTGTGCCAAGTCCGCGTCGAAATCGCACAGTGTGCCCGCCCTTACAGACACCTCACAGCCTCGCGTTACCGTTTCCCCGACTCCGACTCCCCCAAGGAGGAAGCCTGTGCGTCACGTTCCGATCATCATCGCGATCATCGTCGCGGCAGTTCTCGTTCCCGTCGCCGCATCCGCAGACCGGATGTGGGTGGGGTTCCACGACGACCCCGTCCTGAAGTACAACGATGAGCGCCAAAGCGAGATGGATCTCGCCACCTTCACGAACAACGCATCGATCTTGAGGACGCTCGTGACTTGGGCCGACGTCACGCCGACCCGCCCCGCCAACGCCGCCAACCCATTCGACCCGGCCTACCGCTTCGACGATCTCGACGAGTTCGTGCGGAACGCGCAGCTGCGTGATGCCGAGGTCCTGATCACGCTCTGGGGTACCCCGAGCTGGGCGAACGGCGGCAAGAAGCCGAACTTCCTGCCGCGGAACATGACCGACTTCAAGAAGTTCGCCCAGGCCGTAGCCGCCCGCTACTCGGGCCGATATGCCGGCTACCCGTTCGTCCGGTTCTTCGGGATCTGGAACGAGTCGAACCTGGGCACGTTCCTGTCGCCCCAGTTCAACGCGAAGGGCAAGATCATCGGCCCCGCGGCGTACGCAAAGCTCGCCGCCGCCGGCTACGCCGGGATCAAGGCCGGCAGCTCGAAGGCTCTCGTCGCGATCGGCGAGACATCGTCGACCGGCAACGACAAGAAGAAGAAAGGAACGGACAAGATCTCGCCCGGCAAGTTCGCCGAGCTCGTCGCCAAGGCAAACAAGCGGCTGAAGTTCGACGCCTGGGCTCAGCATCCGTACCCGTTCCCGGTGAGCCAGAAGCCGACCCAGAAGGTCCGCTGGCCGAACGTGACGCTGACGTCACTGCCACGCTTCGAGACGTCGCTCGACATGTGGTTCGGGCGCAAGAATATCCCGATCTGGATCACCGAGTACGGCCACGAGACGAGGCCGGGCGAGCCCAAGGGCGTCACCGAGAGCCAGCAAGCGGCCTACGTGCCGCAGGCGATCGGGCTCGCACGTAAGGACCCACGCGTCGAGATGTTCATCTGGTTCGTCATGCGTGACTCCCAGGGGAGCCCGTGGGAGAGCGGTATCTACCGGACGGACGGCACCGCCAAGCCCGCCAGGTCGCGGTTCGCCGCGACCGCACGTCCGCTCAGTCCCGTGAACGGCTCGATGAAGGTGAAGGGCGGCGTCAGAGAGCCCGCAGTCACCGTCTACCTGCGCACGTTCTGCACGAACAACGCGATCGGAACACCCGTCGGGCTCACGTCGCGCACGAGCCTGAAGGGACAGCTCGTCGCGGTCTCGCAGGCACGGCTGAGCCTCGCACGCGACTGCACCGTGGCCTACCGGCTGACGGGGCTGACCGTGCAGAAGGGCAAGGTGTACACGGTCTCGGTCGAGGCGAACACCGAGAACGGCGCCGCGGCCGTGCGCACGATCAGGATCGTCGGCACCTAGCACGCGACTGCCAACAGGCGTGGCGCCCGGGGGGGCACGAGTTCCTCGGGCGCCATTCGCCGCCTTTTCGGCTCCGGAAAGCCGAAAAGGCGATTGTAAATAGAAGGAAAAGTCCCGCTAACCGGGAATTACAATCGGGCGTCAAACGTTGTACACTACGAAGGCATCGTTCCCCGCGGGAACGCGTTTGACGGGGCCGCGCGCTGCGGGCACCGAAGTGAACGATGCGATCGTGACTTACCGAATTGATCAAGCGCACCACGCACGCCCGCGCACGATGACTACAGAGCGAAAGGATTCACCCTGACCACCACGATCGATATCCCCGCAATTGACCTCTTCCTGACCGAAGCCCAGGAGCGCGGCCGCGTCGAGACGTCCGAGCTCGAGGCGCTGGCGCTCGAGCTCGATCTCAGCGATGCTGCCCTCGAAGAGGTTCGCGCCGCACTCGCCGACCGCGCCATCCCCGTCGACGCCGCCGATGACGCCGACGAGACCGACGCGGTCGCTGCCGCGGAGGAGGCCGCCTGGGTAGCGGACGCCTCCCAGGTCCTGACCGACTCGCTTCAGCTCTTCCTGCAAGACGTCGGCAAGCACAAGCTGCTGACGGCCGCCGAGGAAGTCGCACTCGCGAAGCGCGTCGAGCGCGGCGACAAGACCGCCAAGGAACGCATGATCAACGCAAACCTGCGTCTCGTCGTCTCCATCGCGAAGAAGTACCGCGGCCACGGCGTGCCGTTCCTCGACCTGATCCAGGATGGCGTGATCGGCCTCAACCGGGCCGTCGAGAAGTTCGACTGGCGCAAGGGTTACAAGTTCTCCACGTACGCCACGTGGTGGATTCGCCAGGCGTGCCAGCGGGCGATCTCGAACCAGGGCGCCACGATCCGCGTTCCCGTGCACGTGCAGGAGCGGCAGCAGAAGCTCGCCCGGGCGCGTCAGCGCCTCGAGGTGAAGCTCGAGCGCGAGCCCACGATCGAGGAGCTTGCCAAGGAGACGGGCCTGAAGGAGTCGCATATCGAGGAAGCTCTCTCGACGGCGGATGCTTCGGTGTCCCTGAACCAGTCGGTCGGTTCCGACGGCGACGGCGAGCTCGGCGACCTGTTCGCCGACCGCAGCGCTGTCGACCCTGCCGACGAGGCAGACGAAACTCTGCAGCGCCTCGAGGTGCGTCGCGCAGTCGAGGCTCTACAGGAACCCGACCGCCGCGTGCTCGAGCTTCGATTCGGCTTCACGGGCGAGCAGTGGACGCTCGAGGCGATCGGCAAGGAGCTCGGCCTCACGCGCGAGCGCGTTCGTCAGATCGAGTCCCGCGCGCTGACGCGCCTCCAGCATCAGCTGAAGGACGTCGTGCGGGCCGAGGGCGGCGACGTCGTCTTGGCCGCGTAGCTCGCAGACACACTCGAACGAAGAAGGGCCCGCACGCGGGCCCTTCTTCGTTCTGACTACCCTGTGTTGCGGAGAGCCGCTGCGATTCCGGCGATCGACCGGAGCAACGGCCGGCGGGCCGCCACGTCGCCGCCGCGCCAGGCGCGCAACAGTTCGACCTGAATCGCGTTCATCGGATCGACGTACGGATTGCGAAGTCTGATCGACCGCTGCACCACCGGATGGCGATCGAGCAGCTCGTCGGCCTCGACGATCGTCAACACCGCCTCCACCGCGCGCCTGTGCTCGGCGGAGAGCGCCTCCCAGAACCGCATCGGCTCGGCGACCGCCGGCACGAGTGAGACGTACGCCTTCGCGATCTCGAAGCTGGACTTGGAAAGGGTCATTTCGAGGTTTTCGATGAGGGCGCGGAAGAAGGGCCATTCCGCGAAGAGCCGACGAAGCCAGGCGAGCCTCTCGCCTTCAAGGCCGTAGGAGTGGAAGGCGGCGCCGCAGCCGTACCAGGCAGGGAGCAGGCAGCGGTTCTGTGTCCATGCGAACACCCACGGGATTGCCCGGAGCGCTTCGAGCTCGCCCGTGGCAGCGGCTTCCGGCCGCGAGGCGGGGCGTGAGCCGATCTCGAGCAACGCGAGCTCGTCGACGGGAGTGAAGCTGCGGAAGAAGGCCGGGAAGACAGGATCGTCCCAGACGAGAGTGCGGTAGCTCTCGTGCGCAACGGCTGCCAGCTCGTCCATCGTGTCCCGAGCGCCGGCGTTCGGCGGCTCGAGACCGACGACGTCGGGAAAGGCCGTGAGCAACGTCGCAGCGACCGCTGCCTCGAGATTGCGCTCCGCGAGACCGGGCAGTCCGTACTTGAACGCGATCGTCTCGCCCTGCTCGGTCAGTTTCAGCCGCCCGTCGACGGCACCTCGAGGCTGGGCGAGGATGCCCGCATGCGTCGGGCCGCCTCCTCTCCCGGCTGAACCACCGCGCCCGTGGAAGATCGTCAGTTCGACCCCCCGCGCTTCGCCGACTCGCGCGAGCTCCTCCTGCGCGCGGTAGATCTCCCACTGCGCTGCGAGATAGCCGCCGTCCTTCCCCGAATCCGAGTACCCGACCATCACCTCGAGGTGCGTGCGAGGGCTTCGATCGAGAATCTCCTCGACGAGCCGGCCTGCCCCGCGCAGGTCGGCGATCGTCTCGAGCAGGGGAACGCCTTCAAGAAGCGCGCCGGCCTCCCGCGCAAGGGCCTCGGCGTCGAGCACGTCGTCCGCCGTGCGAGTCATCGAGACGATCAATCGATCCATCGCACGAGGCCCGTGCCCGGCCTGCGCGTCTGCCGCGGCCGCGAGCGTGCCGCGCAGCCGATCGTCCGGGTCGCGGATCGCGGACGCGTGAACGCGGAGGTCGAGCTTCGCGACGTGGAGGCCGAACGTGCGCACCCGGGCGCGGAGGTCCGCAAGACCTCCGTCGGCCATGCGGCCGCCCCGATGGGCGCGAAGCAGTCTGTCGAGATCATCGAGGTCAGACAAGAGAGCAGGTCCGTCGGGGTATCCGTCTGCGCCGAGCCGCTCGAAGATCTCGACAAGGGCCGCCCGAAACGGCTCGTCGGCTTCGCCGAGCTCCGGCACCGACCCGATCACCGTGGTCGACATCCCCCACGCCGCGCCGAGCGATGTCAGCTCCGCGCGGTACAGCTGCCGCGCGAGCTGCCGCGCGCGTTCGAGCGCATCCTTGATCGTCTCGGGCCCGACGTTCGGGTTGCCGTCAAGGTCGCCGCCGATCCAGCTGCCAAAGCGCAGGGCCTCACCCGCGCCGTGAAGCCGGTCGCCGAGAGCACGCTCCAGGT
The DNA here is from genome assembly GCA_963699795.1 of uncultured Thermoleophilia bacterium. Classification (GTDB taxonomy): domain Bacteria; phylum Actinomycetota; class Thermoleophilia; order Gaiellales; family Gaiellaceae; genus Gaiella. The sequence goes on from CAVOVG010000007.1 coordinate 9,604, forward strand.
CAGGGAGCGCGTTCCAGAAGGTCTGCTCGAAGAACCAGAGCCCCTGGCGGATCTCATCCACAACCCGGGGACGTTTGGAGCGGATCTCGTCGGTCTGCCAGAGGAGCGTGATCTCCTCGGCGAGAGCGTCCTCGACCCGCCGTCGCTCGGAAGGCGGCGTGCCATCGTCGTCGAGACGAGCGAGGTGAGCAGCCACCCGACGGTGCGCCTCGAGCACGGTACGACGGGTCGCTTCCGTCGGGTGTGCAGTCAGGACGAGCTCGACGCGCAGACGGGCTCCGGCTGCCTGAAGCGCAGCGTCATCGACGCCGCCATCATCGAGCTGCCCAAACGCCTCTGCGAGCGACTCCCGCGGGATGCGCCCCTCGGCCTCGTACTCTCTCCGGCGGCGGATCCTGTGGTGCTGCTCCGCGATGTTGACCAGCTGAAAGAAGAGCGCAAACGCCCGAAGCACGGCGGCCTGCCGATCGTGATCGAGCGCAGCGACGGCTTCTCCGAGCTGGTCACCCGAACCGCCGGAACGCGCGTCGCGCGCCAGGGCGCGAACCCGTTCCTCGTCATCGAGCATCTCCTGCCCCTCCTGCTCGACGAGCACGCGCCCGAGCAGGTCGCCGAGCAGGCGCACGTTGGCACGGAGCGCTGTGTCGGCCGACATGCTCTCACCCTAGAGAAGGCGAAACCCTTCCCGGGCGCGTCACGGATGGAGGAAAGACGGGGCACCACGAGGGCTTGGCCCGTCCGAGTCCCCCGACCAGCGTCGCCGGGCGCTCGCCATGCTCACTCGAGAGGTGCTCGGCCACGTTTCGTACGTGTAGCCACGACCCCTATGCGTGTTGTCCTCCAGTCAGTTGTCACCCCGGTAAGGCCTTGAGGAGTACGCTGACGCAAGCGAGCGTGCGCTCGCCGTGTGGAACAACGTGTTCTAGCCAGGCCTGTTGACAGACTGCTGGTGCCATTCAGACCTCGTGACTATTGCCGTGCGAGGTGGGCGCGCAGTTCGGCTTCGTGGTCGACTATGAGGTCGCCGCTGACGTCGAGGGTGACGCTGTGGAGGGTGCCGGTGAACGCGAACGGCCCTTCGTAGTCCGGTGTGACGGGGGAGCCGGGGTTGGCGCCGCAGGTCAGTGAGCCCGGGTTGAACATGAACGGCGTCGTGATCGCAGCTTCGGCGTTGCCGACGAGCTCGCCGTCGACGTAGAGCTGCATTCGTCCAGGCGCGCCCTTGCCCTGGGTGGGGTCGGGCGGGCCGGTTGGTTCGAACTCGAAGCGAAGCTCGTGCTTGCCGGCGGGGATGTCGGTGTCGGATTCGACCTCGAGGAGCTGGCGGCCGACGTAGTTGTGGACGTAGCGGAGCTTTCCGTCCTTGACGTAGAACGAGTAGCCGCCTGCAGCAGTGCCCTGGCTGAGCAGCACGCCTTCGGCTCCCTGCTCGGGGATCTCGACGTCTGCGGTGATGCTGTGCGGCCGGTTCAGCACCTTCGGAGCCGCGAAGTTGGGGATCGGCTGCGTGTTTGGCAGGTAGGTGTAGCTGTCGCGCGGCAACGCGATCAGCGGCTTCTCGGCCATCATCCGCGCGAGGCCGCTGCCGTCGATCGGCATCACCTGGTACTTGCCCGCTTCGACGTACCAGGTGGCGATCATCGCGATCAGCTTGTCGCGGTTGTCGGCCGCGACATCGTGGTTCTCCGCGAAGTCCTCGGCCACGTGGTAGAGCTCCCAGCCTGTCGCATCGAGCGTGGAGAGCGTCTCCGCCGAGATCGGGTTGCCGAACCCGGTGCCAGCCTCGGTGAACGATGGTCCCGGCCAGGGGCAGACGGCCCGCCAGCCGTCGTGGTAGATCGCCCGGTGGCCGAGCATCTCGAAGTACTGCGTGTGGTGGCGGGTCTCCGCGGCTGGGTCGTCGAGCGTGTGCGCGAAGCTGACGCCGTGGAACGGTGCCTGCGTGATGCCGCGGATCGCCTTCGGTGGCTCGATCCCGAGCAGCTCGAGCACCGTCGGCACCATGTCGATGATGTGCGCGTACTGCGGACGCACCGCGCCCTTGCTCTCGATCCCCTTCGGCCAGGAGACGATGAACGGATCACAGGCACCGCCACGATAGGTCTCGCGCTTCCAGCGCCGAAACGGCGTGTTCCCGGCCCACGTCCAGCCCCACGGATAGTGGTTGAAGTGCTTCGGGCCGCCGATCTCGTCGATCAGCTTCAGGCTCTCCTCGATCGGCTCCTGCGCGTTGTTGAAGAACTGCGACTCGTTCGTGGTGCCGGTCGGGCCGCCTTCGGCTGAGGCGCCGTTGTCGGAGATCACCATGATCAGCGTGTTGTCGAGCTGACCTTGCTTGTCGAGGAACTCGAGCAGGCGGCCGACCTGATGGTCGGTGTGCTCGAGGAAGCCCGCGAACACCTCCATCATCCGCGCATACAGCCTGCGTGCGGGCTCGGGCAGCGCATCCCAATCTGGCACGTCCGGATCATGCCGTGACAGCTCCGCGTCGGCGGGGACGATCCCCAGCTCCTTCTGCCGCGCGAACGTCTTCTCCCGGTACGCGTCCCAACCGTCGTCGAACGCACCCTTGTACTTGTCCGCCCACTCCTTCGCCACGTGATGCGGGGCGTGGGTGGCGCCGAAACAGAGATGGAGGTAGAACGGCTTCTGCGGGTCGGCCTGCTTGCTGTCGGCGATGAACGAGACCGCCTTGTCGACCAGATCCTCGCTCAGGTGGTAGCCCTCCTCCGGCGTCTTCGGCGGCTCGACCGTGTGGTTGTCGTACACGAGATCCGGATACCACTGGCTCGTGTCACCACCGAGGAAACCGTAGAAGCGCTGGAAGCCCCTCCCCAGCGGCCAGCGGTCATACGGGCCGGCCGCCGTCTCCTGATTACTCGGCGTCAGATGCCACTTCCCGACCATGAACGTGCTGTAACCCTGCTCGACCAGGATCTCCGAGAGCATCCCGTTCTCGAACGGCATCACGCCGTCGTAGCCCGGATAGCCAGTCGCGAGCTCCGTGATGCACGCCATTCCATTGGCGTGATGGTTGCGGCCCGTCACGATGCACGACCGCGACGGTGAGCACAGCGCCGTCGTGTGCATGTTGTTGTACCGCAGGCCGTCGTCCGCGATGGCGTCCAGGTTCGGAGTCGAGATCGGGCTCCCGTAACAGCCCAGCTGCCCGAAGCCCGTGTCGTCCAGCACGATGAACAGCACGTTCGGCGCACCCTCCGGCCGCACGAACGGGTGCCAGGCCAAGCGGGGCTCGACTCCTCGGCAGTCCGGCCGATCACGCCGGGAAACGGCGCTCCAGACTCATACTCGACGATAGGCATCAGACAGGCCTCCGATCTGTTGTCGACACGGCGCTCATACGCAGGCGAGACGTGATTCGAGCGTACACGAGGCCTGATTCGAGCGTACACCCAGCCCGCCGCCACTATGCTCGCCGCCCGCAACCGCGCTCGCATCGACGAGGCGAACCACGCGAGCGACGACGTGCAGGGACCAGCTGAGGCCGCACGACAGGAGTTGGCCCGTGCCGGACAGCAACCCTGACGTCCCACACCAAGGGTTCGTACGAGACACATTTCCTCACCGAGCGATAGGACACAAAAAGACGTCCTTTGCAGGGGCGTCGTTGTGTTTCTGACAACAGATGGAGCCGAGGGGGCTCGAACCCCTGACCTTCTGGCTGCCAGCCAGACGCTCTCCCAGCTGAGCTACGGCCCCAGGAGGCAGCATTGTAGCCCCTCGAACGCAAACCCGCGGCCGAAGCCCGAGCGATCAGGCGCTCGCGGCAGCCTCGAGCTTTGGCACGTCGTTCCAGAGATCCTCGAGCCGGTAGAACTCGCGCGTCTCCTGCGTGAAGACGTGCAGGACGGAGTCGTAGTAATCGGCGATGATCCACGTGCCCTCGCGCTCCCCAGCGACGGCGCGCGGCAGAAGGCCGTGATCGCGCTTCAACACGAAGTGCACCTCGTCGCTGATCGCCTTCGTCTGGCGGGTGTTTCCACCCGTCGCGATGACGAAGAAGTCGGTGTAGTCGCACACCGTTCGCATATCGAGGATGGTGACGTCGGTCGCGAGCTTCTCCTCACAGAGGGCGGCGATGCGACGAGCTTGCTCGAGCGATGTCAGGTCGGTCAGCTTCCTCGGTCGAAACGGGGCCGGAACGGGATCCGGTCGAACGAAGTGTACCGGCGGTCCAGGGATCTCAACGGGCGCGATAGAGGCGAAGGCGGCCGATCTCGGCCGCGACCGCCGCCGGCACGAGGTCGTCGATCGGGAGCCCCGAGCCGACTCGCTCGCGAATCTCCGATGACGAAACGGCGAGTGGCGTGATCGGAAAGAGCTCGACTCGCCCTGGCACCGCCAGCGAATCGACGACACGGGAGAGAATTCCGAGATCGCTTCCCGGCCGGGTCGCCGCACCGATGCGAGCCAGTTCCAGAACCCTGTCCGGGCGGGTCCACGTGGTCGGGAATGCCGCAAGCTCGTCTGCTCCGATCAGAAACACGGGATCATCGAGGCCAAGGGCCTCGAGCGAGTCGACGGTGCGGCCAAACGGGTCGAGCGAGACCTCGGCCTCGTCGAGATCCGCGAATGCGAGCTCGGCAAGAGCCAGCCTGATCTGGGGTGCCGTCTCGACCTCCTTGTGCCCGGGATCGGCGACGACGCGGACGAGCAGCCGCGAGAGACCAAAGTGGTCGATCGCCTCGCGGGCGAGCGCGACGTGCCCGTTGTGCGGCGGATCGAACGCGCCTCCGAAGATGCCGACATTGCCGCTCACTTCTCCCACACGACGACCTCGTCACCGATCTCGACCTCCGAGCCCGGCCTCACCCCGGCGTCGCGCAGCGCCGCCTCGAGCTCCTCGCCTTCGGGCGCCACACCCACGACCCGGAAGCCCTGTCCCGTGCGGAGAACCCGGAACTGCCTTCGCTCGGGAGGACGCGGCCGGTACTCGAGGAACGCTCGTACCTCCTCGACGACGGGAGGGGGGACAGGAGCCTCCTGCTCACAGAGGGCAAAGAGCAACGACTTGAGCTCGTCGATCCCGGCACCCGTCGCACACGAGATCCGGTGGACGGAAACGATGCGCTCGTCCTCCACGGTGAAAGGCGCAGGCTCTGGATCGAGATCCGCCTTGTTGAGGACGACGAGCTGCGGCCGCTCGCCAAGCCCGGCGCCGTACGCGGAGAGCTCGCGGTCGATCACGCCCCAGCGCTCGTCAGCGTCCCCCTCTGAAGCATCGATCACATGAAGGAGGAGGCGCGCACGCTCGAGATGGGCGAGGAACTCGTGCCCGAGGCCGATCCCCTCGCTCGCGCCCTCGATCAACCCCGGCACGTCGGCGACGGTCAGCTGCCTGCCGTCGCGGCCGTCAACCGTCCCGAGCATCGGTGCCAGCGTCGTGAACGGATAGTCCGCCACCTTCGGCTTCGCGTTGGAGATGCGGGCAAGGAGCGATGACTTGCCGGCATTCGGAAGTCCTGCGCACGCGGCATCGGCCATCAGCTTGAGATGAAGCTCGAGCTCGAACGCCTCCCCGGGCATCCCGGTCTCGGCGTAGCGCGGCGTCTGCCGGGTCGGTGTCGCGAAGTTCGAGTTCCCGCGCCCTCCTCCGCCACCGCGCGCGATGACGACCCGGGCCCCATCATCACGAAGATCGGCCACCGCCGATCCGTCCTCGGCGTTCGAGATCTGCGTCCCGACGGGCACCGCGAGCATGATGTCGGCTCCGTCGGCTCCGTGCTTCCGCGTACCGCTTCCGTTGCCCCCGCGCTTCGCGTCGAAGACCGACTTGGCCCGGAAGGACGAGAGGTCGCGCAGATCCTTGTCTGCGACGATGATGATGTCGCCGCCACGGCCGCCATCGCCGCCGTCCGGCCCTCCCTTCGGCACGAACTTCTCGCGCCGGAAGCTGAGCCCGCCGTCTCCGCCGCGGCCGGCCTTGACGCGGATCCGTGCGCGATCGTGGAACATGCTCACTCGCTCACCTGCAGAGCCGGCTGAAACCTGCGGCCGCTCGCCGGACGGGCATGCGCCCGTCCCCTACAAGAGCTCGTTGACCGAGATGAAACGCCTATCGCCCGAGCGGCGGAACTCGACGACGCCCTCGCGCTTCGCAAAAATCGTGTGGTCACGACCGAGACCGACGCCATCGCCTGGCCGAAACCGCGTGCCTCGCTGGCGGACGATGATCATCCCGGCCTTCACTTCCTGGCCCGCGAAGATCTTCACGCCGAGGCGCTTGCTTTCGGAGTCACGACCGTTTCTCGAGGAGCCAAGCCCCTTCTTGTGTGCCACCTAGCTCTCATCCTCCTTGGCGGTCGCCGAGGCGGCTTCCGGCTCCGCTGCGGGCGTTGTCCTTCGGCTTCGCAGCGGCGCGGGGCTTCGGCGCCGCCTTGGGCTTCGCTACCGCCTTCGGCTTCGCCTCGGTGTCAACCGCAACCGCCACCGTCTCCACTGCCTCGGCCTTCGGCTTCGCATCAGCCTTGGGCTTGGCCGCGACCTTCTTCGTACCACCGATCGACTCGATCTCGATCTGGGTCAGCGCGGAGCGGAAACCCGTGTGCCGCTTGTAGCCGGTGCGCTTCTTGTACTTGCCGATCCGGATCTTGGGGCCTCGCTGCTGACCGAGCACCTTGACCGTGACCTTGACGTCCTTCGGTGCCAGAGCGGTCGCGCCGTCACCGCCGACGAGCAGGACATCGGGCGTGAACGTCTTGCCGTCCTCGGTCGGGAGACGGTCGACGAGCAGCCGCTGCCCTTCGCTGACGCGATACTGCTTGCCACCGAGGGAAATGATTGCGTAGCTCATGCGAGTTGGGTCTCCGACGCGGAAAACGCGGGCAGGTGCCCGCGAGCGGATTGAGTGTAGCGAACGGAGCGCATCATCTGCGGTCGAAGTCATCGAGCCATTCCGACATCGGCACGTACCCTGCCTCGCCCGCGGACGGGGCGTCATCACCCTCGTCCGGCGTCCGAACACTCGGTTCTGCCCGCGCGGCGACGACCGCCGGCGGCTCGGAGGGCGCCACGGCCGCGCCCGCGGCATCCGACTCAGGCTCCACGCTCTCACCCTCGAGAGTCACCGTTCCGTTCGGGTCGCCGCCCTCTCCGAGAGAGCCCTCCCCGACTGCAGCAGGCTTCTTGCGATGGTTTTTGCCGCCTCGGCTGCCGCGACGCGTCTTGCGCTTGACGACCGTGGGCGTCTCGCCGTTACCGACTTCGGGAGACGTCACCTCGTCCGCAGGCGCGTCGGGGACAGGATCATCGGCGCCCGGTGTGTCGGCGGCCTGGTTGCTCACAGCATCCTCGATCACCTCCAGAGACGCGGGCTTCGCCGCTGGATCACCGGGGACGTGGATCCGAGAGGGGCGGCGCCGATTCGCGCTCCTCGACTCGAGCTCGGGGTCAGGGGCCCCGGAGCCAACTGCGAGCTCCCCCGCCGACGGCTCGACCGCGGCGGCATCCTCGACGGCGCTATCCGGTTCACCATCGACGGCGCTCTCGGCCGTACCCGCGGCACCCTCTCCCGCCGGCTTGCGGCGACGGCGCCCGCCCCGTGAGCCTCGACGTGTGCGCTTCTTTGCGGGTGTTGTTCCGTCTGCCTCGGGCTGAGTCTCATCAATCGCGGCTACACCGTCGGCCGGATCGGCGTCCGGGACTCCGTCAGCAACCTCGTCGAGCATGCCTTCCGCCTCCACGATCGGCTGAGTGGCGGCCGGTTCGGTGGCGGAGACCGCAACGGGCTCTTCCTCGACCGCCGCAACCCTGCGCTTCGCAGGAGCCCGGGTCGGCTTCTCGGCTTCACTCTCGAACGTGATCGGCCCTGCACCCGCGTCCGCCGAGGAGACGATTGTCGCAAACGCCATTCCGTCGAGGACGCGGCCGATCGTCACGGTTGCCTTCTTCCCGACGAGTCTTGCAGCATCGGCCACAAGTACGTCGAGCCCGTCGAGCTTCCCCGCGCCCGCGGTGGCGTCATAGCGACCCACCTCTCCGAGCTTGATCTCGACCGTCGACCCCTCGGCGAGGTCCACCGCCGGCTGCAGGTCGACGAGCTTGCCCTCGGCGAGCACCGAGAAGTGATCGGTGTGAACGTGCCCCTCCCCCGCGACAAGGAAGAATCGCCGGCGCGTCGCCTCCTCGATCGCCGCGAGCCGGGTGCCACCCGGGCCGACGACGAGCTCGAGTACGCGTGGATGCAGCGCGACCCGGTAAGCCTGCACACGGTTTCCGGGCGAGGCAAGCGCCCGCAGCTTGCGCTCGACCTGCATCGCGACCGTCTGATCGGAGACGACGATGCCGTCACCGGCGCAGGTCGGGCACTTGCGCGTGAGGATCTCCCGCGGGCCGTCGGTGACGTTTTGCCGTGTCATCTCGACAAGACCCAGTGGAGAGATCTCCACGACGTACGTCTTCGTCCGATCCCGCTCCAGCTCGTCGCGGAGCGCATCCTCGACCGACGCACGGTTCTTCGGATTCGCCATATCGATGAAGTCGATCACGATGATCCCGCCGATATCGCGCAGCCGCAACTGGCGCACGACCTCCTTCACGGCTTCGAGGTTGTTCTTCGTGATGGTGTCCTCGAGGCGCTGATTGGAGTTCTTCGAACGTGACCCGACGAAGCGACCGGTGTTCACGTCGACCACGGTGAACGCCTCCGCGTAATCGAAGATCAGATATCCGCCGGACGGTAGGTCGACGCGCCGGTCGAGGGTCGAGGCGATCTCCTTCTCGACACCCGAGGTCTCGAAGAGCGGCTCCTTCTCCTTGTAGCGGTGAACGCGCTCGATCATGTGCGGCGAGGTCTTCTTGAGGTAGCTGACGATCCGCTTGTGGGTGCGCTCGTTGTCGACCTGAGCCGAGACGAAGTCACCGGCGAAAAGGTCGCGGACGATCCTCAGCGGCAGCTCGGCCTCCTGATAGACGAGGCTCGGTGCCGCAGCGCCGCTTGCCCGTATCTGGATCGTCTTCCAGAGTCGTTGCAGGAACACGAGGTCGCGCTCGACGTCCTCTGCGGAGGCTCCCTCGGCTGCAGTGCGGACGATGACGCCGCCCTCCTTCACCTCGAGTCCCTTGATGATGTCCTTCAGTCGGGCGCGCTCCGCGTCCTCGAGCCTGCGCGAGACGCCGAGCCCTTCGCCGTTCGGGACATACACGAGAAAGCGGCCCGGCAACGAGATCTCAGTCGTCAGCCTGGCGCCCTTCGTCTTCATCGGGTCCTTGACCGCCTGCACGAGCAGCTGCTCACCACGGGAGATCAGGTCCTGGATCTTCTTGCCGTGCCGCTTGCCTTCGAGCTCCGGCACGACGATCTCGTCGACGTAGAGAAACCCGTTTTTCTCGAGCCCGATCTCGACGAACGCCGCCTCCATACCCGGAAGCACGTTGTCGACCGTTCCCAGGTAGATGTTCCCCGCGATCGACCGACGCTCCGGCCGCTCGAGATAGACCTCGGCGACGCGGTCATCCTCGATCACGGCGACGCGCTGCTCACCGATATCGACGGAGATCAGCAGCTCACGCTTCGCAGCCGGCAGCGGCGCCCTTCGTGGAGGCTGCCTCCGTCGCTGGGTCGAGCCACCCTGGCCGCCGGTCCGCCGCCGATCCGCATTCCGCTCGGCGCGCTGGCTCCGCTCCGGCTTCTCCCGGGCGGGATCCTTCACCGGCTTCCCGGCTGCAGGCGCCGCGCCGGCAGCCGCCGCTTCGTCCGCTGCAACTCCCTCACCAGCGGGCCTCTTGCGACCCCGCCCGCCACGGCTTCCACGACGCCGTTTGCTTCTCTGCGCCTCCGTCTCGGATTCCGCTCCGGGTGCGGGCGAGGCAGTAGCGGCCGCCACTGCGGCCCGTGGCTCAGTCGGGGTTTTCGGAGCTTCCGTTGTCGTCGCGCCCTCGGGCGCGTTCTGCTCGTCCTTCTTGTTCTTCCACCGAAACCAGGGCAAAGGGTGCCTCTCTCTGTTGTAGCGCGCGCGGGCGCACAGAACCCCACCGGGGTGCCGGCCTCGCGCAGCGGATGTCAAAAACCGTGGCCATGGTCAATTGGGCCTCACGGTCCAGGGTATCAGTGCGAGGCGCGCGCGGCCGCGTGGCCCGCGCTTCCTGCTCAGGCTGCGGCCGGGCGGAGCCGTGTACGACGAGCGCGAACGGCACGAAGACGCTGGTTCAAGCGGGCCCATGCCCACGGCTCGACCTCGGCGTACCGCTTTTCGGACTGGACGCGGGTTGCTTCCAGGTACTCGAACCACGCATCGGCCTCTTCGATCTGGAGCAGTTCTTCCGCGAGCTCAATGTCCGGCACCTGCACTCCCTTCGGATCTCGGTTGCATCCTCAGTGTCGATGCGATCCTAGGACCCGGTCCGGACGGACAACCCTCGCTAGCGGCGGAGCAGAGCCAGACCGAGAGCCCGGGTGCCGCCGTACGCGACCGCCGCACGGACGAGCGGCCCGCCGACGGGCAGGCGCCGGACGCAGGCACGGGCGCCGAGGCCCGTTCCGATTGCCGCCGCGAGATAGGGGCCAGCCGCGAGCGCGAGCGCCTGAGGGTCCCGTGGGAGGGTGTCTCCCCGGGCGACCCCGAGCAGAAGGAGCATCCGCGCCTGAGCCAGCGCGAGCAGCGGGAGCTGTGGCTGGGCCACGCGAGGAGACGCAGCAAGTGCTGCGTTTGCAAAGGCGGTGGTGGCGACAAGCCGTCGCGATACGGCGGGGCGCAGCAGCGGCAGTCGGGCCGCGAGCGACGGGCCATCGGCGGTGACGGCACGAGCAATCGCGGCCGCGACCTCATCGATGTCGAGCGCTCCCTCGGACTCGACGACGTCCTCCGCGAGGACGTACGGGATCCGCTCCGAGCCACCGCGGCGAACGACGATCACCGGCTCCTGCTCTCTCGCCAACCGGCGGAGGACCATGCGTTCAGCGGGTGTCGGATCGCCCTCCACGAGGCGGATCACAACCGCCGCACGGATCGAGTCTCCGGCGACAACGATCGCGCTCAGCTCGCCTCCCCCGGCGAGTGCTGTTGCCAGGTCATCTGCGCCGGGGCCGGAGATGGCGATCAGCGGAGCCGCGTCTTCGAGGCCGCGCACCTCGCGAGCGAGTCCCACGATCTGACCGATCCCGATCCCGAGCGGCATCAGCGAAGCCTCGCCGTGGTTCCGCGAGCGTGGATCGACTGCAGCACGCCGACCGCAAGCAGGTTCGCGACCATCGACGAGCCTCCGACCGTAACGAAGGGGAGAGGGATTCCGGTCACCGGTGCGATTCCCATCGTCATCCCGACGTTGACGAACACCTGGAAGAGGAACGCCACCACGATGCCGCCTGCGACCACCGCCCCGTAGAGATCTCCAGCGACGGTGACGATGCGAAGCCCTCGCCAGACGACGAGCAAGTAGAGCAGGAGCAGGATCGACGTGCCCACGAACCCCCGCTGCTCCGCAAGCGACGCGAACACGAAGTCCGTCGCGTGCTCGGGGAGGTAGTCGAGCCGGGTCTGGCTCGCACCTTCGACGCCGCGCCCGGACAAGCCGCCTGCGCCAACGGCGGTACGCGACTGGGTGACGTTGTAGGTCAGATCACCCGGGTCGCTGTCCGGGTTGGTGAACCCGGTCAGGCGCGCGGTCTGGTACGGCTTGAGCACCTGGACACCGGCGGAGGGCAGGAACCACAGCACGCTCGTGACGAGGAGGAGCGCGGTCAAGCCGAGGACGACGAGGTGGAGCCATCGCACCCCGGAGAGGAAAAGCACGCCCGCGAGAGCCCCGATGTAGACGAGTGAGCTCCCGAGGTCGGGCTGAAGGAAGACGAGAAGCATCGGCATCGCCCCGAGTCCGACCGCGGTCATGACCGTCGAGATCTCGCCGACGCGACGGCCACGCTCGACCATGAAGCCCGCGATCGCGAGGACGAACATCAGCTTTCCGAACTCGGACGGCTGGAACTGAAACGGCCCCACGTCGATCCACCGCTTCGATCCACGCACAGCCTCGGCGAACACGAACACGAACACCATCACGCCGATCGTCCCTGCGTAGAGCAACCGCCAGTGACGCTGGTACATCGACGGAGGGATAGCGATCGCCACGAGCATCCCGGCGAGCCCGAGCGCGGCTGCCGTCGCCTGCCTCATGACGAAGTAGTCGGGGTTACCGCGAACGTCGAAGCGCGTAATGCCGGCGATGGCCCAGAGGCCGTATGCAACGAGCGTTGCCGCCGCGAGCAGCAAGACCCAGTCGAGGCGGCGCAGGGTCGAGCCGAGGTCGAACGCACCGAGAGACCGCGAGCCGAATGACGAGGGACGGGGCCGACTGTCGACGATCAATCGACGTTCACCACCTGCAAGGGAGGAGCCTTACGACCGAAGTACTTCTCGAACACACGCAGAGCGGCCGGCGCCGCGGCGGCCGAGCCGTGGCCCCCGTTCTCGATCACGGCGCAGACGACGAGTTCTGCATCGTCGGAAGGGCCGTATCCGCACCACCACGACTGATCCTCGAGATGTCCGATCGGGTAGCCGGGCAGGTTGACGACCTTCTCGGCCGTCCCCGTCTTCCCCGCGATCGAGATCGCGTAGCGAGAGAAGACCCCGGACGATGTCCCGTTGGTCGAGTGCGTTGCTGCCCACAATCCCTCGCGGACGGCCTCGAGAGCTGCCGGATCGACCCCGGCATCGCGCGGAGGTGCGGGCGGGAACTGCTGCAGGGTCAACGACTGCTGCCCGGTCGTACCCTGCTGCTCGGCGCCGGAGACGACGTACGGGGTCACGAGCTTGCCACCGTTCGCGATCATGGCGTAGAAGCGGGCCATCTGGAGTGGCGTCACGGTGACGTCCTTCTGGCCGATCGCGAGCTGGATCGAGTCGCCCGGATTCCAGGCCTTGTCCCAATCGCTCTTGAATGTCCGTTTGCGCCAGGCAGGTGTGGGGACCACGGTCTGCGACGGCGGCGCCTCGTTCCCGATATCGAGCCCGGTCGGCGCACCGAAGCCGAACTTGCGGGCCCATTGCTGCATACGGCTGCGCTCCGCCGTGCCGCCTTCGTAGAAGCGGTTGCCAAGGGTGTAGAAGTATGTATCGCAGGACGTCGCGAGCGCCTCGGGCAGATTCATCGGCCGGTTGACGTACGGATCCCAGTTCTTGAACTTCTGCTTGTCGATCCCGTACTCCGCCGTCGGGGTGCACTGGATCGACGAGTACGGCGAGAGAAGATGCTCCTGCATCGCGGCGAGCGCCGTGACCGGCTTCCAGACCGAACCGGGCGGGTACGCGACCTGGGTGACACGGTTGAGGCCGGGGAAGTTGGCGGCCGTCGCCGCAGCGTCGTTCACGAGCGGTGCAAGCTTCTTGGGATCGATGCGCCCCACGTACACCGATGGCTTGTAGGTCGGGTACGACGCCATCGCGCGCACCGCACCATCGCGCGGGTCGAGCGCGATGATCGCACCGCCCGCAACGTTGTACTGCTTGTTTGCCTTCGCGAGCGCAACGCCCTCGCGGATCGCACGCTCGGCCGCGCGCTGCACGTCGATGTCGATCGTCAGTCGCACAGCGGTTCCGGGTTCGGCGTCACGCCTCAGCTCGACGGGGCTCTGCTGACGCCCGCGCGAATCGACGCGAATCTGCGCCGCTCCTGACGCGCCCCGGAGGTATTCGTCGAACATCGCCTCGACTCCCGACTTGCCGATCTTGTCGCCGCCGCGGTAGTCCTTCCGCCCCGCCAGCTTGCGCTTCAGCTCCTCGGGTGAGACCTCGCCGATATACCCGAGGAACTGGGCTCCGAGCGACTGGTACGGGTAGCTGCGCAGGTAGGTCTGCTGGATTTGCACTCCCGGGAAGTCGGCTGCGTGCTCCTGAAGGTAGAAGACCTGATCGTCGTGAACGGCCGTCTTCACCGTGATCGGAGTCAGCGGATCGCCACCCCGGGCGTCGACCTCGCGGGCAAGGCTTTGCACCGGCACGTTGAGCACGGCCGCGAGATGCTTGATCATCTCGTAGCGCCCCTCCTTCTTGGGCATGTCCCCAACCCAGAGCTTGACGGCCGTCCCGGGCACGTTCCCGACGACAACCCTGCCCTTGCGATCCAGGATCGGCCCGCGCGGCGCCTCGACCCGGATCGTCCGGAGCTGGTTGTTCTGTGCGGCGTCGAGGTACTTCGCCCCGGAAAGCACCTGCAACGACCAGAGGCGGAAGAACAGCACCGCGAAGACCGCCAGTGCGACGATACCGAGAATCCCGACCCGCAACGCGAGGCCGGGTGTCAGCCGGTACGGCGTGCTGGCGGAGGGGTCGGGCGGAAGAAAGCGCGAGGACGTGTTGCGCCGCTCTCCGTACGGGGCGTCAGACAAGGAGCTCCACCTCCCGTGCCCGCTCGACGCGCTCGGGCACCCCGACGACGCGACGCGCGACGCTGAAGACGGGGTAGGCCAGGAGGGCGTTCCAGATCAGGGCAGAGGGAAGCGCAGCAAGAGCGACGCGCACAGAGATGGCCTCCCCGAGCATCGACTGGAGGCCGTACCCACCGAAGCCCACGAAGACCGTTGCTGCCAGCGTCGTGAGGAGCGGGGCGTATCGGCGATCACGCCCCGTCGTCTCGCCGTACCGTCCGGCCCCGTACCCGACGAGCGTGAGAAGCAACGCAGTCACGCCGAGGGTGCCGAGAGTGGTCACGTCGACGATCAGGCCCGCGAAGAACCCGGCGACGGCGCCGGTCACCGCTCCGCGAAGCAACGCGACCGAGACCAGCGTGACGAGGAGAACATCGGGGCCGCCGCCGCCGATCGTCACCGACGAGAACGCCGACACCTGGAGAATGGCGACCGCGAAGATGAGGACCGCGATCCGAAGGCCTGCCGCAAGACTCATTTCTGGCCATCCTTCAGAACGAGCACGAGCACTGCATCGACGCGATCGAAGTCGGCGAACGGCTCGACCTGGATCTGCTTCCAGAGATCGGTATCCGCCTGGCCGACGCTCGTGACACGACCGATCGGGATTCCCTTCGGATAGAGCGACGCGAGCTTGCTGGAACGCCAGCCGGCCGTCACGATCGTGTCGCCGACCGAGACCTTCACCTTCTTCGGAACACGATCGAAGATCAGGGTCGACGCCGAGCCGCGCCCGTGCTTGACGATCCCCGCGGCACCCGTCTTGACGTCGAGAGCGGACACAGCGAGCTGCTCATCGCTGAGGAGCGTGACGCGAGCTGAGCGCGAGTAGACGCGCGTAACGCGGCCGAGGAAGCCGTCGGAGGTGACGACCGGGGCATCGAGCGCCACACCGTCGTTCGACCCTGCTGCGACGACGACATCCTGCGCGAAGCTCCCACTCGGTCGGGCGATGACCGCCGCCGCGAGTCCGTTGTAGTCGCCGGGGAACTGTGGGCCGTCACGGAAGACAAGCAGCGCCTTGAGCCTGTCGTTCTCGTTCGCCGCGAACTGGTTCCGGATCACCTGCTGGCGCAGGGCCTCCGTCTCCTCGCGGAGACGCTTGGCATCGGAGCGCGCCGTCAGGAGTGAGTCGCCCCACGCATAGACGTCGCGGAACGGCTGCGCGATCCGCTCTCCGGCGATCGTGAAGGGCCTGAGGGCGGCTGCCGCTGCGCTCTCCGCGGCGGCCACGGGCCCCGAATCGGGCTTCCGGAACGAGAAGGTGATCAGGACGAGTGCGAGCACCACGAGGAGGCCCACCACGGCCCGCCGCTTGACGGCGGAGGTCGATCGCGAGGGGGGCTTGCCGGTGGCGGGACGCCGGACGTTGACGCCCAGCACCGCCGTGCGTGCGGTGCGATGACGGGGCACAGGTGCCGATTGTACCGGCCTCTTCCGACGAGCGGCCACGCGGAGCCCAGGCTTTTCGTTATCCGAACACTGCGCCGCTCGTGGCAGAAGTCGCCGTCACGCCGGGAGCGCTCTCGGCGCGGGAGAGGATCAGCGTCGGTAGCCGTTGCGCCGCTTGCGC
Source organism: uncultured Thermoleophilia bacterium (assembly GCA_963699795.1). GTDB lineage: Bacteria > Actinomycetota > Thermoleophilia > Gaiellales > Gaiellaceae > Gaiella. The sequence continues at coordinate 25,560 of CAVOVG010000007.1, forward strand.
GAGCGCTCGGAGCGGACGATCGTGTCGAACTCCTCGAGGCTCCGCCCGGAGCCGACGGCAACACACGTCAGCGGGCTCTCCGCGAGGTGCACCGGCATCTGCGTCTCGTGCCGAAGCCGTTCGTCGAGGCCCTGCAATAGCGCACCCCCGCCTGCCAGCACGATTCCCCTGTCCATGATGTCCGCCGCGAGCTCGGGAGGCGTCTTGTCGAGGGTCGACTTGATCGCATCGATGATCTGGGAGACGGGCTCGTCGAGCGCGCGCCTGACCTCCTCGGAGGAGATGACGACCGTCTTCGGCAGGCCCGTCAGCATATCGCGGCCGCGCACCTCCGCCTGAACCTCTTCCTGAAGCCGATATCCCGAGCCGACCTCGAGCTTGATCTCCTCCGCGGTCTGCTGGCCGACGAGCAGCTTGTACTCCTTCTTGATGTGGGTGACGATCGCATCGTCCATCTCGTCACCTCCGACGCGGAGCGACTGGGAGACGACGATCCCGCCGAGCGAGATCACCGCGACCTCTGTCGTGCCACCGCCGATGTCGACGATCATGTTGCCCGTCGGTTCGCCGACCGGCAGACCGGCGCCGATCGCAGCCGCCATCGGCTCCTCGATCAGGTACGCCTGCCGTGCGCCTGCGGCGAGGGTTGCGTCCTCGACGGCGCGCTTCTCGACGCCCGTCACCCCGGAGGGAACGCAGACGATCACGCGCGGGTGGGCAAAGCGATGCTGGTGCACCTTCTGGATGAAATGCCGCAGCATCTGCTCGGTGACGTCGAAGTCGGCGATGACGCCATCCTTGAGAGGGCGGATCGCGGAGATCGTGCCGGGCGTGCGCCCGAGCATCCGCTTCGCCTCGACGCCGACTGCGTGAACATCGCCCGTGCGCTGGTCGATCGCGACGACGGACGGCTCCGAGAGCACGATGCCGCGACCCCGCACGTAGACGAGGGTGTTGGCGGTGCCGAGGTCGACCGCCATATCTCGGCCGCCGAAGCCGGTGAGAGCGCTGAACCAGCCCATGGACGCAGCAGTCTAGCTATGGATTTGCAGGAAGTTCCCGCGTCGTCATCCGTCGACGGCGGCGAACAGGCGCCATGGGTCCGGCACACCCTTGAGCACGTGCTCACCGCGGTCGGTGAACGCGAGCCCGGAGCCGACGACGAGGTCCTTCACCGTCGACGAAACGAGTACCTCTCCGCCACTCGCGAGCGACCCGACTCTCGCCCCTATCGAGACGGCGACACCCGAGATATCACCGCCGCGGAGCTCGATCTCGCCGGTGTGCAGCCCGGCGCGGACTTCGATCCCGAGTGCCTCGACGGAGCTGCAGACCGCCCGAGCGCACCGGACTGCGCGTGCAGGCCCGTCGAACGTTGCGAGGAAGCCGTCACCCATCGTCTTCACTTCCACGCCTCGGTGCCGCGCCAGCTGGCCACGGATCATGCGGTCGTGTTGCTCGCGCACCTCACGCCAGCGGCGATCGCCGAGCGCCGCTGCCTGCACCGTCGAGTCGACGATGTCGGTGAAGAGCACCGTCGAGAGGATACGGTTCTGCTCGAACTCCTCGTCCTCGCGAAGATCGGCCACGAAGCGCTCGATCTCACGGACGAGAGCGGCCTGATCGCCTGCCCACGGCCAGTGATCTGACCCTGCCAGCTCGACGTAGCGCGCACCCGGAATTGCACCCCCGACGTAGTGACCTGCTCCGACGGGCTCGATCTGGTCGCCCTCACGGTGCATGACCAGTGTCGGAACTCCAATCGCGGACAGCAGGCGACGGATGTCCATTGCACGGAACACCTTCTCCTGGGCGAGGTTCGCCCCCGGGCTCGTTGCGACGCGCTGTTGCCGCGTCCACCACGCGAGCTGATGCGGGTCACCGGCAAAGGAAGGAGCGAACAAACCCAAGGTCTCCTCGCTGTACGCCAGTGTGCCCCAGCCGACGCGCGCAGAATCGAGATACGCATCCCACTGGTCCTCGGTCCACTGCCAGGGGTAGTCAGGCGCCTGCGTCCCGCGGGCGGCGACGGCGTAGAGAACCAGCCCGTGGACCCTGTCAGGCGATCTCGCCGCGAGCATCGCGCACATCGCACTCGTATCGGAGAACCCGAACAGAACCGCGCGTTCGGAGCCGACGGCATCGAGGACGGCGACCAGGTCGTCAGCGAGATCCTCGAACGGCGGGATCTCGTGAGCGGAGTATCGGTCGGAGACACCGGATCCGCGGCGATCGACGACGATCAGGCGACCAATCGTCGAGAGCTTCCGAATGAACGACTCGTACGGGGCGCTCTCGGCCATGATTTCCAGGCTTCCGATCGCGGGCACATAGACGATGTCGATCGGTCCGGCACCGAAGACGGCGTAGCCGATCGAGATCTCACCGTTCAGCGCATACTGGACGTCGAGGGACTCCTTCACGAGCGGATCATCTCGCAATCGGCGTCGCGTCGCACGCGCCGCTGCACCCCGAGAGGAGCGCCGGTACGTGGCGCGAGAGCAGGTCGACGAGGAGGGCGGCGGGAAGACCGACGACGTTGAGGTAGTCGCCGTCGATGCTCGCCACGAGCCGCGCACCGAGGCCCTGGATCGCATACCCGCCGGCACGTCCCTCCCACTCTCCGGCCGCGACGTAGAAGGCTCGCTCCTCGTCCGTGGCCGACCGGAACGTGACCAGCGTTCGCTCGACCTCGACGCGCCCGAATCCCGGGCCGAGCAGGCAGAGGCCCGAGATGACCTCATGGGTCCGTCCCGACAGCTCCGCCAGCATCGCAAGCGCGTCACGGGCGCCCGCCGGCTTGCCGTATGTCCGACCCTCGAGGTGCACGGTCGTATCCACGCCGAGCGTCCAACTGCCCTTTGCGTGGACGCTCCGCGCCTTCCCCTCGGCATGAGCGCGCACGAGCGCGACGGGGTCGGCATCGGGCGGGTCGTGTTCCTCGTAGTCGGGTGGAACGACGTCAAACGGGATCCGAAGCTGCTCGAGAATTGCACGACGTTGCGGTGACGTCGAGGCGAGGACGATCCTCATCCGCGCTTCCCGGCCACCCAGATCTCCTCCGCCGGCCACTTCCGCGCCCATTCGGCCGAGAACGCGTCGTAGTACGGGTGGTCGACGGCGTCGTCGGGTGCGTAGAGCTCGACGAGGTCGATCACGTCGAAGCCGGTGTCGCGGAGGAGCCGGAAGAGCTCGCCGTGCGGCAGTTGCCATTCGACACCGGTCTCGTTCGGCCACTCGAGGCGACCGAGGCCGCGCTGTGGTCGCAGGAGCGTCTCGGATGGCAGCCCCTCGTCGGGAGCGCACAGGATCGAGATCGTGCTGTTGCGGAGAAACCAGAGCCGTCCGCCCGGACGGAGGAGCCGGTACGCCTCCGGAAGCCAGAGGTGCGGGTCGCACCAGATGCTGGCGCCGTACTCCGAAACGGCGAGGTCGAAGCTCTCGGGCGGAAGGGGTACGTCCTCTGCGCTCGCCTCCAGCAGCGGGAACTCGATCCCGAACTCGAGCTGGCAGCGGCGCGCAGTCGCGAGCTGGGCGGGTGTCACGTCGACGCCGACCGGCCGCGCGCCCCGCCGCGCAAGCCAGGCCGAAATGTACGCCGTACCGCACCCGAGCTCGACGACATCGAGGCCCGCGACGGGGCCGAGCGTTCCGAGCGGCGCCTCCGGGATCCCGAACACACCCCAGGTGATCTCCTTCTCGGCCCAGGTCGAGCTCGCCTTCGCGTCGGTGTACTCGGCATTCGCCTGCGTCCAGCCCTCGCGGTTGCGCCGCGCGTCGTCGGAGATCTCGCTCATGCGCCAGAGGGTAGTGCTCTCCCGGGGTCTGCACCCCGGGAGAACGGAGTCAGACGAGGCCGTCCGGGAAGAAGAGCGAGAGCTCGCGCTTCGCGCTCGCCTTCGAATCCGAGCCGTGAACGATGTTCTCCGCGAGCAGCGTCGCGAAGTCGCCGCGGATCGTGCCCGGCGCCGAATCGGCGGGATTCGTGGCACCCATCATCCCTCGGACGCCCAGGATCGCGTTCTCACCGCGAACGGCGAGTGCGAGGACAGGTCCCGACGTGATGAACGAGACGAGCTCCCCGAAGAAGGGCTTGCCCTTGTGCTCTGCGTAATGCTGCTGGGCGAGCGCTCGAGGGATCTTCAACAGACGGGCGCCGCGGAGCTCGTAGCCGCGACGCTCGAAGCGGGAGACGATCTCGCCGCAGAGTGCGCGACGGACGCCGTCCGGCTTGACGAGAACGAGTGTGGTTTCAGTAGCCATAGGGGCGGAAGCCTAGTCACACCCACTCCCCGCCGGGCGAGGGATCAGCTCGTGCCTCGTATCCGCAGTGGCTGGAGCGACTCCTGTCCGAGTGCCGCGGAGGGCGGCACGGGCTCCGCGCAGTACGGACAGGCCTGCCAGATCGCCTCGAGCGGAGCCCCGCAAGATCCACACGCCTGCTTGCAGGCGGGTCGTGCACACCGGACAGACGAGGAACGAGGCATCCACCTGGCCGCGACAAACGGGGCAGCGAAGGTCACGCTCGGCGAGCCGCTCCTCCAGAGCACGATTGTCGAGGTCCCGGTCGCGCCGTTCCTCGATCGAATCTGGAGGGCGCAGGAACAGGTAGACGATCGGTCCGACGAACGGCGGCACAAGCCCGAGCACGGTCGCCATGCCGACGAGCCACGGATCGGCGATGCGGCGGCGCGCATCCTTGAAGACCCAGAACGCCGTCGTCAGCCAGAACACGGCGACGAGAAACCCGCTCATATTGCGGGCCAGGATCCAGGTGTTCGAGTCGAAGAAGGATTCGGCGATCATCGGCAGCGTGTGGGTCTCAAAGGAGAGCCTTGCCGAGGATATACCCGACGGCGAACGCCGCACCGACGATGACCGCCACGAGAACGAGTGCGAAGGTGAGCACCGTCAACCGCTCTCGCATGCGTGAGCGTCGCCTCGTCATCGATCGGCCGCCTCGAGATCGGCGAGGAGGTAGAGCGATCCGGTCACGAGGACCGGCTCACCGAGAGCGTGGGCACGAGCGAGTGCTGCAGTCGGATCGTCAATCGCCTCGACGGTGGCAAAGGTCGACCGGGCGCGATCGGCGAGCTCCGATGCGGGGAGCGAGCGTGGATTCGACGACCTGGTCGCGACGAACCGCCTCCCGATCGTCCCGAGACGATGCAACATCAGGTCGACGTCCTTGTCCGCAAGGATCGAGGCGCAGATCGTGAAGTCGGCGGGCTCCAACTGGGAGGCCAGCCATCTGACCCCGTCAGGGTTGTGCGCGCCGTCGCGAATCTCCCCCGGCCTCCGCTCGAGCCGACCCGGCAGCGGCACGGGCGCAGCCAGGCCGACAGCGTGCCCGACGAACGCCGACGCCGCCTCGCGTGCCCCGCCGACCTGGATCGTGCCTCGCGGCACGAGCGTTCGGAACGTGTCGTCCGGAAGGATCACTATCGTGTCGTCAGTATGGACAACAGCAAGTTTCTCCGTCGCAATCGCATCGACCGTCTCACCGAGAACGTCCGTGTGCTCGAGCCCCACGTTCGTGAGCAAGACCACCCGGGATCGCAACACGTTCGTGGCATCGAAGCGCCCTCCGAGGCCGGCCTCGACAACGGCGACGTCTACCTGCGCGTCCGCGAACGCCTCCAAAGCGGCGGCCGTGATCGTCTCGAACTGCGTCGCCCCGACCTGTTCGGCGGCCGGCCGCACCCGTCCCAGCGCGGCCGCGAGGGCACCCGGCCGACCATCGATCCGCAGCCGCTCACCCCAGTCGCGCACGTGCGGCGAGATCGTCGTTCCCACCGAGAGGCCCTCGCCGAGAAGTGCGCCTTCGATCGCAAGCGCCGCCGTCGACTTCCCGTTCGTTCCGACGACGTGCACCGCCGGGTATCGGAGCTGTGGATCATCAAGGGCGTCGAGCAGCTCGTTCATCCGTTCCAGGCCGAAGCCGTCCTCTGGCCAGGGACTCAGGCCCGCAAGCCAGGCGACGTCGTTACTCACGCCCGTTTCCGCTGTCGAGAGATGGCATCGGCCGGCGCTTGCGCCCAGGTCCGCAACCGGGCTCGCCTCATGATCGCAAGAGAGGCGTACCTGCCTGCCGTCGCTCCCGGGCCGTCCGCATGCCACGGTTCTCGTGCGAACACCGGCTGTTCCTCAGGTCCCGGTGTCGGAAAGCGCTTCGAGCTCGCGCCTGAAGCGGTCGAGCTTCGCTCGTTCACCTTCGACAACAGCGGGTGGGGCGCTCGCGACGAACTTCTCGTTCGCAAGCATCTTCTCTGCCCGCGTGATCTCCTTCTGCAGACGGGCGATCTCAGGCCCTGCGTCACCGGCGACCTTCTGGCGCTCGGGCCGAACGACGGCCCCGAAGATTCGCCGCTCGTCATCGGAGTCGAGCGACACCTGCACGCCGCTGCGCCTGAACGTGACGGCCGCCTCCTGCACGCGCTCGAGCGCCCTGTCGTCGTCTCGAAAGCGATCGTCGGGCTCGAGCCACGCCGATACGATCAATCGGCTCCGCACGCCCGGAAGGTACGACCAGATCTCCTCCGTAACGTGCGGAAGCATGGGGTGAAGCAGCGTGAGGAGCCGTTCGAGCGCGGCAACCGCGGTCGCTGCAACCGAGGGCTCGTGCTCGTAGAGACGCGGCTTGACTGCCTCTGCGTACCAGTCGCAGAAGTCGTCGAAGGTGAGGTGGTAGAGCACGTTCGCGGCAGTGGCGAAGTCGAACGCGGCCCACGCCTCTTCGACCTGCTCACGGGCCGCGTCGATCCGGGCGAGAATCCACCGCTCCTCGAGTGCGGTTGGCTCAACGCGTGGACCCACGTCACCTGCGTTCTGCAGGATCAGGCGCGCCACGTTCCAGAGCTTGTTGGCAAGCTTGCGCCCTTCCTCGATCGCGCCCGGCGAAAAGCGCACATCCTGCGTGGAAGAGATCTTGAGGAGGCCGTAGCGCGTCGCGTCGGCTCCGTGCGCATCGATCATCTCGAGCGGGTCGACACCGGTCCCGAGGCTCTTCGACATCCGCCGCCCATCGGTCGCCAGCACGGTCGAGTGGATGATCACATCGGTGAAAGGCACCTCGCCCATCACCTCGAGCCCAGCCCAGATCATCCGGTTCTCCCACAGGCGAATGATCTCTCGCGCCGTGGAGTTGACATTCCCCGGGTAGTACGCGGCGAGCTCTGGCGTTTCATCCGGCCAGCCAAGCGTCGCGAACGGCCAGAGCGCCGACGAGAACCACGTGTCGAGGACATCTGGCTCACGCGTCAGCGCGACTCCCGCGCCGGCGCGTTCCTGTGCTTGCTCCTCGGTCAGTGCGCAGATCGTCTCGCCGTCCGGCGTCGTCCAGATCGGCAGCTGATGGCCCCACCAGAGTTGGCGGGAGAGACACCAGTCCGGGCTCTCCTCCAGCGAGGCGATCGCGAAGCGGTGTTGCGACTCGGGATGGAAGCGAACGACGCGTTCGCGCAACGCCTCGATCGCAGGCCTCGCAGGCTCGTCCATCCTGCACCACCATTGCAGAGAGATCAGCGGCTCGATCCTCGTGTGGCACCGCTCGCACGTTCCGACCGCATGACGGTAGTTCTCTCGCTTGACGAGCTGCCCACGCTCCCTGAGCCAGGCGACCACGGCGACATCGGCCTCGATCTGCGTCAGCCCCTCCAGCGCCCCGGCCTGCTCGTTCATCTTGCCGTCGAGCCCTATCACCATCGGCTCGGGGAGCCGATGGTCACGTCCGATGACGAAGTCGGTCGGATCGTGGCCAGGCGTGATCTTGAGCGCCCCGGTACCGAACGACGGGTCGACACGCTCGTCGGCGATCACGGGCACCGGGCGCTCGACATACGGGACGACGACATTGCGGCCGATCGCAGCGCTGTAGCGGTCATCGTCGGGGTGCACGGCGACGGCGACGTCACCGAGGATCGTCGCGGGCCTGACGGTGGCAATCACGATCCCGTCAGAACCGTCGCCGTCCTCGAACGGGTAGCGGACGAACGTGAGCACGTCGTCCATCTCCTCGTGCATCACCTCGAGATCCGAGATCGCAGTCTGGTGGAACGGGCACCAGTTGACGATCCGATTCGCGCGGTAGATCCAACCTCGATCCCAGAGCCGGACGAAGAACGCAGTCACCGCACGCGAATACCCGTCGTCGAGCGTGAACCGCTCGCGGTCGTAGTCGAGCGAAGCCCCAAGCCGCCTGTACTGCCCCATGATCGTACGGCCCGTCTGCTCGAGCCACTCCCAGGTTCGCGCAACGAATGCCTCGCGGCCGAGATCGTGTCGCGTCAGCCCTTCCGCGGCGAGCTGCTTTTCGACGACGTTCTGTGTCGAGATCCCCGCGTGGTCATAGCCGGGCTGCCACAGCGTGCGGTAGCCGCGCATCCTGTGCCAGCGAACGAGGACGTCCTGCAACGAGCCGTTCAGCGCATGGCCGAGGTGAAGGTCGCCGGTGACGTTCGGCGGCGGCACGCAGATGACGTAGCTCTCCTCGCGGGACGCTCCCGCTCCGGCGGCGTAGAGCCCTTCCGCCTCCCACGTGCCCTGCCAGCGGGCCTCGACGCCGTCGGGCTTGTAGAGCGATTCCATCGGGCTGCGCGGCTCCATCGGAGGGCAAAGTGTACGGCGCGGCGGGAAGCCCGGCTCAGGGTCTCGCTCCGCACCGTCGGTCCCCCCGTTCGAGGCCGCTCCTACCAGGCCGGGGGTGGTCTTACCGGAGCCGCGATGTGCGGGCCGGCTACCCGCGCCCGGGAGAGAGCGCCTCGACGAGGGCGTCGGGCTCCTCGACCGAGACCGTGAGACGCCGCACCTTCACGGGGAACCCCAGAATGCGCGCCTTCATGGGTGGATCGAGGAACATCTCGACGAGGCCGTCCCCGGCGCCGTTCACGAGCCATGCTCCGCTCCAGCCGTGGACGCCCCGGCTGATCACCGTGTCGGGCAGTGCCCGCACCGACGTCACGGCCCTGCGCGGGGAACGGCCCTGGAAGGAGATGCCCATCGCGACTTGTAGATCCGTCTCATCGACGACGATCCCGGAGTGCGCCGGTCCGGACGCGAGCAGCATCAGCAGGAGCCTCGAGAACGTGCCGAACCGAAGCGGGAAACGCATTCCTCAGCGCGGTGCTAGGAAGCGGCGTTCCCCGCCGCAGCGCCGAATTCGTCGCTCGCGTCACTCGCAGCCCCGCTCGTGACGAGCGTCGGGCTGAGACCCTTGGAGATCGTCTCCTTCGTGATCACGCACTTGGAGACGTCCCTGCGGGACGGTAGCTCGAACATCACGTCGAGAAGTGCCGCCTCGATGATCGAACGAAGGCCGCGCGCGCCGGTCTCGCGCTTCAACGCCTTCTCTGCGATCTCGAAGAGAGCGTCGTCGGTGAACACGAGCTCGATCGTGTCGTATCCGAAGAAGCGCTGGTACTGGCGGGTCAACGCGTTCTTCGGCTCCGTCAGGATCTGAACGAGGTCGTCGCGTCGGAGCTGGTGAACGGCGGATACGACGGGCAGCCGACCGATGAACTCGGGGATGAGGCCGAAGTTGACGAGATCCTCGGGCATCACGGCGGAGAGCAGCTCGGCTCCTTCGCCCGAGTACTTCGACCGCACGTTCGCCCCGAAGCCCACCGAGTTCGCTCCGATCCTTCGCTCGACGATCCGGTCGAGCCCGGCGAACGCTCCGCCACAGATGAAGAGGATGTTCGTCGTGTCGATCGTGAGGAACTCCTGGTGGGGGTGCTTGCGCCCGCCCTGCGGCGGCACGGAGGCGACCGTTCCCTCGAGGATCTTGAGGAGTGCCTGCTGCACGCCCTCACCCGAGACGTCACGCGTAATCGACGGGTTGTCCGCTTTTCGTGCGATCTTGTCGACCTCGTCGATGTAGATGATCCCGGTCTCCGCCTTCTTGATGTCGAAGTCGGCTGCCTGGATGAGCTTGAGAAGAATGTTCTCGACGTCCTCCCCGACGTACCCCGCTTCGGTCAGCGCGGTCGCATCGGCGATCGCGAACGGCACGTTGAGGATGCGAGCGAGCGTCTGCGCGAGAAGCGTCTTGCCGCAACCTGTCGGGCCGAGGAGAAGGATGTTCGACTTCTGGAGCTCGACCTCTCCCTCTTCGACCTGTCCCATGCGGACACGCTTGTAGTGGTTGTAGACCGCGACCGAAAGCGTCCGCTTCGCCTCCTCCTGCGAGACGACGTAGTCGTTCAGCACCACGTAGATGTCCTTCGGGCGAGGAAGATTGTCGAGATCGAGCGAGACAGGAGCGGTCAGCTCCTCGTCGATGATCTCGTTGCAGAGATCGATGCACTCGTCGCAGATGTACACGCCGGGACCGGCGATCAACTTTTTCACCTGCCGCTGGCTCTTACCGCAGAAGCTGCAGAGCAGCTGCTCGTTTCCGTCGCTCGCTCGGGCCACGTCTCTCCTTTTACTCCGAAATCGCCTGTTTGGCTATCCCGGCAGGTTTAGCGGTGCGCGATCACGCGATCGATGAGGCCGTACTCGACCGCCTCGGTTGACGTCATGAAGTAGTCACGATCCATGTCCTGCCGCACTTTCTCCGTGTCCTGTCCCGTGTGGTGGGCCATGATCTCCTCGAGCTTGCGCTTCAGCGCAATCGTCTCTCTCGCGTGAATCTCGATGTCGGACGCCTGTCCCTGATAGCCACCCCAGACCTGATGGATCAGAATCCTCGAATTCGGCAGCGCCATCCGCTTCCCTTTCGCGCCACCGGTAAGAAGGAGGGCACCCATGCTCATCGCGATGCCGACACAGATCGTGGAGACGTCCGGCTTGATGAACTGCATGGTGTCGTAGATCGAGAGCCCGTCATACACAGAGCCACCCGGTGAGTTGATGTACAGCGAGATGTCCTTGTCGGGATCCTCCGACTCGAGGTGGAGCAACTGGGCATTGATCAGGTTCGCGATCTGCGAATCGACCTGTGTGCCGAGGAAGATGATCCGCTCGTTCAGCAGTCGCGAGTAGATGTCGAACGAGCGCTCGCCGCGCGAGGTCTGCTCGATCACCATGGGAATCAACGGGCTCATTCGGGCTCCTTGCTGCCGGGTGTCCACAACTTCTTCTCCGGCTCGGTGTTTTCCTTGTCGGGCGTCCACATCTTGTCGCGGGTCTCAGCGAGCTCGGGCGAGATCGGCTTGACCTCGGCAACGAGGCGATCGAGCGCCTCGCGCAGGCGAAGGTCCTCCCGCAGCGACTCCTGATGGCCGTGCGCCCAGATCCCCTCGATCACCTCTTCGGGGTCGTCGTCGGACTCCAGGGCCTGCTCGCGGATGAGCGCCTTGACGTCGTCATCGGAGACCTCGATCCCGGCTTGGTCGGCAACGGCCTCGAGCGCGAGCTCGCGGGCGACCGACTGGGCGGCCTCCGCGTGCATCTGAGCGACGAGGACATCGGGCGACTGGCCGGTCACCTCGAAATACGTCTCGGGCGCGATACCCCGACGACCGAGCGAGCGGACGAAGCCGTCCAGAAGCTCGCGGGCCCGCGTTTCGACGAGTGGCCCGGCGGCCTCGACGTTCGACGCCTTCACGAGAGCGTCGACCGCGGCCGTCCTGAACGCCGAGTCGATCTCGGCTTCGACGGCGACGAGAATCCGCCCCTCGATCTCGGCTCGGAGCTCCGCGATCGTGTCGAACTCACTCGCCGAGCGTGCGAGATCGTCGTCGATCTCCGGGAGCACCTTCTCGTTGATGTGCTTCACCGTGATCGAGACGCTCGACTCGGATTCGTCGGCGAGCTCGTACGTGACTTCCTTGGTCTCGCCGACGCTGGCGCCGATCAGTGCCGCCTCGATCTCTTCCACCAGGCGACCCGATCCGAGCTCGACGACCGTGTCGGATTGTGTCTCGCCGGCATCTCCGATGAGATCGACGACAAGCGTGTCGCCGTCCGCGGCCGCTCGGTCGTCCGCCGGAACGAGCTCGGCGACGGTCTGGCGGAGCGCTTCGAGCTCCTGGTCGACGAGCTCCTGCGGCACTTCGGCCTCGGCGCGCGGAACCTCGAGCGTCGTCCAGTCGACGATCTCGGGCGTGGGCTGCACCTCGATCGTCGCGCCGAATGACCACGCTTCCTTGTCCGTGGTCGGGAGCTCGAAATCGTACTCGGGCGCGGCGATCGGCCGCAGACGCGTGCGTGACGCAGCGGCCCAGAACCAGCCGCTGATATGCGACTCGACCGCCTCGATCCAGATCCTGTCCTTGCCGATCTTCGAGATGAGCACAGGCGTCGGCACCTTGCCCTTACGAAACCCCGGGATCTTGACGGACTCCGACAGGTCATTCGTCGCGTGCTCGACGGCATGCTCGAGCTCGTGCACCGACACCTCCACCGTCAGGCGGACGCGATTCTCACCAAGCTCTTCCACCTGAGAGGACATCAGATGGCCATTCAAGCAGAGACGGTACAGCCCCCCGCCGGGTTGTCCGTCGGTCCGCTCCGTCCGACGCAGGTCCTACCCTCGCCACATGATGATCGGAATCGTCGTCTTCGGTGCCGTCTTCCTCGTGGGCCTGGCGCTCGGAACCATGACGCGGAGACCGCTTGCGACGGCCTCGCTGGTTGTCGCCGCCTTCGTCAGCGTGCTCGTCGTCCAGACGCACGAGCCGCTCGCAGGCTTCGCGGCCTTCGCACTCATCGCTCTCGCCGGCCTCGTCGTCGACTCGGTGCGCGAGACCGTCGGACTGCTCCTCGGCCGCTAGATTTCGACACACCACGCGGGCGTGGCGGAATTGGTAGACGCGGCGGGTTTAGGTCCCGTTGGGCTTCGGCTCTTGGAGGTTCAAGTCCTCTCGCCCGCATGCGCTCGTCTCCCGTGCCCTCGGCCGCTCGTCCAGGTGCCCGCAGTAGCGTCCGAGAGAAGAGGCGTCTCTCGTCGCAGGATCGCCGCTCGGGGATCCCGCATCTGACGATCGATCCAGCAGGGGTGGCGGACGGGACTTGAACCCGCGACCACCGGGATCACAACCCGGGGCTCTACCAACTGAGCTACCGCCACCACGTACGTCGGACAGGATACCGTGCATCCGAGCACGGCCCCGTAGCTCAGTGGATAGAGCGGTGGACTTCGAATCCACGCGCGGAGGTTCGATTCCTCCCGGGGCCATTCAGAAGAGCGGCTTGGCCGAGCAGTTTCCGGCCCACGGCTGGTGTCAAGGTTGACGTGGCGTGTCCCAACGGTGTCCCAACGAGATTCGCCGTGAGCGCCGACGCTGGCCGCATCGCAGCGAAGGAAAGTACCCTCGACCGATGCTCCGCATCCTCGGCATCCCGATCAGCGACGACGACGCACGGCACCTCATCGCCACCCTGATCGTTGAGGGAACACCCGACGCTCGCACCGCGGCAGCCCAACTCACGAAGGGCGTCGAGTGCGACCTGTACGCGGTCGGGCTATCTCGGGCGGAGCGCACGGCAGTGCTGGCATGTCTGGAGGATCCGCCCGACGGGCTGGTCGAGTTGCGTGGAAAGCTGATAACGGGCGCAGCGAAGGGAGAGGCTCTGCCCGAGTGATGGCAGGCGAGTTCGGGGGCGGCGGGTACGTTGCTGCAAGAGCAGGGCGAAGATGGCGGACGGGAGCGGCTGAAGCTGCCCTTCGGCGCGAACCCCCTGGACTCGCGGCACTCCCACCCGCCCTCTCAGTTGTAGGCGGGTGCGGGGAGATTGCAAGGTTCGTGTTCTGCCCGGAGTGCTGGCAGCGGGAGATCGGTGGTTCCGGGTAGCAGGGTAAGCGACGGCGCGTATGTTGCCGATCACGACGAGCAACCCGAGTCCCGTTGGAAGCCGTCCTCGCTCACGTAGCCTGTGTCCGTTGTGACGATGGCGGCGTAGGTCGGGCTTATGGTCCTCGTCGCGACGCTACTCGCCGTTATGACGCTTGCAGGCCTCCTGCCGATCCAACGCCGCATGTCGCCTGGCGTGCGTGCAGCGCCTCTACCCGCCTGTGTCGGCACCGCTGGCCGTTCGGTGTGGCTCGGGTTCGGTAGCTACTGCTGGAAGACGGTCTGTGCCGACATGATCCCACCGGGGCTTCGCCCCCACCTTCCGCGACTCCGGGTCGCGTCGGATTCCTGGATCACCGTGCACGTGTAGCGAGGCAGATGCGGGGTTCCGATTCTGTTAACCGCTATGGAACAGTCTCGAAAGGAACGGCCCCTACCGTCGGTGACGTCCACAATCGACGGAATGGGGAATGATGAAGAAGGGACTGTTCGTCCTCGTCATGGTCGCAGCGTTTGCGGTTGCAGCGGTGCCCGCCTTGGCCGGCAAGATTGACCACTTCCCGCAGCAGGCGACAGAGGGTTTCTACCGTGGTCAGACGATCGAGTACCTTGATTTCGGGCCGATCAAGGTGAAGGCCGGCAACAAGGTCGCCCCGATCTGGGCTGTGACCAACGGCGTCAATGACCAGTACAACATCATCGACGTCGTCCCGGGCCAGACGGCCTACACACCCCTCTGGGCCGTTAAGCTGGTGACCTGGAAGAGCAGCGCAACGCCACGCCTGCTTACCTCGGCCGCCGCCGTTCGCAACGCTCTCTCGGGGGGCGAGGCGACGCTGAAGAACGCCGGGATCGTAGTCAACTGCCCCGTGATCTGAGCCAGCCGGTTAAGAGGGTGATCGTTCCCTTCGGCCGCTGAGCGCGACGAGACGCGCCGGAACACGGCGCGTCTCGTCGGCGTGGAGGTCGCTCAGTGAGAGCCGCGCCTGCCGGTTTCCAACTCGGCTCCAAAAAGATCGCCCACGAAGCTGCCGAAGCGAAGGCTGCCGTCCTCTGAAGCCCCCGTCGCTTCCGTGTGGACGAGAGGGCCGCCGTGTTGCGGTCATCTCTTCGTTCCGAACGAGCCGGTGACGTTCGGTGGACGTTCTTCTAGGACGGTATGTGGGACGGCAGGGCAGCGATGCGTTTGGAATGCTGAAGCCCTCTGCCGGACTCGAACCGGCGACCCCCTCCTTACCATGCACGACACGAAAGGAGCCAGAATAGGGTTCCTTTCGTCATTGCCAAGCTGTTCTACCAGCATCCGGGCTGCGCGACAGAGAGACGCGATCCCGTCCGCTTCGGGGGGATTCCGGTTGATTCAGGCACCGGAACCATGTTTGTGTCCATACGAATGGTCTACCGCGGGCGGTAGGTGCTCCCGCGCTCAGAAGTACCCTCGACCGATGCTCGGCATCCTCGACATCCCGGGTCAGCGACGACGACGCGCGGCACCTCATCGCCACCCTGATCGTTGAGGGAACACCCGACGCTCGCACCGCGGCAGCCCAACTCACGAAGGGAAGTCAACGCAACGTGGTTAGGAGCTGACTGCGGTGGCTTGTTGGAGTAGTGCGTCGGTTTCGGCGAGTGCGGGGGTTGCCTGGAGTTTCTGGAAGATGTCGCGGGCCTGGAGAAGCGGCGGGGTCGCGTCGGCGTTGCGGCCGAGTGCGAGGAGGCAGCGGCCGTGACCGAGATGGGCGAACGCTTGCTCGGGGATCTGGCCGAACGCTTCCCAGCGTTGCGCGGCGTCGGCGTACCCGTCGGCGGCGGTGTGGTGGTCGCCGTCGGCTTCTGCGAGCGCGGCGGTGGCGGTGGTGAGGGCGTGTTCGTGGTAGGGGGTGTGGGGTTCGACGCCGGTTGTGAGTTGGTGGGCGAGCTGGGGGTTGTTGGTGGTGAGGGCGGCGCGTACCAGCGCAGGCAGCAGGGGCGGGTAGTTGGGGTTGTTGCGGCTTTCCGGGGTGGTGTCGATCTCGCTGAGCAGCGTGCTGGTGTGGTCGGGTTGTGCGAGCGCCGCACGAGCGATCGCGGCCGTTCCGCGACCGTTTACGAGCGCGTCGAGGTTTCCTGTTTCGCGGCTGGTGGTTTCGAGCCAGTCGAGCGTGTCCGCGACCCGGTCAGCCTGGCCGCGCAAGGTCAGGATTCGCGTCTGCACTGTCCGCGCCTGGGCGAGGTTGTTCAGGTTGCCGCTGGCTTCGAAGGCGGTGGCGAGTTCGGCGGCGAGGGTCAGTGCCTGTTCGTGCTCCCCCGTCTCGGCGAGTGCGTCGAGGGTGTTGGCGGTGAGATAGTCAGTTTCCGCGGTGAGGCCGCGGGCCTGGGCGAACGCGATCCCCGCCCGCTGCACTTCCAGGCTCGCACGGGGGCCTTCGAGCGGCCAGAGCGCGATCGCGTAGTTGTTGTGCTGGACTGCGACCTCGCGGCCCTGCCCCGCACGGGTGGCGAGTGGGATCGCTTCCCGGTAGTCGTCCAACCCGCCCAGGTCACCCAGGGAGCAGCGCGCCATGCCGCGATACCCGAGCGCACGGGCAGGCTTCGGGAGGCCGAGCTGTTCGGCCAGGGCCAGCGCCTGCTCGGCGTAGTCGATCCCTGCCTCGCTGCGGCCCAGCAGCGCCTCGGTCGCGGCGGCTTCGGCGAGCGCGGCGACATGCTCGGGGCCGGGGGCTAGTGGCTCCAGCAGCGCGAGCGCCTCCGAGGCCAGCCCCAGCCCCCGCGGATCTCCGAGTGGGGCGAACACGCGGGTGAGCGTGAGCATCGCCTGGGCTGCCCCCAAAGGGTCACCGACAGCCTGGAACCCGTCAATCGCCTCCTCCAGCGCGTCCCTCGCGTTCTCGTAGCGTCCAGCGTGATGGGCGGCCTCGCCGAACCGGGCGAGCGCGGCAGCCCGCTGCGGGTGGCCTTCGGGTGTGAGCGCGAGCGCCCGTTCGAAGCTCGCGAGCGCGGCGGCGGTGTCGAGGCCGAGGGCGCGTTCTCCCGCCAGTCCGAGGAACCGAAGTGCGGGCGCTTCCAGCCGGGCTGCCAGATCACTGTCGCCTGCGGCGTGGGCGAGGTCGAGTGCCGCGGTGTAGTGGTAGGCGAGCATGTCGGCGAGGTCTTCGACCCGCTCGGGTGCTTTCGACTCGACCCACCCGGCAGCTGCCACGTGTCGGGTCGCGCGGGATGCGCGGGGGAGTTGGTTGTAGGCGACATCACGGGCAAGGACATGCCAGAACGCGTACTCGGCCTCCCCCTCCATCGACGACTGCCGTGAGGGTCTGACCAGTTCCTTGCGTGACAACTCCCGCAGGGTTGCCGTGGCTGTCTGGGGGTCGCGGTCGCCCATCGTCGCGACAGCACCGGCCCAGAAGACCTTGCCGATCACCGCCGCATCCGCCAACAGCGACTTCGCGTCGGGTTCCAGCGTGTCCAACCTGGCGGCGATCAGGGCCTGCACCGAGTCGGGGAACGGCACCACCGCACCGTCCCGCAGCCGCCAAGTGGAGCCGGTGCGTTCCAGCAGATCCCTGTCGCGCAACAACCGGACGAACTCCTCCGCGTACAAAGGGTTGCCGCCAGAGCGGTCGAGGATCGGCTGCTGCAACTCGGCCGGGATCACCGCCGCCTCCAACAACCCCGACACCAACCGCGCGGTCTCCTCCGGAGTCAGCGGAGCCAGATTGATCGGTGTTGAGTTCCGCAGCCGCGCTGCGAAGTCGGGATGGCGCTCGAACAGCTCGGGGCGCGCCGTGCCAACCAACAACAACGGCACACCTTCGGCGAGGTCGGCGAGGTGTTCGAGGAAGGAGAGCATCGCCTCGTCGGCCCAGTGCAGATCCTCGAACACGAGCACCGTCGGATACTGCTCCGCGATCCCTTCCAGGAACCTCCGCCAGGCCGTGAACAACTCCTCCCGCTCCGCGCTGGAGGTCGCCCCGATCCCCAGCAAGGGAAGCAGTCGCTGTCGGAACCACTCCCGCTCCTCCCCGTCCGGCAACACCACGTCGAGCTTCTCCCGCGCAACCGAAGGAGGATCGGATTCGAGGATCCCGGTGTGAGCCTTCAGGATCTCCCCCAACGCCCAGAACGTGATCCCCTCCCCATACGGCAAACACCTGCCCTGCCGCCACCTCACAAGCCTCGGCAGCCCATCCACATACCCGCCGAACTCCGCCACCAGACGGGACTTGCCCAATCCCGGCTCACCGACGACCGTCACCAACTGCACCGAGCTCGCCGCCACGGTCTTGTCGAACACCCCCTTCAACAGAGCCAGATCGACCTCCCGCCCGATGAACGGCGAGTCATGCGTCCGGGTCAGATCCGTCCCGAACCTCGCCCGAGGCGACTTCGCATGAAACACCCGCACCGGCTCCGCCTTCCCTTTGAGCGTCGCCGGTTCCAGCTCCTCATACTCGAACACCACCCGAGTCGCCTCAAAGGTGGAGATCCCAACAGCGACACCCATCACAGGGGCAACCGACTGCAACCGCGACGCCGTATTGATCGCATCCCCCGACAACACCCGCTCACCCAAACCAGCCGACGCACCCAAACGCACCAACGCCTCACCCGTATTCACACCCACCCGCAACCGCAACGGCTCCCCACCAATCGCGACAAGCTCCTCCGCCCCCTCAACGATCCGCAGGCCCGCCCGCACCGCACGCTCCGGATCATCCTCATGCGCCGCCGGAACGCCGAACACACCCACCACCGCATCCCCGATGAACTTCTCCACCACACCGCCATGCGCCTCGATCCGCGACCGGGCCATCTCCGCATACGCGGTGAGCATCCTGTCCACATCCTCCGGATCCGCCCGCTCCGACGCGGCCGTAAACCCAACCAGATCACAGAACACCACCGAGACGACCTTCCGCTCCTCCACCCCCACACGCACAGGCACACCCAGAGGCGCGGCGCACTCGCCGCAGAACTTGTTGCCGTCCGGATTCTCGTGACCACAGGCAGAGCAAACGACCATGGCCGCGAGCCTACAACGCCTCACCCCCGACCGGAAACAAGCCAGGAGACCCAACCGGCGCGACCGCATCTTCGCGTGTCCCAACCGTGTCCCGAACTGCAGTGATCCAAGCGAACTCAGAGAACCTCACAGCACCTGAGAACGGCTCAGAACAACGGACATGCCTCAAACAACCGGTCTTCGAATCCACGCGCGGAGGTTCGATTCCTCCCGGGGCCATACGGGGGAAGCTTGTCGGGCAGGTACCCGGCCCACCGTCGTTCGCGGCCCTGACGTGGCGTGCCCCAACGGTGTCCCGACGAGACCCGGTGGAGCGCGCGACCTGTACGCAGTGGGCTGACGCGGGGAGGCGGGCGGCGGTGCCTGCCTGCCGGCCTCGAAGATCTACCCGACTACCTGATCGTCGCGGTGGTGACCGAACCGCTCGGCGTAGAGGCGCGTGATCGCCTCCATCGTCAACTCCTCGCGCGGGATGCCGAAGACGGTGCCCGGGAAGTCGAGCGCGCGCTGCACCTTCCAGATCTCGTCGTGGGCGCCGGGCGGGAAAAGCTGCGCCGGGTCGCCCGCGGCGATCCAGTTGATCGGCACCGTGGTACCCGGGGCCAGGACGGTGTTCACCTGCACGACCCCGCCGATGCGCACCTCGCACCCCGCTCCGATGTGAGCGCCGGGGAAGATCGACGCGCCCGTCGCTACGTACACATCGTCCTCGACGACGGCGCCGTTCACGTGGGCGTGAGGACCGACAAGGACGTTGGCGCCGAGCCGTGCGGGGAATCGGTCACGCCCACGGACGACGGCGTTCTCCATCACGATGCACCGCTCGCCGACCTCGACAGAAGCCCCCTCAGCGGTCAGCACGGCGCCGAAGAGAATCCGTGCGTCTGCGCCGACCGTCACGTCGCCGCAGACGACGGCGGTGGGCGCAACGTATGCGGACACCGCGACGCTCGGGCGTAGCCCCTCGTGCTCTATCAGCATGGGAGCATGCTGTCACACCGCCCGATTCCCAGGGCAGCCGAGGCGGGGGATCTCGTTCGGCCCGGAGTGCGCTTCCCCCGTGGCGCCTCTCGCGGCGAGCCCCTACGCCATCCTCGCGAGGCACGCCGTAGGATCCAGGCATGCGACACACCCGCTTCGGCTACTGGCTCGAGGAAGCAGGACCCGTCGAGCCGACGGAGCCGCTCTCCGGCGACACGACGGCCGACGTCGTCATCGTCGGGGGTGGCTACCTCGGCCTCTGGACCGCCTGGCAGCTGAAGCAGCTGGAACCGGATCTCGACATCGTCCTGCTCGAGAGCGGACTCGCAGGGCATGGGCCGAGTGGACGGAACGGTGGCTTCGTGTCCACCCTCTGGGACGACCTTCCGATTCTCCGCGATGCCGTCGGCGACACGCGCGCCGTCGAGGTGTGCCGCGCCTCGGAGCGCGCAGTACGCGGTATCGGCGACTGGTGCGAGACGCAGGGAGTCGACGCCTGGTACCGCTACGGCGGAACGCTGCAGGTCGCGACGAGCGAAGCGCAGCTCGGCGACTGGGACGAGGTCGTCGAAGCCTGTCGGGCCGTCGGAGCGGCAGAGGAAGTGGTCGCGCTCTCGCGGGACGAGATCGCGGCACGCTGCGCGTCACCCGCGTTCCTGGGCGGCATGTTCCTCCCGACGGCCGCGAACGTCCAGCCGGCACGCCTCTCACTCGGCCTGAGGGCAAAGGTGATCGCGTCTGGCGTTCGTCTCCACGAGCGCACCGGCGTACGGTCGCTTTCGCGGGAGGCGGTGGCGACCACCTCGGCCGGAACGGTCACGGCCGGTTCCGCCGTATTGGCCGTGAACTCGGCGACGCCCGGGTTCAGCGGCTACCGGCTCGCGCTCGGAGTCGCCTCGAGCCACATGGTGATCTCCGAGCCGGTTCCCGACGTGATCGAGGAGATCGGGTGGACGGCCGGAGAGAACATCCATGACTGCCGCACGCTCCTCCACTACTTCCGCACGACGAACGACGGACGGATCGCCCTCGGGTGGGGCGGCGGACGGATGGGGGTCGGCGGCCGCCACGGCGAGCGCCTCGACATCGACGCCGACGCCGCGACACACGCAGCGGCCGCGCTACGACGGATCTTCCCCCAGCTCGTCGACCGGCAGATCACGCATGCGTGGGGCGGCCCGATCGACGTCTCCCCCACCCACCTGCCCATCTTCGGGTCGAAGGGAAAGGTGCATCACGGCTTCGGTTTCACCGGCAACGGCGTCGGCCCGACGTACCTCGGAGGCGAGATCCTGGCACGACTGGCGCTCGACAGACGTGACAAGGTCACCGGGCTCGCGATCGTCGAGCCCGACCGCAAGTTGATGCCGCCCGAGCCGCTCCGGTGGGCGGGTGGCACCGCGATCCGCGCTGCCCTCGTGCGCCGTGACGCCGCATACGACAGCGGCAGCGAGCCCGACGCGCTTACCGGCTTCGTCGCCTCACTCCCCCGACGGCTCGGCCTCCGGCTGCCTCGCTAGAGCGGTGTCTCAGGACGTGACGCCTGCTTGCCCCTGAGGCGTGTGGTCGCCCTGCTCTGTACCGGGAGAGGCTGCGCCGTCTCCCCTACGGGTTACCGGCAAAACGGTTGGAGGTTGCCGGGAGCCCTGTCGAGGCTCGCGAGAACATCCTCGAGCTTTGCGCCTGCGTCTGCCTCCTCCGGTGCACGGGCGGCAGCCGCGGAGCGGCTGAGCTCGGTGAAGACCTGCGCCAGGGCGGCGAAGAGCTCCGGCGGCAGACCCGCTGCCTGCTGGGACGTGGCGATCTCCTCCATCTCGCCCACGTAGCGACCCGCCTTCGCCGCAATGCTCTGCAGCATCCGGGGGGCGTCGTCGACGAGATCGGGATAGTGGCGGCCGAGATCCTCCAGCACGAACTCGAGGACGCCGTTTGCGGCCGCTGCACGGAGCGCCTGGGCAAGAATCGCGGTCTGGCCCTTGTAGAAGGAGGCCGTCGACATCTTGATCGCCGACGCCGTGCCGATTGCTTCACCGACGACGCGCAGATCGAGGCCCGGCGCATCGAGGCTCGCGACCTGCGCCGCGCGTTGGCCCGAGAGGTAGATCACGGTCGTCCCGGCGACGCGCGGAGGCGGCCCCGAGATCGAGCCGTCGACGACGTGAAGTCCCGCTGCATCGAGGCGCGTCGCGATCACCTCCATCGTGGTCGGGGAAACGGCGTTGAGGTCGGCCACGAGTGGCCGGGCGCCCGTCCGAGTCGCTGCATCGGCGATCGACCCCGCTACGTCCAGGGCTGCACCGGGCGGGACGACCGAGAGGACGAACGCGGACTCACTGACGACCTCGTCGAGGGTCGGAACCACCGAGAGGCCCTCGGCGAGCCGCTGCGTGCGCGCACTTCGCCCGGTGACGGTCACGACGGCGTTGGCGCCTCCTCTCGTCAGAACGCGCCCGATCGCTCCGCCCATTGCGCCCGGGCCGACGATGCCGACCGTGACCATGCCGCGAGCCTAGTTGTGAACCCTCTTTCGAGCACGCATGATCAGCTTTGCCGCCTAGTCGCGTTGACCGCGAGGACTAACCTGGCCCGTCGAAAGTCGTCTTGAGGCAGGAAAACAGGAGACTTGCTTCTCCAGGGACGGGCGGTAAGATACTTCTGGCAATCGGGCCGCAAGCGACCGCGGCCGGTTATGGGTTCGGGCGCGGGCGACTGCCTGCGCGGCGCATTTCACATGGGGCAGCACAACCACGAGGAGAGAATGGGATGACGAAGCAGATCGAACGTGCGTATCGGCGGAACAGGCGGACGAGCTGGTTGCTCGTTGCAGCCGTGGTGGTTATCGCGGCGATCGCGATACCTCTCGCAAGCGGCGCGCCTGAAAAGAACTACACGCTCGGGTTCGATACGGCGACGCAGGTGCTGACGAAGAGTGTCTGCTCCGGGACCACGACCACTGTCGACGTGTACCTCAAGAACATCGCGAAGTCAGCAAGCCTCGGTTCTGCCCAGGTCACCGTGCCCGCAGGCCTGACGATCAAGGCCATAACGAAAAATGGCACGGCACTCCCGGCGTCGAGTGTCAGCGGGTTGGACTCGGCTAACGTCACCATGAACGACCTCGGTCTGGCCAAGAACGAGTACGTAACGCTGACGGTCACCGCAAGCAATAGCGCATCGGGTCCGATTTCGGCGATCGTCAAGCAGGCCAATAACTTCAACGACTCGGGCGGGGGGGCAAACCTCTTCTCGGACCCCACCGATCCCACTACGCTGACGGTTGCAGTCTGTGCCACGATCAAGGGTCAGATTTGGAACGACTCGAACGAGGACGGCAATAAGGACTCCTTCGAAAACACGCTGCGCCCGACGAACGGTTTCTCGGTCGCGCTGTACCGGGAAGAAGGCGCCTCGTACGTCTCAACGGGGATTCCGCCAACGTATGACGGCGGCACCTACAGCGGATACACCTTCTCGAATGTGCCCACCGGCCCGACCTATGTCGTCTGCGAAGCCGCGACCACAGGTACGTGGAAGCAAACCACTGGCGCAACGCAATCGGCCTGCGGTACCCCGCTAACTATGGGCTTTTCGTTCGCCCTCAACGGCAATGTCACTGGAAAAAACTTCGGGAACGCCAAAACCGTGACAATCAACTGCGAGAACACCTCCAGCTTGAGTCCTGCACCCATTGTGACCACAGAAACTCGCTACACCGTCAAGGTTTCCGGGAACACGTGCAAGAACGGCGTCTTCGTCCTGGAAGCGTATGCTCCGGATGCGACGCTGCGCGTCGCCAACTTCCACCCCGTCGGTGATCCCGCAGGGGCGATATATCTGATCGAGAAGATGGAGTGGAACTTTGGCGGAACGGCTCAGCCGGGCGAGGTCACTCCTACCGACCGATCGCTGAAGTATGACGACGACCCGAACGCTGATCCAGGCCTCGAGCCGATGCCGTACTGCCTCAAGGATCCCCGCGCTAACGCGAGCGGAGTTGTTGCTGATCCATGGTCACTGGTCACGACGACCGACGTGCTGCCGGGCGGCGCGACGTCGTGTCTGATGACCACGACCGAGAGAGCGGGTGGAATCCCTGTCACCGATCCGCCACAATTCCGCCGCGAGGACTGGATCTTCTCCAGCGTCGACGGCTACCGCCTCGGCCCCTAGCGGTACGGAATAGCAACAACGCCGAGGCGCTGGAGGAGTCGAGCAGACTCCTCCAGCGCCTCGGCGCCATGGCCCGCGCCACGCGCTCTCGCGATCCTCGCGTCCAGCGCGAGGAGCCGCGCGCGGTCGTAAACGCCGTCGTACTCATCCGCGGCCACGAGACCCGCTGAGCAAACCGAAGCGGCCTCGTCATATCGACCGGCTGCGAGAAGAGTCTCGCTCCTCGCCCGCGCGAGCGCTGAGCCAAACGCGGCGACCAGCTCACCTGCTCCGGCCTGCTCCTCCTCGAGGATCCGAAGCGACCGGGACACGTCCCCGACCGCGCGTGCGACGTCCGCCAACGTGATCGCGGCCTCGAGTGAGAGGACAGGGATGCCCAGCCCGATCGCCTCGGCGCGCGCGGTCTCGAGACCCGCTGCCGCTGCCGCAAAATCGCCGAGAGCGAAGCGAACCCTGCCGAGCTGGATCTCCGCGAAGAGCGCCGGACCGGCAAGGCCGTGAGCCCGAAGAACGCGAACGGCCTCCACGAGGAGCTCGTCGGCCTCGGCAAAGCGCCCCTGACTGACGAGCACCTCACCGATATTGCCGGCGGCCGCGACAGCATGCACCTCGTTCCCCGCGCGACGATATGCGTCCTGCGCTTGCCGATATGCGACGACCGCGTCGTCCCAGCGCCCCTCGGCATACGCGCGTACACCGATGTCATTCTGACCCACCGCCACACCGTGAAGATCTCCGAGGGACTCATAGATCTCGACAGCTCGCCGTGCGTACACGGCCTTCTCGCTCTGCCCCAGATCGACGTACGCGTTGTCGAGCACGGTGTACGCGTGCGCGAGCTCCGCCGAATCCGTCGGCCTCGTCGGCCAGTTCCACAGCGCGCTCCGCGAGCCGCCTCGCGTCGCCGGGGCGACCTGCGAGGAGCCTGATGTTCGCGCTCAGGCCGGTCAGGCGCGCCGGGCCTCGGCGGCCTCCACGCCCGCCACGTGCGCGATCAGCCGGGAGCCCTTCGTCGTCTCACGGTAGGCCGTGGCGAGCGAGCCCATCCGTATGAGGACGCGAGCCCGACGTCGGTGAAGCTCCGCGAGTGCAACGGGATCGCCTCCGGACAGCTTCCTCGCACGGCGAAGAGCCTCGAGCGCGCCGCCGAAGAGCCCTGAGTGCTCGCGCACCTCGCTCAGCCCGACCGCGACCGCCGCGGGTTGAGCCGCATCGACATCGTCGAGTCGAACGACGGCGGCCAGCGCCCGCTCGTAGAAACGTGCCGCCTCGAGGTTCGCGTACACCCCCCGCGCCCGGTCACCCGCAACGCGGGAGTAGGTCCAGGCCTCGGGCCAGCGGCGCGCGTACGAGTAGTGCAGAGACAACAGCTCTGCGGCATCCTCAGGGCTGTCGCCTGCCGCTGCAAGGATCGAATCGCCGACCTGAGCGTGGAGGTGCTGACGTCGCCGATACGGCAGCCCCTCGTAGGCCGCATCACGAATCAGGGCGTGGCGGAACTGGATCCACCCGGTCCGGTCGACGGAGAGGAAATCCCCGAGGCCGCTCACGACCCTCGAGACCTGCTCCGATTCCCCGCCGGCGAGCGCCACCGCCGCATGCTCCACCCGAAATCCGACCCCGAGAACGGAGAGCGCCCGGAGACGGCGGCGTGCAACGGTCGGGAGCCGATCGATACGAGCGTGAATGAGCCCCTCGACGGAGCCCGGCATCGACTCGACATCGTCCCCTCGCCGAAGCGCGTCGACCAACTCGATCAGGAAGAGTGGGTTCCCTGCCGCGCGCTCGGCGAGCTCACGGACTTGCTGGGGCATCAGCGGCGCATCGACGGTTGACGTGTGGATCAGCTCGACGGCTTGCTCGATGCCGAGCGGCGCGAGCTCGATACTGACAAGCCTGTCTCCTGCGTCGACCGTCGCGTAAACGTCCTGGCCCGCGCGCGCGGTGAGGATAAGGAGCCATGGGCTCCCTCGAAGCTCAGCGGTGATCCGCGCCAGGAGCCCACGGGACGGTTCATCCATCCAGTGCGTGTCTTCCACGACGACGACTGCCGGCTCGCGCGCGACCTCGACGACGAGCGCCGCGACAACCTCCTCGAGCCGCGTTCGCCGGAACTCGTCCTCGAGCGCCTGGACCTCTGGCGACGGCTCGACCGGAAGGTCGAGTGGCGTCGCGAGGAGCGACAGCCACGGCCGCAATGCCGGCGCCCGCTGCTCGACGAGCTCTGCCAGCGCGGCCACGCTCGCGGCATCATCGAGCCCCTCGAGGTCGAAGACCGAGCGGAGGATCGTCCGGAACGGGAAGTACGGCGTCCCGGACTGGTAGAGGCGACACCCGGCTCGAACCACATTCGGGCTCCCCGCCCGAGAAAGGAACTCCTCGAGCAGTCGGCTCTTGCCCATACCCGGATCGGCCGTGATCTCGACGATTCGACCCCGCCCGCTCTGCGCCGATTCCCACGCCTCCTGCAGCGCGTTCAGCTCGTCGTCCCGACCGAGGAGCGGAAGGCCGGCCTCGGCGATCGTCGTTCGACTCCCGATCGCCTGCCCGACGGTGAATGCAGTAATCGGAGCCTTCTTGCCCTTGACGAGGAACGGCGCGAGCTCGGACGTGTCGAAGGTCGTTCGGGAGGCTTCGAGCACGGTTGGTGTCGCCACGATCTCATCCACGCCCGCTTTCGCCATCAGCCGTGCCGCGAGGTTGACGGCGTCGCCCATCACCGTGTACGTCTGCCGGTACGGGGGGCCGATCGCACCCGCGAACACCGGACCCTTGTTCACACCGATGTGGAGCGGCAGGCCCGCGTCGCAGACGACGATCTCCCGCACCGCGAGGAGCATCGCCTCTTCGTCCGCTCCGGTCGCGACAGGCGCACCGGCGGTGAGGATGATCTTGCCACCGTCCGGCGCGATGTCCGACGCGAGGAACGCGACGCCGTGGCGGTCGGCGGCTGCCTGCGCCGAGCGGACGAGCCGATCGAGAGCCGCAGCCGCGGCGTCGGGGCCTTGCGTCATCACCATCTCGTCGAAGGCGCCGTAGTGGACGAACGCAATCGTCACCGCGCGGTGCTCCGGCTCGACCTCGCCCGCAAGAACGGTCTCGCGCAGGGAAACCGCCACGAACGCCTCGAGGTCGAGCGTGGAGACCTCACGATCGATCCCGGCGCGATCGACCTCGGGAGGTGTACCCGTGAGCAGGACGCCTGGGCCGAGTGGACGCCCCCGGTTCGCGGCAGGGAGCCTGGCAGCGAGCGCAGGGCTGAGAAGGACCTGGCCGGCGGAGGCGGCGCCCTCCATCGATACCGTCTCGGTCGCCGCGGGCCCGGCGACGATCAGCTCCCGATGTGAGCCGCCGACGAGGAAGAAGTGGAAGCGCCCCGTGTGCGCGCCCACCGACATCCTGAGCGTGACCTTCCCCGACGTCGTCGAGAACGTTCCCGACCTGCGTAACTCCGCCCGCATTCCGTGCGCGGCGGCGACAGCGCGCAGCGCGTGCTCGTCGCCCTGGAAGAAGATGAGCAACGCATCGCCCGCCGAACTTGATCAGGCTGCCGCCACAGGAGTAGGCCTCGGCAAGCAGGGTTCCGAACGTCGCGCCGATCACGTCCGAGACCTCTTCGGCGCCGACCTTTCCCTGCCGGGCGAGTCGCTCCGACATCTTCGTGAACCCCGAGACGTCGACGAACACCATGGAGCCGTCGATCTCGCGCACGAGTGCGTCAGGCGTCGTCTGCTGCCAGTCGAGAACGAGCCGGGGCAGATAGGGCTGCAGCGGCGATATCACGTGTTCTGTCACCGAGGCACGGCCCTTCTCCTCCCGGGTTCGCTTAAGCAGGCGATTTCGAGCACCGATGTGCCCACGGCACCCGCGCTGACGACGCCAACCCCGATCACACCGCGAGCTTACTCGGCGCCTCACCCCAGAGCCCCGGCCGGCCGATTACCCTACGAGCATGCGCCCGTAGCTCAGTGGACAGAGCGGCGGACTTCTAATCCGCGGGTCGGAGGTTCGAATCCTCCCGGGCGCATCGAACTGCCTGCAAATCGCCACGATTTAGCACGGCCGAGCGCTTGCTGACACTTAGTATCTCGGCTGCCTCGGCGAGACCTGCGAGACGAGGAGTCCCCATCGAGTGCAAGCGTACGATTGAGATCGGAGGGGCAACTCTGTGCTCATGTCGCGTCGCCAACGCCCTCGGAGTTCTCCAGGGGACGGACTCTCGTGCTCATCGCGAGCGGATCAGGCGCCCGGCACCCCACTCCGGCTTCGCGGCTGCTTGCTCCGGTAGACGATCGGCGCCCGCCCGATATACGCCACGGGAACGCTCCAAACGTGCACGAGTCGGGTGAAGGGCCAGATCGCGAACAGGAGCCACGCCGTCACGACGTGCAATTGGAAGACGAAGGGTGCTCCTACCATCAGCGCTCCGTCGGGTTGCAGTGTGAAGATTCCGCGAAACCAGGGGCTCACGGTCTCCCGGTAGGCGTAGCCGTCGATCGCGGTGAGGATCGTCGCAGCCACACCGGCCGCGATCGTCAGCAGCAGCATGGGGTACATGATCCTGTCGCTCCGCAACGTTGTCGCGGCCACACGGTCGACAGTCAGCCGTCGGAAGGCGAGCACCGCGATCCCGGCGACGACGAGCGCCGATGCCGTGAGCCCGCCCACAACGGCGAGCCAGTGATAGGCGCGCTCGGAGATCCCGACGGCCTCGGTCACCGAGTTCGGCACCAGGATGCCGAGCAGGTGGCCGCCGATCGCGGCCAGCATGCCGAAGTGGAAGAGCAGACTCCCGACCATGAGCAGCCTTCGCTCGAGAAGCTGCGTCGACCGGGCCGTCCACATGAACTGGTCACGTCGATAGCGCCAGATGTGCCCGACGGTGAACGACGCGACGCACAGGTACGGCAACGCTACCCAGAGGAAGAAGCCGAACCTGCTCATACGCCGACTCCGGCGGCGTCCGGGGCCGTGAAAGGTTCCAGCCCGACGAGTTCTGCCGGAGGGCCCCCCAGTGCGAGTTGTCGCGCCTGCTCGAGCTGGCGGGCCGTTGGCTTCGGGAGCACGGCGCAGACGCCGTCGAGCAGGTCGGCATAGGGACTCTCTCGATCGTGCAGCGCCCCCCGGACGAGCTCGAGTGACGGGCGGAGCCCGACGAGGAGGTCGATTCCCTCGTCGTGACGCAACTCTGTGAACTCGAGCAGCACCGGCAGGTAGTCGGGGAGCTCACCGTCGGCAAGCGGCAGTCCTGCTTCCGCGTAGCGGCGCTTGAGCCGCACCAGCTCGATCCCGCGCTGGCGGCGATCGCCATGGGTGTGCCAGGTGAGGTGCATTGCGGAGCGGCGATCGAAGTCGAACGCCTCGACGTATGCCTCGCGGAGCACGGCTGGAGGCGTCGAGCGGAGGTAGCCGAGGAATCGCTCCGCGGGGACGCGTTGCCGGTCGGGGAGTGACGCGGCGACAAGCTCGAGCTCGGCTGTCGAGTCGAGCAACTCGTCGTCCGGATACTGCAGCAGCACCGAGAAGAGCTTCCAGCTCATTCCTGTCTCCCGCGGAAGTCCGTGAAGGTCACGTTGCCGCCGCTCCCTGCCGCGAGGGGTTCGCGCCCGAAAGGATCACTGACCTTCTCCAGCTCGCCGCAGCTGCCGGGGCCACCCGCGAAGTCGAGGCCGCAGGCTCCCTGACGTGCCGCCGGGTTGATTCCGACCTCCCCGTGGGACTTCGGAATCACGTACCGCTCGTCGTATTTCGCGATCGCGAGCAGCCTGAACATGTGGTCGATCGCCTCGGGCTCCATGCCGACCGCGGCAGCAATAGCCCCGTCGGGTGTGCCGCCCAGGTTCCGCTCGCGGATGAAGCCGCGCATGGCGGCGAGCCGCTTCAGGGCCAACCGCACCGGCTCCGGGTCGCCCGCGGTGAGTAGGTTCGCGAGATAGTCGATGGGGATTCGTAGCTCGTCGATCGCAGGGAACACGTCATCCGGATCTGCATCCGATTCGCTCCCCTCGACGAGGCTCATCACCGGAGAGAGAGGGGGGACATACCAGACCATCGGCAACGTGCGGTACTCGGGGTGCAGTGGTAGAGCAACTCTGTGCCTGACAGCGAGCGCGTACACCGGCGAGCGCGACGCCGCCTCGAGCCAGTCGTCCGTGATCCCGTCGGCGCGGGCAGCTTCCTGCACTCCGGGATCGTCGGGGTCGAGAAACAGGTCGAGCTGGGCTGCGAGGAGATCCTTCTCGTCGGGGACGGAGGCGGCTGCTTCGACGCGGTCGGCGTCGTAGAGCACGACGCCGAGGTAGCGAATCTTGCCGACGCACGTCTCGGAGCAGACCGTGGGCTGCCCCGCTTCGAGGCGGGGGTAGCACAACGTGCATTTCTCGGCCTTGCCGGTGCCCCAGTTGAAGTAGACCTTCTTATACGGGCACCCGCTCACGCACATCCGCCACGAACGGCACTGCTCCTGGTCGACCAGGACGATACCGTCCTCCTCGCGCTTGTACATGGCTCCCGAGGGGCAGGAGGCAACGCAAGAGGGATTGAGGCAGTGCTCGCAGATGCGCGGGAGGTAGAACATGAACGCCTTCTCGTACTCAAGGCGTACTTGCTCCTCGACGCCACCGCGTAGGTTCGGGTCGAGCCTCGCGGTCGCAGGCCCGCCGGCGAGGTCGTCCTCCCAGTTCGGGCCCCACTGCAGATCAAGGGGCTTGCCGGTGATCTGCGACTCCGGCCTCGCCACGGGCTGGTGCTTCTGCACCGGCGCGGTCGTGAGCGTTGCGTAGTCGTACGTCCATGGTTCGTAGTAGTCGTCGAGCGTCGGCAGCTCCGGGTTGAAGAACAGGGTCGCGAGCTTGCGCAGCCGCCCGCCGGCGCGGAGTCGCAGCTTGCCCCCGCGCAGCTCCCAGCCACCCTTCCACTTGTCCTGATCCTCCCAGCTCTTCGGATAGCCGATTCCCGGCTTCGTCTCCACGTCGTTGAACCACGCATACTCGACGCCGCGCCGGTTCGTCCAGACGTTCTTGCAGGTCACCGAGCAGGTATGGCAGCCGATGCACTTGTCGAGGTTCATCACCATCGCGACCTGCGCCCGCACCTTCATCAGTACGTCACCTCGCCGGCGAGCTTCCGGATCACGACGACCTCGTCGCGTTGGGAGCCGGTCGGGCCGTAATAGTTGAACCCATACGAGAGCTGGGCGTAGCCACCCACGAGATGGGTCGGCTTCATCGAAATCCGGGTGACGGAGTTGTCGGTGCCGCCACGGGTGCCGGAGAGCTCACTGAGTGGCACGTTCACGTGGCGATCCTGGGAGTGGTACATCATCCCGACGCCCTCGGGCACACGGTGGGAGACGACCGCTCGGGCCACGATGACGCCGTTACGGTTGAACACCTCGACCCAGTCGTTGTCGGTGATCTCGATCTTCGCGGCGTCAGCGACGCCGATCCAGACGACGGGGCCGCCACGGAAGAGCGTGAGCATGTGAAGGTTGTCCTGGAACTCGGAGTGGATCGACCACTTCGAGTGCGGTGACAGCCACCGCAGGTGCACTTCCTTCCGGCCGGGATCCCCTGAGCCCTGATCGCCCACCGTACCGACGACGTCAACCGGGGGGCGGTAGATGGGCAGCCCCTCGCCCATGTCGAGCATCCAGGCGTGATCGACGTAGAACTGCTGGCGCCCGGTTAGCGTTCGAAACGGGACGGAGCGCTCGATGTTGATCGTGAACGGCGAATAGCGCCGCTCGCGCGACTCCATCCCTGACCACTCGGGCGACGCCAGCACCTTGCGTGGCTGCACCTGCGTGTCGCCGAACGTGATGCGTACGTCGCGGTGCTCCTCGGAGATGTCGGACAACTTCGTCCCTGTTCGCTTCTCGAGGCCCTTGAAGCCCTCATGCGCAAAGGCGGCCGTTCGAGACGCCCGACAGCGCCAGGATCGTCTCGCAGACATGCACGTCGCGGGCGAGGCTCGGGCGCCCGTCGATCAGACCGTTGCGGCGGCCGAGCTCCTCCACCTCGACATCGGGCAGCAGTGGGATTCCCTTGGCGCTCGACCCGAGCTGTTCGGCTAGAGGGCCGAGACGACGCCACTTCTCCCACACATTGGTGTAGTCGCGCTCGACGGTGACGAGGTTCGGCATCGTCAGCCCGGGAATCGGATCGCACTCGCCCTTCTGCCAGTCACGCACCTCGCCGAACGGCTGGGCAAGCTCGCCAGGCGTGTCGTGGAGCAACGGTGCCGCGACGAGATCCTTCCGCACGCCGAGGTGCTTCTCGGCGAGCTTCGAGAACTTCTTGGCGATTCTGCCGAAGATGTCGAAGTCGGTCTTCGTCTCCCAGGGGGGTGGCACGGCCTCGTTGAACGAGTGCACGAACGGGTGTAGGTCGGTCGACGAAAGATCGTGCTTCTCGTACCATGTGGCCGCCGGCAGCACGATGTCGGAGTAGAGCGCCGAGCCGTTCATCCGGAAATCGATCGTCGTGAACAGGTCGAACTTGCCGATCGGTGCCTTCTCCCGCCAGACGACGTCGCGGGGCCGGCACTCGGGTGGCGCCTCCTCGTTTCGAATCGCATCGTCTTCGACGCCGAGTACATGCCGGAGGAAGTACTCGTGTCCCTTGCTCGATGAGCCGAGCAAGTTCGCCCGCCACAGCGTAAGAACGCGCGGCCAGTTCCCCGGACCGTCAGGATCCTCGGCGGCGAAGCGCAGCCCACCCGACTGGAGCTCGCGGACGACGTAGTCCTTGACGTCGACACCCTCGGCTTCGGCCGTGGCGGTGATCTCAAGCGGGTTACGGTCGAACGTTGGATACGACGGCATCCAACCGAGCCGCGCAGCGAGCGCATAGCAGTCGGCGAGATGCATGCCGTCGAGCGAGCCGGTGCCCAGTTTGGATGAGAGATGATCGGCCCCTGTTCGCTGGAAGCGGAACTGGTCGCTCATCAGGAACCAGAACGGCGTCGTCGCCTGCTGCCGCGGCGGCCGCTGCCAGTCGAGTCCGAAGGCGACCGTCGACCAGCCGCTGATCGGCCGCACCTTCTCCTGCCCGACGTAGTGCGCCCAGCCGCCGCCGTTGACACCCTGACAGCCCGTCAGGATGAGCATCGAAAGGATGGCACGGTAGATCTGGTCGTTGTGGAACCAGTGGTTCGTACCTGCCCCGAGCATGATCATCGAGCGTCCGTTCGTGCGCTCGGCGTTGCGTGCGAACTCGCGAGCGATACGGACTACGATCCCTGCGTCGACCCCCGTTATAGCCTCCTGCCAGGCGGGCGTGTACGGAGCCGGATCGTCGTAGCCGGTCGGCCATTCCCCCGGCAGTCCCTCGCGGACGAGTCCGAGCTGGGCGGCGTAGAGGTCGAACACGGTCGTCACGAGCTGGCCGCCGATCCGCTTCGCGGGCACGCCACGACGCAGGACTCCACCGCCTTCCCCTTCGACATCGAAGCGAGGCAGATCGAGCTCGACGAGCTCGTCGTGGTGTCCTAGGAGCGTCAGGGCAGGATCGATCTCTGCCAGCTCGAGATTCCACCTGCCCATTCCGTCCTCACCCCAGCGGAACCCGATCGATCCGTTCGGCACTGCGGGCGATCCTGATGCGGCATCGAGAACGACGGTCTTCCAGTCGGCGTTCTCGGAGACCTCGCCGAGGTCGGAGGCGCGCAGGAACCGGTCGGCCACGTATGCGCCCTCGCGCTCG
This sequence comes from uncultured Thermoleophilia bacterium, assembly GCA_963699795.1. Taxonomy (GTDB): domain Bacteria; phylum Actinomycetota; class Thermoleophilia; order Gaiellales; family Gaiellaceae; genus Gaiella. The sequence continues at coordinate 59,150 of CAVOVG010000007.1, forward strand.
CGGAGGCGCACGAGGCAGGGGAGATCGGTGGTCTTCTTCGCGTAGTCCCGGAAGTACGGCACGTCGCGGTCGAGATGAAACTCCTTGAAGATGACATGCGTCATCGCGAGGGCGAGAGCACCGTCGGAACCGGCAGCCGCAGGAAGCCAGTGGTCCGCGAACTTCGTGTGCCCGGCGAAGTCGGGTGACACGACGACGACCTTTTGCCCCCTGTAGCGCGCCTCAGTCATGAAGTGCGCGTCTGGCGTGCGTGTCTGCGGGATGTTCGAGCCCCACAGGATCACGTAACCGGCGTTCCACCAGTCGGCCGACTCCGGCACGTCGGTCTGGTCGCCCCACACCTGTGGCGAAGCGGGAGGGAGGTCGGCATACCAGTCGTAGAAGCTGAGGCTGATGCCTCCGATGAGCGACAGGAACCGGGTGCCGGCAGCGTACGAGACCATCGACATGGCCGGAATGGGAGTGAACCCGGCAACCCGGTCGGGCCCGTACTTCGCGACCGTGTACACGTGCGCGGCCGCGATGATGTCCGTGACCTCGTTCCAGCTCGAGCGGACGAAGCCGCCCTTGCCGCGCAGGCGCTTGTACGCCCGCGCCTTCTCCGGGTTCTCGACGATCGAGGCCCATGCTTCGACCGGGTCGCCGGTGGCAACCATCGCCTCGCGCCACATCTCGACGAGAGCTCCGCGTACGTAGGGGTATCGCACCCGGATCGGCGAGTACAGGTACCAGCTGAAGGACGCCCCTCGGGGGCAACCACGGGGCTCGTATTCGGGCACGTCGGCGCCGTTCGAGGGGTAGTCGGTCTGCTGCGTCTCCCAGGCGACGATGCCGTCTTTGACGTGGATCTTCCACGAGCACGAACCCGTGCAGTTGACACCGTGGGTCGAGCGGACAACACGGTCGTGCTGCCAGCGCCGCCGATAGAAGTTCTCCCAGTCGCGGTTGCCCGAGACGAGAGCGCTCCAGCGCTCTGCGGAGCGCTCTTCCGTGTTGAAGAAGCGGGTGCGCTCGAGGAACGTCTTCATCCGGCGGCGAATACTCGGAGACTCTGGTCGCTGCCTCGCAGTGCCATGTCTTTGACGCTACCCACGTGAGATTGGTGCGTATCGCGGGTGAGCCACGAAACTGCTCAGTAGTTCCTACGGGTTAGCGTGCGGCTTCGAGCTCCACGGCGCGGGGGAAGAGGATGTTGTTCTCCTTGTGGACGTGGCGGTGCGTATCGTGCTCGAGCGTCTCGAGGCGCTCGAGCGTTGCGCGGTAGGAGTTGCAGGCGCCGACCGGCGATTCGTAGGCGCCTGTCAGTGTCCGCAGTCCGGCGAGCCCGGCTGCGACCTCGTCGTGCTCGTGCAGCATCATCCCGATGGGATTCTCGACCGAGCCGAACGGGAACGGATCGGCCGACCCCTGGTCGAGGGCAACACAGGCGGGGAAAAGGATCTGCTCCTCCTTCACCATGTGCTGCTCGAGCTCGTCTGCAAGTCCGTGGAAGACGTCCTGGACGTCGAGGAGCTCGCCGTGGCAATCGCCGTGAACGCGGGCGACCTTGTCGATGAGCTCGCGGAGCGGCGGGCAGGTCGTCCCGGAGGTATCGGTGGTGCTGCTCGATGATGTGGGCACACAGCTCGGTCACGGACGCCGATGTCCAGTCGACGCCGTCTGCGTCGTCAGTCGGCAGCTCTTCGAGTGCGGCCGTCACCACCGCCAGGTCGAGCGCCTCGGTCGGCGCAAGCGGTATCGAGCCGGGCCTTCCCTCCGCAGCAGTAGTCGATCCCGAAATGCTCGAAGACGCTTGCCCTGCCAGGCCGCTCGAGAACGAGATCTGCGACGTGGGTACCGGCCGCAATCGAGCTCATGACGGATGCCCGCCGGCCGCATGGTGGACGCATGGTCGATCGGCTTTGTGCGACGCGAAGCCGCCTAGGTCGCCCCGCATGCAGACGAGCCCGACGTAGGTGGTCTTACGGGCAGAGGACGACGAGGCGCTTGGCGCCGTGACGATCGAGCGTCGCCAGCGCCTCGGGCGCGGGCGTGTCACAGACGACAGTGGGCAGTGCGTCGGACACGAAGGGAAGCACCGGCGCCGTGGCCGGGACGGTGTCATCGAGTGCGTCCTGCATCACGACACCGACAAAGCGCGTCCCGTCGAGGACAGGGAGCACGCTGACGGGATGGAGAGCGAAGAACCGGCGGGCAGCATCGACGGTATCCGTCACCTCGAGTTCCTTGCCACGGGTCGTGATCGCCGCCGAGACAGGCAACGACGCGAACTCATCCCGATGGCGGTGAACGGTTTTCGGGGCAGGGATCGTAGCCATGCGCGCCAGTATAATCGATGAATCAAACAAATATTTACAGAGTGAGTACCTAATGAGATTGCGGTTTTCCCGAACAGCCGACTACGGCCTCCGTGCTGCACTCGAGGTGGCAGGCGTTCCCGATGGGTCGCTCGTCACGCGCCGCACGATTGCGGGAGCGACCGGGGGCCCCCACCTCGGTACTGGCACAGGCGCTCGCCGGGCTCGTCAGGGGGGGTGTGCTCTCCGCGTACGCCGGCCGCAACGGCGGCTACCGGCTTGCCCGTCCGGCCGACGAGGTCACGATCCATGACGTCGTCCTGGCGGTCGACGGCCCGGAACGCGCCGAGCGCTGCGTACTCCACGAGGGTGTCTGCTCCTGGGAGGGCGCGTGCCCTTTCCACGGTTTCCTCGTAACTGCGCAAGAGCGGTTTCTGGACGCTCTCCGCGAGACGAGCCTTGCGGACGTCCTCGGCGGACATTCGTCCACGTCCATCCCCGGAGGGGGAATCGTCACTGAATCGGACGACTGAGATGATGCTACGCCACGTGAGGGAGCGATTCCCCGGGCTTCACGGGAAGACCTTCCTCGACTCTGCCTGCGTCGGACTGGCTCCCGTCGATGCTCAGCAGGCGATAGAGCGTCTTCTGACCCGGGCGGTGATGTGCCCCGAGCGCGACGCCTCGACGCACCACATCGCTCTTGACGATGCGCGAGCCACCGCCGTCCGCGAGGCCGCGCGACTTCTCGATGCCGATCCGTCAGAGATTGCCCTCGTCGAGAGCACGACTCATGGCCTGAACGTGGTCGCCGCGTCGATCCCCTTCTCGCCGGGAGACAACGTCGTGATCTGCGATCTCGAGTTCCTCCAGGTGGCGATCCCCTGGACGAAACTTGCCGAGCGCGGCGTCATCCGCGAGCTGCGGGTTGTACGGAACCGCGGCGGCACTCTTCCGATCGAACTCTTTGCCGAGCAGATAGACGGCGACACTCGGGCTGTCGTCGTGAGTTCCGTGCAGTGGACGAACGGCTTCTCGGTCGATCTCCAGGAGCTCGCCGCACTCTGTCACGCCCACAGCGCGCTCCTCGTCGTGGACGCTATTCAGCAACTCGGCGTATTCCGGCTCAGCACCCGCGACACTGCCGTCGACGTCGTGGTTGCCGGTGGCCACAAGTGGCTGAACGCACCTTTCGGCTGTGGGCTCCTCTACGTGCGCGAATCGACCTTGCGCCGATTGAGAATGGCGTCGTGGGGGTACCTCGGCCTGGAGCAGCCGACGGGTGGCTGGGGTCGATATTTCTCGGATCCAACGAGTACGCCGGTGCGCCTCTACGACTTTCCGACGACGGCGAAGAGCCTCGAGGTCAACGGGACCGCCAACTACCCGGGCGCGGTGGGCCTCGGCGCATCGCTCGAGCTCATCAACGCACTTGGGATCGACACGATCGAGGAGCACGTCCTCGCCCTCACCGACCGGTTGCACGAGGAGCTGCCGCTCCTCGGTGTCAACGTCGTCACCCCACCGGAGCGTGACGTGCGCTCGGGGATCACGACGTTCGAGGTGTCGCCCATCGCGAGGGACAACGAGGCCTTCGTGGAGGCGTTGCTCGACGAGCGTATCTACGTTGCCCTGCGGTACACGTCTGGCGTCGGAGGCATCCGCATCTCGACCCACTTCTACAACGACGACAGCGACCTCGACCGGCTGCTGGCGGCGATGAGCAGGCTCCTCGGACGCAACGGGACCAACGACCGTCGCGCGGCGCCGAACAGTCGAGTCAGACGAGCCCTAGGCGACGTGCCTTCGCCGCTGCCGCGAGCTGTGAGTTGCAGTCGAAGCCCCTCAGGATAGCCCGGATGTGGTTGCGAACCGTCGTCTCCGAGAGTTGCAGCTCGGCGGCGATCTTCCGCGCCGGCTTGCCTTCGGCGAGCATCTGCAGCACCGTCATCTGACGCGGCGTCAAGGCTGGAGGCGACTCGCCGCCAGCGGGACGGGAGCGCGGGGCGTCACCGTCTCCGGGATCGAGTAGGAGGGCGGCGAACAGCCGCTTGTCTTCCACGACGACCATGGGCACGTGCGCCCGTCTCGTCCCGTTGGAGGTCCTGATCACGAGCGTTGCCGGCGAGACCGGCCAGCGCTCTCGCAGCAGGCGATGAAAGGAGCAGCCGCTGTGACAGACGAGACCTCCTCCCTCGTCGTGCGCGCACAGCGCCTCCCAGCACGCGTGGCCGACGATCTCGTCGGCGGGGATCCCGGTGAGTTTCTCTGCTGCGGTGTTCCACGACCGGACGCGCATGTCTGCCATCGAACGTGAACATCGGCGCCCCCGAGAGGAGATCGCGCTCCGAGCGAGGGGGACCGGGATCGGTGGTGGGGGGCGTCCGCGTCTCGGGAGAGCCTGGCCGCCTGGAACTGGCTACCTGCAGCGACTGATCACAATTCGTCACGCTGAGCACGTCCGTGGAGTAGATGATTCGCTTGGAATGCTACAGGGACAGGCACCGTCCCATGGTGGGGACTGACGATGTCCTCTCGCGCACGGTCGGCGGACCCGCGGCGCTCAGCCGGCGGCAGCGGCAGGTGCTCGGGCTTCTTGCCGAGGGAGTGACGGCCCGTGAGATCGCGGCGATGCTCGGAATCGCCGAGGCGACGGTACGGAACCACATCCGCCTCATCCTCCGCAAGCTCGGCTGCCACTCGCAGCTCCAGGCTGTCGCCGTCGCGATCCGACTGGGTCTGATCCAACGCGGGCCGGCACACTCCGAGCCGCGGTAGGCTGATCAGTGGTGGTGACCGCCTGAGCTGGTGCCGTCGACCGGGTCACCGAGCGGAAGCGGTACCTCTCGCGGGCTGTCCGTGGTCGTGGCGCTACTCCCATGCGGTTGGGGCGCGGGCGGGTAGGTGCGGCGACCCGAGGTCGCCTTCCGGACGAGCGGCCTGACGCCGAAGCCCACCCCGGCAACGCACGACATCTCTGCAAGGCCGGTGCGATCGAGGCGCACGGCGATCGCGTTGGCAAGCTGTGCCACGTTCGAGCTTCCGGAGCACACGTGGACGAGCGCGAGATCCGGGCGACGGCCACCGCTCATCCGGCATCCCGCGGTAGCGTCGAGACGGTTTCCTGCCTTGAGGCAAGATCGGCGCCTCTGCGGGACGGTGCACGCCACGACCCATCTGGTTCGTAGGCGCAGTCAGGCTCCTCGGCGAGTGGGTCACCGGTTGCCGCGTAGGCCCGCGCTCGGCAACCGCCACACAGGGCGCGGTACTCGCACGCACCGCAGGCACCGCCGAGGCGCGCCGGGTCGCGGAACGCCTGGAAGAGGGGGGCTCGGGAGTAGATGTCGGAGAAGCTGCGGTCGCGAACGTTGCCGACCGAGAGTGGGAGGAACCCGCACCCACAGACATCGCCGACGTGCGAGACGAAGCAGAAGCCGTTGCCGGAGAGGCAGCCTCGCGACATGGTGGTGAGCCGTGTCGTGACGCGCTCGGGCCTGCGGTCACCGCGGTCGCGCGCGAGCTGGGCCTCTACGCGCCGGAAGTGTGGAGCGCAGATCTGCTTCACCGGGAACGGAGCTGACCGCTGGAGGTCGTAAAGCCATTCGAGCACACGCTCCTGCTCGTGCGATCCGAGCTCCTCGCCGGCGAGGCCGGAGGCTCGGCCGGTCGGTACGAGGAAGAACAGCTCCCAGCCGGCTGCACCGAGATCGATCGCGAGATCGTAGATCGCCGGGAGCGACGCGGCATTCGCCCGCATCACGCTCGTGTGGAGCTGGAACGGAACCCCGGCCACACGGAGGTTCGCGAGCCCCGTCTGCGCTGCTTCGAAGAAGCCGGGCGTGCAGGCGAAGTTGTCGCTTCTGCCGGCGTCGGGAAAGTGGATGCTGAACGACACACGGCGGACGCCTGCCTCACGGATCGCCTCGCAGCGCTTCGGTGTAAGGAGCCAGCCGACATCGACCGACAGCGCGACCTGGAGTCCGAGTCGCGTCGCTGCGGCGGCCAGGTCCAGCGTGTCCTCCCGCGTCAGAGGCTCACCGCCGGTGAGGATCAGCACGGCACCGGGGAACCCCTCCGAGAGGTCGGCGATGAAGGCCATCCCCTCCGAATGACTGAGCTCGGCCGGATGTGGATGGTGCTGGGCCGTCGCGCGGCAGTGGCGGCAGGCGAGGGGGCATGCACGCGTAACTTCCCAGGCGACGACGAGAGGCGGCGAGGCGCTACCCGCCGGGGACGTCGCGTGCGTCGCGCGTACCAGCGTGGAGCGCGGCAGGTCGACGGCTGGTGACACGGCAGCGCTCACCGCGCACCCGTGGTGAGAGACTGGTGTGCGGTGAGCTCGTCTTGACGGGCTGTCGTGGCGAGGCGACGCTGCAGGGTGGTCGTGTCGATGCTGCCGTCCAGGCTGACGAACACGAGCTCGGTTCGCGGGGGCGCGCTCTCCCAGCCGCCGATCGGGCGCAGGTCGACGCGTCGGCCGACGACGTGGGCGACGACGCGGTCGTCAGGGGCCTCGGCGAGGTGGACGAAACCCTTCGCCCGGAAGACCTCCGCCGGGAAGCGAGGACAGCACGTCCCGGACGGCGTCGTGCGACGAGCGGTCGGGCCGACGTCCACGTCCAGGTCGAAACGCCCGTCGGAGTGGCCATCGCCATGGCCGCCGTGGTGCCGGCACGTCGTCCTCGGCGGTCGCGAGACCGCCGAGCAGCGAGCTCGAGTGGGACGTCAGCGTACCGTGCCTCGACGACCCGCGCCCGCGGATAGGTGAGCCGCTCACGGAGCGCTGCGAACTCGCCTCCGCGACACGAGGTCGGTCTTGTTGAAGACGATCAGGTCGGCGTTCGCGAGCTGCCGGCGGGCGAGCTCGACTGCGCCGGGCGGGATCGTGCCGATGCCGGCGGCGTCGACGAGCGTGATCACGCCGTCGACGCGCGAGAGACGGCGGAGGTGGCGGTCGCGGAGCGCGACGAGGAGCCTGCCCGGATCGGCGACGCCGCTCGTCTCGATGAGGACGTGCTCGGGTGCAGCCGGTCCTTCGAGCAGATCCGGTCAGCTGCGCCACGAGATCGGCCCGCACCGAGCAGCAGATGCATCCGTTCTCGAGCGTGATCACGTTCGCGTCGCGGCTCACGATCAGCCGGCTGTCGATGTTGATCGAGCCGAAGTCGTTGACGAGCACGGCGACCCTCAGCCCGTGCTCGCCCGCGAGGATGCGGTTGAGCAGCGTCGTCTTGCCCGAGCCGAGGAAGCCGGCGAGGACCGTCAGCGGGCACGCGCTCCGCACGCGTCCACGACCCGGGCGCGGCCGCGCGCTACCGCGCTCGGCCGCCGGTTCCACACGACGACCTGGTACGAGCGCCAGAGGTAGGTGACCGGGCACGGTGACGATGTGGACGAGGCGGGTGAACGGGAAGAGGGCGACGAGCAGCGAAGCCGAGCACGGCGTGCAACTTCACGATCGCGGGCAACGGCGACCATGTACTCCGACTTCGGGTTGAGCTTGAAGAGCGAGTGGAGCCAGGGCACGGCGGTGTGGACGTACCACTCCGAGCCCCAGCGATAGCCGAGCGCGATCCAGATCCCGAGCGACGACCTGGGCGACGAGCACGAGGAGCACCCAGTCCATCGTGGTGGTCACGGCTGTGACCGGCGGACGACGAGGCGGCGCACGACGAGCAGGCAGCCCGGGATCGCGAGGAACGACAGAGCCGAGCCCGATCACCTCGAGGGTGTACAGGCGGGTCGGGTTGCTCACGAGCGACGGCCCACGGATCCCAGAAGATGAGTGCCACGATATGGGCGCCGAGGACGAACAGGATGCCGTAGTGCCAGGCGTACGGACCCCCAGAAGAGCGTGCGGCTCTCGAGGAACTGCGACGACTGGCTCGGTGTACGAGAAGCGGTCGGTCGTGTAGCGCCAGATGCCGCCGACGACGGCGATCGCGACCGCCAGGTAGGGGATCACCGCGTAGAGAATCGATGTTCCACATCGCGCTGTCTCCTCCTCAGTGGCCGCAGGTGTCCCGGCTGATGCCGAGACTGTCGCCGGGCCGGCTCCATGCCATCTCCGCCTCGTCGAACGCGACCGCCGGGCGGTACACCTGGAGCGCGAGCACGAGGGCATTCAGGACCTGCTGGTAGCGCTGTCGCCCGTTCACCGGCTCGCGCGCCGCCCACCGTCCCGAGCATGCGGGCGAGCGCCGGGAGCAGCGCCTCGTCGATCGTCTCCGCCACGAGCTCGTCGTCGTCGCATCGGGCCAGAAATCGCAGCACGATCACGAGGTGGTCGGGCAGGTCGCCCGTGTCGTCCGCGAAGCCGTGCTCCCGGTAGCGCTCGAGCAGGCCGAGGATGAAGGCGCTGCGCTTGTGGTTCTCCTCGAACAGGTGATGCCCGACGTACGGGTAACAGGTGGGATCGGACTCCGAGAGCGAGTCGAGGTCGAAGGCCAGCGTGTAGGCCTCCTGCAGTTCCCCGAGCGACGTTACCGCGGCGTAGCCACCGAAGCGCCGCAGCAGAGCCGCTGCCTCTTCGCTGTCACCCTGCGGGCGAGCTCCTCGCACGCCCTGACCTTGGCGTCGATCGGGCGTGGGGGTACGAGAGCACGTCGGCGAAGGCGAGCGCCAGCTCCCGATTGAGCGACGATGGTCGAGGTCGGCATGCTCAGAACCTCCGCTCCGGCGTTCCCTTGCGCCTGCCGAAGCCGCTCTCCTGCTTGAGCTGGAACGGGTCGACGCGCTGCCTCGATTGCGAGCTCGCGCGCCATCGGCGGAATCACGAAGCGTTCCTTGTAGGTCGGCAGCGACGTGAGCCTGAAGATCGCCTCCGCTTCCTCGGCGTTCGTCTTCCCGTCCGCGAGCGCGTGCGCGACCTCGTCGGCAGGAACGTTCCCCACCGTCTTCGATCGCATGTGCACGCGAACGGCCATCAGCTTGCGGTAGACGTCCTCGACGAGCGTCGTGTTGCCGCCGGAGAAGAGGCTCGCCATGTAACGGATCGGCACGCGGGCCGTCTCGAAGCGTCGAGATCGAGGGCATTCCGGTGCTGTCGGACTCGTTGCCTCCGCTCGGCCCCGCTCACGTCGTAGCTGCCGTTCTTCACCTCTGCGATCACGGGTAGCATCGGGGGCACGTAGAACAGCATCGGCAGCGTCCGGAACTCGGGGTGCAGCGGCAGCGCGAGCTTCCACTGCATCACGAACTTGTAGACCGGCGACTCCTGCGCGGCGACGATCTGCGCGTCGCTGAGCCCGTTCGCCTTCGCAGCCGCGATCACCTCCGGGTCGAACGGATCCTTGATCATTCCGCGCTGGGCCTCGACGAGGTCCTCGTCGGCGACGGCCGCCACCTTCTCGATCTGGGAGGCGTCGTAGAGCAGGAGGCCGAGGTAGCGGATCCGCCCGACGCAGGAGTGGAAGCACGCCGGTGCCTGGCCGGTCTCGAGTGCGCGGGTAGCAGAGGACGCACTTCTCGGACTTGCCGGTCGTCCAGTTGTAGTACGTCTTCTTGTACGGGCAGCCGGAGACGCACATCCGCCAGGCCCGGCACTTGTCCTGGTTGAGCAGGACGATGCCGTCTTCGCCGCGCTTGTAGACCGCGCCGGCGGGGCACGCTGCAACGCAACTCGGGTTGACGCAGTGGTTGCAGATGCGGGGCAGATAGAAGAAGACCATGCGCTCGAGCTCGTTGAGCTGGGTGCGCTCCTCGTCCGTGATGCCCTCGAGGTTCGGGTCGTTCGCGGCGTAGATCGTCGAACCGCCGAGGTCGTCGTCCCAGTTCGGGCCGGCCTCGATCGTCCATCGTGTCGCCGGTGATCATCGAGACCGTGCGCGCGGTCGGCTGGTCGTCGCCGGAGGTGCGTCGAAGAGCTCCTGGTAGTCGTACGTCCACGGCTCGTAGTAGTCGTCCACGGTCGGCAGGTTCGGGTTGGCGAAGATGTTGCCGAGGGTGGCGCCCTTGCTCTGCAGGCGGAGCTTGACGCCGTCGTCGCGTTCTGCTCGAAGCCGCCCTGGTACTTGTCCTGGTCCTCCCACAGCGTCGGATAGCCGGTGCCGGGCTTCGTCTCGACGTTGTTCCACCACATGTACTCGGCGCCCTTGCGATCGGTCCAGATGTTCTTGCACGCGATCGAGCACGTGTGGCAGCCGATGCACTTGTCGAGGTGGAACACCATCGACACCTGTGCGCGGATATCCATGCCGCCCCTTTCCGTCCCGGCCGCCGTCACCACTCGAGCCTTTCGAGCTTCTTGACGACGGCGTAGGTGTCGCGGGTGAAGACCCCGATCGGGCCCCAGTAGTTGAAGCCGTACGTGAACTGCGCGTACCCGCCGGCCAGCTGCACCGGGTTGATGCGGGTGCGGGTGAGCGAGTTGTGGGAGCCGCCCCGCTTCGCGCCGCGAACCTGCGACTTCGGCATCGTCAGCGTCCGCTCGGGAGCGTGGTAGATCATGCAGGTGCCCATCTGTACGCGCGAGGAGACTGCGACGCGCGTGACCATGACGCCGTTGTCGTTGTAGACCTCGACCCAGTCGTTGTCGACGATGCCGATCCGCTCGGCGTCCTTGTCGTTGATCCAGCACGGCTCGATACCACGCGAGAGCGTCTGCATGCGGTGCGTGTCGCCGAACGTCGAGTGGATGTGCCACTTGCCGTGCGGGGTGATGTAGTTGAGGACGAGGCAGTCCGGACCGCTCGGGCTCTTGACGATGTCGCCGGTTGCCCGGGGTTGAGCTTCGGCTTGAACGTCGGCAGCTGCTCGCCGAAGTCGATGTAGTAGGGGTGATCGACGTAGAAGTGCTGGCGCCCACCGAGCGTCCGCCAGGGGATCAGCCGTTCGACGTTGAGCACCCAGGCGGCATACGCCCGGCCGTTGTTGACGTCACCGGTCCACGTTGGGCTCGTCAGTGTGCGGATCGGTTGGGCAGCGAGGTCCCCGAAAGTCGTGCGCACGCTGCGAGTGCCCTCGGCGAGATCGGAGAGGACGAGGCCGGTCTTCTTCTCCTCTGCCTGGAACGCGTCGTAGGCGATCTCGCCGTTCGTTTCCGGAGCGAGCTGGAGCACGATATTCGCGGCGTCGAGGGCGTCCTCGACGCTCGGGTACTTCACGCCTCCCCACTCGACGCAGCGCATGTGTCGCGTGTCGGGCGTGCCGCCGACTGGGTTCTCGAGCAGCTCGTCGTAGTGCTCCGCAACGGGGATGTTGATGCCGTGGGCCGAGAGGCCGTCGCGGATACCCCGGCCGAGCGAGATGAACCGGTTGTAGAGGTTCGCGTAGTCACGCTCGACGATTCGCAGATGCGGCATCGTCTTGCCCGGAATCGGCTCGCATTCGCCGGCGCGCCAGTCGAGCATCTGGGTCTGTGCGAGCTCGTCGGGCGTGTCGTGCTGCAGCGGCGACATCACGACGTCGCGCGCTGTCCCGTCGGGGAACGCCTCGGGCGAAAGCTCGCTGAGCTTCTTCGCGAGCGCCTTGAAGATCTCCCAGTCGGACTTCGACTCCCACACCGGAGGCACCGCCGCCTGCAAGCGGGTGGACGTACGAGTGCAGGTCGGTCGTGTTGAGGTCGTTCTTCTCGTACCAGGTCGCCGTCGGGAGGACGATGTCGGAGTACAGCGCCGAGGTGTCCATGCGGAAGTTGATGTCGACGACGAGGTCCATTTTTCCCCGCGGCGCGGGCTCACGGAAGGTGACGGTCTTGACCTTGTCCTTCGCGTGCTCCTCGGCGACGACGTTGTCGTGGGTGCCAAGGTAGTGGCGGAGGAAGAACTCCTGGCCCTTGGCGCTCGAGGCGATCGCGTTGCCGCGCCAGATCAGCCAGACGCGTGGCCAGCTCTCCTCCGCGTCCGGATCGTCGACCGCGAGCTTGACATCGCCGTCCGCGATCTTGTCGCCGACCCAGCGGAGGATCTCGTCGTTCGATTCGTGCCCTGCCGCCTCCGCCTCCTTGGCGAGCTCGAGCGGGTTCCTGTCGAACTGCGGGTAGAAGGGCATCCACCCCGATCGCACGGCCAGCGCCTCGAGATCCATCGCGTGACCCTTGGCCCACTTGGCGTCCTTCGGTACCGGGGCGTAGTCGGTGAAGTCGCCCTCGTAGCGCCACTGGTCGGAATGGACGTAGTGCCACGTCGGCGATTGCTGTTGGCGCGGTGGCTTCTGCCAGTCGAGTGCGAATGCGAGCGCCGTCCAGGGGGCGAACAGCGTCAGCTTCTCCTGGCCGACGTAGTGGTTCATGCCGCCGCCGTTGACGCCGCAGCAGCCGCAGAGGATGAGAGCCGTGATCGGGGCCCGGTACGAGAGGTTGTTGTTGTACCAGTGGTTCAGCGAGGCGCCGACGATGATCATCGACTTCCCGTTCGTCGCCTCGGCGTTCCCGGCGAACTCGCGAGCTAGCTGGATCACCGTGTCGCGGCCGATCTTCGTGAACTGCTCCTGCCAGGCCGGGGTGTAGGGCCCGACGTCGTCGTAGCTCGCCGGATAGTCACCGGGGAGGCCGCGACCGACGCCGAACTGGGCGAAGAGGAGGTCGTAGACCGTGGCGACGATCACGTCGCGTCCGTCGCCTGTGCGGACGCGACGCACCGGTACGCCGCGGAGCTTCGTCTCGTCGGCCGCGAACTCGTGGAACGCGACCTGCGCGATCTCGGATCCGGCAGTACCAAGGAACGAGAGCACGGGGTCGATCGGCGTGTCGTCCAGCCCGTCCTCGAGCTTCAGGTTCCACTTTCCCTTCTCGGCGTCGTCCTGCGCCCAGCGGAAGCCGACGGAGCCCTTCGGCATCCGCGGCGCGTCGCTGCGGGTATCCCACATGAGCAGCTTCCAGTCGCCGTGCTCCACGTCCGCATAGCGGTCGACTGTGTTGGCCCTCAGGAACTGGCCCGCCGTGAGTCCGTCCGGCGTCTCGACGAGCTCGACGAGAAGCGGGCTGTCGGTCGTGCGCTTGAGGTAGTCCGTGAAGTACGGGACCTGACGCTTCGCGTGGAACTCCTCCAGAATGACGTGGTTGACGGCGAGCCAGAGGGCCGTGTCCTGGCCGGCCTCGACCGGCAGCCACCAGTCTGCGTACTTGGAGACCATGCTGTAGTCCGGCGAGATGACAACGAACTTTGCGCCTTCGTGGCGCGCCTCGGAGATGAAGTGGACGTCCGGGGTCCTGGTCATGCTGAGGTTGGCGCCGACGGCCACGATGTACTTGGAGTTGAACCAGTCGGCGCTTTCACAGACGTCCGTCTGGTCGCCCCAGACCTCCGGGAACGCGTTCGGCAGATCGGCATACCAGTCGTAGAAGCTCATGTTCACCCCGCCGAAGAGCTGGAGGAGGCGCGAGCCGGCGGCATACGAGAGGTAGGACATCGCCGGGATCGGCGAGAAGCCGAAGACCCGATCAGGCCCCCACTCCTCGGCCGTATGCAGCATCGAGGCGGCCACGATCTCGAGGACCTCGTCCCACGTCGTCCGTCGGAAGCCACCCTTCCCGCGAGCAGTCTGGATCTTCTCGCGCAGGACAGGGTCGTTCTGGATCGAGGCCCATGCCTCCACGGGCTCGAGCGTCCGGCGCGCTTCCCGCCAGGCGTCCGCGAGGACTCCGCGGATGTACGGGTACTTGACCCGGATCGGGCTGTACACGTACCAGGACGTCGAGATGCCGCGCTGGCAGCCGCGCGGCTCGTAGGGCGGCAGGTTTGCCTCGAGCAGCGGATAGTCGGTGGCCTGCATCTCCCACGTGACGATGCCCTCCTTCACGTAGACCATCCAGGAGCAGCCGCCCGTGCAGTTGACGCCGTGTGTCGAGCGAACGGAACTGTCGTGCTGCCAGCGGTTGCGATAGAAGTCTTCCCACTGACGGGTCTTCGGCTTGACGAGATCCTGGATCCAGCCCACTACGGCCTCACTTCCGTCTCGAGCGGTTGACAAGCGGCTTGCGGACTCCCGACAGGCGGTGTCGCCAGATGCCCATCGCGAGGATCGCGAGCGCGCACGCAGCCCCCACCGAGAACCCGACGAGCTTGCCCGCGGTGCTCGCCGGTCTTTGCTGGTCGGGGGCGTTCTCGAGGAACGCGATCAGGTTGCCCCGCTCGCTCGCCGTCAGCGCCTTGCGGGAGAAGATCGGGATCATCGTCGGGAACGGAATCGTCTCCAGGGCGGCCTGCAGGCCCTGCTGTCCGCCGTACTTGGCGAAGGAGTCCGTGAGATCAGGGCCGAGCTGGCCGCCGCCGAGCGCCCCCACGCCGGCGACCGAGTGGCATGAGAGGCATGACGGTCCACCCGCATTGAAGCGCTCGGCGCCGGTGAACAGGTTCTCGCCTCGCTGCGCGTTACCCGACCCGGGCGTTGGGTCGGGTGTCGTCGGGGTTGGCGTCGTCTCGATGGGCGTGGTGGTTGTCGGCGTCGTTGCGTTGTCACCTGCGGCGAACCCCAGGAACGCCATCAACGGTCCGATCTGCGCCGCTGTAACGCCGAGATTCGGCATCGGTGTGCCGTACTCGCCCAGCAAGCCCTTGGCGATCGGATCGCCGGAGGCGATCACCTTGTCGGGCCCCAGGATGAAGGCCTCCGCCCAGGCGCGGTCGCGCCGGCCCGCGACACCCTCCAGATCAGGCCCGACCGACTTGCCACCACCGATCGTGTGACACCCCTGGCAGAGCTGGTCGAAGGTCGCCTTCCCGTCCTCGTTCGCGGCCGTCGAGACGGCCGGCACGACGAGCATCGACCCAGCGACGATGAGGGCAACCACCACGAGTCGGAGCGCCTGCGCCGTTCGACGCGCCGGCTGCGGCTGGCCCGGGGCTCGCCTCTCGGGTTCGCATCTCACCGCCCGGACGCTAGTCCCGGGCCGATCTCGCTACCTGATCAGTATTGACCAGACGGCGCTCAGCACGGACGCTCGGCCCCGGCCCGCCGGTAGTACCACCAGTTGATCCCGATGTTGATGGCGTAGAAGACGGCTATTCCGATGAAGAACGGAATCGGCGAGCCGTACGACGAGATCACGGCTGCGATGAGCACGGCGAAGACGAACGGGCCGTAGGCGGCTATCGCGGCCGTCCAGCCGATCACCCCGCCTGCCTGTCGTGGCGGGAAGATCATCGGGATCTGCTTGAACGTTGAGGCGTTGCCCATGCCGGCGAACCCGAACACCGCGAGCATCGTGAGGACGAACCACTTGAACTGGCCCGTCGAGTCGGGCTCGAGGAAGAACACTACACCGATGGCGGAGAAGAAGAGCCCAACGCCCGAGATCTGGGTCAGTCGGCTACCGCCGAAGCGGTCCGCCAGCGGACCTGCAACGACGCGCGCGAGCGACCCGACGAGCGGCCCGAGAAACGCGTATCGGAGCGGATCGGGCGCATCGTCGAACCCTCCGTAGACTTCCTTGATCATCAACGGGAAGGTCGCGGCGAAGCCCGCGAACGAGCCGAACGTCATCACGTACAGCGACGTCATCAGCCACGTGTGCTTGTCGCGGAAGATGTCCGTTTGCTCACGGACGTTCGCTCGTACGGGGACGCTGCTGAGCCGAAGCCAGGCGACGATGGCGAGGAACGCGACGAGCGGGATCCAGATCAGGACGGCGTTCTGGAGCCAGATGTCCTTGCCCTTGTCGGTCGTCTGGATGCTGCCGACGAGCGCGAACCCGATCACCCATGGGGTCACGAACTGGACGAGGCTGACGCCGAAGTTGCCGATTCCTGCCTGGAGACCGAGCGCCGTGCCCTGCAGGCGCTTCGGGAAGAACAGGCTCGTGGACGGCATGAAGGACGAGAAGTTGCCGCCGCCGAGTCCCGCGAGGAACGCGAGGATCATGAACAGCCAGTACGGCGTGCCGGGGTCCTGGACGGCGAAGTACCAGCCGATCAGGGGTAGGAGCAGTGCGGCGGTCGAGATGCTGACGACCTTCCGGGTGCCGTAGACGGGGATCAGGAAGGTGTGGATGATCCGCAGCGTGCCGGCGGAGAGCCCTGGCATTGCGGCGAGCCAGAAGAGTTGCGTCGTCGAGAAGTCGTAGCCGATCTTCGCGAGCCGAACAACGAGCGCGCTGACGACGAACCAGACTACGAACGCCATCGTCAGGTTCGCGGTCGTGATCGTCAGCGTGCTCCAGGCGATCGACTTGCCCTTCGACTCCCAGAACGTCTCGTCCTCGGGCTCCCACTCCTCGAGCCACCTGGCGGAACCTCCCGACTTCGGAGGATGAGCGTCGGATTGCATCAGATGGCTCCCTTGTTGGTCGTGGTGTCTAATGGGGGGGCGCGGCGGCCCTCGTCTCGGCGCATCTTGATCACGACGAGGTGGAGCCAGACGAGGCACGTGAGCGCGAAGACGAGGAGAACGACGAACGTGCTCTCGGGATCGCCCGTCTTACCCTTCGCCCAGGCGAAGAGCAGGGGCAGGATGAACCCACCGAGCCCGCCGACGGCGCCCACGAGCCCGCCGACGACGCCCACGTCACGCGGGTAGTAGTCGGCTACGTACTTGTAGACGGACGCCTTGCCGATGCCCATCATCACGCCGACCACGATGATCAGGATCGTGAAGAGCTCGATCGGAACGCCCCGGGACAGCCAGACGAAGGCGAGGCACATCACGATGAACGCGGTGTACGTCACCGGCCGTGGGCCGAGCCGATCGGACAGGTAGCCGCCGAGGGGCCGCAACAGGCTGGCGGGGAAGATGAACAACGCCGTCAGGAATCCGGCCACGCGCAGGCTGACGCCGTAGACATCGACGTAGTAGTGCGGCAGCCAGAGCGCGAGCGCCACGTAGGCCCCGAAGACGACCATGTAGTACAGCCCGAAGCGCCACACCCGCAGGTCACCCAGGGGTCGGTTGACCTCGCGGAAGGATCGGCCCACCGCGGGCCGTCGGTCCGGGCCGGGCACGATCGCCCAGACCAGGAGCGCCATCACTACGAGCATGATCGCGTAGACGAACGGGACGAACCTCCAGCCGCCGGGAATGAAGCCTCCCGCGATCCCCCCGACTGCGACGAGGGTAACGAGGGTGGGTGCCGCAAGCTTCGTGATCGAGGCGCCGACGTTGCCGGCGCCGAACATGCCGAGCGCGAAGCCCTGCCGCTCGGGCGGGTACCAGACCGAGACCCAGGCGATCCCGACCGCGAACGACACGCCCGCGAGGCCGACGAAGAACCCGAGCACGAGCAACTGCGTGTAGTCCGTAGCGCGACTGACGAAGTATGTCGGGATCGCCGTCACGAGGAGCAGTGCGGTGAAGACAGTGCGCCCGCCGACGCGGTCGGTGAGCATCCCGAAAGGCACACGCAGGGTGGACCCCGCGAGAATCGGAATCGCGACGAGCAACGCGAACTGCCCCTCGGTCAGGCCGAACTCCTTCTTCACCGGGATCGCAACGATCGCGAACATCACCCACACCGCGAAGAAGACGCAGAACCCGATCGTCGACATCACGAGGACGCGGGTCCGGATCCTCCGCTCCTCTTCGGAGCCGATGGCAACCTGTTTTCCGATGTCGGACGAGTGGGCCCTCATGCGCGCGACCCTATTGCTCCAGCGACGGCGCCGACTGAGCAATACTGATCAGGCTGGCGCGAACGGAAGCTGGCGACAGACACGACGTGCGACGGAGATGCCCCGCTCCCCTTAATGCGACATCGTCCCTGAAGGGTTACCCGCTCCCAGCAGGTCGACCTGGGAGCGGACGGCCTTCGGCAGCGGCGTTGCCGGGCAAGCGACGATCGCTCTGTCTACCGATGGTTTTTGCACGTTTTCGCGTTGATAATCGAAGAAAGAGAGTGTCATGGCATCGTGGTGTCTCCGCATTCGAAGTAGGGGAAATCACGGATACGCAATCCCGGCTTCCGCGGGAAACTCCTGTGATGGCTGGAAGAATGATCCAGCACCGGGCGCTCGCCCACCCGAGCCGTGTGCGCCTGCTCGAGGAGCTTCGAGCGCATGAGGAACCCCGGTCGGCAGATCAACTGGCGGCAGATCTCGGACTGCACCCCAACACGGTGCGTGGCCACCTCCACGTGCTCGAGGAGGCCGAGCTCGTCCTATCGACCAACGACCGTCGGGGGCGACCTGGACGTCCTCGAAAGGTCTTCGCAGCGATACCCGAGGACGCCGAGCGGGAGCACGCGCTGCTCGCCGCAGCCCTAGCCTCCTCACTCGAACTGCTTCCCGAAGGCGTCGGCATCTCCCGTTCCGCGGGCCGAAGCTGGGGCCGAACGCTCATCGAGCGGCTCGAGCCCGGGCGCGAGCCCGACCAGGCGGCCTGCGTGGAGCGGATCGCGTCCCTGCTCCGTCGCAGAGGGTTCGCCCCGGAGACGATCCCGGGCGAACTAGTTATGCACCGTTGTCCGTTCCGGGAGCTCGCCGAGCGTTACCCGCGCGTTGTCTGCTCCTTCCATGCGGGGCTCATCGACGGCGCTCTCGAAGAACTCGGAGCGCCTCTCGTGCTCGAGGGTCTCGAGCCATGGGCGACGCCGTCAACGTGTGTAGCACGCTTCGTCGTCACCGAAACGTCAACCGGAAACCGCGCCGCGACCGGATAACCATCTCAGAGCAGGAAGGTCGGCTCGCCCCGAAAGCACGCTCGAGCGGAGACACGGTGCCGGCGAGACGCTTCAGCCGTGGCTCGGAGACCGAGATGTCACGCACGGTCGTAATCGGTGCCGGACCGCCCGGCTTCCAGTAGCTGACGGTGAACGAGCTCATCGTCGCCTCGATCGCACAGCCTTCGAGCCCGACCGCCGGCAGAAACTCGCGGAGGCGATCCTCGACCTCGCTGACGGAGGTGCTCGACTCGAGCATCTGCTTGCCCGCGTCGGCCACGAAGTTGATCGAAATGACCGTCTGATCGAGGAGGCGTTGGGCGTGTCCCGAATCGCTTTCGCTCTGCTAGACCGGGTTCATCGGCATCGCCTCCTCCTCACCCTACGCCATCATGTGTGCGTCGAGAAGACGCTCTCCCGTCGCCGGTCCGACGCTCTGGTACGCCACGTTGCAGATGAGCAAAAACCGAGGCATTGGGCAGGATCGGCAGCTCGGGAACGCCGCCGTGGTTCGGGCACCTCTCCCGCCGCAGCGCCGGAGCTACAGGCGCCGCGGCTGGGGGAGGCGGGTACGCTCGAGATCTGGACTAGGGGCGACGACGTCGATCTCGGAGGGCCACGTGCTGCCGCCCCGTGTCGTCAAGGCCCGAGACTCGGCCGTTTTACGAGGTGATCGCGTCCGAGACCTCGTCGGCCGACTTCGAGATCGCCTTCTGCAGCGCGTCGTAGTCGTCCTTGTCGATCGCTTTGTTGATCCGCTTGTCAGACTTGACGAGCGCTCCCTCGACCTTGTCCGCATACATCTCGTCGACGACCGCCACAACCGCCGAGGAACCGGCCGGCAGATACTCGTCGAGCTCGACGCCGAGCTTCTTCTCCTCATGACGCTTGCTCAGATGACCAAGCACGGCTCCGATCGCGGCGCCGATCGATACGTCGTCCACGAGGCAGACGGCGGACTCGGAACGGTGTGCATCTACCAGGCATCGAGCCCGGAGAAGATCCGCGAGCACGCCACACGGGCCGGTCTGCCGGCGACCGAGATCGTCGAGGTCGCAGACACCGTGATCGTCCGGCCTGACCCCGTGGCCGTCGCCGCCTAGGTCATACGACACATGAGGGCGGGCACAGACATGCCCGCCCTCACAGACCTCCTC
>CAVOVG010000008.1:0-195047 GCA_963699795.1 uncultured Thermoleophilia bacterium
GGACCGCAAGAACACCGCCGCACAAGGGAGCTCCGCCACATCAACGAGAGGACAAGCGTTGCACCACCTTCATCACCTCGCTCGGTTCCCGGCGCCCACAACACCCCACGGGGCACACGCAATCACGCTCGCAGCCCGCCGCCAGGCCTGCAACGAGCCGCCAACAACGCAGGAGAATCGACCACAGCCCCAACAACCGAGCCGACGGCGACACCTCGGAATCCGCTGGCGGACGACCGAACACCCCCCGGCCCTCCCCCACACCGCAGCAACCGAGCAGACCAACCAACAGAGGGAAGCCCACAAACGCCATCCCCAGGCAAGCTCAACCGAGCCTCTCCCGGCTCACCCCCGCCCGCTGAAGGTCACCGCGAGAGGCTGGCTATGACCTCCGGCCGCTGGACGCGATCCCGGCCCCCGCGACGAAGATCGTCGCCCCGAGCCCCGTCGTCAGATCTGCGAGCCGGAACGCCATGTAGGCCTGCATGAGCGCCGTCTGCAACGTCGTCGAGGTGACCCAGAGCTCGTACGCGGGGTTTCGTACCGGCTGTCCCGTGCCCTCGGCGACGATCGCCTGCGCCTCATCGGAGGTAGTGCCTCCTCCCGAAGCGAGAAACTCGTCTGTCTCGGCGTAGGTGTGACCGGCGGCCGCAGCGACCGTGCGACTCCGAATCACCTCGGCCAACGAGCGCGCGGCCGCGGCGCTCCTGACCGGCGCGTTCGCCGGGCTCATGTCTGCGGTACCGACGATGTGCTCCCTCGAGAGCGACCGCGCAACGTCCCGGCGCGCCAGGATCCCGGCTCCGACGAGGCCGAGCCCGACGAGCGCGACGCCGGCGCCGGTGGCAGTCGGCGCGAAGGCTGTGCCCGGGCCGCGCATGCCGTTACAAGTAGACCCCTTCGCAAGGTACGACATCCGTAGTTCTCCACATGTCCGTGCGGAGATTCCCCGATGTGACTCCAGCCCGCGGGATGCCACGTTGGTCGGGCGTCAGCCCGGAGGCGGTGATGGCCGCAAGCTCTCTCGACAGCAAGAGAACCGGTTCGGTACAGGACACCGGCACGCGCAGCAGATCGGATGGGCGCGAGCTGAGCGTGCTGTCGTACTTCGGCGCGTTCGCTCCGGCCCCCGAGTGGAGCGATCTCGTGTCGTGGCCTCCCGATGTCTTCGCGCTCACGAACCTGATTCTGGATCACACCGAGAGCTACCGCCTCGTCGTGGCGCCTCCCGCGGGCAGGCGCTGGCCACCACTCGAGGACTGGGATGCGCGGGTTCGTGCCGCCGGGCGCGCCTGGAAGGACTCCGGCACCGGGGGACCCCGCGAGCTGCCGCAGCTCGTCCGCGACTGCTGGAGCACGGTTACCCGATTCCGGGACATTCCCCTGGCCAGGATCAGGAGCGGTGACGCGTGGGAGTTGAACGAGGCCCTGCTGACGCTTCATTCGATTGCAGACGAGGCATGCGCGGGAGTCACCGCGTCCGGCCGGCGCGGGCGGGAGGAGTCCTTCGAAAGACTCGCCTGGAGGCGTCTCAGCTCGACGGGCTCACTCTCCCGGCTGTCGCCGACTCGGGTTCGGATCGTCCCGAAGACCCTCTTCAGTCCCAGGGGGATCACGATCCGGTCGCTCTCGCGGTACCTGGCGCTGTGCTACGAGTCGGTCGACGTCCGGTGGAAGAGCGTCACCCGGCCGCCGGCGGCCGATCGGCGCGACGTCAAGATCGTCCTCGTCCCCTGGCCGCTCACCGTCACTGCACGGGACTTCCGGCCGGCGTCCGCGATACCCATCGAGAACATGGACTTCGACCACTTCGGGTTCTTCGAGTTCGCACCGAAGCATGCGCTCGATTGCGACGCCCTGAGCTCGATCCTGGACACGGCGATCGACGATGCCGGGCGCGTTGACGCCGTGGTCTTCCCCGAGAGCGCCGTCCGCGCCGACGAGGTCTCTGCCCTCGAGCACGTCCTCGCCCGACACGGTGTGATGTTTCTCGTTGCCGGGGTCAGACAGCCGTCGGACACATCCGCCTTCGGCCGGAACTATCTCCACTTCGGTGTGCACACCGCAACGGGCTGGGAACGCCTCGAACAGGACAAGCACCACCGCTGGTGCCTCGATCCGGCGCAGATTCGCCAGTACCACCTGACGAGGTCTCTCGACCCGAGGAAGTTTTGGTGGGAGGCCGTCGACGTCCGCGAGCGAGAGCTCCACATCATCGACGTCGGCGGCGGCGTCCTGGCCGCTCCACTCGTCTGCGAGGACCTTGCCCGCCTGGACGAGGTAGCCGATCTGATACGGCGCATCGGCCCGAGCCTCGTCATCGCAGTCCTGCTCGACGGGCCACAACTCTCCTCGAGATGGCCGAGTCGGTACGCAAGCATCCTGGCCGACGAGCCCGGATCTGCAGTCCTGACCCTCACCGCCTTCGGGATGGCAATCCGCTCCCGACCGGCTGGGATGCCCGCGTCCCGCGTGGTCGCTCACTGGACGAGCGGCACGCACGACCATCACGAGATCGCCCTGGCCCCTGGAGCCGTAGCGGTTCTCGTGTCCGCCGCGGTGGAGGGCCAAACCCTGTGGACGGCGGATGGTCGCCGCCACGACGACGTCCCCCGGCTCGTGCTCTCGGAGACCCGCTCGCTGAAGGCCGGGGCCCGTCGACGATCCCGGAGTGACGGCCCGCTGCGCAACGAGCGCGGCCGCCCGGGTTCCACGGCGGCTCAGCGGCGGCCGGGCTAGCTCGGCGGCGAGAGAAGCTCACGGATCGCGCCGAGGACGGCGGGCTCCTGCGCGGCGTTGAAGTGCTTCGCCCCCTCGACGATCCGCACGTCAGCGTCGAGCCGCTCCACCCACCCGGCGCGGTTCCGGCGCCAGTCGGAGGTGAAGGGATCGTCGTCCGAGAGCAGGACCCGCGGGCGGCCGACCGCGGTCCGGACGCGTGCCGGATCGTGCCCAAGCGCCTGCCGGGGGAGGATGCTCGGCCACGGGTCGTCGACGTCCCACCACGCGGCGACGAGGAGTAGGCCCCGGAGCCTGACACCGCCGGGGAGGAGCTCGACGGCACCGAGAGCGGCGCGGCAGCCGACGCTGTGACCGACGAGCACCGTCTCCTCGGGCGCTCCGCCGGCCAGGCCGGCCGAGGCCGTGGCGAGCCAGGTGTCGATCTCCGGCTGGGCGGGATCCGGCATCGCGAGCGCCTCGAACGAGACATCGTCATGCTCGAGCTCGGCTCCCACCCACGGATACCAGTCATAGACCGGAGTGCCGCCCCAGCGAGGCACGACGACGAAGCGCATGGATCGCCTAGCCCTGGGGAGATGGTGGAGGCGGCCCGCTGCCACCGCCCGCTTCGGCGGCGCCCTGCACCCGCAGGGGCGTCCCCTTGAAGCAGCCCAGCGTGTACGGATACTCGTGCGTGGCGTGGTAGTGGTAGCTTCGGACGCGCTTGCCGTTCCGGACGATCGAGCCGGTATGACCGTGGCAGGCGTCGAGATTGGCGTTTGAGAGCACCTTGCCGCCGTCCCCGCGCGGGCCGGCGATCGGGAAGCCGTCGAGGGCATACCCGACGACCGCAGAGTGCCGGCGGGCCCTGTCGCTCTAGTCGCGGTTGTCGTAGTCACCTTCCCCAGGAACGGCTCCTGCACCGACGCCTTCGCAACACCTTCCGCTCACCGGGCTAGCTAGCCGTCGGTCGCGGAGGCGGCCGACCGCGCCGCCAAATCGAGCTCGCCGGCACGATCGAGATGCAGATGGCCGTTTCCATAGCAGCCAACATAGTCCGCGAAATCTTCGGGTAACAAATTCTCACGCCTGTATCCGCATTTGGCTTATCTAGGCGGCTCAACCGGCGTTTCCGTAAACAAAGTGGCGGACTTCCAATCCGTGGGTCGGAGTTTCGAACCCTCCCGGGCGCATCAGGAACCATGCGGGGTTACGGGCCGCTCCCCCCGGTGCTGCTGATTCGACCTTGTAATCGTCTAGGCATGGTGCGGCTGCCAGGCGCAGGCGGGATCCTCGCCGAGTGGGTCGCCGGAGGCCGCGAAGGCTCGAGCGCGGGAGCCGCCGCAGAGGCTGCGATGCTCGCAGACGCCGCAGCGCCCTGCGAAGCGGGAAGCTCGGATCTCCTCCAGGAGGGGGTGACCGCGATAGATCTCGACGAGCCCCGTCTCGCGAACGTTCCCGAGTGAGAGCGGTAGGAAGCCGGCGGGATAGACGGACCCGTCCGCGGCGACGAAGATGATTCCGCGTCCGTCGCGCGTCCCCTTCGTCTGCGCCTTCGACCGGCCGGCAGGCTCGCCAAGCACCGCGCGCAGGCGATCGGTCAGACGCCCGTAGAGCGGCCCGAGCCCGTAGTGGGCGCGTGGATCGGGCACATCGCCCTCCGCCAGTCGCTGCGCCGTCACGCGCCGGAAGAACGGCGCCTCGACGGTCCTCACGATGAAGCCGTGACGAGACGCATCGAAGAGGAAGTGGCAGACGTCCTCGTTCTCGCGAGGCGACAGCTCGTCGAGGACGGTACCGCGCCCGGTCTGGACGAGGAAGAATACCTCCCAGATCGACGCGTCGGCGTCGCGCACGATCCGCGCCACGTCCGGCAGCTCCTCGACGGTGTCGCGCATGACGACGGTATTCACCTGAAGCGTCATACGCGCCTCGCGAACGGTGCGCAGCGCGTCGAGCGTCGCGGCGAAGTGACCTGGGACGCCACGGACGCCCTCGTGCGTCGCCGGCGTGGCGCCGTCCAGGCTGATCGAGACCGTCTTCACGCCGCGCGCCCGCAGGCCGGCGAGCGCGTCGCGCGCGAGCAGCGGCGTGACGCTCGGGGAGACGGCGACGGGCAGCCCGAGACGCTGAGCGAGCTCTACCAGCTCGAGCAGGTCTGCTCGCATCAGGACATCGCCCCCCGTGAGGACGAGGATCGGCCGAGGCCGCTCGAAACCCGCGAGACTCTCGACGAAGCGAATCGCCTCCTCGGGCGTCAGCTCGCCCGGCCCCGGCTCAGGCACCGCGCAGGCGCGGCAGTGGCGACAGGCAAGACCGCACGCCTTCGTCGCCTCCCAGAAGACGAGGATGGGGCGGCGGTCGAGGTCGAGCGGCGGATGCGCCGGCGTCGGCAACGGGGCCGCCACGCCGGAGACGCGTGCTGAATGGGCCATGCGATCGATTCTCCCCACCGGCCCCCGCGCCGCATCGGCAGAAACCCGCAGAGAGAGCGACGTCCCGGGCCGACAGGGTCCGTTCAAGGGCGCGCTCGATGAGGACGTCGGCGGCGGCCGGCCAAGACCCCAAGGCGTGGCTTTCACCCGAGCGTACGGTGAGCGCACCGGCCCGTCTCCGCTGGCTGCACTTCTCTGCAGTTTGTCGCAGAGTCAAAAGCTGCTCTTCGCAGGTAGATCTAGTCGGTTGCAGTTCGTTGCAACCTACGGGGGTGGACTTCCAAGTCCGCGGGTCGGAGGGTCGAATCCTCCCGAGCGCGTGACGAACTACCTACAGGTCGGTAGGCGATCGAGTAGAGAGCGATCGACTATCGTGGAGCGGCAGAGCTGCCGGTAACGAGACGCTGAGGGCGAGGGTTTGCGAGAGCGATGATCGAGGTCGAGGGGAAGCAGGTCTTCACCGAGCTCCACGAGCTCGTCGATCCGTCGTATACCGCGCTTCTCGTGGTCGACATGCAGCGCGATTTCTGCACGCCCGGCTGGGCGTTCGACCGTCTGGGGGTCGACATATCGATGTATTCGCCGATGATCCCGAGGCTCGCGCGGTTGCTCGGAGGGGCACGTGCGGCGGGCGTCCGTGTGGTGTTCGTCCAGATGACGGTCTTGCCCGGGCGGGCGAGCGAGTCACCGGCCCAGATCCGCTTCAACCTCCGCCTCCACCTCGAGAGCCATGGTGAGGGTGAGCCACTGAAGTACACGGTGGACGGGTCCGAAGGACAGGCGATCGTCGACGAGCTTGCCCCCGAGCCTGGTGACCTGGTCGTGAAGAAGTACAGGTCGAGCGGCTTCTGGGGCACGAACCTCGACCTCCTGCTGCGCAGCAACGGGATCAAGTCGGTCGTGATGACCGGCGCGACGACCGAGGGGTGCGTCGAGTCAACCGCGCGCGACGCGCTGTTCAACGACTACTACGTGGTGATCGCAGAGGACTGCGTCGCGAGCGACGACCCGGCCCAGCACGAGGCTTCGCTGCTGCTGATGCGCCACCGGTTCGACATCGCAACGGCCGAGGAGATCGTTGCCGTATGGCCGACGCAAAAGGCCTCCGGCGCCGCCGTCCGGGCATGAGCCTGCTGCCCGAGGCTGACGTGATCTCGTTCGCGCGCGGGATCCCCTCGCCCGACATGTTCCCGCTTGCGCAGCTCGCAGAAAGCGCAAAGCGGGCGGTCGAGAGAGACGGCCGCGTCGCGCTCAACTACGGGCCGCCTGCCGGTTTCGGGCCGCTGCGCGACTGGCTTGGCGAGCGCCACGGCGTCGCAGCCTGACCGCGTGGTCGTGCTTCCCGGGTCGCTGATCGGGCTCAACTTCGTCGTCTGGCATCTCCTGCGCGAGGGGGGCACTGCGGTCGTCGAGGCGCCGACGTACGACCGGATGCTGCACACGCTGTCGGCGGCCGGCGCCGGCGTCGTCACGGTCGATCGCGACGCGGACGGGCTCGACCTCGACCGCCTGCGCACTCTCGCGGCCGGCAGCCTTCGGCCGAAGCTGCTCTACCTGCTACCCACGTTCCACAACCCGACCGGCAGGACGCTGACCCTCGAGCAGCGGCACGCCCTCGTCGAGCTCGCGCTCGAGTACGAGCTGACCGTCTTCGAGGACGACCCCTACGGGCTGCTTCGCGTCGAGGGCGAGGCGCTGCCGCACGTGCACGAGCTCCTCCGCGCCCGCGGCGGCGACGACCTGGCCGTCTTCTCGTCGTCGTTCTCGAAGGTCGTCGCCCCGGGGCTCCGCGTCGGCTACCTCCTGCTGCCGCAGGGCCTCGTCGCCCCGGTCGAGGCACTCGCCACACGCACGTACGTCTCGCCGGCGCTGCTGCCGCAAGCGCAGCTGCACGACTTCTTGGCAGCGAGCATGCTGGAGCCGCACCTCGAGCTCCTCCGCTCGTTCTTGCTCCGGCGCCGCGACGCGCTCCTCGACGTGCTGGACGACCAGTTGCCGGGGCATGCGACGTGGACGCGCCCGGAGGGCGGCTACTTCCTCTGGCTCGAGCTGCCGCAGGAGATCGACGCAGCAGCCCTGAACGAGCGCGCCCGCGCCAGCGGGGTGGCGTTCGTGCCGGGAGCTGGGTTCTTCCACGGCGACCGCGGGCACAACACCGCTCGGCTCTCGTTCAGTTACCCGTCCGTGGACGAGATCCGCACCGGAGCCCGCAGGCTCGCGTCGCTCGTGCGCGAGGAGCTCGACCGTTGACCACCGCCCCACGACAGCCGGAGAGGCAGCCATGACGCTCGACCCACAGTTCTTCATGCAGGAAGACGTCCCCGTCGAGGGCCCGCCGCGCGAGCTCGTCGGCTACGGCGAGCACCCGCCGCACGTGCGCTGGGAGAACGACGCAAAGGTGGCGGTGCAGATCGTCGTCAACTACGAAGAGGGCTCGGAGAAGACCTTCGCGATGGGCGACGGCGAGAACGACATCCTCTACGAGCTGCCGTTCAAGCTCGAGGGGCAGCGCGACCTGGCCGTCGAGTCGATGTACGAGTACGGCACGCGCGCAGGGATCTGGCGCATGTTCCGCGTCTTCGACGCCGCAGCCATCCCCGTCACGTTCTTCGCCGCCGCCGTCGCGCTCGAGCGGAACCCCGCGGTGGCCGAGAAGCTCGCACGCCGAGGAGACGAGGCGGCCGGGCACGGCTTCCGCTGGAGCAACCACTTCGAGATGACACGCGACGAGGAACGCGAGGCGATCCGGCGCGCGGTCGAGTCGATCACGCGCACGACAGGCTCACGTCCGCTCGGCTGGTACTGCCGCGAGATGAGCACCAACACACGAGAGCTCGTCGTCGAGGAAGGCGGGTTCACCTACGACTCCGACTGCTACAGCGACGACCTCCCCTACTGGACGCGGGTCCTCGACCGCCCACACCTCGTCGTCCCCTACGGCCTGGTCGTCAACGACGCCCGCTACGTCGTGCCCCAAGGCTTCGGCAGCCCCGAGCACTTCCTCGAGATGGCGAAGGCGCACCTCGACCGCCTCCGCAATGACGGCGACGACGTACCGCGCATGATGTCCGTCGGCCTGCACCCGCGCATCACCGGCAACCCGGGCCGCTCGGACGCGCTCGCCCGCTTCATCGAATACGGTCAATCGCTCGGCGACGTCTGGTTTGCGCGGCGAATCGACATCGCGAACCGGTTCATCGAACAGGAGCCCGCCAAGAACTGGCTCTAGGGCAACGCAGCCCCGGAAACACGTCTCGCGCGAAGAAGCGCGGCTGCCCTTCCTCAGGAGTCTGCGCCAGTGTTCAGGAATGCCCCGAAGGTTCGGCCCACGTCTGCACTCCGGGGAAAGCAGAGGGACTTAGACCGCGTATAGGACGAGAAGGGCGGCTGTCGCCAGGATGATCACGGCGATGAAAGCGATCTCGCTTCTGCGATCGCGAAGGCCGCTCACCTGGTATGCGATCAAGATCCACATCGGGGCGAGCTGGCTGAAGAAGTCGAGTTCCACATCGATCACGTTCTTCGCGACGACGGCCTCGGCGAGAAGACAGACAGCCGCAACGAGCGAAACCACAACCTGCGGATCGCGGATCTGGCGTCGCCACCACACACCACCTTGTTGCAAACTCAGTGCATGCCTCACAGACGCCTCCCTTCCCGAGGGTACGCACCTGGATGCTTGAACCCTTACCGTGCTTCCGTGCATCAAGCCGCACATCCGCGCGGCCCCTGAACCCGCTCGCGGGAGACCACGGAGCTCCCGCTGCCGGCAATCGGTAGCAAGGGCCAGAATCGCGGCCTGTGCGAGCACCCTCTTGCTCGAACGTCTGCTGAGGGCTGAGCTGAGATCTGCCACACATCCGCCGGGGCGTACAGATCGGGTGAGCGTACGCTGAGCGAACCCGGCCGGTCTCCGCGGGCTGCAGTTTGCTGCAGCTTGTTGCAGTGCTGGAAGCGGCCACTTGCAGGCGGATTCGGTCTGCTGCCGTTTGGGCAGACGGAATCACTGACCGGATGCGGGGAGCGGGCTGAAACGCCGGACGTCGCTTCGGCCTCGAAATCGATCGGCTCGTCGGCCTCGCGGCCGTGGACGCCACACCCGAGGGAGACCTCGTGAAGGTCGAGGGATTCGGCGCGCGTGCGGGCGCTCCGGGTGGTGGTTGTGTTCAGCGCACCCGGTAGGTGTAGAGGCGTGTGGTGGTCTTGCCGGACGTCGTGATCTTGATCTTGATCTTGATCAGCTTGCCTCTCGCGGCCCTGGGGACGAGGAATGTGAGTCGGGCCTTGCCCTTCTTGAACGACTCGGCATGCTTGATCAGCTTGCCGGCCACTCTCGGGTTGGCGGCCATCTTTCCCACCCTCAAGGGGGCTCCGGTGTCGCTCCGTTTGACCGGCAGCGTGAACCTGAACCGGTGGCCCGCGAACGGCACTCGCCGCAGCTTCAGCGGCTTCCCGAAATGCCTGGTCAGCGGCTTCCCGAACACCGGCTTCGGCCTGGCCTTCACGACGACCGGCGGCGTCGACGGTGCCGACACGACCGGCGCCGGCGTATTTGCCTTCAAGGTGAGCATGTTGTCGGACGGGTTCGCGTCCGCCCGCGCCCACCCGACCGTGGCGCCCAAGACGAGCTCACCAGCCGCGGTCACGTTCGTGACGATCACGATGTTCCCGTAGGGCGCATCCGAGGAGAGCCAGTCCAGATCGCAGCGCAACGTCCCGGCGCCGCTGCTCACACAACCCGGCCCACGATCCGCCTGCGTAAGTGCGACCTGCACCCCCGCCGGCAGCGTCACATCGACGTGGACGCCCGGGGCAGGCCCGTAGTTCTTGTCGTCCAGCACCCGCAGACGCCACGTCAGCGTCCCACCCACCGGCACCAACACCGGCTCGACCGAACCCGTCAAATACAGGTCGGCAGCACCCGAACCACCACCGCCGCCACCACCACCGGAAGGCGGAGGTGGACTTAGGGCATTCACCTGCACCGTGAAAGACCCGGACGAGGAGTTGCCCGACACATCCCTCGCCGTACACGACACCGTCGTCGCACCAACGGCGAAGAGGCTTCCGGAAGGCGGCGCACACGACACCACCGGTTGCGGGTCGAGGTTGTCGGTTGCGGAGACGGAGTACGACACGAGCGCCCCCGAGGTGCTGGTCGCGGCGACCGTCAGCGTGCCGGGCAACGACAGTACAGGCGGGATCACGTCACCTCCGCCGGTCCCGGGCGTGGTTGCGGTCGCCACATTCGAGTAGCCGGAGGGGCCGACGCTGTTCGTCGCTCTGACGCGGTACCAGTAGGAGGTGGAAGGAGAGGCGCTACTGTCGGTGTAGGCGCTGCTGTTAGCCGCCAACGTCGAGGTCAAGCTCGTGAACGACGTTCCGTTGGTGCTGCGCTCGACCGTGTACGCGGTCTCGTTGTCAGCGTTGTCAGTCCAGCCGAGACCGACGCTCGTCGACGAAACACCAGCCGCCGTAAGACCCGTCGGCGCCGCCGGCACGGTCCCGGGCGTGGTTGCGGTCGCCACATTCGAGTAGCCGGAGGGGCCGACGCTGTTCGTCGCTCTGACGCGGTACCAGTAGGAGGTGGAAGGAGAGGCGCTACTGTCGGTGTAGGCGCTGCTGTTAGCCGCCAACGTCGAGGTCAAGCTCGTGAACGACGTTCCGTTGGTGCTGCGCTCGACCGTGTACGCGGTCTCGTTGTCAGCGTTGTCAGTCCAGCCGAGACCGACGCTCGTCGACGAAACACCAGCCGCCGTAAGACCCGTCGGCGCCGCCGGCACGGTCCCGGGCGTGGTTGCGGTCGCCACATTCGAGTAGCCGGAGGGGCCGACGCTGTTCGTCGCTCTGACGCGGTACCAGTAGGAGGTGGAAGGAGAGGCGCTACTGTCGGTGTAGGCGCTGCTGTTAGCCGCCAACGTCGAGGTCAAGCTCGTGAACGACGTTCCGTTGGTGCTGCGCTCGACCGTGTACGCGGTCTCGTTATCAGCGTTGTCAGTCCAGCCGAGACCGACGCTCGTCGACGAAACACCAGCCGCCGTAAGACCCGTCGGGTCGGCGGGTGCAGTGGCGCCGCCTCCGCTTCCGGTGCACGAGGGGTAGGCGAACGAGCCGATACGCGTGTGCCAGTCGTTGCCGTCGGTGTTGTAGATCTCGCTCGTGAACCAGAACCTGCAGCCGTCGGGGTCGAGCGTCATCGTCGCGTAGTCGCCCCACCGATTCGTGTACGTCTGCGATCCGCCGCCGTCGGCCAGGGTGGTCTCGCCCTGGCCGAGGGTGCTCGCGGGGTCGCCGACGAGACGGCCGGCGTAGCGGATGCCCGGGTTCAGCGACGACGACGAGACGGAGTAGCCGACCGCCATGTCACCGAGCTTGTCGACCGCGAGGCTCGGCATGAACCGGTGGGTCGAGTCGGAACCCCAGGTCGACTGCTGCGCCGGCGAGCTCGCGACCGTGCCGCCGTCGACACGCAGCTGATACCAGCGCACCCGTGCGACGTTCGAGGAGCCGACGGTGTGGGTGAGCCAGAGCGACTCCGCGCCGCCGATGTTCGTGTACTGGTTCTGCATCATCAGCCGGTAGGTGAGCGTGTCCAGGCTGTTCCTGGGCGAGGGCACGTCCGAGGGGCCGACGCTGAACGTCGCGACCGATGCGTTCGTCGGGCCGCTGAACGTCGAAGCGGCGGGCGTCGTCCAGTTCGGCGCGAACTTCCAGACCCGCAGCTGGTACGAGCCCCAGATCGACGTGAACAGGTTCGGCCGCCCCGCGGGAGGCATGCCCGTCTGCGATCGCGCGTTGCTCGGAAGCAAGCTGAACACCGTCGTGCCACCGGACGACTGAGGCAGATCGAAGGAGACCGCCCGCGGGCTCGCCGAGCCACTGTAGAAGTCGTCCTTGTTGAAAGCCCAGACGCGCACGTTCTTGAAGGCCGACGGGCCGAACACGTTCGCGGACATGTAGATCCCGTCCGGCCAAACACCGAGCTTCGGGTAATCAGCGATGTCGCCGCCCGACGCAACCTTGAAGGCATAGAGCCACCAGCCGCCGTTGACCGGGTCAGCGGACTTCGAGACCGCGAAGCACTGATAGTTATCCGAGGTGACGTTGCCGCCCGAATCGGTCTGGAACGCGAAGTCGCTGATCACCCAACGGTCCCTGAACGTGTCGTAGAGAACGACCGGGTCACCGTAGTTATCGGTGTCACACAGCGTTCCCGTCCCGCCGTTCGCCCCGAAGAGCGCATCGAACGAGAACGCCGAGATCTTCGCGCCACTCTTCGAGTAGATCCCGATCGACGTGTTCACCGACTGGATGAAGTGATTCGGGCCAACATCACCGTTCGTGTCCGGCGGCCAGCCTGCCCCATCACTCGAGCGGTTGAGGCCCTCGAACACCGCGCTCGGCGAAGGAGCGGACGCACTCGGTGACGACACCTGGCCGCCAAGGCCCTTCGCCTGGGACGAGATACCAGGGTCGGGCTGCCCCTGCTCCGACCGTGGGCCACGGTCACGCGGCTTCTTGCCGTCGAGCGAGCGGACGCTGCCGTCGAACTGCCCCTTCTTCCCCTTCAGCTGACCGGGCGGCGAGACTTCCCTCGCCCCGCCCGGATCGAGGCCAACCGGACGACCATCGCCACCCTGAGCATCCGACTCGATTCCCGCTGCCTCGAACGCCGCCTCACTCTGGCTCTCACCGGAGCGACTCAACGCGACGGCCCCCGAGGTGAAAGCGACCACAGCGGCGACGGCAGTACCAATGACGATCCCTCTGCGCATCACGCGCCCCCCGACGGAGGGTGATCGACGCGGGAGCTCGCCCCTTCCGCCCCCGTCATCATCAGCGGCTCCTCCACCGACCGCAATCGCAGCCGCCACCAGGCGCCGAGTCGATCGACCTCGTCGACGTCGTGATTGGTCGCGACCCGCACGGCCGCGCTGGCGGGTTCGCGAGCACTGCCACCCCTGAGAAGCTGTTCGCTAGCGGGAAGAAGACGTGGACGGAGACGTGAACTGAATGCCGGGCGAGCGTAGCAGCAGGGGATCGGTGCCCCCTGACGGGTAGGGGCAAGATGTCCGAGAACGCTCGCGACGGTTCCCGTGTCGAACCCATAGGCACCCCCGAGGGCCCAGGGAATCGTTGGATTCCCGCATCCGACATGTGCGCGAGATGTCCGCGCAAGACGTATCCGCGAGTAGCCTCACGGCTCTATGAGCGACCCCGGCGTTCTGGACGGCCTCCCCATCCGTCGAAACACGATCCTGCTGGCGTCCGCGATGGCCGTGTTGTCGGCAACGCTCCAGCTCGTCGCTGCGGTCTCCTCGCTGACGTTCGTGCTCGTCAGCGGCATCGCCGGACTGCTGGGGCTCGGGCCGGCGATCTTCCTCGCCAGCTCCGGGCTGTCGGCGCAGGTCGCGGGTCGACCTGATGGACCGTTACGGTCGGCGCCCCGTGATCGCCGCCGGGTTCGTCGTGGGCGCGGCAGGCACGACGGTGACGGCGCTCGGAGCCCGCAGCGTCTCCACCGCCGCCGTGGTCGCGGGGTTCATGCTCGTCGGCGCGGGCGCCGGTGCGGTGACGCTCGTGCGCACGGCCGGAGGTGACATGTACCCGCCGGAGAAGCGGGCCCGCGGCATCGCGTACGTGCTCAGCGGCGCCGTCTTCGGGGCTGTGCTCGGGCCCGCGGTATTCGGCCCCATCTTCGCGGGACGCCATCTCGCGCCCGAGGAGCTGATGGTGCCGTGGCTCGCCGCCGGAGGGTTGATGCTGGTCGGTCTCGTGCTCGTGCTCGCCGTCCGACCCGACCCGCTGCAGATCGCGAAGCTGATGGAGCCGCCACGTGCCGCCGATGCCCCGGCGGAGCGCGCCGCACCACTGCGCGAGCTGGTCAAACGCCCCGGCGTGCTCGCCGCGCTGCTTGCGGCGGTCGCGAGCTACGGCGTCATGGCCTCGGTGATGAACCTCACCGGTTTCGTCGTCGTCAACCACCACCACCACGAGCAGCAAGACGTGTTCCCGATCATCGGTGCGCACGTGCTCGGCATGTACGCGCTCGTGCTCGTGATCGGGACGCTGATCGACCGCATTGGCCGACCGCCGGCGCTCGTAGGAGGACTGCTCGTGATGGGCGCCTCGTGCGCGCTCCTGTTCGCCGTCGAAAACGTGTGGGGCACCGCCGTGCTGCTCTTCGGGCTCGGGGTCGGCTGGAACCTGTCCTTCGTCGCCGCCAGCGCAGAGCTCGTCGACCGCACCCGCCCCATCGAGCGCGGCAAGCTGCTCGGCTTCAGCGAGTTCCTGTCGGCGATGAGCGCCGCGGCCCTCGCCCTGCTCGGCGGCGTCGCGCTCAACGAGCTCGGCGTCACCGCCCTCGCCTTCGGCGCCGCGTTCCTTGCCGTCGTCCCGATCGTGCTGATCTTCCGCATCGCGCGGCGGCCGGCGTTGCCGCTCGCAGTCGACGCCGACGCCGAGCCCTGACAGCGCCATCGGGGCGCCGTGCCGGCCGACCTGGCACGGGAAAGGAGAATCACCCCAGAAACGCCAGCACTCGCCCCAACACCTGTCGACGCCGCCATCCCTGCCGACGAAACAACAACCACAATCGCGCTTACGCACAGCATCAGCCGGCGCATCAGGGCCTCCCCGCGGTCTGTTCCGAGGGAACCTGCCGCATCAGCGTCGCCGCTGACTCCGTCCGTCCAGAACTACCGAGCTCCCGCTGCCAGCACTCCGGGCGGAACACGAGAGGCTCTCCGACGCTTCATGTGGACGGGGTAAACGTGAGAAGCTATTGGCGACCTGCGACCCGTTTGGGATGGGTCGCCTCGGACGATGAGAGACTGGAGGAGTTCCGATGGCTGGACTGGAAGTCCGTGATTTCGACAGACCCGATGAGACCCGGGCGCCGGACAAGACTCGGGTGGATGTCGTCAGGATGGGTGGCATTAGCGCAGCCCGCTTCACTCTTGAACCCGGATGGAAGTGGTCGGAGTGCGTGAAGCCGGTCGTCGGAACCGGAAGGTGTCAGGCGCGCCATGTTGGCGTCGTCCAGTCCGGCAGGATGCACGTGATCCACGAGGACGGGACTGAGGGAGAGACCGGGCCAGGCGACGCATACGTCATCGAGCCCGGCCATGATGCTTGGGTGGTCGGTGACGAAACATTCGTCGGCTTCGAGTTCGAGTCGAAGGCGGCCGAGGAGTACGCGAAAGGCTAGGAACGCGAAGAGAGCACGCTTTCAAAGTACTGCACGAATCGGGCAGCTAAGGACGCCCTTTTCGCTATCCCCGATGCTCCCGGGGCCAGGACAGTGGGAAGGCCTGCCGTGATGGCGGGCCTTCCCCTGAGCTTCGGTTCTGGTTGGGCCTCAGATGCATCCTGGGCTGACGAGGCAGTGCTAGGCAGCTGCCTCTTTCATGCCTCGCTCGAGATCCTCGCCGGTCATCACGGGCGTGACCAGAACGGACGCGCCGAACTCCTGGAACAACGGCTCGACGATCACTGGCAACTGCCATGAGCCTTCCATCTCGAACACCATCTGGACCGTTCGATTGCCGTTCTCGGGGAAGAAGTACATCGCCTCCGGCTTGAGCGCCCCCGCCAACGACTGGACTACCCGCTGCAAGGCCCCACTCTTGTACGCCTCGCTCCCTCTCTCGGCCGGGATACTGGCCTTCAACAACATCCGCATAGTTCTCCTCTTCTCGTTGCACGGCTTCTCGACCGGCAATGGGGTGCAGCAAGACGCTGCTCCAGCAGGGAGAGAACGGCATGGGCGTCGCAGAAGGCCACCGTGAAACAGGGCTGCCCTAATGGGCGACCAGCGCGACTCGACCCGCTGAACCACCGACACTACGACTCCACCAAGGACGCGTCAACCCGGCCACCATCGTCGGAATGCGTTGCGGCGTACGGGCCGGCCGCAAGCGGAGGTGACCGTGTTCCGCTCGCCAAGACCGGCGAGGCACTCGGCCCTCCGGTCGGGCAGCGTTCGCGGCGCCGTCGTGGTCTCCGTCGCCCCGCTCTCCGAGCCCGCCGGGTGGCCACCGCAGTCCGTGAATTCCCGGACGAAGCTCAGCGACAGGCCCGATGCGGGAGCGGCCACCGAGCGCGAAGGTTGAGGATAATCCCGAAAGGAGTCGAAATGAGCGCCATCCAGCAGACCGAGCGTCCGGCGGTCGCCGACGTGATCGTCGTCGGCGGACACTACGTCGGCAACGAGAGGACTATGGGCGAGATCCTCGAGATCCGCGGGGAGCCCGGGCACGAGCGGTACCGCATCCGCTGGGAGGACGGCCACGAGAGCATCTTCCACCCGGCGGACGGCGAGGCGACGATCCACCACTACTCGCCGCACGGCGCGTCCGTGGATCTGATGCGGAGCCTGGCCGAGAAGAAGATCAACTTCGAGCCGCGACGGCACCCGCGCACGCAGACCGCCAAGGACGAGGCGCGGGCACTGCACGCGTCACCCGACCGAGTGGGCAAGACGTTGGTCGTCCACACGGCGGAGGGGATGTTGCGGGTCGTGATTCCCGCGTCCGAACGCCTGTCGCTTGCCAAGCTTCGCGATGCGATCGACATCGACGAGATCAGGTTTGCGACGGAGGAGGAGCTGGCTGAGGCCTATCCGGCCTTCGAGCTCGGCGCTGTTCCTCCCTTCGGTGGCCCCGAGGGCGAACAGGTCATCGTCGACCGGCGCATTGCAGACCTCGAGTCCGTGATCGTCGAGGCGGGGTCGCACTCGGACTCGCTGCTTCTGGCGACAGCAGATCTCGTCCTGATCACCGGCGCGAAGGTCGCGGACGTCATCGCCGACTGACGCGGGTTCGCTGGGCGGCGCGGGAAGCGCCGCCCAGCAGCGTCGTCGCGAGCTCCGTGAGTCGGATCCGATGGATCGGAGCATGCGGCGACTTGGGACGCCGCAGCTACCCGCTCGCGGGACTGGAAGGCGCGGTACCTACCGTTCTCCTTGCCCCGGGGATCGCCGTCTCCACAGAGATCCGTGCGGGCCTCCGCTCCTGCGCCGCAGCGCGTACGCACCGCCGGCGGCGCACGCGATCCAGAACAGCCCCTGGCTTCCAAACGAGGCGATCCTGAAGTCCCGAAGCAGCGCAGCGTCCACCGGCCGCAGCAGTCGATCGGCGGGAAGCGCAACCACGACCAGGATCGCGGACGCGACCAGGATCAGGGCCGCGGCAAGGAAGCCCACCCGAGCACTTCGTCCACGCGTCCGCCGCCAGGCCCACGCCGCCCCGACGCAGCCGAGGGCACCGATCGCTGCTGCGACGACGTACGTGACCCGTCGCGCGTCGATCGAGTCGGCTACGGACGCTCCGGGCGGGAGCGGCGGCACGACGAGCGCAGGCACCAGTGCGAGGGACCACGCGCCTGCAGCCGATAGGGCAAGCCAACGTCGCGAAGCGCCGGCCGTGCGCCCGAGCAGGATCGCGACGCCTGCGATGATCACAGCGACTCCGAGCGCGTAGAGAATCTCGGCGAGCACGAGCCCTCCCTGCTGCTCACCCCGTGTGAACTGCTCCGGCACAGCAAGTGCGTGAGAGCTCGTCGCCCCGCCCTCGCTCGCGACGGCGCGATCGACGACGCGCTCCGACACGGCCAGATCGAAGACCGTCACCGATACCGCCGCCACGACGGCGGCGACCAGTGCGGCCCGAAGCCAGCGCGCCGGCTCGACTCGCGCGGCCACCGGCTCGCTCAGTGGCAGGGGGCGCCGCGCACGTGGCGGCCGTCGTGCAGCAGTTCGTGCAGGGGGCCGGGGTCAGAGCCAAGACCGAGCGCAACGGCGATCAGGGCGCCGTCCGAGAACAGCGCCAGCGAGACAAGAAACATCCCTAGCCCGATCAGCAGCGCTCCCACGATCCGGTCGTCGGCCCGTGCAACCGTCCAGACGCTCGTCGCAGCCGTCGTCATCTCCGCAACTCCTTAGTGGGTGTGATCATGGTGGTCGTGATCGTTGTCCCGGGCGTGCGCGATGATGGTCGCGCGCGCGTCGAGCTCGGCCGCAGAGACGATTTGCTGGTCCAGCAGCACCTGCTCCAGCGCATCGAGCCACCGCTCGTAGTAGCCGTCGTCCTCGCCTACCCCACGACCTCGCGCGTGAGCACCGATCTCGTCGATCAGCCGCGAGCGGAAGACCTCGTAGTCGATCGCGCCGACATCGTGCAGGGCGATCGCGACCCCGAACGCGCGGCTCTCCCAGGGGGCCTCGAAGACGAGCTCACCGTTTCGCCGCGGGGGTGCCTCTGCGCCGTCAGAGGTAGTGATCGCGCGCAGGGTGCCGGGCGTCATGCGGCGACCGCGCCTGGGCTTGCCGCCACCCCGGTGCCGACCATGCTGTCGCGCGTCACGAGAGACGCGAGCTCCTCCTCTGACATCGACTCCGTTCCAGCCGGGCGCATGGGCAGCACGAGATAGCGCACCTCCGCCGTCGAGTCCCAGACGCGGATCTCGACATCCGGGCCGAACGTCAGCCCGAACTCCGACAGGACCGCGCGTGGCTCAGCTACAACCCGAGCCCGATAGGCAGAGCTCTTG
The DNA here is from genome assembly GCA_963699795.1 of uncultured Thermoleophilia bacterium. Classification (GTDB taxonomy): domain Bacteria; phylum Actinomycetota; class Thermoleophilia; order Gaiellales; family Gaiellaceae; genus Gaiella. The sequence continues at coordinate 18,708 of CAVOVG010000008.1, forward strand.
TACCAGGACGGCGGGAGCCCGAGCACCGGCCACGGATAGCATGAGCAGAGCGTGCAGACGATCACGTTGTGGACGGTCGGCGTGTTCTCGACGACCACCATCGTCCCACCCTCGAAGCCGCCGTAGCCGAGGTCGGCGATCGCGGCTGTCCCGTCCGTCCGGAGCCACTGAAGGTAGGCGTCATCGACCCAGGCGCGCGCGACCACGCGAGCGCCGTTCTGCGGGCCGACATCGTTCTCGTAGAGGTCGACGACGGCATCAATCGCGTCCGTCGAGATCAGGCCTTTCTCGACGAGGAGCGCCTCGAGGGCGGCGGCCCGAACCGCGACATCGTCGTGTCCGTGACTCACGCAGGCTCCAGATACGTCTCGGTGAGGTCGAGGAGCACGGTCCACCGACCCTCGTCGCTCGCGCCAAAGAGGTCGTCAGAGTCGAACGAAACGGCGTAGACCGGCTCGATCGGGCCCTGATACGGCCCGATGTCCGGCAGCGTGTCGGTGCCGCGGACGGCTGTCACTTCTCCCTCTGCGCCCCGCACGTACCGCGGGCAGCGCGTGTGGCCCGCGTGGCGCCACCGACGCACGCGTACACGGTCACCGGGCGAGAAGCGGGTCGCTTCTGCCGCGCCGAGCGGGGCGGCACGCGAGATCGCAGCACGGTCGCGCGCGGCCAGGTCGGGATCGAGACGCTGCGGGACGGGCTCGCCCGCGAGGAGCCGCTCGACCCACGCATCGACCTCACCTGACTCGATGTTGCCCTTGCGCAGGAGGCGCTGCTCGGTGCTCCAGAGCCAGCGCTCGTAGTACGACGCGCGCAGGTAATGCTCCGGCTCCATCTCCTCGCGAATCGGACGACCGCCTCCCCGGCCAAGACCCTCGATGCCGACGATCGTCGACATCGCGAAGGTTCGTATCTCCCACTGCTCCTCGTAGGCCTCGTCACAACCCGGCACGACGACCGGCCCGAAGCCGTGCATTCCGCCCATGTCGTGGATCCCGTCGATGCGGCCACGATAACGCGGCCGGGCCGGCAATGGAAGAGGCAGCCTCAGTAGACCGGCGTCTCGCGCCAGGTGCCCCACACCTCGCGGAGGACGTCGCACATCTCGCCCATCGTCACGTCGGCCTGCGCCGCCCGGATGATCACCGGCATCAGGTTCGTCGTACCCGCCGCCGCCTCGCGTAGCTCGGAAAGACACTGCTCGGCGACGGAGCCGTCGCGGTCGGCCCGCAAGGCACGGACGCGCGCGATCTGCTGTGGCTCGAGCGCGGGGTCGATCCTGTGGAGCGGAATCGGGGGCTCCTCGCCGACCGTGTGGGCGTTGACTCCGACAATCAGTCGCTGCCGCGCCTCGACCTCGGATTGGTAGCGAAACGAGGCCTCGGCGATCTCGGCCTGCGGGAAGTTCTGCCTGATCGCTTCCACCATCCCGCCCCGCTCTTCGATCTGCTCGAAGTAGGCGTACGCCTGAGCTTCGAGCTCGTCGGTGAGTTGCTCGAGATGGTAGGAGCCGCCGAGGGGGTCGATCGCGTTGACCACTCCGATTTCATGCGCGATCACCTGCTGCGTGCGCAGCGCGATCCGAACGGCATCCTCGGTGGGAAGCGCGAGCGCCTCGTCGAAGGAGTTCGTGTGGAGCGACTGCGTTCCGCCGAGCACGGCCGCCAGGGCCTCGATGGCAGTGCGCACGATGTTCAGCTCGGGCTGCTGTGCGGTCAGCGACACGCCTGCGGTCTGGGCGTGGAAGCGCATCAGGAGCGAGCGCTCGTCCTTCGCGCTGTAGCGATCTCTCAGCACCGTCGCCCAGATTCGACGGGCTGCACGGTACTTCGCGATCTCCTCGAAGAAGTCGAGATGCGCGTTGAAGAAGAACGACAGCCGCGGCGCGAAGTCATCGACCGCAAGGCCACGCTCGAGCGCCCACTCGATGTACGTGAAGCCGTCCTGCAGCGTGAAGGCGAGCTCCTGGGCCGCCGTCGAGCCCGCCTCGCGAATGTGGTAGCCGGAGATCGAGATCGGATGCCAGAGAGGCATCTCCTCGGTGCAGAACTCGACCATGTCCGTCACGAGCCGCATGCTCGGCTCGGGCGGGAAGATGTACTCCTTTTGCGCGATGTACTCCTTGAGGATGTCGGTCTGGATCGTTCCGCGCAACGCCGCCCGCGACACCCCCTGCTCCTCCGCGACACAAACGTAGAACGCAAGCAACATCGCAGCCGGCGAGTTGATCGTCATCGAGGTCGACACCTCGCCAAGCGGAATGCCCGCGAACAGCAAGCGCATGTCGTCGACCGAGTCGACGGCGACCCCCTCTCTCCCGACCTCTCCCAGAGAGCGAGCGTGATCCGAGTCGAGCCCCATCAGCGTCGGCATGTCGAACGCCGTCGAGAGGCCCGTCTGACCGTGATCGAGCAGGAACCGGAAGCGCTCGTTCGTCTCGGCCGCTGATCCGAACCCTGCGAACTGGCGCATCGTCCACAAGCGACCCCGGTACATCGAGGGATAGACCCCGCGCGTGAACGGGAACTCGCCGGGATAGCCAAGCCCTCGCTCGTAGTCGATCGCGGCGGATTCGGGTGTCGAAAGCGGCGCGGTCTCGATCCCCGAGAGGGTCGAGAAGAGCTCGCCAGAGCGCTCCGGCGTGCGCGCGCACCGCTCGCGCCAGCGATCGAGTCCCTGGGACAGCTCTGGTGGCATCAGCTCGATCCTACTCCTGCTCGGATCCACGCCGAACGGGCGGCGCAAGCGTGCCTCGGCGGAGACCGACGAACAGCGCGCCGACCGCGAGGCAGCCGATTCCGAGTATGACCGCAGCCTGCCAGCCGTACGTGTCGATCAGCCAGCCGCCTGCGACGCTGCCCCCGGCGATCCCGATCGATACCGACGTGCCGAACCACGAGAACGCCTCGGCCACCGAGCCCGCCGCCGCGACGCGGCCGATCTGCCCGTAGATCGCTGCCACGACGGGAGCGACCGGAAGACCGGCGAAGCAGAACAGCAGCGTCATCGTGAGGATGGATGTCGAGAGGAGCGGCAGAGCCATCAGGAGTGCGAGCGCACAGGCCCCGAGGATGATTCGCCGCCGCTCGTCACTCGACGGACGCAGCGCGGCAACGAGACCGCCGACGAGGGACCCGAGTGAGAACCCGGCGAGCACGATGCCGGCGAGCGCTCGGTTTCCCTGGAGCTCGGCGAACGCGGGAACGGCGATCTCGGCCGCACCGAATCCGAGCCCGAGGGAGAGCGACAGCAGGGCGAGCGTTCTCACGCCGACCGCCGAGAGCGCACCAAGCGGAGAGCTGTGCAGCTCTGCAGCCGGGCCTGCAGCGCGCACCGGCGGGAGGCGCTCGAACGCGAGGGTACCGACGAAGGCGAGCGCGGCAGCACCCGCGACCGCAGCAGAGGGATCGATCGTCGCCAACAAGGCCACGAGGAGCGGTCCACCGACGAAGATCACCTCCTGGAGCGCGGCGTCGAGCGCGTAGCCCGTCTTCGCCCCGTCGACCCCCGCGACGGCCGGCCAGATCGATCTGAGCACGGAGGAGACCGGCGCCATCGTCAGCCCCGTGGCTGCCGCGACGGCGGCGATCGCGGCGATCGGCGCATCGAGCTCGCCAAGGAGCGCGACCGTCCCGAGAAGCATCGAGAAGACAACCATGCGCCGCCGAAGCACGCGGCTCGCGCCACGGCGATCGACCTGCCGACCGCCGTAGGGAGCACCGATCGCAACGGCGATGCCGAATGCTGCGGCGACGAGACCTGCCTCACCGTACCCGGCGCCTGTCGAGCGCACGAGGAGCACGAGAGAGAGCGCTGCCATGCCGTTCGGTATCCGGGCCACGATGCTCCACGCGAGGAGCGAGGCGGCGTACGGGTTGGCGAAGAGCTCGCGGTATCGCGCGAGACCGCGCGTTTCGGTTGCCTGGGACATGGTCAGCTCGATAGGTCGACGGGTGCGGCCGGCCCGACTAGCAGGGCAAGCAAGACGAGGGTGCCGACTCGTCCGTCGGCCTGGACCGCTTCAATACGGGATACGCGGGTGTAGCTCAATGGTAGAGCCCCAGCCTTCCAAGCTGATTACGAGGGTTCGATTCCCTCCACCCGCTTCTTCGCCCCCCTTTCGCCCGTGCGCGGCTTAACGGCCCGAGGCGGAGAAATGCTGGTAGTCCTTGAAGCCCGTGAAGCGGCCGCCCCACCCCCAACCGATTGCGTCGAACGCACGCACGAGTGCGTGGCCCTCGGCCGCCATCCCGGGCCGGAACGGCGTCCGCCGAAGATAGGTGCGGCTTGCACGATGAGACGTCGTCCCGGAACGCGTGACGTACGGATTCTCGATCGGGTTGACGTCGATCGCGCGGCCATACGCGTGCTCCGAGTAGCGCGCCGTCCCGTCGACGAAGCGGCAGTTGAATGCCGAGGTGTTGTCCGCCTCGATCGAGCGGAAGTCGCTGCCGCCGTAGGCGCCGATCGGCACCATGCGGCGAATCGGGAAGCCCGCGTCGTAGAGGCGCCGCAGAACGCCGAGCATCCGCGCGGCGACGTCGCGGTGGACGATCAAGCGCCCGCTACGGTCACGGCCGTCGAAGCCATGGTGCGTGGCGTTGACGACGCGGAGTTCGCGCAGTGCGACCGGGCATCCTGGCCGCCAGGAGACACCCGTCATTTTCCGTGCGAGGGCCAACGAGATCGGCTTGATGCTGCCGCGGAAACCTGCCTCCGCCGTGCTCGCCGCTCCTGGCGCGGGCGCGAGTGGCAGCATGAGGGCGAGGGCGAGCGCGAGAGTGAGGGCGAGAGCGGCCGTCGAGAGGGGGCGCGCCCTCACGGACCTTTCGCCGCGCCCTTCACGATCGAGCCGTCGAGGTCGAACCGCTCGACAAACCAGCCGAGCTGATCCTTGAAGGCCGCGGACGACGGCGCATGACCCTGGTCGTACCACTTCACGCGGGCGGCCGGCCCCGCCGCCTTCAGGAGGGCCTGAAGCGCCTCCTTCGGGACGACCTCGTCGGAGCGGCCATTCTGCAGCAGAATCGAGTCGGGACGGGCGAGCCCGATCCACCGAAGAGGATCGACGGAGCCGAGCTCACGCTCGATGGCCGGTCGCAGCTCCTCTGGTGCCCGCGCGGCGTACTCCTCAACCGGGGTCGAGCCGGCCGAGAGAAGCCCCAGCGAACCGATGCGTGGCTCGGCTCCGGCAAGGATCGCCCCGATTCGTGCGCCGCCGCTCCACCCGATCAGCCCGATCCTCTCGCGATCGACGCTGGGGATCGATTCGAGGACATCGACCGCCCGACGCGCCGCGACGACCGTCTCCACGACGGCCTCCCGTTCTGCCACGAGACGTTCCTCGGCAGAGCCCTTTGTCCGATCGACCTCCTGCGGCATCGTGATCGTGAGCGCGACGACGCCACGGGCAGCGAGCCAGGTCGCAGGCACGAGGAGCTGCGTCCGCTCACCGGGCGACCCGTGGAGATACACGATGCCCGGGAAGGGGCCTTTCCCGGGCGGGACGACGAGCATCGCGTCGATCCGACTCCCTGCCGGTGTGGAGTAGGAGACGTCGTGAACGGCGATCGGGTACTGCTTGTTGACAACGCCGCGGTCGACGTACTGCAGCCTCGCTGTCGTGTCGTAGCCGAACGGCGAGTCGGAGGCGTGCTGCTCACCTCCTCCTCCGCATCCCACGACGCTCCCGATCGCGAGGGCGAGTATGGCGGCCAACGCTCTCATGACGAAGTCGGGGTGGTCGGATTCGAACCGACGACTTCCGCGTCCCAAACGCGGCACTCTAACCAGGCTGAGCTACACCCCGCAAACGCTCGTACGTTCCCACAGCATGCCAGTTTGCGCAGACGAGCTCACACTTGGCGATCTCCGCAAGGATCGTCTGGCGACTGTGGCCGTTGATGAGGCGACCGAGATCTCCCCGCTTCGGTACCCGGTTCCTTATGTTGCCATAATAGAAAATGATCATCAGGTTGCGACGACAACGACGAGCCGCCTCGGCCCGTGGACGCCTTCGACGCGGGTCAGCTCGATGTCGCTCGTCGCAGACGGGCCTGAGACGAGGACGATCGGCCGGCCCTCCCTCGCGCTCGGCTCGAGTGCGGATATCAGCTCCGGCACGGTCTCCACGATCGCCTCGGCGCGAACGACGCATACGTGGAGGTCGGGGACGAGGCTGAGGGCTCGGCGACCTTGCCCGGGGCCACCGTCGAGGGCGATCGTGCCCGTTTCCGCGCACGCGGAGACGCATGTCGTGACCGCGCCGTCGAGCGCGTCGAGATCGCGCGCGGAGAGGCCATCGTCCTCGACGAGCTCGGTGCCTGCTACTCGAAGCTTTCGATCCAGATCCGTGGCGATTCCGACGCGGCGCGCGTTCCCGGTGGCGAGTGCCTCGGCGACTGCTGCGACCGGATCGTCGGTGACGACGACCGTCGCCTCGTAGTCGCGAGCGCGCTCGACGAAGAGCTCGATCACGTCTGCGCGATCGCGTCCCCCCCGGAGACGGTAGTCGCGCAGCGCCGGGACGGACGGGGGACCGTCGACGAGCGAGGCGCGAATCCGCGCGAGAATTGCCTCACGCCCGGTCGGCACGACTCTCCCACCACTCGCGGAACGTCTGCGCCGGAAGCGCCGGCAGATCGCGCGAGCGACCCCACGCGGCGAGCGGCCCCGGCGGGAAATGCGTGACCCAGCCGTCGCGCGTGATGGGTCGTTGGAGCTTGCGGCCGAGCCTCTGCGCGCGCTCGTAGCCGGCACGGGTCGCAAACGCCCGGCCGAGGACCTTCAACGACCTCCCCTCGACGCCGGCGCGCTCAAGCGCCACCGCCTTGCCTCGCTCGTGGACGAGGATCGAGGGAATATCGATCAGCACCGGACAGACGTCGTAACACGCGCCGCACAACGACGACGCGAAGGGCAATGACGCGACCGCGCCCGTCTCCCCTGCGAGCTGGGGAGCGAGAATCGCCCCGATCGGGCCCGCGTAGGGCGAGTGGTAGGCATGCCCTCCGGTCTGACGGTAGACCGGACAGACGTTGATGCATGCCGAGCAGCGAATGCATCGCAGCGCAGGCCGGCCGGCCGCGTCACCGAGCACCCGGGTGCGACCCGCGTCGAGCAGCACGAGGTGAAAGGCCTGCGGCCCGTCGCCCTCCCGGACACCGGTCCACAGCGATGTGTACGGGTTCATGCGCTCGCCGGTAGATGAGCGGGGCAGCAGCTGCAGGAAGACCTCGAGATCGCGGAAGCGCGGGATCGCTTTCTCGATTCCCATCACGGTGATCAGCACCTGAGGAAGCGTTGTGCACATGCGCCCGTTGCCCTCCGATTCGACGACGCAGATCGTTCCCGTGTCGGCCGCAGCGAAGTTGGCACCCGAGATGGCAACCCTTGCCCGCAGGAACGCCTCTCGCAGATGAAGCCGCGCTGCCTCGGCGAGCTCCGCCGGCTCGTCCGTGAGAGTCGGCAATCCGAACCGATCCCGGAAGAGATCGCGGATCTCGACGCGGTTCTTGTGAATGGCAGGCACGAGAAGGTGGCTCGGACGCTCCCCGGCAAGCTGCACGATGAGCTCGGCCAGATCGGTCTCGATGGGCCTGATTCCTGCTCCTTCGAGCGCCTCGTTGAGCCCGATCTCGTCTGTGGCGAGCGACTTCACCTTGACCACCTCGTCGACACCCTCGGCCTGCACGAGCCGGATCACGATCTCGTTCGCCTCGGCCGCATCGCGTGCCCAGTGCACGACACCTCCGGCAGCCTGGACGGAGGATTCGAGGGCGACGAGAACGTCGTCGAGGGAAGCGAGTGCTTCATCCTTGATCGCCGCGCCGGCGGCCCGCAGGAGATCCCAGTCGCGCACTTCTGCAACGACCCCCGCCCGCTTACGCCGAATCGCAGTTGTCGCGTGCCGGATGTTCGCGCGAACCTGCGGGTTCGCGAGCGCCGCCTTCACCGCGCGTGGGAAGCTCTCCGGTAGCGCGTCCCGAGCTGCGGCGCCCGCCGGTCGCGGGGGAGGCCGAAGACCCCCGTCGGAGGCATGGCCCTCCGCGCTCACGATGCCAGGATCTCTGCGAGATGGAGAGGTCGGACGTCGATCCCGCGGCGCCGAAGGCCGCCGCCGATGTGCATCAGGCACGAGCTGTCGCAGGCGCACACGACGGTTGCCTCCGATGCCGAGACGGCCGCGATCTTCTCGTCGAGCATCGCGGTCGAGACGTCCGCGTTCTTGACAGCGAACGTTCCGCCAAAGCCGCAGCACTCTTCGGCGTCGGGTAGCTCGACCAGCTCCACGCCGGGTACGGCCCGCAGCAGCCGAAGCGGCGCGTCACCCACCCGGAGCAACCGCAACGAGTGACACGTCGGGTGATACGTAACCGTTCCCTCGAAGGTCGAGCCGACGCTCTCGACGCCGAGGACGCCGGTCAGGAACTGCGAGAGCTCCCAGGTCCGTTCAGGGACGCCGCGATCGTCCCCGTCGAGCAGCCCGCCGAAATGCTCCCGCACCTGTGCGGCACACGATCCCGAAGGCGTAACGACCGCGTCGAAACCCTCGAAGACCTCCACGAACCTCCGGGCCAGCGCTTCGGCCTCGCCGGGATAGCCCGAGTTCGCGTGCATCTGACCACAGCACGTCTGCTCGAGCGGGAAGACGACCTCGATCCCGAGTCGTTCGAGAACCGTGACGGTCGCCTTCCCGACGTCCGGGTAGAGCGTGTCCGCAAGACAGGTGACGAACAGGGCGACACGGTCGATCATCGACAACGAGCCTACTAGTGCGGCATCTCACAACGCTGCGCCCGACTGCCCCTGAGGCCCGTGCCACTCTGACCTGTCCCGGGAGAGGCTACGCCATCTCCCTACGCTTACCCGTGGATTGTTGCGAGGCGGCCCGCGAGGGCCGCGTTCGGCGAATCGCCCGGTACGGATACCCTGTCGACGTGGTCGAACGCGTCCTCCTCGCATCACCCCGTGGCTATTGCGCCGGGGTCGAACGGGCGGTCGAGACCGTCGAGAAAGCACTCGACCACTACGGCGCCCCGGTGTACGTCCGCAAGCAGATCGTCCACAACATCCACGTCGTCCGTGACCTCGAAGCGAGAGGCGCGATCTTCGTGGACGAGGAGACGGAGGTGCCCGAGGGCGCAACCGTCGTGTACTCCGCACACGGTGTCGCTCCGACCGTCCACGCGAATTCCGCCGAACTGGGCCACAACGTGATCGACGCGACCTGCCCTCTCGTCACCAAGGTGCACGTCCAGGCGCGACGGTATGCCGCGGACGGGTACACCGTGATCCTGATCGGCCACGAGGGGCACGAGGAGGTCGTCGGGACGATGGGCGAGGCACCCGACGCCACAGTGCTGGTTCAGGATGTCGACGAGGCCGAGTCCCTGTCGCTCGACCCCGGCACGCGCCTTGCCTACATCACGCAGACCACGCTCTCCGTCGACGAGACGTCGGAGATCATCGCAGTTCTGCGCCGGCGCTTTCCCCAGATCTACGCGCCTCGGAGGGAAGACATCTGCTACGCGACCTCCAACCGGCAGTGGGCAGTCAAGGAGATGCTCGCGGAGATCGACTTGCTCCTCGTCCTCGGGTCCAGGAACTCCTCCAACTCGAACCGGCTCGTCGACGTCGCGCGGGCGTCCGGCGTCGCCGGCCACCTGATCGACGACGAGACCGAGATCGACGAGAGCTGGCTCGACGGTGTCCGGACGGTCGGGATCTCGTCGGGTGCGTCCGCTCCCGAGCGGCTCGTCGCCCGGCTCTGCGACTGGTTCCGGGAGCGGGGTGTCGAGCGGATCGAGCCGTTCCAGATGACCGTCGAGGACGTCACGTTCAGATTGCCGGTCGAGCTTCGGAGGGAGCTGATCCTCGCCGAGTCGCAGCGTTGACGGGCGCACCGCTCACGCTCGCCCTCGTCATTCCGGCGACCGACGATCCGCCGACCCTCGATCGCTGCCTCGCCGCGATCACGGCCGCCGACGATCCGCCGGCAGAGGTCGTCGTCGTCAGATCGCCACGCGGCTCCGGCCCGGCGGCTGCGCGGAACGCGGGCGTCGAGCAGACCGGCGCGGACGTCGTCGTCTTCATCGATTCGGACGTGGTCGTCCAGCCGGATGCGTTCACCCGGATCCGGCGGGCATTCGCGCTCGATGACGGCCTGATCGCGGTGTTCGGCTCCTACGACGACCTCGCCGAGACGGGCGAGATCGTGACCGGATTCCGCAACCTCCTTCACCACGTCGTCCACCAGCGCTCGGCGGGGGATGTCCACACGTTCTGGGCCGGCCTCGGAGCCGTGCGGCGCACTGCGTTCGACGCCGTTGGAGGGTTCGACGCGGGCCGCTATCGGCACCCATCGATCGAGGACATCGAGCTCGGAGCGCGACTGGCCGAGAAGGGTCGGATCGTTCTCGACCCCGAGCTTCGAGGGACGCACCTCAAGCGTTGGACGCTCTCGTCCATGGTGGAGACGGACTTCAGACGCCGAGCCGTACCGTGGGTTGAGCTCATCGTCGAGCAGCGCAAGCTCCCGGCGACGCTGAACCTCGGAGGGCGCGAGCGAGGAAGCGCGCTCGCGGCGGCCGCGGTTGCCTACGGGCTCGTCCGCGGCCGGCCCCTGGTCACCGCTTCAGGCATTGTCGCGGGAGTTGCGCTGAACCGAGATCTGATCGGGGTTCTTCACAAGCGTCTCGGCGTCCGCGGCGCGATCGCCGGAATCGGGCTGCACACCATCCACCAGCTGACCGCCGTTGCGGCTATTCCCGCGGGAGTCGTCGCAGCTACGCGACCGCTGTGACCGCCTCACGCTGGTCGAGGGGGTTTCGCAACTCGCCCTCTTCGTGATACTCGGCGTCGGCGTTCACGGCCCACACGTCGTGATCTGCTCCGTCGAGAAGGTTCAACGTCCCGAGAACGGCCGTCCACATCGAATGGTCCTGGTTGTTGTAACGGTGGAGCCCGTTGCGCCCGACCGTCTGGAGCTTCGGCACCGTGGCGAGAAATGCCCGGAGCGTCGCGACCGCGGCGTCGTAGCCGCTGTCGTACATCGGGTAGGCACGAGGTACGCGGATGGCCACGCCGTCGACAACGCTCGTCGGATCGATCAGCCCGATCTGCCCGAGCTCGCGCTTCGCGAGCTCGATCAGGGCGTGATCGGGCAGAGACCACGTCTCGTCGCCCTGGAAACAGAAGTACTCGGAACCGAGACACGTGTACCCGGGCCGAGTCATGCCGGGGCTCCAGGCGCCGAAGTTCTGCACCCGCCCCGCCCGCGTTCCGGGGTCATGGAGGTAGATCCAGTTGTCGGGAAACGGCTCGGGGTCCGTCGAGATCAACCCGACAACAAGGAGATCTCGGTAGCGGAGCCTTCGCGCCGCCTCGACGACGTCGTCCGGCGGAAGCGGGTCGAGCGACAGCACGAGCTCGGACAGAGGGATGCTCGAGACGACCCCGTCGACATCGACGAGGTCGGTTGCGCCTCCCCGACCGCTGACCTCGATCGCGGTCACACCTGACGCATCGTGCGCGATCCGGTTGACGCGCTGCTCGAGCAGGACGGGAACGCCGTCGTGTGCCGATTGCCCCGCGATGGCCTCCCACATTTGCCCGGGGCCGAGCCGCGGGTAATGGAACTCCTCGATCAGGCTGGTGACATGTCGGCGCTTGATCCGCAGCGCGGATGTCAGCGCCGTCCAGAGCGACAGGTTCCGGATCCTCTGCGCAGCCCACTCGGCCTGGATCTCGTTGCCGGGGATGCCCCACACCTTCTCCGTGTACTCCCGGAAGAACGCGTCGTACAGCCGCTGTCCGAACCGTGACGTGACCCAGTCCTCGAAGGTCTCAGGCGGTTCCGACCGCCTCATCTTCGCGGCGGCGTACGACCCGAGACATCGTCCGGTCTCGACGACGCCCAGACGGCGGACAACGTCTTCGGCGCGGAGTGGATACGCGAAATAGCCGCCCCGGTAGTAGATACGCGAAAGCCGTGGGCGTACGAGGAACTCGTCGCCGAGCACCTGCTCCCACATCTCCTGCACCCACGGCACTTTCGTGAAGAAGCGATGTCCGCCCAGGTCGAATCGGAAGCCGTTGTGCTCGACGGTCTTGGCGATGCCACCGACCTGGCTGTCCGCCTCGTAGACGACGCCCGCGACCCCGCGAGAGCCGAGCACGTGAGCAGCCGTGAGGCCTGCGGGACCGGCGCCGAGAACGGCGATCCCGACTGATGATCGTCCCCCCATCCGTCTCCACCCTATCGCGTTGCCCGCGAGCCCCATTCGAGGATGTACCCGGCGGCGGTGGCTCCGTGGGCTGCGGCCATCGCGAGGCCCAGAAAGGGGTTCTCGCGGAAGCCGGCCAGAAGATCCCCTAGGAGAGCATCGCCGGGTATCCGTGTGTGCGTACCCCGCCGACGAAGGAGCTGGACGGCTCGGCCGTACCGAGCCTGCTGGCGCAGGAACGACCACGTGCGAAGGGTGGCCTGGTGCTCGACAGCGGCTTCGGGCACGCGCGCGAACGAGAGACCGGCTCGTTCGGCCCGGACACACCAGTCACGGTCCTCGCCGGCAGCGCTCGGGAAGCTCTCGTCGAACGGCAACTCGAGCAGAACCTCCGTTCGACATGCCAGGTTGATCGTGCGGAAGAGACGAGAGGAGAGCTCGGCTCTGATCGCAAGCCGCTCGCTCGCGCGCAGCCAGATGTTCGCGCCCTGAGGAAGGAACACTGCCCCCGCGGCAACGCGCGTGGAGTCCGACGTAACCTCGCTCGTGAGCCGCTCGGCCCAGCCGGCCCGGGCAACGCAGTCGTCGTCGAGCAGGAGAACGATTCCGGCTCTCGCCTCCACGGCCCCGGCGTTTCGTGCCGCCGCCGGCCCCACGCCCTCGAGGCGGACGAGCCTGGCGGTGAAGGCATCGGCCACAGCGGCGACTGCCTCACGCTCCCTGCTGCCATCGTCCACAACGACGACCTCGAGCGAGACGCCCCGTTGCTCCCGGACGGCCGCGAGGCAGCGCTGGAGCGCAGCCGGCCGGTCACGGGTCGGGACGACGACAGACGCGTTCATGCGATTTCGATCAGCGAGTCACCGGCGCTCTCGATCCCGAACCGCGCGAGAGCCGTCGCCGCGATATCGGTGACATCCCCCAGCGATTGCCGCTTCGCTCGGCCGGTCGCGGACAGGGTGAGCGCCCAGGCGTCCGTGGTGTGGTTGCCCGAGCGTCCGCTGCCGGGCCCGTCGCGTCGAATCGCACCGAACTCCGCAGAGTGCAGGAGCTCCCCGCGCCGCGCGGGCCGATCGTTCCATTGCACGACAAGATCGGGCAGGAGATGCGAGCCCGCCGCGCCCCCGAACGTGTCGGCGACGACGTCGACACAGGTGACCACCGGCGCTCCATCCTCGAAGGCGAAGCTTTCGAGCCCTGCCCGGATCTCCGCCACCAGAGCCGCAACATCGCCGGGAGCCACGATCCCGTCTCTCTCGCGACCCTGGACGTTGAACCGGACCAACCCGCTCGTGTCAGAAGGAAGCGAGAATGCTCGCGTCCGCGACCAGTCGGTGCCGCGCAGTTCGAGGCGCGCGGCGATCTCGATCGCGACGCGATCGGGCAGCGCGCCCGCGATGCGCGCCCTGACCGAAGCGGGCACCGACGCGCGGAAACCCCACGCGCCGCCCGCACTCGCGCGGGCGAGCCGTGCGTCGTCGAGAACGGCCGCGAGCAGAACACCGAGGACGTCCGTCCGGCTCGTATCCGCGTCCATCCCGAGAGGCGAGAAGACGACCACGTCCGCGCCGGGCGGCAACGCGTCGACGACCCGGCCGAGCGCCGTATCTGCTTCGACAATGACATCACGAAGCGCCTCATGCAGCTCACGGGCGGACGTCGTCGAGATGCCCCCGACGACCGCTGCTGGATCCCAGAACTGGTGACCCGCGAGATGAATCGCCGGAAAATCGACCACAAGGAGGTCAGGTCGGATCTCCGGAAGTGCCGCGAGGACCAGGTCGGCGACGCGCTTCGGGGCTGCCGTGAGCGTTCCGACAAGCCGCCGGAGGCTCCGCTCGTCCGGTTCTCCGAAGACCTCCTCTCCGCGACCGCCGGAGCCCAGACGGCGCTCCCACCGGCGCCTTGCGCCCGCTGGCAGAGAGGAGGGCCGCAGCACTATCCGATTCGCGAACTGCCAGCCGGAGATCACGAGACCATCGACCGATCTTGACTTGCTGGACTCGTACGGGTCAACGACGAGAACCCGCCCGCCGGCCTCGGATACGCGATCCCACATCATCGTCGGTGGCGCGAAGCCCTCGATCGACCGCACGCGCTGGCTTCCCGCGTCCCACATGAACGGGTAATGCAGCCCGTGCTCTGCGAGCGGGACTCCGCTCCAGAGCGTCGGGAAGACGCCGGCCGGAAACAACGCCGCAGGTGTCGAAAGCTCTACCGCCGAGGCTCCTTGCCGAAGCTCGGTGAGGCGAGGCGTTCGTCCCTCCGACTCGAGCTCGGCAAGCACGCGGGCCGGAACGGCGTTCAATGCAATCAGGGCCAGCACGCGACCCCCTTCAGTCCCACGACACCGCCCGATCGCGCCCCTCGGACTCGACCACCGCATCGATGACCTCCATCACGACGACCCCTTCCGCCGCGGTTGCGAGCCGTGCGTCGAACGCGTTGCCGCGACCGGCCGCGGCAACGGCCGTCAGTTGCGCTGCCAGAGAGCGCACGAGGGGCCCTCCGTCGACCGCGCGCGCCCTTGCCGCGAGGCGCCGAACGGCACCGCCGCGATCGAGTCGCGCCACGGTCCGCCCGCGGGCGTCCCGCCCGACGACTCGCTCTCGCCAGGCTCGAGCGTGAGAGACGTTCACGCTCACTGTCACTTCATCGAGCTCGAGCTCGAACGTGGCGGCGTCGCCGCTCATGCTCGAGACTCGTACCCGGACGGGCCTGGCTCCGGTCAGCCAGAGGGCCAGATCGACGAGGTGCGGCCCGAGGTCGAGCACGGCTGCCTCGGATCCGTCGAGGGCGTCCCAGGCTGTGCGCATGATCGACAGCTCGAGCTCGAGCGTGGTGACCGGCGCCCTCATCATCCGCGCACGCACGTCCGCCATTTCGGGCTCGAAGCGTCGGTTGAACCCGAGCCACGCAGGCGGGTCGAGGCCAACGAGCTGCCGTGCCTCGGGCGCCGTCCGAGCCGGGGGCTTCTCGACGAGAGCAGAGACTCCGACGGCTGCCGCGGCGCACGCATCGGGAACGTGGTCGGCGGCAGCGTGGGCGAGGACGAGCAGCTCGATCTCCTCGCGGGCAAGGAGGTCTCGAGCGGACGCGTACGCCGGGAGATCGGGTGCCAGAGCGGCGCACCGCCCCTCGTCTCGGTCGGCAACGGCTACGAGCGTGACGGATTCCGTGAGCGCGAGCGCCGGAAGATAGCCGCGCTCGGCGAGCCGGCCGCATCCCACGAGCCCAACACGGACGGCATCGGTCATGCTCGCGTGATCGCGGTGGCTTCCACCGCCGCGACGGCGACCTTCACCGCGAGCGTCTCGCGGGCGATCCACTCCGAGTGCACGAGAAGATCAGCGTCCGTACCGGGAAGCGCAAGATCAATTCGATCGGTCAACTCGAGGCCCGCATCCTTGCGCATCGAGTTGACACGGTGGATCAACTCGTACACGCGGCCTTCGAGCGCGAGCTCGTCATCGACAGCCGTCTCGATTGCGACCGTGACCCCGGCATCGCCGGCAACCGCCCACCCGTCCTTTCCGGCTCGCTCGACGAGCACCTCCTCCGGGCCCAGCTCGTGACCGGCGACGCGAAAGCCACCACCAGCGAGTTCCTCGAACTCGCCCGCCTGTAGGGCGGCACGGACGACGCCCAGCTCCTTCCCGAGCTTCGGCCCGAGCACGGGAAGATGCGGCTTGACCCGCAGCTCCGCATCGACGTGGTCGAACGTGACCTCTTTCACCCGGAGCTCCTCGGCAATCTCGTCGGCGTGAGCGGCAGCGAGCGGCGCACCCTCGACAACGATCCGCCGCAGCGGCTGCCGCAGCTTGAGTCCCGAAGCCGATCTCGCCTGGTGCCCGAGCGCGACGACTCGCCGAAGCTCGGCGACCTCCGCGAGCAGTGCTAGATCGGGAGCGCGCTCACCTGGCCAGCCGGCGAGGAAGACCGAATCGGGAGCGCCCTCGACCACGTCGGCGACGAGCGCCTGCCAGAGATGCTCGGCAAGGAACGGCATCACCGGAGCGATCACACGCAGCCCCTGGACGAGACCGAACCAGAGGGTACGAAGAGCCGCCTCCTCGCCGTCCCAGAAGCGCCTCCGCGAACGACGGATGTACCAGTTCGAGAGATCGTCGACGTACGCCTCGAAGGCCCGCGTAACATCGACCGTGAGCCAGCGCTCGTATCCCGCCTCGGCAGCACTGACGAGCTGTGCCGTCCGCTCGACGAGCCAGTGGTCGAGCGGCTGGAGCTCGGTGTCGGGCCCACCTCGGTCGAGATCCGCGTAGATCGGCTGGAATGACTCGATCGCACCGTAGTCGGCGAGGAACTTCGCCGAGTTCCAGAGCGTGAGCAGACGCCGCTTGATCTCCTGCGCCGGCCCGAAGCCGAAGAGGAGATTGCGGTCGGGCGGCTGCGCGCAGTACTGCCAGCGCATCACGTCGGCGCCCATGCGCGAGAACGCGTCCTTCGCATCGATCATGTTTCCCCACGAGCCGTGCATCTCGCGCCCGTGCTCGTCCAGCATCTTCTCGTAACCGAGCACCTTGCGAAACGGTGCGCGCCCCGTGAGCGCCACCGACATGAAGAGCTGGGAGTAGAACCAGAGCCGGATCTGCTCGCGCATCTCGGAGACCCAGTCGGCCGGGAACCATTCCTCCCAGGTTGCGTGGGAAGGAAGATCGGCGGTCGTCAGGCCTTTCGCCGCGCCGGTCGCATACCCCTCCGGGATGTACTCGGGATTCTCCCAGCCGAGCGTCGAGAACGGCACGATGCCCGCGTCGAGCCAGACGTCGCCGACCTCCTCGATCCGCGTGACCGCCTCGCCGCACGCGTCACAGCGGATCGGCACGGCGTCGATCCACGGCCGACGGAGCTCCTCGAGCTGCGCGAGCCCGGATACGGCCCGCTGCTCGAGCTCGGCGCGCGAGCCGATCACGTTCAGATGCCCGCAGGAGCAAGGGTAGAAGGGCAGCGGCAACCCGTAGTAGCGGCGGCGCGAGATGTTCCAGTCACCCATGTTGCGAAGCCAGTCGTCCATCCGCTTGCCCATGTACTCGGGTGTCCACTCGACGGTGGCGTTCGCGTCGAGGAGCGGCTGCCGGATCTCGTCGACGCCGATGAACCAGTCGTCCGAGAGCCGGAAGATGAGCGGTGTGTGACAGCGCCAGCACTCGGGGTAGCGATGCTCGTGTTGCTTCGCCTCGACGAGCAGTCCGCGCTCTTCGAGATCGCCGATGATCTGCTCCGCCGCGTCTCCCGTGGAGAGCCCGTGCAGCCAGCCAAACGTCGAGTAGAAATGACCCGCCTCGTCAACCGGCGCGATCACGGCGAGACCGAACGTCTTCGAAAGCTCGAAGTCCTCGGCGCCACAGCCCGGAGCGATGTGGACGATTCCGGTGCCATCCTCCATGGAGACGTCGACCCAGGGGATCACGCGATGCTCGACCGCCCCTCCGGGGCCGAGCGAGTCGAACGGGCCCTCGTAGCGCCAGCCAACGAGTCCCGAGCCCGGCAGACGCTCGCTGAAAGCCTCATCGGGAAAGCGGGAGACGGCGACCCAGTCGCCGTTCTCGAGGCGACCATACTCGGACGCCGGGTTAACGGCGGCGGCGACGTTCGCGGGAAGCGTCCAGGGTGTCGTCGTCCAGATCACGACCGCCTCCCCGGGTCGGTCGAGGAGCCTGAACCGCACATACAGCGACGGGTCGACGCGGTCGACGTAGCTGCCATGGAGCTCGTGCGCAGAGATCGACGTGCCGCATCGTGGGCACCACTCCGTCGCGCGGTGACCCTGGAGGAGCCACCCCTTCGCGTGGACGATCCGGAGGAACTTCCAGATGTACTCGATGTTCGTGTCCGAGAAAGTGAAGTAGTCGTTGCCCCAGTCCATCCATTGTCCGAGGCGAATCGAGCCCTCGGTCAGGTCACTGGCGGACGTGGCGACGACCTCACGGCAACGCCGGGAGAACTCCGCCAGACCGAACTCCTCGATGTCCTGCTTCGAGTTGAGGCCCAGGGCCCGCTCCACCCCGACCTCGATCCAGAGCCCCTGGCAGTCGAAGCCGTTCTGGTAGCGCTGGTGGCACCCCTGAGCCGCCTTGTACCGCTGGAAGACGTCTTTCAGAGTCCGCCCCCAGGCTGTGTGGACGGCGAGCGCCTTGTTCGCCGTGACCGGACCGTCGAAGAAGCTGAACCGCGGTCCTTCGGCGTTCCTGGCCCTCAATCGGGCGAACGTCGCCTGGCGTTCCCAGAGCGCGAGAACCTCCAGCTCGAGCGTATCGTGGTCGGGTTTGTCCGGAAGAGGTGCGAACATCACCCGATTCTAGGGAAGAGGCTACGGCCTCTCTTCGTTGTACAGGGGTGAGACCCGAAAACGCAGTAACGATTCGTGGTAGTACAGATACGTGGTGGCTACACGAAAGACCGAAAGGATCCAATGGCAACTGCAGTCAAGAACGACACGTTCGAGCAGGAAGTGATTCAGAGCGATGTGCCCGTGCTCGTCGATTTCTGGGCCGAGTGGTGTGGCCCGTGCCACGCCGTCGCGCCCGTCCTCGACCGCATCGTCGAGGAGCAGGCCGGCTCGCTGAAGCTCGTCAAGGTCAACATCGACGAGGAGCGCGAGCTTGCCGAGCGCTTCGGGATCGCGTCGATCCCGACGATGATCCTGTTCCGCGACGGCGAGCCCTCTGTCGCAGTGATCGGCGCCCAGCCCAAGGGCGCGATCGAGCGCACTCTCGGCCTCACGGCCGCGTAGCATCGACCGTCAGTCGACCCCCCTCACAGCGAGCCGACACACGAGTCGGCTCGCTGTGCTTTGGGACTGAAATGTCCGCCGCTACGGTAGGGACATGAGTCCTCGTCACGTCCCGGCCTCGGTCACCGAGCTCCAGAGAATCGGGCTCTTCGGGTCGCTCCCCGGTGAGACGATCGCGAAGCTCGCGGAACGAATGGTGCGCGAGGAGTTCCCCGGCGGGCAGCGGATCGTCGGCGAGGACGATCGCACGGATCGCTTCTACGTCCTGCTCTCGGGGCTTGCCGGAGTAGCTCAGCAGGAACGGGGCGCGCGAGGCGTCCTGCGGCCGGGCGAGACGTTCGGCGAGGTCGCGGCGCTCCTCGGTGTCGAGCGCACCGCTACCGTGACGGCGATGACGAACTGCGTCGTCGCGAGTTGCGATCGAGAGACGTTCAACGAGCTGCTACGGCCGCTCTACGCGGACGACACGTAGTCCGTCGCCGCCCCTTGGCACGCTCAGGAGTCGAGTTCGCCGATCACCGCATCGGAGAGGAGCGGCCAGGCGCGCTTCGCCCACTCGCCGAACTCTGTCGTCGTCAGAGCGGCGCACGCGACGCCCCGGATCGGGTCGACCCAGAGAAACGTCCCGCTGCCTCCGAAATGTCCGAACGTGGCGGGCGAGGTGAGTGAGCCCGACCAGTGATCCTGCTTGTCTCCCTTCAGCTCGACGCCGAGCCCCCAGTCCATTGGGCTGAAGCGCCCGAAGTCCGGCAGTACGCCGTCGAGCCCGGGAAACTGGACGGAGACCATCTCCTCGTGCGTCTCGCGCGCGACAGTCGCCGGCGCGAGCAGCTCACGCCCGAGGGCGAGAACGTCGTCGAGGCAGGCGCGCATGTCCGCTCCAGGATGCCCATCCGGGTCGAGGCCGAGCCGGAGCGGCTCGCAAACGGAGGCGCGCACGTAGTCCGAAAACGACATCTCCGCCTTCGCCGCAACATGCTCTCCGAGAACGCCGAACCCCTCGTTCGAGTAGATACGCCGACTTCCTGGACGGGCGATCGGTTCCGTCCCATGAAACGGGAGGCCCGACGCGTGCGCGAGCAGGTGCCGGACGGTCGAGCCCGGAGGGCCGGCCGGCTCGTCGAGATCGACGACGCCCTCCTCCGCCGCGACGAGGGTCGCGAGTGCTGCAACCGGCTTCGAGACGGACGCGAGACGGACGATACGACGTGCGTCTCCGTGGGTTGCGACAGTAGCCGCCACTCGAGTCACTCCTGCCGCGGCGAATGGCACATCCCAACGGTCGATCTGGCGCAAAGCCTCCACGGCGCGCGATACTACCGAGACGATGGAGCGCCGCCTGATCTCGGGACACTCCCCGTTCGAACCAATCGTCGGCTACTCGCGCGCTGTCGTCGTCGGCTCGACAGTGCACGTCGCCGGCACGGCGCCGATCGCGCCCGACGGATCTCAGACGCCCCCGGGGGCCTACGAGCAGGCGCGGCTCTGCCTCTCGATCATCGCCGGAGCGCTCGCCCTGGCAGGCGCGTCCGTCGAGGATGTCGTCAGGACCCGGGTGTTCATCACCGATCCGGCGGACTTCGAGGAGATCGGACGCGCACACGGAGAGGTCTTTCGCGACATCCGGCCGGCGACAACGTGCGTCGTGACCGGGCTTCTCGATCCGGCCTGGAAGGTGGAGATCGAGGCGGAAGCGGTCGTGGGATGAGCAAGCAGCTGATCCCGCCCGACATCACCGGCAAGGGCTCGAGCGGCACGAGAGGCGCCGCGAGCGTGCACGACCACCGCTTCGGCAAGAGCGAACCGTACACCCTTGGCGTCGAGGAGGAGTACCAGCTCCTCGACGGCACGTCGTTCGACCTCGTCCAGCACATCGAGACGGTGCTGGCCGCGATCGAGGGGCACGAGCTCGAGCCGCAGATCAACCCCGAGCTGATGCAGTCGGTGCTCGAGATCGCAACCCCCGTGTGCCGCACGCCTGCGGATGTGATGGGCGAGCTCGTGAAGCTCCGCGCCTACGTCTGTGGGGTTGCCCGCGAGAAGGGCATGCGCGTCGGCTCGGCGGGAACGCACCCCTTCAGCCTCTTCGAGCGGCAACGGATCACCGCGAAGGATCGTTACCGTCAGCTCGTTGACCAACTGCAGTACATCGCCCGGCGCGAGTTGATCTTCGGGATGCACATCCACGTCGCGATCGACGACCCGGACAAGGCGATCAAGGTCATGAACGGCCTGCTGCCGCAGCTCGCACCACTGCTCGCGATGTCTGCGAGCTCACCGTTCTGGCGAGGCGAGCCGACCGGTCTGATGTCGAGCCGGCAGATGGTGTTTTCCTCGTTCCCGCGCTCCGGGCCCCCACCGCGGTTCCGCGACTACTCGGACTACGCCGAGGTCGTCGGGCAACTCGAGCGCACGGGCTGTATCGCCGACTACACGCACATCTGGTGGGATATCCGGCCGCACCCGCGGCTCGGCACGATCGAGATCAGGATCTGCGACGCGGTCACGCGGGTCGAGGATGCGGTCGCGATCACCGCGTACTGCCAGGCGCTCGTCAAGCAGCTCTCCGAGCGCCACGATGCCGGGGAAGAGATTCCGAGCTACCACCGCATCCTCACGACCGAGAACAAGTGGCTTGCAGCCCGCTATGGACTCGAGGCACCGGTGATGGATCTTGCAACCGGGCGTCGCAACCGCATCCCCCTGGCGCAGCTCGTACGCCGAACGGTGCGTGAGATCGAGCCACATGCGCGTGAGCTCGGATCGGAGCGGGAGCTCGAGGGGATCGGCGCCCTGCTCGACCGGGGCAACAGCGCCGACCGACAGCTCCGTATCTTCAACGCAAACCGCGACATCCGTGAAGTCGTCGAGGAGATCGCACTTGCAACCGAGACGCTGCCCGCCAACGTCGGCTAGATGCTCGAAGCCGGCGATCGAATTCCCCGAGCTCGAGTCTGGGCGGAGATTCGCTCCGGGCCAATCGAGCTCCACGACGTCCTGGCGGGTGAGGAACCGTCCCTGCTGTGCTTCTATCCGTTCGACTGGTCTCCGACCTGCACCAACGAGCTCTTCCTCCTCCGTGATCGGCTCCCCGATCTCGAGCGGGCCGGTGTTCGACCGTTCGCGATCTCGCGGGACTCGCCGTGGTCACATGCGGCGTGGGCAACAACGCTCGGGGTCGCAGGCGTGCCGCTCCTCTCCGATTGGGACGGGGAGGCGACGCGCCGGTTCGGCCTCGCGCGCGAGTTCGACGGGATGGCGGATGTGCCTGCACGCAGCGCGTTCCTGATCCAGGGCGATACGGTCAGGGCCGCATGGGAACTCGGGAGCGACCTACCGGACATCGACGCCGTGATCGCAGCGGCTTCGTCGCTCTCGCCCTAGCGCTCTACGCCGCCTGCGCGATCTGGGCAACGTGGCCCGCGGTCCAGCACCTCGACGACCACTACCTCGCCCTCCCTGCGGCCGGCCACGGCGAGGCGGCGGCGGGCGATCACCTGCAGCTCGGGTGGGCATTCTGGCTTCCCGGCCACCAAATCGAGAACGCTGGGGCACCATGGGCCGACCCTTACTCCTTCCGCCCGCAGTCGAACGCCGCGCCGAACTTCCAGGGGTGGCTCTTCGGCGCCCCGTTCTGGCCGTTACGCCATCTCCTCGGAAACATCTGGGCCTACAACCTGATCGTCCTCCTCTCGGTGGTCGCGGCCGGCGGCGCCGCGTGCTGGTGGTTGCGATCTCTCGGACTCGTGCGGTCCGCGGCGCTCGCCGGGGGGCTCGTGTTCGCGCTCGCGCCCTACCGGGTAGGCCAGTCCACCGGTCATCTCCTCGGTCTGATCGCCTTCCTTCTCCCGGCCGTGTTGCTCGCACTCGAGCGACGACGATTCGTCTGGGCCGCCATCGCGCTCGCCGCTATCCCGTTGTCCGGCCAGATCCACCTCGCGATGGGAGCCGTCCTTCTCGCGCTCGGCTACACGTGGGCGAGGGTGCCGCGGCCGGACTGGTGGAAGGCCGGAGCGGGCGTGGCGATAGCGGCCGTGACAGCAATTGTCGTGCAACGGATCGTTGTCGCCGGGTCTGTCGTCGGCGACGGCCGGTCACTCGGGGAGGTCGATTTCTATTCGGCCGAGATCTCCGATCTGTTCACGCGCGGCGTCGGTGCCGGTATCGAGGAGTACGTCTTCCTTGGCTGGCTGACCCCTCTCCTCGCTCTCGTCGGGCTCTGGGCGGTCCGGGCCAAGCGTGGGCTCGCGACGTTCCTCGGGCTCGCCGCGGTCGTGCCGTGCGTCCTCGCGCTCGGCGCGAACGTTCCGCTCTACAAGATCCTCTGGTGGGTGCTGCCGCCCCTCCGGTTCGCCCGCGTTCCCGAGCGGCTGATGCCGATCGCCTGCCTCGCGATCGCCGCACTCGTGGGGTTTGCCGCTGCCTTTGTGTTGAACCAACACAAAGGCAGCGGTAAACGTGGTCGGACGCTGATCGCCGTGGGATCGGGCGCCCTCCTCGCCGCGCTCGCGCTCGACGTCTCGGTTCCGGTATTCGGCGCCGTGGCGCCCGACCGCGGCAATGCGGCGTACGCGGCGATCCGGGGGGACGGTCGCCTCTTCGAGTTGCCCGTCTTCATCCCGGGAACCCACTACGGCAGCGTCTACCTCGCCTACGCACGGCAGTCCCCACGCGAACGACCGCAGGGGTACTCGACGACCGCCGCCGAGCCCTCCCTGGCGCTCTCCCTTCGGCTGCGAGGGATCTCGTGCGGCTACGGCTCGCTGCCACCGGAACTCGGCGTCCGCTTCGTGACGGTACATCGTGGGCTCTACCGGCAGAGCGACTCGTTCGCGGCTGTCTGTGCCGACCACGCAGAGGCGGCCCTCCGCCGCGAGGGCTGGAGGCTGCTCGCTCGCGACGGAGTGATCTCGAGCTGGGAGGCGCCGGAGTGAGCAACGCGGAGTCCTCCGGCGTCGTCGCACTGGACGCAGGCACCCGGGTCCCGGGCCGCCCGTTCACCGACCCGACGGCCACGAGCAGTGATCTCTCGGTCCTGGCGGCGATCCGCTCCGCTCAGGTGAAACATGTCGAGAGGCACGGAGGCGGAGGCACCTGGGTCGACAGTGATCACGCCACCCACTGGCTCGTCACGCCGCGCCCGGGGGCCCTCCACGATCCGTCGCCCTGCCTCGCGGTCGGCTTCTTCGGCCAGGCTCGCGACGGGGTCGATCACTCGGTCATCATCCGACTCGAGCACGCGATGCTCGCCCGGGCGGACGAGATCGCCGGGCTTCTCTCGTACCACAACGTTCAACTCGCGAACGGCCGGTGGGGGAACCTCGTCCTGTTCGCGGTCGGCACCGACACGGCGCCCATGCGTAGCGAGCCCAGGCATGCGGACGCGATCCGGCGAGCCCCGGCCCACTATCACTCCGTCCGCCTCCATCGCGGAGCCCTCCCCTCCGGGCCGGCAGGCGAGCGGGAGATCGAACTCGAGACGACTCTCTACCTCGATTTCGACGTGACGCCGACCTGGCGGGCAGTTCGAACTGCCTGACGTACGATGAGCGGCCAGTGACGCGCCCGGCACCCGAGATCGACTACCTGGAGGCGATTCTCAACGCCAACGTCTACGACGTTGCCGTCGAGACACCGCTCCACGAGGCCCCGTTGCTCTCGGCGCGCCTCGGCAACCGGTTGCTGCTGAAGCGCGAGGATCTGCAGTCCGTCTTCTCGTTCAAGCTTCGCGGTGCCTACAACATGATGTCGCGCCTGCCCGCCGCGACCCTCCGCAAAGGCGTCGTCGCAGCATCCGCGGGGAACCACGCACAGGGGGTCGCGCTCGCCGCACAGCGACTCGGTACGGAGGCAACGATCGTGATGCCGGTGACGACACCGCAGATCAAGGTCGACTCCGTCTCGGCTCTCGGTGCGACCGTCGTGCTCGATGGTGACTCCTACGACGACGCCTACACGGAGGCAATGCGAATCGCACGTCGCCGGCGGCTCACGTTCGTTCACCCCTACGACGACCCCGACGTGATCGCCGGCCAGGGCACGATCGCGATGGAGATCCTCCACCAGCTCCGCGAGCCGATCGACGCGATGTTCGTCGCCGTGGGCGGCGGCGGGCTGATCGGCGGGATCGCGGCCTACGTGAAGCGGCTTCGACCGGAGATCCGCATCGTCGGGGTCGAGCCGGAAGATGCGAACGCGATGGATCGCTCCCTGCGCGCGGGGCGGCGCGTCACGCTTCCCCACGTCGGCCTCTTCGCGGACGGCGTTGCGGTGAAGCAGGTCGGCGTCGAGCCGTTTCGGCTGGCGCGAAAGTACGTGGACGAGATGGTCCTCGTCGACACGGACGAGCTGTGCGCCGCGATGAAGGATGTCTTCGAGGACACCCGCGCCATCGTCGAGCCTTCGGCCGCGCTCGGTGTGGCAGGTGCGAAACGCTGGGTCGAGCGCGAGAAGGTGACGGGGAAGAACCTCGTCACCGTGCTCTGCGGGGCAAACATGAATTTCGACCGGCTCCGCTTCGTCGCCGAGCGTGCCGACCT
The DNA here is from genome assembly GCA_963699795.1 of uncultured Thermoleophilia bacterium. Lineage (GTDB taxonomy): Bacteria > Actinomycetota > Thermoleophilia > Gaiellales > Gaiellaceae > Gaiella. The sequence continues at coordinate 44,228 of CAVOVG010000008.1, forward strand.
CGGCGAGGCTCGCGAGGCGGTCTTCGCGGCAACGATCCCGGAGCGGCCGGGCAGTTTCAGGACGTTCTGCAGCCTCCTCGGCCGAAGCAACATCACAGAGTTCAACTATCGCTATCACGACCCGGCCGAGGCTCACGTGTTCGTGGGCCTGAGCGTGCGCGACGGCACAGAGAAGGACAAGCTGCTGCGGGCAGTCGGCCGTGCGGGCATCACGACACTCGACCTCACGGACAACGAGCTCGCGAAGCTCCACGTTCGCCATCTCGTCGGAGGGCCGGCGACGGCGCCCAACGAGGTGCTCTACCGGTTCGAGTTCCCGGAGCGGCCCGGAGCATTGATGGGTTTCCTCGAGGCGATGAGCCAGGGATGGAACATCAGCCTGTTTCACTACAGAAACCATGGTGCCGACTACGGGCGGGTGCTCGCGGGAATCCAGGTGCCGCCGAAGGAGAGACGGGCGTTCCGGGAGTCGCTCAGGGAGCTCGGGTACCCGTACACCGAGGAGACCGGAAATCCAGCGGCGCGATTGTTTCTCGGCGCGTGAGGCGGCTGGTCAGCGCGAGAACAGCGCAGCCTGTCCCTGGCCGACCCCGACGCACAGAGTTGCGAGACCGAGGTGGCCGTCACGACGGCGCAACTCGTGAACGAGGGAGACGACGAGCCGGGCACCACTCATGCCGAGCGGATGGCCGAGCGCGATCGCGCCGCCGTTCACGTTGACACGCTCCTCGTCGAGGCCGAGCTCGCGGCAAACCGCGAGCGACTGCGACGCGAAGGCCTCGTTCAACTCGACGAGATCGATCTCGTCGACGCCAACACCTGACCGCCCGAGCAGCTTGCGGACAGCGGGCACCGGTCCGATTCCCATCACAGCCGGGTCGACGCCGGCCACCGCCGAGCCGACGAAGACGGCGAGAGGCTCGATCCCGAGCGCGTGCGCCTTCTCCTCGCTCGCGATCACGAGGGCAGCAGCCCCGTCGTTGATCCCGCTCGAGTTGCCCGCGGTGACGGTTCCGCCTTCGCGGAACGCCGTCTTCAGCGAGCTGAGCTTCTCGAGCGTGGTGTCGGGGCGAGGATGCTCGTCCCGCACGAGGTCGCCCGCGGGGATCAGCTCGTCGTCAAACCGGCCCGCCTCGGCTGCGGCGGCCCAGCGCTCGTGCGAGCGGAGCGCGAAGGCATCCTGGTCGGCGCGAGAGATGCCCCACCGCTCGGCAACGTTCTCGCCGGTCTCGCCCATCCGCTCGGTCGAATAGTGCTCCTCGTAGCGAGGATTGACGAACCGCCAACCCAGCGTCGTGTCATAGAGCGGACGCTCCTCGTCCGGAGCCTCGGGGTCCGGCTTCGCGGTGACGAGCGGCGCCCGGGTCATCGACTCGACTCCACCCGCGACGAAGAGGTCTCCGTCGCCCGCGATCACCGCGTGGCACGCGCCGACTACGGCCGCGAGCCCCGAGGCGCAGAGACGGTTGACGGTGATCCCCGCGACCGAATCGGGTAGTCCTGCGAGCAACGCGGCGAACCGCGCCACGTTGCGGTTGTCCTCCCCAGCCTGATTAGCGCAGCCGAGCCAGACGTCCTCGATCTCCCTTGCGTCGACTCCCGCGCGCTCGACGGCCCCCACGACCGCGAGCGCGGCCAGATCATCCGGGCGTACTGCGGCGAGCCCGCCGCCGTAGCGGCCGATCGGCGTCCGCGCCGCGGACAGGATCACTGCTCTCGTCACACCGCCCGTTCTAGCAGCCAGCGGTCGACCCGTTCGGCGCACTGGCGCCCCTCGTTGATCGCCCAGACGATCAGCGACTGTCCACGCCGCGCGTCACCGGCGGTGAACACCCCTTCCACCGACGTGGCGTACTCCGGCGCTGCGACGTTTCCGCGGGCGTCGCGGTCGACGCCGAAGTGCTCGAGGAGGGATTGCTCGGGATGGAGGAAGCCCATCGCAAGCAGCACGAGCTCCGCCGGCCGAGACTCCTCCGTGCCCGGTATCGGCGCAAACGGCGGCGTCCCGTCGTTGTGGGCCCAGTGGATCTGCTCGACCGCGCCGTTCGAACCGGAGAGATGAGTGGTCGAGATCGCGAAGTCGCGCTCGCCACCCTCCTTGAGGGCATACGAGGTGCGGATCTTCATCGGCCACCGTGGCCACGGTGTAATGGCATCCGGTCGTCTCGCGGGAGGCTCCTCGAGCACCTCGATCTGGGTTACCGAGGCAGCCTTCTCGCGGTGCGCATTCGCGACGCAGTCGGCACCGGTGTCACCACCGCCGATCACGATCACGTGCTTGCCCGCCGCGGTGATCGGGCGTTCGGGGGGAGGAGGCGCCAGCTCACCAGCCGTTCCGACGTCGGCGGCGATCGCCCGTGCCCGCTCGTAGAGATATTCCATCGCGTAGTGCACGCCGTCGAGTTCGCGACCCTCGACGGGAAGATCGCGCGGGACGCGGGAGCCTGTCGCGATGACGACGGCGTCATGGGTCGCGCGTAGCTCCTCGACCGGGATGTCGACGCCCACCTCGACGCCGTAGCGGAGCCCGACACCTTCGGCCACGAGCTGGGCGAGGCGTCGTTCGATCAAGCGCTTCTCGATCTTGAACTCGGGCACGCCGAACCGGACGAGCCCGCCGGCCGCCTCGTCGCGTTCGAAGACGGTGACGGTATGCCCGGCGCGCGCGAGCTGCTGGGCACACGCGAGACCGGCGGGGCCCGAGCCGATCACGGCGACCGTGCGACCGCTGCGATGCGTGGGCGGGCGCGGCACGACCCAGCCTTCTTCCAAGGCGCGATCGATGATCGAGACCTCGATCTGCTTGATCGTGACGGCCTCACCCTCGCGAATCTCGAGCACACAGGCGGCCTCGCAGGGAGCCGGGCAGAGGCGCCCGGTGAACTCGGGGAAGTTGTTCGTGCGCTGCAACTCGACGATCGCCTCCTCCCAGCGGTCGCGATAGACGAGGTCGTTCCAGTCCGGGATCAGGTTCCCGAGCGGGCAGCCGCTGTGGCAGAACGGCACGCCGCACTCCATGCACCGAGACCCCTGGTTGCGCAGCTCGAGGAGCGGTAACGGCCGGACGAACTCGCGCACGTCGTTGACTCGCTCGGCCGGGTCGCGCTCGAGCGGCTCGGCGCGGTCCAGCCTGAGGAAGGCTCCGAGCTCGCCCATTAGCGCGCGGCCTCGCTCTCGGTTGTGAAGAAACCCCCGCCGCCCGTCGAGACGGGGTGGTCGTCGCGCTCGACCGCGAGGTCGGCGAGGGCCCGCTTGTAGTCGTGCGGCATCACCTTCACGAACAGGTCGGGGATCGCGGCGGCATCGGAGAGGACGCGTGCAGCAACGGCCGAGCCGGTTCGCTCCCCGTGCTCGGTGACGAGTGCGAGGATCGTGGCGACGTCCGCTTCCTCAACGGGATCGAAGCCTACGAGCTCCATGTTGCAGCGGGAGGCGAAGGTGCCGTCGCGGTCGAGCACGTACGCGATCCCGCCGCTCATCCCGGCGGCAAAGTTGCGACCGGTCGGGCCGAGCACGACGGCGACGCCACCGGTCATGTACTCGCAGCCGTGATCGCCGACTCCCTCGACCACCGCCGTCGCGCCGGAGTTCCGCACGGCGAAGCGCTCACCCGCGAGGCCGCGGAAGAACGCCTTGCCCGAGGTGGCGCCGTAGAGCACCGTGTTCCCGATCACGACGTTCTCCTCGGCAAGGAACCCCGCGTCATCAGGCGGTCGCACCGAGATCGTTCCGCCCGAGAGCCCCTTGCCCACGTAGTCGTTGGCATCGCCGACGAGCGCGAGCTCGATCCCGGGAGCAAGCCAGGCGCCGAAGGACTGTCCCGCGGATCCGGTGAGAGCGACGCGGATCGAGCCATCCGGCAGGCCGACGCTGCCGTGAGCCTTCGTCACGCGGTGCGAGAGGAGCCCCCCGACCGTCCTGTTTAGATTGCGGATGGGCGACGACAGCTCGACGGGCTCGACCGCCTCGATGGCAGGCGCGGCCGCCTCGATCAGTTTCCAGTCGAGGGCGTCGTCGAGCGGAGAGTCCTGCGCCCGCATTCTCCGAACCGGCGTGGTATCGGAGATCGCAGTACGGGAGAGGATCCGCGAGAGGTCGATGCCCCGCTCCTGCCAGTGAGCGATCGCATCGTCTGCTTCGAGGAGCTCGACCCGGCCGACGAGATCCTCGTACTTCGCGATCCCGAGCCGCGCCATGATCTGGCGCGCCTCCTCGGCGACGAAGAAGAAGAAGTTGACGACGTGCTCGGGCTGCCCCGCGAACCTCTTCCGCAGCTCGGGATCCTGGGTTGCGATGCCCACCGGGCATGTGTTGAGGTGGCAGGCGCGCATCATCACGCAGCCGCTCGCGACGAGTGGCGCGGTCGCGAAGCCGATCTCGTCGGCGCCGAGCAATGCGGCGACGACAACGTCGCGCCCCGTCTTGATCTGCCCGTCCGTTTGCACCCAGATGCGGGAACGGAGGTCGTTGCGCACGAGCGTCTGCTGCGTCTCGGCGAGGCCGATCTCCCAGGGGATGCCTGCGAAGAGAATCGACGACAGCGGCGAGGCGCCGGTGCCGCCGTCGTGACCCGAGATGAGGACGTGATCGGCGTTCGCCTTCGCAACACCGGCCGCGACGGTGCCGACGCCGACCTCGGCGACGAGCTTGACCGAGATGCGGGCGTTCGGGTTCGCGCACCGAAGATCGTAGATCAGCTGCTTCAGATCCTCGATCGAGTAGATGTCGTGATGGGGCGGCGGCGAGATCAGGCCAACGCCGGGCGTCGTCAGCCGCACGCTCGCGATGTACTGGTCGACCTTGTGCCCCGGCAGCTGCCCACCTTCGCCAGGCTTCGCCCCCTGGGCCATCTTGATCTGGATCTCGTCGGCGTTCGTCAGATAGTCGATCGTCACGCCGAACCGACCGGACGCGACTTGCTTGATCGCGGAGCGGCGGAGGTCGCCGTTCGGATCGGGTGTGAACCGGACAGGATCCTCTCCCCCTTCGCCCGTGTTCGACTTGCCACCGATCCGGTTCATCGCGATGGCGAGGTTCTCGTGTGCCTCCCGCGAGATCGAGCCGAGCGACATCGCCCCGGTGACGAATCGCTTGACGATCTCGCTCGCAGGCTCGACCTCGTCGATCGAGATGCCCCCGTCGTCGGCCTCGCGGAAGCGCAAGAGCCCGCGAAGCGTCCGTCTCCGCACCGCGTCCCCGTTGACGGCGCACGCGTAGGCCTCGTACGTCTCGAAGCTCTCGTTGCGAACTGCGTCCTGTAGCAGTGCGATCGTCTCGGGATTCCACTGGTGATGCTCGCCGTCACGCCGCCAGGCGTAGAGGCCGATCACCGGTAGCAGCGTCTCGGTGTCACCCGGGTACGCACGAGCGTGACGTGCGAGCGTATCGCCCGCGATCTGCTCCGTACCGATCCCACCGATGCGCGAGGCGGTGCCGGTGAAGTGGCGCTCGACGAGCTCGGGAGCGAGACCCACAGCCTCGAAGATCTGCGCGCCGCAATAGGACGGAATCGTCGAGATACCCATCTTCGAGAGCGTCTTCAGGATGCCTTTGCCGATCCCCTTGACTGCGCGGTGCTGCGCCAGCTCCACCGTCATCCCCTCGGGCAGGAGCCCGATCTCGACGAGCTCACCGATCGTCTCGAGCATCAAGTACGGGTTGACCGCGGCGGCGCCGTAGCCAATGAGGGTCGCGACGCTGTGCACGCTGCGCGCCTCGCCCGTCTCGGTGACGAGGCCTGCCTGGAGACGGGTTCCCTCGCGGACGAGGTGGTGATGGACCGCCGAAACAGCGAGCAGCGCCGGCACGGGAGCCCGGTCTGCGTCGACACCGCGATCGGAGAGGATCAGGATGTTGGCGCCCGCCGCAAGCGCCGCGTCGGCATCGCGGCAGAGGCGGTCGAGCGCTGCGTCCAAACCGACCTCACCCTCGGACACCGGCCACGTTGTATCGAGCGTGCGCGCCTTGAAGATCGCCGAATGCACCTGCCGAAGCTGTTCGAGCTCGGCGTCCAGCAGGATGGGCGAGGGGAGCGCGAGCTGGCGGGCGTGCTCGGGGGTCGCGTCGAGAAGATTCCTCTCGGAGCCGATGCTCGCTTCCAGGCTCATCACGATCGCCTCGCGAATCGAATCGATCGGCGGGTTCGTCACCTGGGCGAAGAGCTGCTTGAAGTAGGAGTAGAGGAGCCGCCTACCGTCGGAGAGGACCGCGAGCGGGGTGTCGTTCCCCATCGAGCTGACGGCTTCCTCGGCGTTCCGCGCGAGCGGCGCAAGCGTGACCTTCATGTCCTCCTGCGTGTAGCCGAAGGCGATCTGACGCTGGCGCAACGTCTCGGTCGGCGCGCGGCGCGGCTCGCGCGCGGGCAGGTCGGCGAGCTCGACGACCTCGATGTCGAACCACTCCGCGTAGGGCCTCTGCGTCGCGACCCTCCGCTTTGCCTCGTCGTCCGGCACGATGCGACCCTGCTCGAGGTCGACGAGGAAGAGCTTCCCGGGCTGGAGGCGGCCCTTGCGCAGCACGTCGGCCGCGGGGATGTCCAGCACCCCGGCCTCGGAGGCGAGGACGACCCACCCGTCTCGTGTCTCGAGCCAGCGTCCCGGACGAAGGCCGTTGCGGTCGAGTGTGGCACCGATCACCCGGCCGTCGGTGAACGAGACCGCGGCAGGCCCGTCCCAAGCCTCCATCAGGCATTGGTGGTACGCGTAGAACCCCACCAGCTCAGGCGAGAGATCCGCCCGCCCCGCGGTCGCCTCGGGGATCATCATCATGATCGCGTGCGGCAGGGAACGGCCCCCGAGCACGAGCAGCTCGAGCACGTTGTCGAGCGTCGCCGAGTCGGAGCCGCCCTCCTGCACCACGGGAAGCACCTTGGAGAGATCGTCGCCGAAGAGCTCCGACGCGAGCTGCGACTCGCGCGCCCGCATCCAGTTGATGTTGCCGCGAACCGTATTGATCTCCCCGTTGTGGGCGATCATCCGGTACGGGTGAGCGAGCTCCCAGCTCGGGAACGTGTTCGTCGAGAACCGAGAGTGGACGAGTGCCAGAGCCGACTCGGTGCGCTCGTCCTGGAGGTCAGGGAAGTAGCCGCGCAGCTGCGTCGCTGTGAGCATCCCCTTGTACACGATCGTGCGCGAGGAGAAGCTCGGGACGATCGCGTCGGAGCCTCCCTCCAGCTCGAAGCGCCGACGGATCACGTAGAGCTTCCGCTCGAAGGCGTCCTGGTCGGCGCCCACGTCGTCGCCCGCCGAGACGAAGAGCTGCCGGATCACAGGCGCCGCGGCACCCGCGGTGACCCCAACGAAGGCCGGGTCGACCGGAACGTCGCGCCAGCGCACGAGCTGCTGTCCCTCCTCCTCGACGAGACGGGAGAGATGCTTCTCGAGCTCGTTCCGCCGCGCCTCGTCGACAGGGAGGAAGCACATCGCGACGCCGTAGCGACCGGGTTCGGGCAGGGGCGCATCGAGAACGGCGCGGAAGAACGCGTCAGGGAGCTGGAGGAGGATCCCGGCGCCGTCGCCGGTACCTGCGTCTGCACCTGTCGCACCGCGATGCTCGAGGTTCTCGAGCGCCTGCAGCGCGCGTTCGACCGTCTCGTGCTGCGGAGCGGCATCGAGCCGAGCGACGAAAGCGACGCCGCAAGCATCGTGCTCGTATTCGGCCGAGTAGAGGCCGGTCTCCGACGTGCGCGCCGTGCTCACTGCGGCCTCCCTGCGCGGGGATGGATCATCGCCGGCCTCGATATCCGCGAGTTCACGCGCACATAATCTCCTCGGACTAGCGGTGTCGGGAGCGGGCGCGAACGTCAAGCATGCTTCAAAGAATAAAGCAACGGCCCGGGAAGCGACGCACACGCTGTCAACGAACGGGTCGACACCGCCGGGAAACGGCCCAGGATCCAGAGGACGCAACGGTACGATGACCCGATGGGCGCATCGATCCTGGCTGATCCGGCAGTGGGGCGAACGCTCACGATCCGTGGCACCGCCTACCCCGTGCTGCTCCCGAATGTGCGCGATCCGCGGCTCCGCATCGCGGCCGTTATCACCTCGCTGCAGGTCATCGGCCAGACCGCCTTCGGATTCGAGCTCTCGATCGCCCAGATCCTCGTTTCGCTGCTCACCTGCGCGGTGCTCGAGCTCGGGATCACGTTTCACCGACGGCGCGTGATCATGTGGCCTGCGAGTGCGCTCCTCACCGGAAACGGGATTGCCTTCGTGCTCCGAGTGCCCGGAACGGAGCACGGGGATTGGTGGAGCATGCAGGGGTGGTGGATCTTCGCCGGCACGGCGACAGTCGCGATTCTCTCGAAGCACCTGATCCGATTCCGGGGCCACCACTTCCTCAACCCGTCCAACTTCGCGCTCGTCCTCTGCTTCGTGCTGCTCGGGTCGACGCGGGCCGATCCGCTCGCCCTCTGGTGGGGACCGATGTCGCCATGGATGGTGCTCGCGCTCGGCGTCATCGTCTTTGGCGTCTTCACGGTTCTGATCCGACTCCGTCTGCTCGCCCTCGCGGCCTCGTTCTGGATCACGTTCGCCGTCGGCATCGGCGTGATCGCGGCCGCCGGCCACGAGATGACAGCTCGCTGGCACCTCGGGCCGATCACCGGCTTCGAGTTCTGGCGCGTGCTCGTGTTCTCGCCCGAGGTGCTCATCTTCCTCTTCTTCATGATCACCGACCCGAAGACCACGCCGACCGGAAGCCGCCAGCGTCGTATCTACGCCATCGCGATCGGACTCCTCGCCGTCCTCCTGATCGCGCCCACGACAACGGAGTTCTGGACGAAAGTCGCGCTCCTTGCCGCGTTGACAATCGTCTGCGCGTCGCGCCCGGTGATCGCACTGCTCTCGCCGCGCTTCGGGCCGATGTTCACCGCTCCGCGGCGGCCCATTCTCGGCGCCATGACGGTCGGCGGGGCCGTCGCGTTCGCGGGGCTGCTCGTGCTGGCGGGCCTTCCGGCCCGGCCGAGCGCGGCGCTCGCGCGTCCGACGGCAACGGGCGTGCTCCCTCCGGCAACCATCCTTCCCTCGAAGGGCGTCGCAACGCAACTCAACACCACGATCGCGCGCCAGATCACCGCCGATCTCGTCTCCGACTTCAAGCTCGAAGCACAGGCGCTTCGCAAGCGCGACAGGAGCGTCGCTGCCACCGCTGCAGGCGGCGCACGGTTGCAGGGCCTCTGGCAGCAGATCGGCCTCGCGACCAATCGTGCGCTGATCGTTCCGGAGCGCCGCATCGAAAGCCTGCAGCTCAACCTCGAACCGGCCGTGAGCCAGTCGCCTCCCCTCGTGATCGCCACGGTGACGGGTACGGAGCGGCTCGTCACGATTGAGGGGACCCCACCGACGGTGGCCTTCAGTGGCAACAGGACGCCGTTCACCCGCACCCTCGAGCTCCAGCTCGACCGGGGGCGATACGTGATCGTCGGCATGCGAGGGGGTACGCCCGAGGCAGCGGCCACCGGAGCCTCGGCTCAGCTCGCCTCATCGGGCCTCGGAGGAATCCGGCTCGAGAACGTGGCTCCGCAGGTCGGGATCGACTTCCAGCAGAGCTCCTTCCGCACCCCGCAGACGACGGATGCGACCGGGATGATGGGCGGCGGCGTCTGCTGGGTCGACATCGACAACGACGGCTGGCTCGATCTCTTCGCGGTCAACTCGTACTCCGACCTCGACTACGGATACTGGCTCGAGCACGGCGGGCTGCCGAAAAGCGCTCTGTTCAGGAACCGGAACGGCCGGTTCACCGATGTCAGCCGCACGTCGAAGGCCGGGATCCGGATCCGCGGCAACGGATGCGTCGCCGGCGACTTCAACGGCGACGGCTTCAACGACATCTACGTAACCGCAGCAGGAAACGACGCACTCCTCTGGAACGACGGCAAGGGTCACTTCACGGAAGGCGCCCGCGCGGCCGGAATCACCGACTGGGGCTGGCATTCCGGGGCGGCGATCGGAGACGTGAACGGCGACGGGAGACCCGATCTCTTCGTCGCCGGCTACACGAACGTGTACGCCGTGATGCCCGGATCGCCGTCAGGGTTCCCGAACGATCACCTTGGTGTCCGCGACCTGCTCTATCTCAACCTCGGGAACGACCGGGACGGCCACGCTCGGTTCCGCGAGGCCGGCGAGAAGGCCGGCATCGACACGCGGGTCGAGCACGGGCTCGGAGCGGTGTTCACCGACATCAACGGCGATGGTCGCCTCGACCTCTATGTTGCGAACGATGCCAACCCGAATCGGCTCTACGTCAACGCCCCGGGAAATCGCAACGGCCTCGGCTTCCGGCTCGAGGAGCGCGCCGCACGCTTCGGCCTTGGCGACCCGAATGCAGGGATGGGCATCGCAGCGGCCGACTACAGCGGCGACGGCCGCACCGATCTCCTCGTGACGAACTCACACAAGCAGCTCCACGCAGTCTTTCGAAGCGACGGCTCGAAGGGCGCCCGTCCGGCGTTCAGCGATGCGCGCTCCGATATCGCCGGGGCATTCGACACGACTCTGGCCGGATGGGGAACGTCGTGGGTCGATCTCGACCTCGACGGCAACCTCGATCTCGTGCTCGCGAACGGATCGATCCCGGTGGAGGGGTTGAAGAAGAGCGCCGAGCCCGTGCAGGTCTTCGAGAACCTTACGGCACACGACCGGCCGGGCGAGTTCGCGGATGCAACACGCGCGGTCGGGCTTGCCGCAGCTCCGCACGTGATCGGCCGGGGCCTCGCAGCCGCCGACTACGACAACGACGGCAGCATGGATATCGCCGTCGGCTCGGTCGGCGGCAAGCTGATGCTGTTGCGCAACACCGGGGCGAAGGGCAACTGGCTGATCGTCAAGCCCGCACGGTTTGCACCCGGGACGGTCGTGACGGCTGTGCTGCCGAACGGACGCAGACTCGTGCAGGAGCTGAAAGCCGGCAGCAGCTACCTCTCCTCGGAGGATCCACGTGCCCATTTCGGCCTCGGTCGTGAGAAGACGGTGAGCGAGCTGATCATCCGCTCACCGGGGGGACGCGAGCAGCGGTTGACGGACGTGGCGGCGAACCAGGTGCTCGACCTCGCACGCTGAGTCACGCGGCGGCGCGGTTGCCCTTCCGGTCCTGGGTGAAGCCGGGCGCCGGCCGCTACGGACGGCGGCTACATACCCATCGCGTGATAGCCCGAGTCGACGTAGAGCATCGTCCCGGTCACGTTCACCGCATCATCGGAAAGAAGGTACGCGGCAGCACCACCGACGTCGTCGGAGTCGATGTGACGATGGAGCGGCGCGCGTTGCTCGAACATCTCCTCCATCGTGGTGAAGCCCGCGATCGAGCGCGCAGAGAGAGTGCGGACTGGTCCGGCGGAGACCGCGTTGATTCGGATCCCACTTTCGCCGAGGTCCCAGGAGAGGTGGCGCACGCAAGCATCGAGCGTGGCCTTCGCGACGCCCATCACGTTGTAGTGGGGCACGGCCCGGACACCGCCGAGGTAGGTCATCGTCACGATCGAGCCACCACCGCGGGCCTGCATCAGTGGCTCCGCGGCCCTGGCGCACGAGACGAGCGAGTAGGCCGAGATGTCGACTGCCATCCAGAAGCGATCGCGCGGCGTGTCGATGAAGCGACCTTCGAGATCCTCGGCCGCTGCGAACGCGACCGAGTGAACGAGCACGTCGAGACCCCCGCCGAAGACCTCACCCGTCTCGGCGAAGACACGTGCGACATCCTCGTCGGAGCGGACGTCACACTCGGTAACGAGCTTGGCGCCAACCGAGCCTGCAAGCTCGCGGACGCCTTTCTCGATCCGCTCGCCCTGGAACGTGAACGCGAGCTCGGCGCCCTCCTCGTGGAGACGCCTGGCGATCGCCCAGGCGATCGACCGCTTGTTCGCAACCCCCAGGATGAGCGCCTGCTTGCCCTCGAACCGTCCGGCCATGCGACGATCCTAACGTGACGCTTCCGCCCGCGCTGCAGACCGGTATCGACGAACTCGTCCGTGGGATGAGCCCGCAGGAGCTCGAGCGATCTTCAAGGGCTCTCTCCGACGCGTATCGGGCGGGCGGTGCCGCCGCTTCACGGGCAGCGCGGACATCAGGCGACGTCGCTGCGTACCTCGCCGCGCGCGCCCCGGCGACATTCGCAGCGGCGGCCGAGGTCTTCAGCCAGGCCAGCCTTCTTCGCCCCGCGTGGCGACCCGCCTCGATCGTCGATCTCGGTGCCGGCCCGGGGATCGCCTCCTGGGCGGCCCTAGAGACATGGCCCGACGTCGGCTCCATCACGCTCGTCGAAGCCGAGCCCGAGATGGCAACGGCGGGCAAAGCGCTTGCGAGGCACGGGTCTGATGTCTTGCGAGAAGCGGCCTGGATCGTGTCCGATGCAGGCGCCACCGGTGCGCAGGCCGATCTCGTCATCGTCTCGTACGTGCTCGGAGAACTGAGCGAGGCCGAAATCGAGGTGCTCGTGCAACGAGCGTGGGAGCGCGCAGACGACATGCTCGTGGTCATCGAGCCCGGGACGACGGCCGGCTATCTGCGCACCCTCGCAGCGCGGGCAGCCGTAACGGCGGCGGGCGGCTCGACCCTCGCACCCTGTCCCCACGACGCACCATGCCCGCTCACCGACGGCGACTGGTGCCACTTCTCGGTGCGCTTGCCGCGGAGCCGAACGCATCGGCTCGCGAAGGACGCCGAGCGAGGCTTCGAGGACGAGAAGTTCTCGTACGTCGTGCTCTGCCGTACACAGCACGAACGAGTCGGCTTGCGTGTGATCCGCCGTCCGGACATGCGGCCCGGACATGTCGTGCTCGACCTGTGCACTCGGTCGGGGCTCGAGCAGCGAACGTTGTCGCGCCGGGACGGGGCCGCGTACCGCTTCGCCCGCAAGGTGAGCTGGGGTGGAAGCCTGGCGGCCGACTGAAGCGGTCCAACCACCGCGATCTGCGTTACGTTGAGGCCGTGCAGCGTGTCGCCGTGGTCACTGGTGCATCCTCTGGGATCGGCGAGGCGACCGCTCGCGCACTGGCGGAGCGTGGCTGGCACTGCGTCCTCGTCGCCCGTCGCAAGGATCGCCTCCTCACGATCGCAGCCGAGATCGGCGCCGAGGCAGAGCCCTGCGACATCGGCGACCGCTCGGCCGTGGAGGCTCTCGCGACGCGGGTGCTGGAGCGCCACCCGTCCGTACACGCGCTCGTCAACAACGCCGGCTTCGCGGCCCGCAGGACATTCCCGGAGGTCGAGCTCGACCTCGTCGAGGAGGTCTCACGCGTGAACTACCTCGGCGGGGTCTGGATGACGCGCGCGCTGCTGCCCGGCCTCGCACCCGGCCCGGGCGACGCTCGCTCGCATATCGTCAACGTGGTCTCCGTCGCGGGCAGCGTCGCCTTCGCTCCGTCCGGGGCCTACACGGCCGCCAAGCACGCTCAGCTCGCTTTTTCACGCTCACTGCAGGTCTCGTTGCGCGGAAGCGGGATCGCCGTTCACTCGATCCTGCCAGGGTACGTCGAGACCGAGGGCTTCCCGCAGACGTCTCTCCTCCAGCATCGACTGCTGCGGCACATCGTCGTCCAGCCCGAGCGAGTCGCCCGGACGATCGTGAAGTCGATCGAGAGAGACGGCCGGGAGGTCGTCGTGCCGTGGTTCCCGTACCGTCCCGCGGGCCTGCTCTACGGACTCGTGCCAGGGCTCGCGGCGAGGCTCGGAGCACGGGGTCTCGAAAAGAGCAGCGCGTTCAAGGACAAGGTATGAGCGGGACACCACCGCGGCGCCGGGTTGCCGTGGTCACGGGCGCGTCGTCCGGGATCGGCGAAGCGACGGCGCGGCAGCTCGCCGCCGCCGGCTGGCACTGCGTGCTCCTCGCCCGCCGCGCGGATGTCCTCAAGCGCATTGCCGAGGAGACGGGTGGGGAGATCGAGGCCTGCGACGTGGGTGACCGCAGCGCGGTGGCCGCGTCGACCGAAAACATCCTCGAGCGCCATCCAGCGGTCGACTTGCTCGTCAACAGCGCCGGAATTCTCATCCGCGGCACCTTCGTCGAGGCGCCTCTCGACGAGATCGAGCGCGCGCTCTCGGTCAACTACCTCGGCTGCGTCTGGGTCACACGCGGGCTCCTCCCGGGCCTCCGCAGGGCGAGGCACGAGAACGGGAAAGCACACGTTGCAACGATCGCCTCGATCGGCGGTGCCATCGTCTTCACGCCCGCAGCGCCCTACTCCGCCTCGAAGCACGCGCAGGTGGCATTCTCCCGGTCGCTCCGCGCGGCGCTCAACGGGACGGGCATCGAGGTGCACACGATCCTGCCCGGCTTCGTGACGACGCCCGGCTTTCCCCACCCGACGCATCTTCTCGACTCCGCTCGGGCGTCCGTTCGTCGTCGGCCCCGAGCGCGTCGCACGCGAGGTCCTGTCGGCGGTCGAAGAGGGAAAGGCAGAGGTCGTCGTGCCGTGGTTCCCGTACCGGCTCGGATCGATCGCCCAGGTGATGTTCCCGACGTTGACGGCGCGCGTGCTCGGCTACGCCGCATACCCCGACGAGTCGTAGTCGGCGGGCAGAACGACGGTCGAGGCTGCGCCTCGCCCCTACGAGACGAGGCCGCCGCGCTTGCGGGCGACGTACCAACCGATCTCGACATCGTAGACAGCTCCTGGTGCCATGCCACCCACCCGTTGGCGCTCGTCGCCCTCGAGGCCGACGAGATCGAGATAGTGCTCGAGGTCGCGCCGCTCGAGGACGATCTCGTTCGTCAACACGTCGAGGTCGTTGGCGTCGAGGAAGCCACGAATGTCCTGATCGGGAAGCAAGCGGGTATGCGAGGAGTCTCGCGCCTGCTCGAAGCGGTCGGTCTCGGCCGAGACGACCGGATCGACCGAGCCGATCTGGTCGATGAGAAGGATGCGGCCGCCCGGACGCGTCACACGAGCGAGCTCGGAGACGATGAGCTCGGGTCGATGCGCGTGATGGAGAACACGCATGCACCCGACGATGTCGAATGCGCCGTAGGCGAACGGTAGTGCTGTCGCGTCACCCACGCTCAACTCGCAGTTCGGCGGGGCGAGCTTCCGACCGGCGGCGACGAGGTTCTCCGATAGGTCGACCCCGACGACGCTGTCGACAAATGGAGCGAGCGCGAAGGCGAGCGCTCCCGCCCCACAGCCGCTGTCGAGTGCACGCTCGCTGCCGTCGAGCGGTGCGAGGAGTTGCAGAACACGTTCCCGGAGGCCGGCAGCACGCTCCTCCTGGATTGCCACGCGATATCCGACCACGTCACTCATCGACGACCTCACGCTCCGATCGGGTAGCCCGCGAGACGATCCCGCAGGCGATCTCATAGGGGATCGTGCCTGAAACTCGCGCGTGCTCCTCGATCAGGACGCCGTCCCCGATGAGGGTGACCGGGTCCCCGGCGCCCGCGGCGTCCGGCAGAAGGACCGCGACGGCGTCCATCGAGACCGTCCCGACGACCGCCGTCCGCTCACCCGCAACCACGACCTCCGCCCCGGTCATGTCCCGTCGGAAGCCGTCGGCGTAGCCGACGGGGACGACCCCGATCCGCGTCGGCTGCTCCGCAATGAAGCGCCGCCCGTAGCCCGTGCTCTCGCCCGGTGCCAGCGTCCTCACGAGGGCGATCGACGACTCCCAGCGCAACGCCGGCCGGAGCCCGTCCAGAGCCGGGTCGGTACCGAAGGGCGAGATGCCGTAGAGAGCGATGCCGCAGCGAACTGCGTCGAGTCGCGCTCCCGGGTGACGCAACGCGCCGGCGCTGTTTGCGATGTGACGCTGCAGGTGAGCGTACGGGGCGGTGGCCGCGAGGAACCGTGAGAGCTGGGACTCCGTGAATGACGGATCAGTGTCGGCCGCGGCGAAGTGGCTCATCAGGCCGACGACGCCCGACCCGGGCGTGGCGAGCTCCGAGAGCCCCCACCGACCCATTCCCGTATCGAGCTTGAGATGGACGGGCACACCTTCGGGGACGTCGGTCGTCGATGCACCGACCTCGAGTCGCGCACGGCGGATCACCGCAACATCGGCGGAGCCCGTGTCACCGAGCACGATGATCCTTGCCGGAGGGAGCGCTTCGCGGAGCTCGAGCGCCTCCCCAGGGGTCGCAACGCAGAGAGCGCTCGCGCCGGCGTCGAGAGCCGCCCTCCCAACGTCGATCGCTCCGTGGCCGTATCCGTTCGCCTTGACGACCGCCCAGAGCTCCGAGCCGTCGAGCAGGTCGAGCAGCGTCCGCGCGTTGTGGCGGATCGCCGCCAGGTCGATCGAGACGAGCGAGCGGTGCATGGCGTCCATTGTGACGATCAGACGTCGATCGTCAGGCCGTCCCAGGCGAACGTCACGTTCCGCCCCTCTCCCTGGAGCCGCTCCTCGACCCTGAGCAACTCGTCATACGAAATACAGTCCATCTCCTCGACGTGGCTGAGGACGACGTGCTCGGCACCGAGCGCGTCGACGATCTCGAGCGTCTCCGCGAAGCTCGCCTCGTAGACGAGCACCGGGTGATCCTCGTGGATGGCTCGCTCGCCCGTGAAGAGATCGAACTCGCAAATGCCCATCGGCAGCACCGCAAGGTCGCACCCCATCACGTCCGGCGGCGGAGACCAACCGTTCAGCTCGTCCATCGCGACGAGCAATCGCCGGTCGCCGTCCGTCAGCTCGAAGGCGTAGACATACGCCTCGGCGAGGCGGAAGGGGCGCACCGTAACGCCGCCGATCTGGGCCGTCTCGCCGTCCGCGAGCTCGTGGATCCGGATCCAGCCACGATCACGCATGAACTCGAGATGATCCATGCCGCCGAGCCAGACGCGGAAGTCTGCTGCCACCTGTTGCGGCAGGTAGATGTCCGTGACGATGGGCTGCTTGGCCTCGCGGGGCCAGGTACGGAAGTCGCCGTTGCGAGTCTCCCAGACACGCCGCCCCATCGTGTGATCGGGATGCCAGTGCGAGTAGAAGCACGCGGCGATCTCGCCGATCCTCGCGCGCTCGAGCTGAAACTTCGACTCCTCGGGCGTGTCGAAGAGGATGTTCGGCCCGTGGACGAACGTCGACGGCCCCGTTCGCGCGGAGCGGCCGCCGACCTCGCGGGCCTCGGCGCAGACGCGGCAGCGGCATCCGGGACGAGGGATCGTCGCCGCACCACCGGAGCCCAGGATCTCGACCCTCACGCGGTCGAGGCTACCAACGGCGGCACGGCGCGCCGGTCAGCTGAGCACGGAAGGGAGCTTCGCAACGACGTCGCTCGCGACGAGACCCGCCTGCTGCGGGACAGCGGCCGCGGCGAGCCCGTGCGCAGTCGCGGCGGCGGAGGCGGCGACGACGGGGTCGAGTCCCCGGGCAAGAAACGCGGCAACGATGCCGGTCAGCACGTCCCCCGTCCCGGCGGTGGCAAGCGACGGCGGTCCCGTCTCACAGACGACGGGATCCCCCTCGGGCGGCTGCACGATCGTGTCTGCGCCCTTGAGCACGACGACGGCACCGAACCTCTCGGCTGCCGCTCTCGCGGCCTCGAGGCGGTGGGCGTCGACCCATGCGGAGTCCCGCCCCAGGAGTCGGGCGAGCTCTCCCGCGTGCGGCGTGAGAACGGTCGGATGGTCGCGCCGGGCGGGCTGAAGACCGAAGAGCGCGTCGGCGTCGACGACGAGCGGCAGCTCGACGCGCTGCAGGAGACGCTCCACGAGCGCCCGCGCCTCGGTGCTTCGGCCGAGACCCGGCCCGAGTGCGACGGCATTCGCACGCGCGGCCTCGGCCATGATCGTCTCCTCCGCATCGTCCCAGTCGAAGCCTCGCTTGACCGGTTCGAGCGCCAGGGTCTCGACGATCGCGAGGCACTCGCGCGGGACGGCGATCGTGACGTAGCCGGCGTCGGCGCGCAGGGCGGCCATCGCCGTGAGAACGGGAGCGCCGGTCGTGCCCGCCGAGCCACCGACGACGAGCACCGCGCCCGCGGTGAACTTGGAGTCGTGTGGCGCGCGCAGAGGCACACAGCGAAGCAGGGCAGCCGTTGCGCGACGAGCCGCAGCCGCCGCGGGAGCGAGACCGATGTCGGCGACCACGACCTCCCCCGCGTGGAATCGGCCGGGTGCCACGTGCAGCCCGACCTTGCTCCCGTGGAACGTGACCGTGAGATCGGCATTGACGGCCGCACCGGGCACCTCGCCGGTCGTCGCGTCGATGCCGGACGGCAGATCGACGGCGATCACCGGGTGGCCGCAACCGTTGATCCGCTCGATCAGCTGCGCCGCCTCCGGCCGGGGCGCGCCATGGAACCCCGTTCCGAAGAGTCCGTCGATGACGACGTCGCACCCCTCGACCGCGTCGGTCTCGACCGCCTCCAGGCCTGCCTCGCGAAGGACTCGAGCCGCGATTCGCGCGTCGCCGCCATTCGAGCCGCCGCCGCACACGACCGCGAACCGACGCGCCCGGGGAAAGGCACGCATCGCCTCCTGTGCGACCGCAGAACCTGCGCGCTCCATCAGCTCGGACGCGGTGTTCGGGAACCCAGGGTAGGCCTCCTCGGCCGCGCGCATCTCGGCCGCCGTGAAGAGCCCCTCGAATTCTTCCACGGACATGCCTATTCCCCGACGCGCACGACGCAGGATGCTCCCGCCATCGTGTGCGAATGGGTCAGCGACACGTCGATCTCGCTCATCCCGATTCGCTCGGCGTAGCCTGCCGTGCGCCCCGTCAGCGTCACGCCGGGCTTCGGCGGGCCGACGATCTCGATGTCCTTCCACGTGAACCTGACTCCGCACCCGAGCGCCTTGCCGACGGCCTCCTTGCCGCAGAACCGGGCGGCATAGCTCTCGGCGGGGTTGCGCCTCGTCTCGCAGTAGGCCTGCTCGGCCTTCGTGAAGCAGCGATCCCGAAACCCGGGTCGCTCGAGCGCCCGCACGATCCGATCGATCTCGATCAGGTCGGTACCGATCTTGACGGTCATCGTGACCGCCCGGACAGGCCGGGGCGGGCGGGCGAGTCGGGCGAGGCATGCGAGCCGGGCGAGGCATGCGCCTCGCCCCTACGGGGTGTGCGGTGGAAGGGTGGGGCGTTGCGCATCACAGTGACCGCTCGAGCCACTCGGGGAAGTGGGCGAGCGAGCTCAATACGATCTCCGGCACGAGGCCCGATCCCTCGAGCGTCTCGGGCCTGAACTTGCCGGTGCGGACGAGCGCAGTTCGCATCCCAAACCCCTGGGCGCCACGTACGTCCGCTTCGACATCGTCCGTGACCATCCAGGTCAGCTCCGGCTGCGCTCCGAGTGCATCGAGTGCGGCAGCGAAGTACGCGGGACTCGGCTTGCCGAGAATCGTCGCGTCAACGCCCGTGGCGTACTCGAGGCCCGCGACGAACGCACCGGCATCGAGCAGGGGCCCACGGCTCGTCTGCCACCACTTGTTCTTGTGCAGGCAGTACAGCTCGGCGCCCATCTGGAGCTCCGCGAAGGCGCGCCCGAGGTTCATCCACGAGAACACCTGGTTCGGCTCCGTCGTCTCGTCACACCCCCCGAGGAGCACCGCGTCCGCGCGATCGCCCACGAGCTCGATCCCTTCCAGGTCGGGCAGGATCGCTCCCATCGTGAGCGCCAGCACACGCTTGCCGGCAAGCTCCCGCGCCGCGGCCCTTGGCGTCGTCTGAAGCTCGTCGTCCTCGAGGTCGAAACCGAGCAGTCGCAGCTCCTCGGCGAGCACTGCGCGGGGGCGCGTCGAGTTGTTCGTGACGAAGCGGAGCGAGTGGCCCTGCTCCCGCAGTCGCGCGACCGCATCCACCGCTCCGGGGATCGGCTCGCCCGAGACGTGAAGGACTCCGTCGATATCGAGCAGGATGCATGCCACGACCTCCATTCTCCCAGAAGGAGCGCCCACGCGACAGAGAGTCCGCCCCACATCGCGCTACCGTCTGCGCATGGCGCACGAGCATCACCACGGTCACTCCCACGCCTCGTCGAGCAGCTCGCTGCGCTCGCTGACGATCGCGCTCGTCCTCAACGCGGCCTACACGCTCGTGGAGGTGATCGCCGCGATCCTCGCCGGTAGCCTCTCGCTCCTCGCGGATGCGGGCCACAACCTCTCCGACGTCGTCGCGCTGGCCGTCGCGGCGGGTGCGGTGATGCTGGCGCGGCGCCCCTCGACGCCCAACCGGAGCTTTGGTTTCAAGCGGGCGGAGATCCTCGCAGCACTCTTCAATGCCGTCTCGCTGATCGTGATCGCGCTGATCGTTTTCGTCGGCGCAGCCCGCCGCTTCGCCGACCCGGCGAGCGTGCCCGGCGGCTGGCTGATCGTCGTCGCGAGCGTCGGCCTGCTCGTCAACGCGATCGGCGCGGCTGCCGTCTTCCGGCGTGGCGGGAAGGATCTCAACCTCCGCGCCGCCTACATCCATCTCGTCGGCGACGCGCTCGGCTCGGTCGCGGTGATCGTGGCCGGCATCGTCATCGTCACGACGGGATGGCAGTACGCCGATCCGATCATGGGGATCCTGATCGGCGTCTACCTGATCGCGACCTCGTGGGGCGTGCTGCGGGAATCGGTCCTCGTGCTGCTCGAGTCGACACCGCGCGGGCTCGATGCGGAGAAGATCGGGCGCGCGCTCGTCTCCCAACCGGGGGTCGTCGAGGTGCACGACCTCCACGTGTGGCAAATCACGAGCGGGTTTCCGTGCCTCTCGGCACACGTCCTCGTGCGCGAGGGCGATGACTGTCACGGGATTCGCCGCGCCAGCGAGCACATGCTGAAGGAACGGTTCTCGATCACCCACACAACGCTTCAGGTCGACCACGACCATGTCGACGCCCTGCTCACGATCTCCCCACTGGTGCGGCCGTGAGCGGGTACGAACCGACGAGCCGCCGGGTGACGCGCTCCGTCGTGCTCCCGCTCTCGGAGATCGAGCTTCGCGTCTCGCGGTCCAGCGGCCCCGGCGGCCAGCATGCGAACAAGACGGAGTCGCGCGTCGAGGCGGTCTTCGACGTGGAGGCATCGTCCGCGCTCAGCGACGCGCAAAAGCGTCGCGTGACAGCGAAGGCGGGTTCAACGATCCGTTCCGTGGCACAGGACGAGCGGAGTCAGCTCCGGAATCGCGAGCTTGCGATCGACCGGCTCGTCACGCGACTGGCCGAGGCTCTGCGCGTCGAACGAAAGCGCGTTCCCACGAAACCTTCCCGGGCAGCGAAGACCAAGCGCCTGGAAGCAAAGAAACGGCGGGGCGAGACGAAGCGCCTTCGCCGGGTCGACGATCGTGAGTGACCTCGCACCGGAGATCGTCCGACCTCTGCTTCGTGGCTCGCTCGGCGATCCGTACCTCTACGAGGTGGAAACGGCCTCGACACAGGATCTTCTGACAGGGAGCGACTACCCGCACGGAACGGTCGCGGTGGCCGAGCACCAGACCGCAGGTCGTGGTCGCTTCGGTCGACGCTGGGACGATGAGCCGGCGACGGGGCTCCTCTTCTCGGTGCTCCTGCGGCCGCCGCCCGACACACCGTGGCCCCAGTTGTCACTCGTTGCCGGACTCGCCGTAGCAACAACGATCGAGCAGGAGAGTGGCCTTCGCGCGACGGTCAAGTGGCCGAACGACGTCCTCCTCGACGGACGCAAGGTGGCCGGGATCCTGCTCGAAGCGTCGTCGCCGAGAGTCGTCTGTGGGATCGGGATCAACGTCAATCAGGGGGAGAGGAGCCTGCCGCTCGAGACCCGTCTTCCCTCGACGTCGCTCCGAACGGCCGCTGGGCATCGATTCGATCGTGGAGCGGTTCTCGCCACTTCGCTCCATGAGCTCGAGCGGGCCTACGGCGTCTGGCTCGAGGGCGGCCTCGCCCCGCTCGGCGAGGAGCTGGAGCGGCGCAACGCTGTCCACGGCCGTCGTGTGCGCGTTGGAGACCGGGCCGGGACGGCAGCGGAGATCGCTGTGGACGGGAGGCTGACGATCGTGCTCGACCGTGGCGACGTGGTGCTCGTCGAGAGCGGCGAGGTGGAGCTCGCGTGAGACGACGGTGCGAGGCGGCAGGTCCGGACGACGCTGCGCGGCGCTGACGCGCCGCTCCGCATCGCCCCTACGACAAGGCGAACGCCGCCCACTCCCCGGGCGTGTTCGCATTTGCGGCCGAGCGCAGGAGGGGATCGACAGCGCGCAGCTCCGCGTCCGCGAGCAACTCCGGCGCTGATAGCTCGCGTACCGAGCAGACGCCCGGTACGTCCTTCAGGCCACGCGCACCTGTGCCGAGCAGCGCCTCGAGCAACGGCACGATCGCAGTGCGGTACGTAGCGAGGAGCGGCTGGGAGCGGCCACCGATCGTCGGGACGACGGCATCGTCGCCCTTGCGGAGCGCGCGAACGACGGCGCGAACGAACGCCGGACCGAGCAACGGCGTATCGACCCCACACGCAAATGCAACGTCGGCTACCCGTTCGAGCGCAACGAGGCCCGTGTACAGCGCGGCGAGCGGCCCGTCGTACGCGACCGGATCGTCGACGACGATCGCATCGAGCGGCGGCAGCTGCTGCCCCGGCGCCCGCACGACGCACACCGGTCCACCCCCGACACCGTCGCGCACCACGTCGACCATGTGCTCGACAGCCGTAACCCCGTGCCAGTCGAGCAGCGCCTTCGCCTGCCCCATCCGACTGGATCGGCCGCCCACGAGGACGCACGGCGCCCGCCCGCACCTCACCCCCTAATCGCGAGCTTGCACATGCTGGAAGCCGAAGCGGCCCTTGATGCAGAGATTGCCGAGCGTCACATCATGATCATCCGGGCTCGTGACCTTGACGATCGTGTTGTCCTGCACATGGAGCTCGAGGTTGCACCCGACGCCACAGTACGGGCACACCGTTGTGGTGACTGCCTGGTCATCCTCCCGCCAGTCGCCATCCGCACGCAACTCGTGTTCGGAGCGGAACATCAAGGCTCCGGTCGGACAGACCGCAATGCAGTTGCCGCAGTAGACGCAGGCCGATTCGGGCAGCTCGGCCACGAACTCGGTCGAGATGCGCGCATCGAAGCCGCGCCCGGCGACGTGAATCGCGAACGTGTTCTGGAACTGCTCGCCGCAGGCGTCGACGCACTTGTAACAGAGGATGCACTTCGAGTAGTCGCGCACGTA
This sequence comes from uncultured Thermoleophilia bacterium, assembly GCA_963699795.1. GTDB lineage: Bacteria > Actinomycetota > Thermoleophilia > Gaiellales > Gaiellaceae > Gaiella. Next base: position 67,292 of record CAVOVG010000008.1, read on the forward strand.
CAGCTCGTTGTCGATCTTGATCGGGGCGAACACCGTGGCCGCGGTCTGACCGTCCGGCTCGACGTGATGGCCTGTCCGCTTGCGATCGCGCTCGGGATCCGGTGGCGCCGGGGGGCCGAATCGCTCCGGCTTCGCGTCGTATCGGTCGAGGTAGTCGGGAATGACGTCGGTCGTCGTGAGGTCGACCGACGAAGCCAGCAGCTCGAGCACCGTCCTGCGCGAGTGACGAACCCGGTCGGAGTCGGTCTGAACCTTCATCCCCGCCTCTGCCTTGCGAGAGCATGCGGGCGCGAGCACGCGCGAGCCCTCGACCTCGACGACGCACACCCGGCACGCGTTCGCCGGCTCGAGCGTGTCGGCGTAGCAGAGGGTCGGAGTGTCGATCCCGAGGCGACGACAGGCACCGAGGATCGTCTCTCCCTCGAACACCCGCACGGACTGGCCGTCGATCTCGAGCTCGATCATCCGTTTCGGAGCAAGCAGCAGGTCACTCAAGAGAACACCCCCAGCCGCTCGATGGCCGACTCGACGGCGCTCGACGCCGTCTGCCCGAGACCGCAGATCGACGCGTCACGCATGCACTGCCCGACCTCGGCGATCACCGCGAGCTCCGTCTTGACTCCGCCACGCGTCTTGCCGGAGACGAGCCGCGCAAGCGCCTCCTGCTGGCGCACCGTGCCGACGCGGCAGGGCACGCACTGGCCGCACGACTCGTTGCGGAAGAAGGCCGCGAGACGCATCAACAGCCGCGGCATGTCGACCGTCTCGTCGAGCACGAGGACGACTCCCGAGCCGAGCGTCGTCTTCGCCTCACGGGCACCTTCGAAGGTGAGCGGGAGATCGAGCTCGTCCGGTCGAAGGAAGCCTCCGGCGGCGCCGCCCATGAGAATGGTCTGGAGCTCCTTACCGCCGGTGACGCCACCCGCAAGGTCGTACAGCTCGCGGAGCGTCGTGCCGAACGGCACCTCGTAGACACCGGGTCGCTCGACATGACCACAGACGCAGAAGAGCTTCGTCCCGGTCGAGATGTCTGTGCCCGTCTCCGCGTACGAGGGGCCCGACCGGATCACGACGTCAAGGACGTTGACGAGCGTCTCGACGTTGTTGACGACGGTCGGCTTGCCGAAGAGCCCCACGACGACAGGGAACGGCGGCTTGTTCCGCGGCTCACCGCGGTTGCCCTCGATCGATTCGAAGATCGCCGTCTCCTCCCCGCAGATGTAGGCGCCCGCGCCCTTGCGGATCTCGACGTCGAAGTTGACCCCTTCACCGAGGATGTCGTCGCCGAGGTAGCCACGGGCGCGCGCCTCCTCGAGCGCAGCCTCGAGCGCGTGCTGCGGCTCGGGGTACTCGCCGCGGATGTAGACGTAGCCGTGCTCGCACCCGGTCGCGTAGGCCGCAATCGTCATCGCCTCGATCAACGCGAACGGGTCGCGCTCCATGATCACGCGGTCCTTGAACGTGCCGGGCTCCGACTCGTCCGCGTTGCAGACGAGGTAGTGCGGCCGCGCGGGCTGACGCGCGACCGCATCCCACTTGACCCCCGTCGGGAACGCCGCACCGCCACGACCCTGAAGCTTCGAGTCCTTGACCTCCCGGATCACGCCCTCGGGGCCGAGCTCCATGGCACGCCGCAAGGCTGCGTAGCCGCCCTGGGCGCGGTACTCGTCGAGGCTGACCGACCGGTCCGAGGCCGCACGACGGAGGAGTCGGAGCGATGGATCGCCCGCCTGCGGGAGCACGGTGACCGGAGCCGGGCCTGGATCGCCACCCGCGAGGGCATCGAGTACCGCCACCGCACTCGTCAACGCAAGTGTCCGCTCGTGCGGCTCGTCGCCTGCATCACTGACGAGCGCGGCGGGGGCGCGGTCGCACTGACCGAGACACGGGCTGCGGTACCAGGTTGCGGAGCCGTCGTCGGAAAGCTCGCCCTCGGCGCCGAAGTGCTCCTCGATCTGCGCGATCAGGTCGTCGGAGCCGACGCACTTGCAGGCGATGTCCTCGCAGACGTGAACGACACGCGGCGGCCGCGGCTCGACGGCGAGCATGGCGTAGAAGGTGGCGACGCCGTAGACATCGGCGGGAGGAAGCGTCAGGCGACGACAGAGCTCGTTGAGCCCACCCGGGCTGATCCAGCCGATCCGCTCCTGCAGGGCCCAGAGCGCAGGCAGCAGCAGGTGCCGCCGTGCACGGGCAGCGTGGCCCGAGCTGGCGGTGTTGCCCGCCGGTCCGTCCAGGCGCTCGCCGCCGTCCCAGCCGTCGACCGAGGGCCCGAGCACCGAGTCGAGCGCAGCGCTCTCGGTCGACGTCGGCTCGGCGCCGGGGACGAGGTGGATGTCCATCAGGGCCTCGCCCCAGCGACTCTCGCCGATTTGGCCCCGAGGTCGGTGAACATGGTGGCCGCTTCCGGGACAGGCTGCGCCAGTGCCCCACGGGTCTCTCGATCGAACATTCCGGCGCGGTTCACTATGGCTGCCCACCGACGGTCGCAGGCTCAGCGATCCCGGCGCGCTCTGCGCGCTCCGCAGGCTCGATCTTCTCGACCCGAATCGCAGCCGCCTTGAACTCCGCCGTCCCGGACTTCGGATCGGTTGCGTCGATCGTGAGCTGGTTCGTGTCAACCTGATCGGGGAAGTGGAACGTCATGAACGCAAGGCCCGGCCGCAGGGCCGGATCGATCCTGACGGGCGCCTCTACCGTCCCGCGACGGGAGGAGACACGAGCGATCTCGCCGTCCGCGAGCTCGAGGCGATCTGCATCCTCCGGCGAGAGGTCGAGTGACTCGCCGCGATGGAGCGGCGAGGAGTAGAGATTCGTCTGCGCCCCGGTGTTGTACGACTCGAGGCGTCGGCCCGTCGTGAGCCGAATCGGATAGTCGGCGTCGAGCTGCTCGAACGGCCCGCGGGCCTCGACGACCGTGAACGGCGCCGGAGGACCAACGAGAGGATCGGCCCACAGCCGCTCGTGCAACATCGGCGAGCCGGGATGTGTCTCGTCGGGGCACGGCCATTGCAGGCCGCCGTGCTCCTCGAGCCGTTCATAGCTCATCCCGCCGTGCATCGGCGACAGCGACCGCAGTTCGTCCCAGACCTCCTCGGCGACGGGCTCCGGCCAGTCATGGCCGAGCCGGCGGGCGAGCTCGGCGATGATCCACATGTCGTCGCGCGCCTCGCCGGGCGGGTCGAGAGCCTTGCGCACCCGCTGCACGCGACGCTCGCTGTTCGTCACGGTGCCGTCCGTCTCACACCAGGACGCGGCAGACGGGAAGACGACGTCCGCCATCTCGGCCGTCTTCGTGAGGACGATGTCCTGGACGACGAGGAAATCGAGCTCCGAGAGAAGCTTGCGCGTGCGGTTGATGTCCGCTTCGGACTGCGCAGGGTTCTCACCGATCACATAGAGCGTTCTCAGCTCACCACGCTCCATACCGTGGAACATCTGGGTCAGGTGCCAGCCGTAGGTGGGGCGAATCGTCACGCCCCACGCCTCCTCGAACCGTGCGCGCGCGACATCGTCGCGCTCGATGTCCTGGAAGCCCGAGAGCTTGTTCGGGATCGCGCCCATGTCGCCACCGCCCTGGACGTTGTTCTGGCCGCGCAGCGGGTTGAGCCCGGAGCCGTAGCGCCCGACGTGGCCGCAGAGGAGCGCCAGGTTGATGAGCGAGAGGACGTTGTCGACCGCGGTGTGGTGCTCGGTGATCCCGAGGGTCCAGCAGATGATGGCACGGTCGGCGCGGGCGAAGGCGTGCGCGGCCTCGCGGATCACCTCGGCAGGAACGCCCGTCAGCCGCTCACCCTCGGCCAGGGTGAAGGGCTCGACCGATGACGCGTAGGCGTCATAGCCCTCGGTCGCGTGACCGATGAAGGCACGGTTGGCGAGGCCCGCATGGATGATCTCGCGCGCCATTGTGTTGGAGAGAGCGATGTCCGAGCCGACGTCGAGTCCGAGCCAGCGGTCGGCCCACTGCGCGGAGGTCGTCCGTCGCGGATCGATGACGAAGAGCCGCGCACCGTTGTGGACTCCCTTGAGGAGGTGGTGAAAGAAGATCGGGTGGGTCTCGCGCGCGTTCGACCCCCAGAGAAGGATCACGTCCGTCTCTTCGATCTCCGCGTAGGACGACGTGCCGCCGCCCGCTCCGAACACCGTCGCCAGACCGACGACGCTAGGGGCGTGTCAGGTTCTGTTACAGGAGTCGATGTTGTTCGTGCCCATCACCTGGCGGGCGAACTTCGCGGCGAGAAAGTTCATCTCGTTCGACGCCTTTGAGCACGAGAAGATGCCGAATGACGTCGAGGTGTCCGCCTCGCGCGCGCGGGCGAAGCCTGCGGCGGCACGGTCGAGCGCCTCGTCCCAGGTCGCAGTGCGCAGGACACCGTCGTCGCGGACGAGCGGGGTCGTCAGGCGGCCTTTCGTCTTACGCATACGATCCTCCCGCTCGGTCGGCGACAGGCTTCAGCCTGTCGTCCGGGCTTCCTGGCTACCGACACAGAATGGCTGTCACACCCCGTCCCCGTCAAAGTGACCGGATCGACCACATGATAGATCTTATCTATCATGAACGAATGGATCTGCGGCATCTCGAATACCTCGTCGCACTCGTCCGCGAGGAGCATTTCGGCCGCGCCGCTCGGTCGTGCGGAGTCTCACAGCCGACGCTCTCCTCCGGAGTCAAGCGTCTCGAAAGGGAGGTCGGGTTCCCGATCGTCAGACGCACGCAACGATACGAGGGCCTCACCCCCGAGGGTGACAAGGTGCTCGACTGGGCGCGGCGGATCCTCGCAGATGTCGGCGGACTGGACGCCGAGCTCGACGCGTTGCGCGGCGGCCTATCGGGCCAGCTCCGGATCGGAGCGATTCCGACCTCCCTCTCCTGCGTGTCCCTCCTGACGGCACCGCTCTCGGAGAGCTATCCCGGAATCAGCGTCACCGTGAAGTCTCTCAACTCACGCCAGATCGAGCGCGGCCTGCACGACTTCGAGCTCGAGCTCGGCGTCACGTACCTCCACTCCGAGCCGCTCAATGGCGTCCGGACGCTGGTCCTCTACGAGGAGCACTACGTGTTGCTGACCGGCGCCGATGGGCCGCTCGCAGGGTGCGACGAGGTGACCTGGGCCGAGGCCGCGCAGCTCCCACTCTGCCTCCTCACCGGAGACATGCAGAACCGCCGGATCCTCGACAGCATCTTCCACGAGGCCGGGGCCGAGCCACGGCCGACCGTCGAGACGAACTCGATCTCGACGATGTTCGCCCACGTTCGCGACGGGCACTGGTCGAGCGTGATGGCCCACGCCTGGCTTCACGTGTTCGACGTGCCGGCGGGGATGCGCGTGATTCCGCTCGTCGCTCCGACGACGACGAGCACCGTCGGCCTCGTCTGGCCGGACCGCGATCCCGAGTCGATCCTCGCTCGCGCCCTCCTCGATATCGCGGGGGGCGCCGACCTCGAACGATCGCTCAGGCGGTGATGCGCTCCGGCCGCGAGTAGACGTTGCAGCGGCCGTCGCGCACGAAGCCGCAAAGGGTGATGCCGCGGTCCGCGGCGAGCTCGACTGCGAGCGAGGAGGGAGCACCGACGGCGACGATCACGGGACAGCCCGCGACCGCGGCCTTCTGGACGAGCTCGAACGAGAGCCGTCCGCTGACGCACAGAACGTGGTCGGTGAGCGGAAGCAGTCCGTCGAGGAATGCGCGGCCGATCACCTTGTCCATTGCGTTGTGTCGGCCGACATCCTCACGCGCGCACACGAGCTCGCCCACCGCAGTGAAGAGACCGGTCGCATGCAGCCCCCCGGTCGAGGCGAACGCGGTCTGCGCCTCGTGAAGGCGCATAGGAAGGAGGCCGACGAGATCGCCGCCGATCGTGAGTGAGCTCTCGACCGGCGGCGAATCGACGGCGATTGCCTCGAGCGCCCCCTTGCCGCATACCCCGCAGGAAGAGGTCGTATAGAAGGAGCGGGTGATCTGGTCGGGATCGAAGCCGGGCGTCTCCAGCTCGATCGTGTTCGCGGCCAGATCGTCGGGCACCCGGGCCGCGACGGGCCGGAGCCCCTCGGAGAGCGCGAACCCGAGGGCGAGCTCCTCGTCGTGCCCCGGCGTTCGCATCGTCACGGCGACCGGCCGGCCGCCGATCCGCAGCTCGAGCGGCTCCTCGACCGCGACTCGATCGTCCACCTCCACCCCAGCCGGCAGGCGCAGCACACGAACGGCGGCGGTGCTGTACGCCGGTGCGGCCTCTCGCTTCTCCATCATCGTGCGCCAACCGTAGCCGCGGGGACTCCTCGTGCCCGTCGCCCGGAGGTCGCGACGAGACCGCTGCACCCCTGAGCCCTACGGGATATCGGACCTCACCCCCACCCGGGACGAGGGCCCGGCATGCAGAGGGCCTCTCGTCCAGACGGGCCGACCTGAACGTCGGTGTCAGGCAAGGTCGAATCGATCGAGACTCATGACCTTGTCCCACGCGGCAACGAAGTCCCGCACGAACTTCTGCAGCGAGTCGTCGCTCGCGTAGACCTCCGCGAGCGCACGGAGCTGCGAGTTCGAACCGAAGAGGAGGTCGACGCGGCTACCGGTCCACTTGAGCTCGCCCGTCTCCCGATCGCGGCCCTCGAAGACCTCCTCGGCGTCTGACGTCGGATGCCACGTCGTGTCCATATCGAGCACGTTCACGAAGAAGTCGTTGGTCAATGCATCGGGCTGCTCGGTGAAGACGCCGAGCTGGGACTTGTCGTAATTCGCGTTCAGGACACGCATGCCGCCCACGAGGACGGTCATCTCGGGCGCCGTCAGCGTCAGCAGCTGCGCCCGCTCGACCAGCAGAGCCTCCGCCGGCAGCTCGTGTCCCTTGCCGAGGTAGTTGCGGAACCCGTCCGCAGTCGGCTCGAGCACGGCGAAGGATTCCACGTCGGTCTGCTCCTGCGACGCGTCCGCGCGTCCGGGTGTGAAGGGAACCACGACGTCGGACCCGGCGTTCTTCGCGGCCCGCTCCAGGGCCGCGCACCCGCCGAGCACGATGAGGTCGGCGAGCGAGACCTGCTTCTTCCCGTCAGCCTGCGAGCTGTTGAACTCGTTCTGGATCTCCTCCAGGATCGGCAGTCCGTTTGCCAGCTCCGCGGGATTGTTGACCTCCCAGCCGTTCTGGGGGGCGAGGCGAATCCGCGCGCCGTTGGCTCCACCCCGCTTGTCGGTGCCGCGGAACGTCGAGGCCGATGCCCAGGCCGTCGAGACGAGCTGCGCGAGGGACAGCCCCGAGGCGAGGATCTTGTCCTTGAGGGCGGCGATGTCCTCCGCCCCGACCAGTTCGTGATCGACGGCGGGGACCGGGTCCTGCCAGAGCTGCGGCTCCGCCGGCACGAGGGGGCCGAGGTACCGCGAGATCGGTCCCATGTCGCGGTGCGTCAGCTTGAACCACGCCTTCGCGAACGCGTCGGCAAACTCTTCCGGGTTCTCGAGGAAGCGCCGCGAGATCGGCTCGTAGATCGGATCCATCCGGAGCGCGAGATCCGTCGTCAGCATCACCGGGGTGTGCCGCTTCGCCGGGTCGTGGGCATCGGGCACGGCGCCCGCCGCTTCCGGGTCCGTGGGAACCCACTGCCACGCGCCGGCGGGGCTCTTCGTCAGATCCCAGTCGTAGCGGAAGAGGGTCTCGAAGAAGCTGTTGTCCCAGGTGATGGGGGTTGGCGTCCAGGCGCCTTCCAGACCACTCGTGATCGCGTCGCCCCCCGTGCCGCTGCCGAAGTCGCTCCTCCAGCCGAGGCCCATCTCCTGCAGCGGGGCCGCCTCGGGCTCAGGGCCGACGAGCGCGGCGTCGCCCGCACCGTGGGTCTTGCCGAACGTGTGCCCGCCGGCGATGAGCGCGACCGTCTCCTCGTCGTTCATCGCCATGCGACGGAACGTCTCTCGGATGTCTACGGCTGCGGCAAGCGGGTCCGGGTTGCTGTTCGGGCCCTCCGGATTCACGTAGATAAGACCCATCTGGACGGCTGCCAAAGGATTGGCGAGCTCACGGTCGCCGCTGTAGCGCTCGTCCCCGAGCCACGTGTCCTCAATCCCCCAGTTGATCTGCTCGGGCTCCCAGACGTCCTCGCGCCCGCCGGCGAACCCGAACGTCGCGAACCCCATCGATTCCAGGGCGCAGTTGCCGGCGAGGACCATCAGGTCGGCCCAGGAGATCTTCCGGCCGACCTTCTGCTTGATCGGCCAGAGCAGCCTGCGCGCCTTGTCGAGGTTCGCGTTGTCGGGCCAGCTGTTGAGGGGCGCGAAGCGCTGCTCCCCGGAGCCTGCGCCGCCGCGGCCGTCACTGATGCGATACGTGCCCGCACTGTGCCACGCCATCCGGATGAAGAGCGGCCCGTAGTGGCCGTAGTCGGCCGGCCACCAGTCCTGCGACGTCGTCATCAACGCAACGAGATCCTTCTTCAGGGCATCGAGGTCGAGAGTCCTGAACTCCGCGGCGTAGTCGAACTCCGTTCCCATGGGATCGGCCACGGGGGGGTTCTGGTGGAGAACGTTCACGTTCAACCGATTCGGCCACCAGTCTCGATTCGACCTGCCAGTTCCGCCCGAAGCCGGGCACTTGCTTTCGCTCTCCACGGTGTTCTCTCCTTCGGTTGCGGCACGGTTGTAACGCACGGGAACGCTCTCTCGAACAAGAGTACTGACGACGTTCCGCCGCCGACGCAATGACGGTTGGGTCGAAGGGCGCAGCAATTTCGGGAGAACGAACTCTCGATCAACCAGCCGAACGGCACGACGATCGAGCCTTTCGTCTCCGCACGCTCGGGCGAGGCATGCGCCTCGCCCCTACGGTCGAGTAGGCGGGCCTTCGAGGCTCGCCTACTCGACGGTAACGGTCTTCGCGAGGTTTCGTGGCTGATCGACGTTGAGGCCTCGCAACCGGGCGATCCGATACGCGAGCAACTGCAACGGCACGACAGCGAGCACGGTCTGGAGGAAGGCGGGCGAGCGCGGGACGTAGATCACGTCGTCGGCGTGATGCTGGATGTCCTCGTTGCCGTCGGTCGCGATCGCAATCACGTGCGCGCCGCGGGCCCGGACCTCCTGGATGTTCGAGATCATCTTGTCGTAGACGTGGCTGCGCGTCGCGATCACGACGACCGGTGTCGACTCGTCGAGGAGCGCGATCGGGCCATGCTTCATCTCGCCCGCCGAGTAGGCCTCGGTGGGGATGTACGAGATCTCTTTCAGCTTCAGCGCGCCCTCGAGCGCGACCGGAAGGCCGATGTGGCGACCGAGGTAGAGGAAGAACGGCTTGTCGAAGTGGCGCTGCGCGATCTCGTCGATCGGGTGGTCTCCGTCGAGGAACGCCTGGATCTTCTCCGGCAGTCGGTAGACCTCGTCGAGGATGAACTTCAGCTCGTCGGGAGGCAGCGTTTCCCGCACCTGGGCCAGCTTGAGCGCCACAAGGAAGAGCAGGCTCACCTGCGCCGTGAACGTCTTCGAGGCCGCGACGGACACCTCGAGGCCGGCCCGCGTGTAGAGAACGGAGTCGACCTCGCGCGTGATCTGCGAGCCCATCATGTTCGTGATCGCGACGGTACGTGCGCCCATCTCGCGGGCGAGCTTCATGCCCGCGATCGTGTCGCGGGTCTCGCCAGACTGGGAGATACCGATCACGAGCGTGCTCTGATCGAGCACGGGATTCCGGTAGATCCACTCGGACGCGATGTCGTGCTCAACCGGCACGCGCGCCCACTCCTCGATCGCGTAACGGGCGGCGACGGCAGCATGATATGAGGTTCCCGCCGAGAGAATCACGATCCGACGCAGAACCTTCATCTCGTCGTCATCCATGCCGAGTCCCTCGAGCTCGAGCCTTCCGTGGCGGACGCGGTCACCGATCGTCTCCGCTACGGCATCGGGCTGCTCGAAGATCTCCTTCAACATGAACGTCTCGAAACCCCCCTTCTCGGCGCCCTCGTCGTCCCAGTCGAGGACGACGAGCTCGCGCTCGATCGCCGAGCCGTCGTCAGCGCGCAGATGCCGGGCCCCTTCCGGAGTGATCACGACGAGGTCGCCGTCCTCCGGGAAGTGCACCTCGCGCGTCTCGCGGAGAAACGCCGCGGCATTCGAGGCGAGGAAGGTCTCTCCCTTGCCGATCCCGACGACGAGCGGGCACTGGTGCCGGGCCCCGACGAGCATCTCCGGGTGATCACGATGGATCGCGACGAAGGCAAAGTGCCCCTCGAGCTCGTTGAACGCTCTGCGGGTCGCCTCGACGATATCGCCGTCGTAGAACTCCTCGATCAGGTGGGTGACCGTCTCCGCGTCGGTTTCCGACGTAAAGACGTGGCCGGCCTCGTCAAGGCGGGCGCGTAGCTCTCGGTAGTTCTCGACGATGCCGTTGAGCACGATGGCGACCTCGGCGGGGTCGTCTCCCGCAAGAGGATGCGCATTGGCTTCCGTGACGCCGCCGTGCGTCGCCCACCGCGTGTGGCCGAGGCCCGTCGTGGCGGGGGAGGGAGCATCTCCGGCCGCGATCTTCAGGTTCTGGAGGTTGCCGATGGCGCGCGTGTAGCGCAGCCCATCACTCTCGAGGAGCGCGATGCCGGCCGAGTCGTACCCACGGTATTCGAGGCGCTCGAGGCCGAAGAGGAGGAGATGCTTGCACTCCCTGGGTCCGACGTATCCGATGATTCCACACATAGGCGTTTTTCTCCTTCGTCGTCCCCGCCGACCTTCGGCGGTGGGGCTTGACTCCGCCGCATCCTCGGACCGTTCGTGCCTGGTTTCTGGCCCGATCTAGTCGCCGAGCTCTGACCGGACGAGAAGGGCGACTTTACCACAGAGAGCTGCCGCCTCATCCTCGCTCTCGGCCTCGACGAGAACCCGAACGAGGGGCTCTGTGCCGGACGGCCGGACGAGGATTCGGCCCCGGCCCGCGAGCTCGTCACCGAGCCGCGCGACCTCGCTCGTCACTGCGCTCGAGAGTCCGGGTTGCGCGACCGAAACGTTCGCCTTCGCCTGCGGGAGTCGCTCCATCACCGCAGCCGCCACTGCGAGCGAAGCGCCGCCGAGGGCCTTGCAGAGAAGCAACGCGGCCGCCAACCCATCGCCGGTCACGTGACCGTCGAGCGTGATGATGTGCCCTGACTGCTCGCCACCGAGCACGGCGCCCTCGGCCCGCATGGCTGCGAGTACGTGCCGGTCGCCGACATCGGTCGTGAGCACCCGAACGCCGCGCTCGGCCATCAAGCGGTGAAAGCCGAGGTTCGTCATCGTCGTCACTGCAACAGTGTCGACGCTCTGCGCCAGCGCGAGGATCGCAAGGATCTGATCGCCGTCGAGAGCAGCCCCATTCTCGTCGACCGCGAGCATGCGATCACCGTCGCCGTCGAATGCGATCCCGAGGTCGAAGTCGCCGCGCCTCACGGTGTCCTGCAGAAGGGCGAGATCCGTGGCGCCGCAGCCGACGTTGATGTTCACCCCGTCGGGCACCGCGGCGAAGGTGGTCACGTGCGCGCCGAGCTGCTCGAAGACGGCCGGAGCGATCGACGAGAAGGAACCGTTCGCGCAGTCGACGGCAATCCGAAGCCCTGTGAGATCGGAACCGAAATGCTCGAGGATGTGCTCGACGTAGCCGACCGAAGCATCCTCTGCCACCTCGATCGAGCCACCGTTCATCCCGGGCGCGTCGAGCAGCGCCTCGATAGCCTCCTCGTCCTCGTCGGAGAGCTTATGGCCCTCGGCGCTGAACAGCTTGACGCCGTTGTACTCGGGCGGGTTGTGCGACGCGGTGAGGACGATGCCGAGATCCTGCGCGAGCAAGGCCACCGCCGGCGTCGGCAGGACGCCACCACACACCGCGATTCCGCCCGCCGACACGATGCCCTCGACGATCGCCCGCTCGAGTGCCGGCCCGGAGGCGCGCGTGTCGCGCCCGACGAAGACACGTCCGCGTGCCGCCCATATCGTCGCGGCTCGACCGAGTCGCTCGACGAGGTCGAGGCTCAGCGTCTCGCCGACAATTCCACGAACGCCATCGGTTCCGAAGTAGGTACGAGCCATGGGAAATTTGCCGCCGTCAGGCGATCGGTTGCACGCGGAGGGGAAGCGTGCGGACTAGCGCTTGGAGAACTGCGGCGCCTTGCGCGCCTTGTGCAGGCCGGCCTTCTTGCGCTCGACCTTGCGGGCGTCACGCGTGAGGTAGCCCTCGCGCTTCAATGCCACGCGAAGCTCGGGGTCAGACTCGACGAGCGCCCGGGCGATCCCGTGACGCACCGCGCCGGCCTGGCCGCTGATGCCACCACCGTGCACGCGGACACGGAGATCGTACGTGCCCTCGGCGCCTGCGGTCTTGAAGGGGCCGAGCGCCGCGGTGCGATGCGATGCGCGAGGGAAGTAGTCCTCGAGCGTGCGCCCGTTGATCCAGGTCTTACCGTCGCCCGGACGCAGGATGACGCGCGCGACCGAGGTCTTGCGCTTGCCGGTTCCGAGGTACTGTGCGATGTCTGCCATTACGGGGTCTTCAACTCCTTCGGCGCCTGCGCGGCGTGTGGGTGCTCGGGGCCCGCGTAGACCTTGAGCTTGGTCAGCTGCGCTGCGGCGAGCTTGTTCCTGGGAAGCATGCCCTTGACTGCTTTGCGAATGACCTCGGTCGGCCGCCGGTTGAGCTGCTCACGCATCGTTCGCGTCTTCAGCCCACCCGGGAAACCCGAGTGCCGGTAGACCAGCTTCTGGTCGAGCTTCTGGCCGGAGAGGTGAATCTTCTCCGCGTTGACGACGATGACGAAATCGCCGGTGTCGACATGCGGTGTGTACTGCGGCTTTTGCTTGCCGCGCAGGGTGTCGGCGATCTGCGTCGCGAGGCGGCCCAGGGTCTTCCCCTCGGCGTCGACGACGTACCAGTCGCGCTGGATTTCTCCCGGCTTGGCGGTGTAGGTCTTCATCAGTCAGAAAGAAAGCGATCGGGTGATCGCACGACGGCGGAGTGTAGCAGCGGACGGGCCGTGGTGAAAACGGCAGGCACCGAGATCGGGCGCGCCGGCGCTCAGCCGGCAATGACCTCCTCGAGCCGCTCCGCCGGCGCGCCCTCTCCGACCAGAAAGGCGTACGAGAACCCGGCGATGAGCCCCCCGAGCACCGGGGCGAGAATGAAGAGCCAGAGCTGCTCGATCGCAGCCGAGCCCGCAAAGAGGGCCGGGCCGATGGAGCGTGCCGGGTTCACCGACGTATTCGTGACCGGGATCGACACCAGGTGGATGAGGGTCAGCGCGAGCCCGATCGCGAGTGGCGCAAACCCCTTCGGAGCCCGGGTGTCGACGACGCCGAGGATGACGTAGAGGAAGACCGCCGTCAGCACGACCTCGATCACGAGGCAGGCGAACAGGTCGTAGCCGCCGGGCGAGCGATCTCCGTAGCCGTTCGTGGCAAAGCCGGAGGCCTTGGCCGAGAACCCGTCCTTGCCCGAGGCCACCACGAAGAGGACGGCGGCGGCCGCGATCGCAGCGACCACCTGTGTGACGATGTAACCACCTGCGTCCTTCCAGGGGAACCGGCCACCTGCAGCGAGCCCGAGCGTCACCGCCGGATTGAAGTGCCCGCCCGAGACATGGCCGAACGCGTAGGCCATGGTCACCACGGTGAGCCCGAACGCCAGTGCGACGCCGACGAAGCCGATCCCGAGCTGGACACCGCCGGACAGGAACGTGGCAGCCAGGACGGCCGAGCCGCACCCCCCGAAGACGAGCACGAACGTGCCGAGGAACTCCGCGGCAAGGCGCTGGGGTGTTGTCGGGGCTACCTGGGTCATCACGCGTTCCTCTCCGAGAGAGCTTGCGACTGTTCGGGAGGCTAGCGAACCGCAACGGCTCATGGCGCACGTGCTGACTGCGAACGAGCCAAGTGAGGCTCGACGACCCCGACCCCCGGGGTATCGTCGCGATCGCACTGTCCCGCGGGCGCGTGCCGGGGGCTTTGAATCGAGAACTGGTTCGCGCCCGACTGAGATAGGCTCGGTTCGTGATCGTCTGTCAGTCGTGTGGCGTCGAGAGCCCCGACGGGTTCAAGTTCTGTGGCGCCTGCGGCGCGGCGCTCGCACCCACTGGAGCGGCACGCGAGGTGCGGAAGACGGTGACGGTGGTCTTCTGCGACGTGACGGGGTCGACGGCGCTCGGGGAGCGACTCGATCCGGAGGCGATGCGGCGCACGATGGGGCGCTATTTCGAGGAGATCCGGCTGATCGTGGAGCGGCATGGCGGCACGGTGGAGAAGTTCATCGGCGACGCCGCGATGGCGGTGTTCGGGATTCCGGTTGCGCACGAGGACGATGCGCTGCGGGCGGTGCGGGCGGTGGCGCAGATTCGCGAGCGGCTGACGGGGCTCGGCGAGGAGCTGGCCGTCGCGCTCTCGTTCCGCACGGGGGTCAACACGGGCGAGGTGGTCGCCGGCGAGGGTGAGACGCTCGTGACGGGCGACGCCGTCAACGTTGCGGCCAGGTTGGAGCAGGCGGCACCGTCGGGTGAGATCCTGATCGGCGCCTCCACCCTGTCGCTCGTGCGCGACGCCGTCACGGTCGAGGCGGTCGAGCCGCTCGAGCTGAAGGGGAAGCGGGAGCCGGTGCCTGCGTTCCGGCTCGTCGCCGTCGATGCGACGGCCGAGGCGTTCACGCGGCATCTCGAAGCACCGCTCGTCGGTCGGGTGCGGGAGCAGAAGCGTCTCCGCGCGGCGTTCGAGGACGTCGTCTCGGAGCGCGTCTGCCACATGTTCACGCTGCTCGGGCCGGCGGGAGTCGGCAAGTCGAGGCTGACCGAGGAGTTCCTGACCGGTGCCCGCGGAAACGCGGACGTGCTGCACAGCCGTTGTCTCCACTACGGCGAGGACATCACCTACTGGCCGCTCGTCGAGATCCTGCTCGCGATCGGCGTCGAGGCCGCCGAGGTGATCGGCTCCTCGCCCGCCGACACACAGCTCACATTTCGCAAGCTGATCGAGGATCGGGCGGCCACGAGGCCGCAGATCGTCGTGCTGGACGATATCCAGTGGGCTGAACCCGTCTTTCTCGATCTGATCGAGCACATCGCAGACTGGTCACGGGACGCGCCGATCCTCCTGCTCTGCGTCGCCCGGCCGGAGCTGCTCGAGCTGCGACCGGGCTGGGGCGGCGGCAAGCTGAACGCGACCACGATCTTGCTCGAGGCGCTCTCGGGCGAGGACTGCGAGCTGCTGATCTCGCGGCTCGCGGGCGGTGCGCAGCTGACGGATGACGTCCGCGCGAGGATTCTGCTGGCTGCCGACGGCAATCCGCTCTTCATCGAGGAGATGCTCGCCACGGTCAGCGAAGACGACGGCCAGGCCGAGATCGTCGTCCCGGCGACGATTCAGGCACTCCTCCAATCCCGGCTCGATCGGCTCGGCCCCGGCGAACGGGACATGATCGGGCGCGGCGCTGTCGAGGGGCAGGTCTTCCACCGCGGCACGGTGCTCGAGCTTGCACCGGCAGCCGAACGCGACGACGTCCCGAGCCACCTCCTCTCGCTCGTGCGCAAGGAGATGATCCGACCTGACCAGCCGACCTATCCCGACGAGGAGGCATTCCGCTTCCGCCATCTCCTGATCCGCGACGCAGCCTACGACTCGCTTCCGAAGGAGACACGGGCCGAGCTCCACGAGGCGTTCGCCGATTGGCTCGACCGGCACGCGACGCTCGTCGAGCAGGACGAGATTGTGGGCTACCACCTCGAGCGGGCCTACCGCAACAGGGCCGAGCTCGACAGCGCAGATCCGCGCCTCGACGATCTCGCGCGACGCGCGGCGACGAGGCTGACAAGCGCCGGACACGGTGCGGAGGAGCGGGGCGACATGGGTGCCGCCTGCGGCCTGCTCGGGCGCGCCGCCGCGTTGCTACCGGAGGGCGATCCACAGCGGCTCATGAACCTCTTCCGGCTCGTGCATCCGCTCAACGTCGCCGGGCGTCGCGACGAGGCACTCTTCGCTGCGAGGGAGCTCGGCGCTTCGACCGAACCGCGGCTTCGTGCATTCGGGCATATCGCGGACAACACGAACGCCGCGTACTCAGGAGCGTTCAACGCAGAGCAGGCGCGGGCGAACATCGAGGAAGCACGGTCGATCTTTACTCACCTCGGGGACGAGCTCGGACTGGCATGGGCGGATTTCTCAGAGCTCGTCCTGAGCTGGATGAGCTGCCAGGTCGTGGCGACAACGGCAGCCGCTCGGCGTGCCGAGGCGCACGCGCGCGCTGCCGGAGATCGTGCAATGACGGCCACTGTGCGCTCGTGGGGCCAGAGATCGCTGGCGTTCGGGCCGGCACCGGCAGCGGAAGCGATGCTCGCAGCGCAGGAGATGCTCGAGAACGCAACCGGCCTCGTGGCTCGTGCAGAGGCCCAACGTCTCGTCGGCAAGCTCCTCGCGATGCAGGGTCAGCACGAGGCAGCGCGAGAGCACATTCGGCAGGGGACCGGCGCGACCCGAGACGCGGGCATGCGCGTCGAAGCCGCAGCCAATTCCCAGTCCACGGCGTTCGTGGAGATTCGCGCCGGGTCCGCCGATGCAGCCGAAACCGCACTCCGACTCGGCATCGAAGAGCTCGACCGCCTCGGCAACCGGAGCTACCGAGGGACGACCGCGTTGTTGCTCGCCGATCTGCTCGCCGACCGCGGAGCGTACGAGGAGGCATCTCGGTGGTGCGCGGAGGTACGCGAGACCCTGAACGACGACGATCTCACCGACGTGATCGGACTCGATGCGATCCAGGGGTTTCTCGCCGCCACAACGGGCGACCGCGAGGCGGGCATCCGACTCACAACGCACGCCGTCGAAGCTGCGGCGAGGATCGACATGTACGACCACAAGGCGCGGGCCTACCAGTGGCACGCCCGCACACTCGCCCTCCTCGGCAGGCAGGAGGAGGCGCGCGAGGCGGCCGAGACCGCGCTCGCGATCTACGAGGCCAAGGGCGACATCCCGGCAAGCACGTGGGCGAGGGAGCTGCTCGACTCACTCTCGTCGTGAGTCTGGATAGAGGGTAGGATGCCCTCAGCGATACGGGGAGCTCGGGGCAACCGGGCTGAGAGGGTGGCGACTGCGCCACCGACCCGCCGAACCTGATCTGGGTAATGCCAGCGGAGGTATGCGCGTGAAGCCCGAAACGATCGTCGTCGTAGCCGGAGGGCCTTCTCTCGGCGCCCACGTCTCCGGGCTACCTGACGGCGCAACGGTGATCGCCGCCGACGGTGGCGTCGACCGCGCCGTCGCGCTCGGCCTGCACGTCGACCTCGCGATCGGTGACTTCGACTCCGTCACTCCCGAAGGACTCGCCGCCGCCGAGTCGGCGGGCGCCCGCATCGAGCGGCACCCCGCCGCCAAGGATGCAACCGACCTCGAGCTCGCGCTCGACGCCGCCGTCGCTCTCGTGCCGGCGCGAATCGTCGTGATCGGCTCGGGTGGCGGGCGCCTCGACCACCTTCTCGGCTCGCTGCTCCTCCTCGCCGACGAACGCTACGCGGCAGCCGAGATCGACGCCTATCTCGGCGCAACTCGGGTCTACGTCATCCGTGGATCCAGGACCTTGCCAGGCGTGCCCGGCGAACTCGTATCCCTGATGCCTGTGCATGGTGCAGCCGAGGGCGTCACGACCGACGGCCTCGAATATCCGTTGCGAGGTGAGACACTGCCACCGGGCACGAGCCGCGGCATCTCGAACGTCTTCGTCGCCGCCGAGGCCCGAATCACGGTCGAGCGCGGCTGCCTGCTCGCGGTCCGCCCCGCTCCCGAAGCAGGGCTCTCGTGACGCGATTTGCCAGGATCGGCGTCGTGCTCTCATTTCTCGCAGCGGCCGTCGCAGCCGGGTGCGGCAACTCCGGCGAGAGCAGGACGAGCAGTGAGGTCGTCCTCGTCACCCACGACTCGTTCGCGATCCCGAAGCAGGTGAAGACCGCGTTCGAGCGAGAGAGCGGACTGAAGCTCCGGATCCTGCAGGGCGGAGACGCGGGCGAGATCGTCAATCGCGCGCTCCTCACGAAAGGGAACCCTCAGGGGGACGTCCTGTTCGGGATCGACAACAATCTGCTCTCGCGCGCGCTCGACGAGAGCCTCTTCGAGCCCTACGAGGCCGAGAGCCTTGACCTCGTGGACGCCGCGTACACGCTGGGCCCGGACCACGACGTGACGCCGATCGACCATGGCGACGTCTGCCTCAACATCGACCGCGGGTGGTTTTCGTCACGCGGGATCGCGCCACCCACGTCGCTCGAGGATCTGACCGCGCGGCGATACCGCAAGCTGCTCGTCGTCGAGAACCCCGCAACCTCGACGCCTGGGCTCGCGTTCATGCTCGCCACCATCGCCCGCTACGGGGAGAGCGGCTGGCGCGACTACTGGGAGCGGTTGCGCGCGAACGGCGTCCTCGTCGTCGACGGCTGGGAGGAGGCGTACACGGCCCGCTTCTCCGGCGCAGGGGGGAGTAAGGGGACTCGTCCGATCGTCGTCTCGTACGCCACCAGCCCCGCAGCGGAGGTCATCTTCGCCGCGACGCCGCCCGCCACTGCTCCGACGTCTGTCGTGGACGACAGCTGCTTCCGGCAGATCGAGTTCGCGGGGGTCCTCGACGGGGCGAAGAACGTCTCAGGCGGGCGCGCACTGATCGACTTCATGCTTTCGGAGCGATTCCAGCGGGCGCTGCCGGAGAGCATGTTCGTGCTTCCGGTTCGTACCGGAACGCCGCTGCCCGACGCGTTCGACCGCTATGCCGTTGCCCCAGCACAACCGCTCGAACTTCCCGCCGAGGAGATCGGTGGCAATCGCGACCGATGGATCGACGAGTGGACGCAAACCGTCCTGCGGTGATACGTGCGTGGCGGATCGCTGTGGTGCTCGTGCCTGCGGCCTTCGTCGCGCTCTTCTTCGCCTACCCGCTCGTCGCCATCCTCGGACGCGGCCTCACTTCGCAAGGAGGTATCTCGATACCCGCCGGCACGGGCTCGCTTCTCTGGTTCACGATCTGGCAGGCGGCGGCCTCGACGCTCCTCACCCTGGTCGCGGGCCTGCCCCTCGCGTGGGTCGTCGGCCGCTTCCGGTTCCGAGGCCGTTCGCTCGCGCGCGCACTCGTGCTCGTTCCGTTCGTGCTGCCTACCGTGGTCGTCGCCGCCGCGTTTCTCGAGATGCTCCCCGACGACTACGAGGGTGGAATCTGGGCCATTCTGGCCGCGCACGTGTTCTTCAACGTCGCCGTCGTCACGCGCATCGTCGGAGGATCGTGGGCGACGCTCGACCCTGCGTCCGGCGAGGCGGCGACGGTTCTCGGCGCCGGACCGTGGCGCCGCGCACGCGAGGTGACGCTGCTCCAACTCGCCCCCGCCGTCTCCGCCTCGGCAGCCCTGACGTTCCTGTTCTGCTTCACGTCGTTCGGCGTGATCCTGATCCTCGGTGGCCCCGGACGAGCAACGCTCGAGACGGAGATCTACAACCGGGCGGCACGGCAGTTCGACCTGCAGGCAGCGGCGACGCTCAGTCTCCTTCAACTCGGCGCCGTCGCAATCGTGCTGGCCGTCGCGGCCATCCTCGAAGGTCGCGCCGGGGTCGCGAGCACGCTGACGAGCGAGCGCGACGTGCTACGGCGGCCGACAGCGCGCGAGCGCGTAGCTCTCGTTGCCGTGCTGTCTCTCGCCGCGCTCGCGCTCGCACTTCCGCTCGCGGTTCTCGTCAGAGAGTCCCTCGGAAGCTGGGGTGCGCTCTTCCGGGAGACACCTGTTCTCCTCGTCGAACCGTGGCAGGCGGCCGGGTACTCGATCGCCTTCGCAGGGGTCGCGACCCTGATCGCGCTCGTCGTCGGCGGTCTTGCCGCCCTCTCACTCGCACGTAGGCCGCCGGGTGCCCTCGACGGCTTCGTCCTGCTTCCGCTCGGAGCCTCCGCGGTGATGCTCGGATTCGGGTTCATCATCGCCTTCGACGCTGCGCCCCTCGACTTTCGCTCCTCCTGGTGGCTCGTTCCCGTCGCGCAGGCGCTCGTCGCGACACCATTCGTGATCCGGATCGTCACCCCCGCACTGCGATCGATCGACCCTCGGCTGCGCGAGGTCGCCGCGACTCTCGGTGCTTCTCCCTCGCGCGGCTGGCGGGAGATCGACCTACCACTCACCGGCCGTGCTTTCGCCGCCGCAGCCGGTTTCGCCTTCGCCATCTCGCTCGGCGAGTTCGGAGCGACCGTCTTCGTCGCCCGGGCCGAGCAGCCGACGCTCCCCGTCGCGATCTTCCGCTTCCTCGGGCGACCGGGCGAGCAGAATCAGGGAACCGCGGCGGTGCTGGCCGTCGTGCTGGCCGGAATCGCTGTCGGTGCAGCCCTCCTTGCGGAGCGCGCCGCTGACGGACGGGCAGAGATTCTGTGATGCTCTCGATCCGAGCTGCGCGCGTCACGCTCGGAGGGCACGCCGCCCTCGACGGAGTCGATCTCGACGTCGACGACGGCTCAGTCGTCGCGGTGCTCGGCCCGAGCGGCAGCGGCAAGTCGACACTGCTGCGCACGGTCGCCGGGCTTCAGCGTCTCGACAAAGGTGCGATCGAGCTCGACGGACGCTCTCTGGCAGGCATTCCGGCACACCGGCGGGGAGTCGGCCTCATGTTCCAGGACGACGCCCTCTTTCCTCATCGCGATGTCGCGGAGAACGTCGGCTTCGGCCTGCGGATGCAATCGCTCGCTCCGACGCTCATCGCGGCGCGGGTTGCGGAGTTACTCGACCTCGTGGGGCTCACGGGCCGCGGCCACCGCTCGATCCGCTCACTCTCGGGCGGTGAGCGCAAGCGGGTCGCACTCGCTCGTGCCCTCGCCCCGCGCCCACGGGTCCTGCTCCTCGATGAGCCGCTCGGCGCGCTCGACCGCCCACTCCACGAGAGACTCGTTGCCGACCTGGGCGACCTCTTCGCTGCCATCGCCCAGACGACGGTCTACGTGACGCACGACGTGGCAGAGGCGTTCGCCCTCGCGGAGCGCGTCGCAGTGATGCGGGAGGGGCGCGTCGTGCAGGTCGCGGCGCCCGAGGAGATCTGGGCCTCGCCCGGCGATGCCTGGGTCGCACGGTTCATCGGGCTCGCGAACGTCGACGAGCGCGGCCCGACAGCCGTGATCACGCGCCCCGAGGGCGTCAGCCTCCGACCCGACGCGGCAGGTGATGCCGTCGTCGAGTCGAGCCGTCGCGACGGCCCACTCGTTACCGTGCGCGCCCGCCGCGCCGACGGAACAGTGATCGTCTCGGCGCACGCGGGCTCCGAGCACCGGGTACCCGGCGACCGGGTACGGGTCGAGATCGATCCGGCTGCCGTCAGCGTGATCCCGACCACGTCGGCACCGTCGCTCTAGCGAGTCAGCGCTCCGGCCGACACACGCGATCGTCCGGCCCGACGATGCGGTCGAAGAGCGCGTTGAACCTCCTGTCGAGCTCGGGGTCATAGCGGCCGAGCGCCGGCCCCTCCCACTGGATCACCGGCGTCACCCCGGGGCCCATCACGGTGACCCGATGGCGCGCGCCGTTTCCCGGGGGCCGTACGACGCGGGTCGGGTAACCGGGGGGCGTCATCTGTGGCACGAAGCTGTAACAAAACGCCCCGTTGCGGCTGTGCGCGACCTTACCGGCGTCGTGCCTCCAGCCCACCCCGAAGATCGAGTTGAACGTGTCGACATAGAAGAAGCGGGCGTTCGGGTCGCGCTTCGTGTTCGACGGCGTCCGATAGCCGAACACGGGGTCGCCACGGTAGGTCAGTCTTCCGAAGAGCCCCTGCCACGAACCGCCGTACGTCCAGTTCTGCGAAACCTCGAGCAGCGGGAGCTCACCCTCCCAGTGCGAGACATGCAACTCGAATGCCGCCTGCTCCGGCTTGAACGGTTCGACGCCGCGCATCGGCAGCCTCCGCTGCCACCGCTGCAGGGCCCAGTAGGACCCGTCCGGCGCCTTGCACGCGTTCACGAGCCAGGCGAGCGCAGGGCCGTCGTACGGCCGACAGCGGTTCTCGAACGCACGCCACGTCTGTCGGCCGTGCTTCTTCCACCCGCCCGAGTAGTCGTACCGGAATCCTGGCTGACCCTTCGTCGGATCGGTCTTACTCGCGTTGATCGCACCCCACACGTAGACATGCCGGAGAAGACCACGCGACGTGCGGTAGGTGACGAGCGCCTCTCCGCGGCCGTTCACCTTCAATGACACGAACGAGACGTCGAGGTCTCCGAACTGCTCGCTGGCTCCGGCCGGCGGCGCCACGCCGAGAAGGACGGTGGCGGCGACCATGGAGATCAGTACGAGTCTGGCGCGCATGAGCCATGGACCAGGGTAGCCCGTGCGCCTAGTTCTCCTCCCAGCGCTCCCAGCGAACGAGCTCGTCGAGCGGCTTGCGTGCCTGCGTCAGGCGCGAGACGAGTTTGGCGTCGTCTCCCTCAGGCGGTTGCCGCCCGATCGTGACCACGCAGACGAACGCGACGTCCTCCGGCAGCCCGAGCAACCCCTTGAGCGCGGGCACCTCCTCCCCGGGAACGCCGTAGACGCCGGTACCCAGCCCCTCGGCCAGCGCGGCGAGTTGCACCAGCATGAACAACGAGCCGGCATCGACGTACCAGTAGGGGGCCGGCCACGAGATCTCGGCTCCGTCGACGAGCTTGTCGGACTTTCGGTACCGCTCGTGGTAGCTCTCCTCACGCGTGCAGACGACGACGTGAACCGGAGCGGTCGAGATCCACGGAGTGTGCCCCATCTCGACGTACTGCTCCTCACCCGCAAGCCGTGCCAGCGCCGTGCGAGTCGCGGGCTCGGTGACGACGACGATCCGATGCCCCTGGCTGAACCCGCCGCTCGGAGCGCGTCGAACCGTCCCCACGATCCTCTCGACCGTCTCGTGCTCGATCGGGTCGGGGAGATAGTTGCGCACCATCCGGCGGCGCTTCAGCAACTCCCAGAACGAGTCGCTCGGATCACCCACGCGTCATTCCCATTCGATCGTGGCGGGCGGCTTCGAGGAAAGGTCGAGAGCCACGCGGTTGACGCCAGGGACCTCGTTGATGATCCGATTCGAGATCGTCTCCAGAACCTCATAGGGAATTCGCGCCCAGTCTGCCGTCATCGCATCCTCGGACGTGACGGCGCGGATCACGACCGGATACGCGTAGGTGCGCTCATCTCCCTGCACACCGACGGACTTGATCGCCGGCAGAACGGCGAAGCTCTGCCAGAGGTCGCGATAGAGGCCTGCCCGACGGATCTCCTCCTGCAGGACGGCGTCGGCGGCGCGCAGGATGTCGAGTCGCTCCTTCGTGACGTCACCGATGATCCGGATCGAGAGCCCCGGCCCTGGAAAGGGCTGGCGCCAGACCATCCGCTCCGGCATCCCGAGCTCCTCGCCGACGCGCCGAACCTCGTCCTTGAACAGCAGGCGCAGGGGCTCGACGAGCTCCATCTCCATGTCGTCGGGCAGGCCACCGACGTTGTGATGCGACTTGATCATGGCGGCGACGCCGTCGTCCCCGCCGGACTCGATCACGTCGGAGTAGAGGGTGCCCTGGACGAGGAACCGGACATCGCCGAGCTTGTCGGCCTCCTCCTCGAAGACGCGAATGAACTCCTCGCCAACGATCTTGCGCTTCGTCTCCGGGTCGGAGACGCCTGCGAGCCTCGTGAGGAACCTGTCCTCCGCGCGCACGTGCACGAGCGGCACGTGGAAGTGGCCGTCGAACGTCTCGACCACCTGCTCGGCCTCGTTCTCGCGCATCAGGCCGTGGTCGACGAACACGCATGTGAGCTGATCGCCAACCGCCTTGTACACGAGCAGCGCCGCAACGGCGGAGTCAACGCCCCCCGAGAGGCCGCAGATGACGCGTTCCGGTCCGACCTGAGCCCGGATCCGGGCGACCTGCTCCTCGATCACGGCCGCCGGTGTCCAACTCGGCGGCGCACCCGCGACCTCGAAGAGGAAGTTCTTCAACATCTGCTGGCCGTCCCGCGTGTGAACAACCTCCGGGTGGAACTGGACTGCGTACAACCCCCGCACCGGATCCTCGAACGCAGCGACCGGCGTCGAGGGCGATGCGGCGGTGACGCGTGACCCCGGTGGCGCCGCGATCACCGAGTCGCGGTGGCTCATCCAGACGACCTGCTCCGAGGGGAGATCGTGGAAGAGCGCCGACTCCCCGAGCTCTGCCTCGGCCTTGCCGTACTCCGCGACGTCGTTCGACTCGACCGAGCCGCCGAGATCCCTGGCCATCAGTTGCATTCCGTAGCAGATCCCGAGCGTCGGGATCCCGAGCTCGAGGACGGCAGTGTCGAGCTGCGGAGCGCCGTCGGCGTACACCGACGCGGGCCCTCCGGAGAGAATCAGGGCGATTGGATTCAGCGCCTGGATCTCCGCAGCAGTGAGGCGGTGGCTGACGAGCTCCGAGTAGACCCGAGCCTCACGCACCCGGCGTGCGATCAGCTGGCTGTATTGCCCTCCGAAGTCGAGCACGAGAACCGGGCGGTCCTCGGGCGCAGACTCGGTCGGCGGGAACGATGGAGACTGCGTTGGGGTCGAGCTCGAGCCTGACCCCAACGCCTCTTTCGTCGCCTCAGACACGGCGATAGTTCGGTGCGTCTTTGCTGATCGTGACGTCGTGCGGATGGCTCTCGCGCAGACCCGCACCCGTGATCCGTACGAACCGGCTCTCCGTCTTCAGCGACTCGATCGTCGGAGCACCGCAATATCCCATCGCCTGACGAAGGCCCCCCACGAGCTGGTAGACGATCGGTGCAAGCGGCCCCTTGTAGAGCACGCGCCCCTCGATCCCCTCCGGGACGAGCTTGTCGACGTCCTCCACGTCCCCCTGGAAATAGCGGTCCTTGGAGAAGGAACGCGCCTTCATCGCGCCGAGCGATCCCATGCCCCGGTACTCCTTGAAGCGCTCACCCTGTACGAGGATGACGTCTCCGGGCGACTCGTCGGTACCCGCGAGCATCGAGCCGAGCATGACCGTGTCGGCGCCCGAGGCGATCGCCTTCGCAACGTCGCCGGACGAGGTGATTCCGCCGTCCGCGACAACCGGGATGCCGTGCCTGATCGCGACCTCTGCGACGTCGAACACCGCGGTCACCTGCGGTACCCCGACGCCCGCGACGACCCGCGTGGTGCAGATCGACCCTGGTCCTACGCCGGCCTTCAGACAGTCGGCTCCCGCATCGATCAGAGCCTCGGCTGCCTCGCCGGTCGCGATGTTGCCCGCGATGATCTCGATCTCGAACCCGGACTTGATCCTCCGCACCATCTCGACGACCGCGCGCGAGTGCCCGTGAGCGGTGTCGACAACGAGGACGTCGACGCCGGCGGCCACGAGGGCAGCCGCACGCTCGAGCGCGTCCGTGCCGACGCCGACGGCAGCGCCGACGCGCAACCGTCCACGCTCGTCCTTCGTCGCGAGCGGATAGAGCTCGCGCTTCTGAATGTCCTTGACGGTGATCAGCCCCTGAAGACGCCCTTCGGCGTCGACGATGGGGAGCTTCTCGATCTTGTGCCGGCCGAGCAGCGCCTCCGCCTCGGCCAGGGTCGTTCCGACACGCGCCGTGACGAGGTTCTTGCTCGTCATCAGCTCACCTGCGCGCTGGTCGGGCCGTGCGCCGAAACGGAGGTCGCGGTTCGTGAGGATGCCGACGAGAACGCCGTCGGGATTCGTGATCGGCACGCCGGAGACCCGGTAGCGCGCCATCAGCTCGAGAGCGTCGGCGACGAGATCGTCGGGGCCGAGGGTCACCGGCTCGACGATCATCCCTGCCTCGCTCCGCTTGACCTTGTCGATCTCCGCGACCTGATGCTCGATCGCAAGATTGCGGTGAATGATTCCGAGCCCACCCTGGCGCGCGAGCGCGATCGCGAGCCGAGCCTCGGTGACGGTGTCCATCGCAGCCGAGACGATCGGGATCTCGAGAGCGATTGTCGGTGTCAACCTGGTCGCGGTCGCGACGTCGTTCGGGAGGACGGCCGACTCGGCGGGAACGAGCAGCACGTCGTCGAAGGTCAGCCCTTCCTTGCCGAACTTGCTATCTCGATCGAGCTCGAACTCCAAGAGTCGAACGACTCTACCAAGCAGGCGGGACAACGCCGAACGCACGTCCGAAGGGTGGCATCGGCCTCTCTGCGGCCTACCCCACCGGCTGAAGCTCGTTCACCTCGACGAGCGGAGCAAGGCCGGCGGCATCCTTCGGGTCGAAACGGCCGGCCCCGACCTCGAGAACGGATGCCGAGCCGGCAGCCACCGCGACGCGGAGCGACTCCTCGGCGGAGGCTCCCTCGCCTTGCGCTGCGAGCCAGCGTGCCAGAAGGACGTCTCCCGCACCAACCACGGATAGGGCCTCGAGCTCAGGCGCCCTCGCGAAGAAGCGGCGCACCTGCCGATCCTCGCGCACGAGCGCGAAACAGCCGTTCTCCATCGTGATGTGCACGTTGCGGGCCCCCATGTCCGCGATTGTGTCGAGCGCCATCGCGAAATCGTCGGGCTCCTCGAGCTCCTGCCCGACGAGCTGCTCTGCCTCGTGCTGATTCGGTGAGACGAGCCACGGCTCAGCTTCGATGCCTCGCATCAACGGCACGCCCTCGGCGTCGAGGACGACGCGCACGCCCAGGCGCGTCAGCTCACGCACCGCATCGGCATAGAAGCCCTCGTCCACGCCTCGGGGCAGCGACCCGGCGAGGACGACCACCGACGCGCCACGCGAGAGATAGCGGAGCTTGTCGAGGAGAATCTCGAGCTCGTCGTCGGACACTTTGGGGCCCCACTCGTTGATCTCCGTATAGGTACCCGCGGTCGGATCGAGAACCGCCGTTGACGTGCGCGACTCGTCGCGGATGCGGACGAAGTCGTTCAGGATCGCCTCCTCCGTCAGCTCCTCGACGATCCGCGTCCCCGTTCTCCCGCCCGCGAGTCCGGTGGCGACCACCGGAACGTCGAGTCGCTTCAGCGCTCGTGCCACATTGATCCCCTTGCCTCCCGCGAGGACGAGCACATCACTCGATCGATGCCGGTGACCGAGCTTGAAGATCGGCACGCTGAGCGACCGATCGAGCGCGGCGTTGAGGGTGACGGTGATGATCACTGCGGCCCCTTCCTACGAGACGACGGCCTTCGGGACGGCGAACCTACGAGACGAGTCCGAACAGGTGGTGCAGCGTGCGACGTGCATACCACTTGGCCTTCCCGGCGACCCCGACGGCGGAAGTCGACGTGCCGGCGACGAGAGGCGTGCGTGCGATCAGCCTACCGTCCGAGAACACGCGTACCTCACCGAGTGGTTGCCCTTTCGTTACGGGGAGCTCGACCGCCGTGCTGACGACCACACGCTCGACGAGCGGGCGTCCGACGCGAACGCTGCGCACGACATTCCCTGCGGCGACGACGGCCACCGGCGCACGCCCGTAGCCGAGATCGACGCGCCCGTACACATGATCACCGGTCACAACGACGCGCATGTACTGCTTCAGGCCCCAGACAAGGAGCGAAGCAAGCTCGGCGTTCCGCTGCGCCTCGGTCGCCGCGCCGAGCAACGACCCCGTGATCCGGACGCCGTTCCGCTCGACCGCCGCGACCTGTGACCACCCGGCGTCGTTCGTGTGTCCCGTCTTCGCGCCGACGAGCGGGAGCGTTCCGATCAGCGTGTCGGTCGACTCCAGGGTTCGCCCACCGGCGATCGTCGCAGTCGGCCTCACCGACCACGTGCGGATGAACGGGTTCCGTAGGGCCGCTGTCAGGAGCACCGTGACGTCTCGCGCGCTCGAGACGTGGCCTGCCTGATCCAGACCGTGCGGATTCTCGAACCGTGTCGAGGTGAGACCGAGAGATCTCGCCTTCGCGTTCATCAGCTCGACGAAACGCGGGAGCGAGCCCTCGCCGACGTGAAGCGCAAGCGCGGTGGCAGCGTCGTTTGCACTCGGGACGAGTGCCGCAATCGCGAGATCGCGGACGGTCAGCCGCTCGCCCG
This sequence comes from uncultured Thermoleophilia bacterium, assembly GCA_963699795.1. Lineage (GTDB taxonomy): Bacteria > Actinomycetota > Thermoleophilia > Gaiellales > Gaiellaceae > Gaiella. Next base: position 95,242 of record CAVOVG010000008.1, read on the forward strand.
CCCGCAGCGTGACGCTCGATTCTCCGACCGAGGCTGCCTGCGGGGAGACCGTGACGACATCGTCGAGTTGTGCGTGCTCGAGTGCGACGAGCACGGTCATGAGCTTCGTGATGCTCGCGGGCGCGCGCCTGGCATCCGGCGCCCGCGCTGCAAGGATCACCGCATCCGGCCCGCCGCGAACCACGTAAGCGGGTGCTGCAACTCGAGGTGGTGCGGCGGTCGCCGAGGCGGCGCACATCGCGAGCGCGACAACAACGACGAGGGGCCCGCGGCGCATCGCTCGTGAAATGTAGTCGACGGCTACCAGCCCGCCGCTGTCCAGATCTCGGCCGAGAGTCGCGCGGCCTCGGCTCCCGCTGCGGCGCGCCAGTCGTCCTCCGTGTCGCGGTATGCGAAGATGACGGAGCGGGACGCATTGACGAGCGCGCTCGCGGGGCCGCTCGTGAAAGCGCGCGCGACATCAGCCGGAGTCGCCCCCTGCGCACCGACGCCGGGCAGGAGGATGATCTGTTGCGGCATCGCCCGACGGGCATCACCGATCAGGCGGGGCACCGTCGCGCCGACGACTGCGCCGACGCTGGACATGCCCCTGTCGCCGATCAGGTCGGCTCCCCACTCCTCGACGAGACCTGCGACGTGGCGCCACACGGGGGCTCCGTCCGAGAGCACGGCGTCCTGGAGATCGCGGGCTCCGGCGTTCGAGGTGCGGACCAGGCAGAAGATGCCGGCGCCGTGCCGCCGGCAGGCGGCGAGGTAGGGATCGACGGAGTCGGACCCGAGGTAGGGATTCACCGTGAGCGCGTCGGCGAGCGGCGGCTCCATGCCGCGCGGCTCGAGAAAGGCCGCCGCATAGGCGCGCGCGGTCGACCCGATGTCACCGCGCTTCGCGTCGGCGATGACGAGCAACCCTGCCTCGGAGGCGTACCGGGAGACGGTCTCGAGCGCCAGCCAGCCGTCGCCGCCGAGCTCCTCGAAGAACGCGAGCTGTGGTTTTACGGCCACTGCATACGGCGCAACGGCATCGACGATGCCCTTGCAGAATCGCTCCACGGCGCCCGCGGCCGCGGCCCGTCCGCGCCCGGCTTCGCCGCGAAGCTCGACCGGCAGGAGATCGACGCGGGGGTCGAGCCCGACCACGAGCTGAGTCCTCTTGCGCTCGACGGCCTCGGCGACGCGATCGGAGAAGGGGGTCACGGTCGCCTCCCTCTCTCCTGCGTTCGCGCTCATGCAGCCAAGGCTACCCCGTTCGCTACCGCCAGGATCGCGTCCCTCTCGAGTGCTGCGATCCGAAGCTCGGGCGGTGGGCGCCTGATGAAGGACGCGATCAGGAGAAGCTCGTCGGCAGAGGTTGCCGCAAGGCTCGTGGAAGCGTCTCGACGCACATCCGCCAGGCCGGCCGCGACCTCGATCGAGCCACCCCCTCCCCGCGGGATCGTTCGCCGGGAGACGGCGCCTCCGGACACGAAGACGCCGCGAACCATGCCCGGCTCGAGCGCGGGCACCACGAGACAGACCTGTAGCCCTCGCGCCTCGTGAACCTCGTCGATCCGGTCGACGACGCTCTCGAGCGCCACGATCCGATCGCGCAAACGCGCGGCATCCTCGAAGCGCAGGTCGGCCGCGAGCCTCCGCAGCCGCACGCGCAGGCCTGGAAGCGCGTCGCGCGGATCCTCTCCGTCGTATCGGGCGAGCGCCTGGGCGGCTCGTCGCGCAATTCCGCGACCGGTGATCGGACCGTACGGAGTCGGGTCGCTCACGCACGCCCAGGCGGCGCCACGCCGAACGAGGTACAGGTGGCGATCGGGCCGTGTCCCACGCGCGTTCGCCGGTGGCCGCAGCTCGCGTAGGAGGCGAAGCTCGTCGAGAGCTGCCTCGAGCTCGTTGCCGCTGAGCTGCCAGTCGACTCGTGCCAGTGCGCCGAGCGCAGCTTCCACCGCAGGTCGCTGGCGGCTTCCCGAGAAGTAGGAGCGCAGCCGCGCTCGAAGATCGCGAGCCTTGCCGACGTAGAGCGCCTGCCCCTGTGCGTCCCGAAAGATGTACGTCCCGGGTGCCGCAGGCGCCAGGGCAACGAGTGAGCGCTTCCCGTGGAGCCGCCGAGCCCTGGGCGCCGACAGCTCGACGAGCTCCGCAACCGTCTCGGCGCCGCGCTCCTGGGCAAGCCCGATGAGCGCGATCAGGATCTCGGCGGTGGCAGACGCATCGGCAAGGGCGCGGTGGCACGGCGTCGCGGACGTCCCGAAGAAGTGCGCGAGCGGTTGCAGCCCGAACCGCGTCGTTCGGCTGCCAAGGAGCCGCCGCGCGAGCCACACCGTGTCGACGACGGGAGCCGAGACGCGCCTGCCCGTGAGGCGCTCGACGGCACGATCGAGGAAGCCCATGTCGAACCGCGCGTTGTGCGCCACGAGGACGGCGTCGCCCGCAAACGCGAGGAAGCGCCGCACGGCGAGATCGGCGCCCGGAGCACCCCGCACGTCCTCCCGGTCGATCCCCGTCAGCGCCGTGATCGCAGCCGGGAGCTGCACTCCCGGGTTGACGAGCGTCTCGAACGTCGCTCCCAGCGCGAGTCCGTCGACTCTCTGTGCGCCGATCTCGACGATGCGCGACCTCGCCGGTGAGAGCCCGGTCGTCTCGAGATCGAACACGACGAATGCGGCCGACTCGAGCAAGGCCGTGGCCCCGGGCGCGTCGGCGAGCCCGACCGCGGCACCACGCCAGACGAGTCGTGCGTCGCCGGTCACGACCTCATCGAGGAGGGAGTGCGCGATTGCCGTCGGCGCCGAGGAGAGCGCGAAAAGCGACCGGGCAGCCTCCGATGCGGGGACCGGCCCTCGGCTTGCCTCGACCAGCTCGACAAGCCGATCGGCGGCGTCGAATGACAGTTGCATCCATCGAAGTCTAGTCGAACATATGTTCGATGCCAAGGGCAAAAGAGAGGGCCCGGGGGAGTGGGCCCTCATCTTTCGTCCCTGGAAGCGGTCGTCCTAGTTGACGGCCTTCTTCAGCACCGAGCCGGCCGAGAACTTCGGCACGGTCGCCGCCTTGATTTGGACCTTCTCGCTCGGGTTGCGCGGGTTGACGCCCATCCGCGCCGCGCGATGCGTCGTGTGGAACTTGCCGAAACCGGTAAATGTCACTGTGTCGCCGGCCTTGAGTGCATCCTCGACGGTGCTGAGGAACGCCTCGACCGCTTCGCCCGCATCGCGCTTGGACGAGCCGGTCTTCGCAGCTACTGCCTCTATGAACTCCTGTTTGGTCACTTGCTACTCCTCCTACTAGACGATCGTTGTTGGGACCGCTGGAGAACCTAACACTCCGGCGATTTCGGCTCAACTCTGCGGGTTTGCGACACGGTCGGCAAGCTCGACCCGCCGAAGCACGTGCTCTTCGAGAGGTGCTCAGGCGGGAACGCGCCCGGCGAGGAGATCGCTTGCACGGTAGAGGCTGCGAAGTCGCACCCCCAACCGGGCGAGGGCGTCCGCCCCACCTTCCTCACGGTCCACGACACACACGGCGTTGCGGACGACGAGACCTTCGTCCCGAAGTGCGGACACCGATTCGGCGAGAGCGCCGCCAGAGGTGACGACGTCTTCGAGAAGGCACACGACGTCCCCCTCGTCGTATGGGCCTTCGATCCGATTCGCAGTGCCGTAGTCCTTCGTTTCATTGCGGACAATGATGAAGGGCAGTTCGGACGCCATGGACGCGGAAGCGGCCAAAGCAACCGCTCCGAGAGCCGGTGCGGCGAGTCTCACCACGTCCGGTTCGGCCTCTCTCGCCGTAGCGGCCAGTCGCTCACCGAGCGACCGGAGCAGATCGGGGCGCGTCTCGAATCGATACTTGTCGAGGTACCAGGTCGACCGTTTGCCCGACCGGAGCAGGAAGTCGCCCTCGAGCAGCGCATGCTGGACGAGGAGCCGGCCGAGGTCGTCGATCACCGTGCCGTGGCCTCGGCAGCGATCTCCAGCAGCCGCGCGAGCTCCGGGGACTCCGCGTCGAGCGTCACCGACGAGCCGTCCTCGTACCCGATCGTCACGCGGCCCGGGCTCGTCTTCTCGCGCCGTCCGAGCACCCACCAGACGGCAGCGGCGACCGCGGCAAGCACTAAGAGCCTACGCATCGCCCGTCTCCTTCTTCTTTCTTCGCGGACGCTTCGCTGCGGGCTTCGCTTCGAGCCGGCCGAGCATCGTCCGCAGGTCGTAGATCACGAGGCCGGCGATCGGCTCAGGGCTCGTCGTTGCGATCGCCGTACGCCCACCGTCCCTGACGAGGAAGACGTGTGCGCCTTCGCCACTGACCTCGACGCGGGATACTGCAGCGCCCGGCCTGACGTCGGCTGCCGCTGCGGCGAGATCGGATGCGACGCGCGCGAGCTGCTCACCCCGCTCGACGGTGCCCGTGCTCGCGAGCACGAAGCCGGTCTCACCGAGGATCGCGACATCACGGACCTGGGCGGAAAGGTCGAGAAGCTCGGCCAGTGCCTCGTTCGGAGTCATCGCGAATCGAAGCTACCAGACTCTCGGGATTTCGCTCGGCGACTGTCGACCTGACGGGCAGACCCCGTTCTGAGGGCAACGTCGAGGGCCACCCGCTGGAGGTCGTCGACCAGAAGTCGACGGCCACGCCGGATGATCGTCGGCTCCCGAACGGAGGATTCCCGGCCCGGACGACCTACCCGGAGGCGCGAAGTCCTGCAGCGAGGGCACTCGTCGCGCGCGCGCGGTGGGAGTGGAGCGCTTTCCACGCGTCGCCCAGCTGCGCGACGGTCCGCTGCTCCCCTTCGGGCACGAAGACGGGGTCGTATCCGAACCCCTCGCCGCCGCTGCGACATGTCGCGACGGTCCCGTCGAGGAATCCCTCGGCGACGATCTCCCGGTCACCCGGTCCGATCGCGACGATCGTGCACACGTATCGCGCTCCGCGATTTGCGACCCCGGCAAGCTCGGCGAGCAGGTGAGCGACGCCGTCATCGGCCCAGCGCGCCGACTCGAGACCGGGACTGCCGCCGAGCCCGGCAGCCTCGATGCCAGAGTCCTCCCCGATCACCCAGACGTCGTCAGGCGAGAGCAAGCGACCATACGCGGCCTTGCCTCGGGCGTTCTCGGCGTACGTCTTCCCGGTCTCGGGAGGAAACGTCGCCGGGTCGACGAGCTCGATCTCCCAGTCGGGGAGTGCCCGTCGGAACTCGTCGAGCTTGTGCCGGTTCCCTGTCGCGAGGCGCGCTCTCACGCGCGGGGCGCTTCGGCAGCCGTTCGTTGCGCAACGGCGAGCTGCTCGATGCCGCCGGCAGCGAGGTCGAGGAGCTCGTCGAGCTCGTCGCGCGTGAACGGATGCCGCTCGGCAGTCGCCTGGACCTCGACGAGGCGTCCGTCTGCGGTCATCACGACGTTCATGTCGGTGTCGGCCTGCGAGTCCTCGGGGTAGTCGAGATCGAGCACGGCTTTCCCGTCGACCACGCCGACGGAGATGGCGGCGACCGACGCGGGAAGGGCCTTCGAGAGTCCCATCCTGTCCAGCGCGCGGTACGCGGCGACGTAGGCACCCGTGATCGCGGCGCACCGCGTGCCTCCATCCGCCTGGAGTACGTCGCAATCGAGCCAGAGCGTCCGCTCGCCGAGCGCCTCGAAGTCGCAGACTGCGCGAAGTGCCCGACCGATCAACCGTTGAATTTCGACGGTTCGCCCGTCCGGCCGTCCACGGGAGACGCCGCGTTGCGTGCGATCGCCCGTCGAGGCCGGCAGCAGCGAGTACTCGGCTGTCATCCAACCGCGGCCCTTCCCGCGCAGCCAACGCGGAATGGCCTCCTCCACCGTGGCGGTACAGAGCACGCGTGTCTTGCCCTGTGACCAGAGCACGCAGCCGTGCGGCTGCTCGAGGAAGTCCGGCAGGACGTCGAGCTCCCGCAACTCGTCTGGTCGGCGGCCGTCGTGCCTCATGCCGCTACGACCTCGAGGTCGGCGACGCTGACCTGTTCGACATCGGCGATCGGAAGCTGAAGGAAGCGGCTCCCCATCGCCTTGAACGACGCCGTATCGCCGGTTGTCAGAAAGCGGTAGGCACCCTCTCGTGCCGGATCGTTCTCGATCTCCTTGCGCGCCAGCGTCTCCGACACCTCGTGCGCTGTCTCGTCGGCGGAGAAGATCAGCGTCACATCACGGCCGAAGACGCGCTGCAGGATGGGGCGGATCATCGGATAGTGCGTGCAGCCGAGGACCACCGTGTCGACTCCGGCCTCCTTCAACGGCCCGGCGACCTCACGGACCGCCTTCACGGTTGCCTCGCCGAAAGGGTCGTCGCCCTCGATCAGGGGCACGAGCCTCGGGCAGGTGGCGGGCACGACCGTGACGCCGGCATCGAGGGAGCGAATCAGCGTCTCGTAGCGGCCGCTCGCCACGGTGGCCTCGGTCGCGAGGAGTCCGACGCGGCGGTTGCGTGTCGCCCGCACCGCCGCTTGCGCCTCCGGTTGAATCACGCCGATCACGGGAACCGAAAGCGCGAGTTGTAGGTCGGGCAACGCCGCCGCGGTTGCCGAGTTGCAGGCAGCGACAACGAGCTTGACGCCCTGCGTCTCCAGGAAGAGGCCGATCTCGGCGGCGAAGCGTCGTATCTCGGCGAGCGGGCGTGGACCATACGGCAGGCGGGCGCCGTCACCGAGGTAGACGAAGTCCTCGTGCGGCAGCGTGACGAGGCACTCATGGAGAACGGTGAGCCCCCCGACACCGGAATCGAAAACGCCGATCGGGCGGGCATCCACGCGCGCCAGTCTAGACGCCGGCCCAGCCGGACTGTCGCGAGTCCATAGCGGAGACCGCCCATCAGGGCGCGCGCGAGGCGTGGTCTATCGTCTCTCCATGACAGCGACGGTGCGACTCGGGACGTGTAGCTGGGCCGATGAGGGACTGTTGAAGGCGTGGTATCCACGAGGTGTCTCGACCGCGCAGGCACGCCTCCGCTACTACGCAGAGCGCTTCGACGTCGTCGAGGTCGACTCGCCGTACTACGCCCTTCCCGACCCCGAGGTCACGCGCCGATGGGCCGAGCGCACACCCGATCACTTCACGTTCCACGTCAAGGCCAGCGCCGCAATGACGTTCCACGAGGGGGAGCCGACCGACGCGTCGTTCGCGGCATTCCGGGGTGCACTCGAACCGCTGGAGCTGTCCGGGAAGCTCCGAGGGGTACTCCTCCAGTACCACCCTCGGTTCGTGAAGTCGCAGGTGGCCAAGGACGAGCTCGCGCGCGCCCGCGGCAGGCTCGAGCCTCTCGTCCCGCTCGTGGAGTTCCGCCACCGCTCCTGGATGGAGCCGGACGAGCGCTCCGACACGCTCGGCTTCCTCGAGGAGCACGGCCTCGCCTACGTCTCCGTCGACGCGCCTCTGACGCGCGCGACGAACGTCGCGCCGCGCGTCGCGGCGGCGACGCACCGCGTCTCCGTGATCCGCTTCCACGGCCGCAACGCACAGACGTGGAACATCCGGGGCGGAAGCGCCGCCGACCGGTTCGACTGGATGTACTCCGGCGAGGAGCTCGCGGAGTGGGTCGAGCCGATCCGCCTGCTCGCCGAGCAGGCGGATGAGGTCTACGCCCTGTTCAACAACAATCGCGACGACTTCGCGCCGCGGAGCGCTGTCATCTTTCGCGGACTGCTCGACGAAGCGGGGCTGCCGGCAACGGGCGGGATCGACCTGCCGCCGGCCGAGATGACGCTGTTCTGACAGCGAGCCCGGATGACGGGCTGAAGCCCGTCATCGCGCGCTACGCTCACGCGATGCGCGTTCTCTCCGTCGTCCACGAGCCCACGTCGACCGGAGGTGGTGGCCTCTTCGAGGACCTCGTCGAGCAGCGTGGCGACCGGCTCGAGCGTTTCGGCTTCAGCCACGACTCGTCGACGCCGGACGCTCCGGACTCCTACGACGCGATCATGGTCTTCGGGGGCGCGATGCACCCGGACGAGGACGCCGACCATCCGTGGCTGCCCGGGGAGGCCGCCTTCATCCGCGAGGCGATCGACCGCGACGTGCCGCTCTTCGGCGTCTGCCTCGGTGCGCAGCTGATCGCTCGCGCCGTCGGCGCCCACGTCGGACGGGCCGAGAGGGCCGAGGTCGGTTGGCACGAGGTCGCGATCAACGACGCCGGCCTTGCCGATCCCGTGCTCGGAGTCCTTCCGCCCCGCGTCCAGGCCTTCCAGTGGCACTACTACGGGTTCGGGCTCCCCGACGGAGCGGCCCTGCTCGCCGAGAACGCGAATGCGCGCCAGGCCTACAGGCTCGGGGAGCGCACGTGGGGCGTGCAGTTCCACCCCGAGGTGACGCGGCACATGCTCGACCACTGGTACGTCGAGGGAGCCGCGGAGCTTCCGAATCCCTCCACGATCCGCGCCGAGACGGACGCGCTCCTCGGCGGCTGGAACGAGCACGGGCGCAGCCTGTGCAACGCGTTCCTCGACTACGCCGCAGGCGACGTTACGTCCGGCTAGGGCCGCGGGCGACGGTTCGCATCGCCGCTACGCGACAGCCGGGGCAGACCACGCGCCTCGGCGCCTCGCATCGCCCCTACCCGGGCTGCGCTTCGCCCGTGCGGAGAGTCGATTCGGTCGCCCTCAGAGAGATTCGACGGGGAGCGCTTCGATGGACGACCATTCGTGCCACGAGCCGACGTAGTTGCGCGCGGCGTACCCGGCGGCGGCGAGCACCTGGGCGGCGACGCCGGAGCGGCCGCCCGAGTGGCAGTACAGGATCACCTCTGCACCCTCGGGCTCACCGACGCACGAGCGGACCGCGTCCGGCCCCACGGCGGCGAGGATCTCCTGCAGATCGAGATGACGTGCACCGGGAATGTGGCCCTGACGGAGGTCACACGGATATCCGGCCGCGCCATCGAACTCGCCGCGCGTTCGCACGTCGAGCAAGACGAGCCCCTCCTCGTCGAGTCGCCCTGCGAGCTCGTCACGGGTGACGTCGCTCACAGGGACGCAACGACCTTCAGCTCGGCCCGGACCGAACGGCGCTCGGCGAGCCGCGCGAGCCAGCCGGCGAGCGACGGATACGGGTCGAGAGAAACTCCCAGGAGATCGCGCGCCCGGATCACCCAGGGCAGGTAGGACACGTCGGCGAGGCCGAATTCCGCGCCACTCAGATACGGCGCGACGACGAGGCAGGCGTCAAGGGCGGCGAGCTCGCCCGCGAATGCGACCTCCGCTCCCGGCTCCTTGCGACGCAACGCGTAATAGGGATCCGTGAAGTCATCGTGCCGGAAGATCAGGAGCCGTGCCGCTGCTCGCTCTACCGGATCGACGGGCAAGAGTGGCGGCTCGGGATAGCGCTCCTCGAGGTATTCGTTGATCACCGCGGACTCGGGCAGGGCCCAGTCGGCCGACTCGAGGACCGGCACCTTGCCGACCGGGTTGAGCTCGAACAGCCAGGCGGGGCGATCGGCGAGGTCGACCACGACGGCCTCGTACGAGACGCCCTTCTCGTCGAGAACGATTCGAACACGTGCGCAGTAGGGGCAGCGCGGGGCGTCGATCAGCCTCACCTCCGGCATCAGCGTCCGATCCTTGTCGCCTGGCCGCCTGCCGGAGCATCTGCCCAGCCGTGCTCGGCGCCCGACAGCCCGAGCACGGACGCGAGGCCCGCCATCAGCTCGCGAGCGGGTGGCAGGTCGGACGGAACGCGTGCGACCGGCGCGGCCGCGCGAACTGCAGCCTGCGGTGCCCCCGTATAGCGCTCGACGACGACGGGATTGGCGTTGAGCGCGACGACCTCGCCGGGCGGAAGCGGGCCGTGGAACTCGGGCACGGACGCGTACTCGTCGACGATCCCTCCGCGATCGAACAGGATCATCCGCACGAGGGCCTCCTGCTCGACGCCGATCGCGACGACGACCAATCCTGTCCGCGCCGAGATCTCCTTCGCGAGCCGACGCAACATTGCCGGGTCCCGGTCGCAGACCTCGTCGTACACCGTCACGTACCCACCGCGGGGCTCGGTCACGATCGATCCGGTCGACCGTCCCGGCAATCTCGGCACGAACATCTCCACGGCCTTCACGATGTTGTCGGCATCGTCCGTCTGGACGTGGATCGACCCGAAGGAGCTCGCCTCAACCTCCGCGCCGAGGCGCTCGATGAGCGTCGCGACGGGTGCCGCGAGAACGAGAACCTCGTCGCGGAAGCCCCAGCGCGAGTACACGGCCCGAGCGGCAGCGTTCGACGCCATCACCTCGAGGTCGATCGTGTCGACGCCGTCCTCCGCGAGTCGAGCTGCGACCGACCGGAGAAGCGCATCGGCCACGCCGGCCCGCCGTTCTGCCGGGACAACGTACAGGTCCGTGATGCGCCCGACCCGTTCGCCCCTCCGGCGGGCGAGCGCCATGCCGATGGCGGCGCCGTTCCGCTCTGCGACCCAGCCGAGGCCCGACTCGACGATCGCGCGGATCTCGGCCAGCTCCGTCGCGTGATCGACATCCTCGTGCGGAGGCGGTGGCACCTCGGCCTCGAATGCCTTCCAGAGCGTCTCGATCGTCGTCAGGTCATCGAGTGTTGCGCTGCGGACGTTCATCCGTGCATCCTCGCGCCGGCAAGCAGCATGTGGCACGTGATGTTCCGCCAGGCACCAAACCGTTCTCCCACGACCCGTACCTCCGTCTCGTTGAGATCTTTGCCTGCACCGTAGAAGAACGACACCGCCTTGCGCACGGCAAGGTCACCCGCGGGCCAGGCGTCAGGGCGCCCGAGGGCGCGGGCGAGGAACCAGTCGGCCGTCCAGCGTCCGAGCCCTCTCTGTCTCGTGATCGCCGCGACGACCTCGTCGTCGGTCAGGCGGTCGAGCGCGTCGAGGTCGAGGTCGGAGCGCGCGAGGCCGACGACATACTCGGCCTTGCGCGTCGAGAAGCCGACGGCCCGGATCTCACTCTCGGCCACCTCTGCCAACCGCTTCCTGGAGGGGAACGACCATGCCTCGCCCACCTCGATTCCGAACCGCTCGATCAGGCGAGAGCGGACGGCGAACGCCGAGTGCAGCGACACCTGCTGGGCCGTGATCGAGGATACGAGCATCTCCCACCGGTCCGCAACGAGCGGAGGCCGATAGCCGCGGAGAGGCTCACGCAACGCTGCGAGCACCGGGTCGGCAGCTGCCCATGACCAGAAGCCCTCGAGATCGAGCGGCGCACCGAGGAGCCAGGAAACCGTCGCGGCAATGTCCTCGTTTCTCGGCTCGACCCGGACGCCGCCGGGGGCCGCCTCCACTCGCACCTCGCGCCCGGCCACGACGCGATGAAGGCCACCCCGATGCCACCGGTTCGCGAGATCGGTGCCGTGGTTGCGAAAGCGCTCTGTCGATGCTTCGAAGTCATACGGCTGCGGGAGCGCGAGGAGCCCCACGGTGCTGGTCGTCCCTGTCACGACGTCGGCGAAGGCGCGAGCGCACGCCTGACATCGTGGAGGTCGTCGTACGGCTCATAGGCGGCGCCGCGATCGGCGAGCCAGCGCGCGAGCCCGTCGCGCGCGAACCGCCGATCGGCCGCGAGCGAGACGCATCGGTCGGAGATGCCGTCGCCGACGTACACGAACGGTCCGCCTCCCGCGAGCGCAACCCGCTTGCACGGCTCCCCACATGAAGCGCACGCCTCGCGCTCGAGGAACACCGACCGCCAACCCGATGCGGCCGGCTCGATCCGGTTCGCGATCACGTTCGCCGCGATTCCCTCGCGCTCGAGAAAGGGGACGATCAGCTCCCGGAAGCCGGCGGAGACGATGAGTGGATCGTGCGCCGCCACCAGTTCCGCAAACCCGGCACGGAGCGTCACCGTCTCGAGCAGCCACTCGAGCACGTCGTCGAAGGGCGCGGTGATCGTGGCCATCTCGACCGCGATCACCTCGTTGAGCGTCAGCTCCCGCCCGATCCGCGCCTCGTGCGCGTGAAAGACGTCGAGATCGCCGAATCGCTCGATCGCCATGTGGAGCGTGTCCCGCTCGGTCACCGTCCCGTCCCAGTCGAGAACGAGCTGCATCAGCCGAGCGGGCAATCGAGCGCACCGATGCCCTCGAGCTCGAGCGTCACGCCCGAACCGACGTCGAGGAGCGTGGCGACCGGAGGGCCCGCGACCACGTCACCCGGCCTGAGCATCGTTCGTCGACCCGCGAGTGCAATCGCGTCGTCCCACGCGAACGGCGACGCGACGGCGCGTTCCCGGCGTCCGTCGCCCATGAGGACACCGTCGATCGAGGTCGGACCGAGCTCGTCGGGCGTCACGACTACCGGCCCCAGCACGATTCCGAAGTCGGACTGCTTCACGAACGGCAGCTCGGCGGGATCGTGCCACTCGAGGAGCCCGGAGTAGCCGCCGATCGCGCCGTCGGCACCGATCACGGCAGCGATCCTTGCGCACGCCGTGAGACCCGCTCCCTCGATCGGCACGCCTGGGCCGACGACCGAGGTCGCGTTGGCAAAGCGGAATGCGTCGGCGCTCGAGAAGATCCGCACCGTCGGAGGGGGGTGTACCGGGACGAGCATCGTCACCTCGGCCAGCGGGTATTCCGCATGCTCGCGGGCGCCCCCGCCGCCGAGAAAGAACGACTGCAGAGTCTGGGCGGCCAGGTGAAGGACACGGTCGCCGTCGACCCGGCCGACCCAGCCGCGCTGGAGCGGGTGGTCGTTGGGATGGAACATGCAGAGGCGCATACGTGCTCCCCATTCAACCTGTAGCGGGATGGCTCAGGGCTCGGTGTGGACGATCACGTCGGTCACGCCGCGCATCTCGCCGCGAACCCCCTGCTCGACTCGGGACGCCGTCTGGTGAGCCGCCGCAAGGCTCCCGGCGGGGTCGAGCCCGAGAGTGACGAAGACCACGAGCCCTTCGTCGGTGTGCAGGAAGCGAACGGCGCGCGGCGGCGACCCGGTCGCGCCGACCACGATTCGCACGATCCCTGCCTGGTCGTCGTCGACCTCGCGACCGGCGGCGGTCTCTGCGAGCGGCTCGAGATGGCTCTGAACGTCGATCACCTCGTCGACGCCGTCCACGATCGCACGCTCGACCTGCTCGGCCAGAGCGTGGGCCTCATCGAGAGGCAGCTCACCAGGAAGCTTGAGATGGAGCGAGACGTGCATGCCGTCCGGAAGCTCGATCACGGAGAGGTTGTGGATCTCGCGGACGCGGGCGACGGACATTGCCGCCTCGCGCACGCGCTCGCGGAGCAGCGCCTCCTCACCCGCCGGCTCGACGTGAACGACGACGTCGCCGCCGGGGAGCGCGCCCTGCACGGCGGCCTCGACTCTGTCCGCGACGGCATGACCCTGACCGACGGCGGCACCGGGTGAGACGCCGATCACGACGTCCGTGAATGTCCGACCGGCTGCTTCACGCAGCCGGAGCCTGCGCACCTCGACCGGCGGTTCGATCGAAGCGATCGCCACCCGCGCCGCACGGACGGCCTCGTCCGGTGCCCTGTCCATCAGCACGTCGACGTTGCGGCTGATCAGCCGAGCGGCGGCGACGACGACGAGGAAGGCGACGAAGAGTGCGGCGAGCGAGTCGCCCGCCTGCCAGCCTCCCTGAACGGCGAGGAGCCCGCCGAGGACGGCCATCGTGCCGATCAGATCGCTGCCGAAGTGGAGAGCATTCGACGCGAGCGCCGGACTCGAGTACCGCCTGGCGGCTCGTATCGACACGAACGTGCGGGACGCGTCGATCACGATCACGAGACCGACAGCTGCGAAGACCCACCACGCGGTCGTGGTCTCGATCTCGACCCAGCCCGCAAGCCGCGCCACGGCCAGCGCGGCGACCGCGATGCTGACGAGCAGGAGCACGAACGCCTCCGCGAGGGCTGCCAGATGCTCGGCCTTGCCGTGGCCGTAGGGATGCGACCGATCGGCGGGCCTGCCTGCCACCCCGATCGCGAAGAACGTGAGGAGCGCGGCGACGAGGTCGGTGCCGGAGTGGAGCGCCTCCGAGACGAGCCCGAGGCTACCGCTCGCGAGGCCGGTAGCAAGCTTGATCCCCATCAGCGCCACGGCGGCGCCGACGGAGACGAGCGCTACGCGTCGCTGCGGGCTCATCCGCGCAGCGTACTGCGTCTCGAGCGACCTACTCACCCGGGGAGACGGGCGATCGTCTCCGCGCGGCGAGGATCCCGATCCCGATCAAGAGGCCACCGATCAGCTGGATGACATCGATCGTCTCGCCGAGCAGCATGACCGCGAAGAGGGCGGCAAGGAACGGCTGCAGGTTCGCCGCGAGCGTCGCACGAGACGCGCCGATGATGTCGAGCGACTTGAACCACAGGATGTTCGTGATCACGAGCGGGCCGAGCGTGGCAAAGAGGACGAGCGCCCAGACCTCCCAGCCGAGCTGCCAGTCCTGCGACCGCGTCTGCGGCAGGCCGATCAGCGCCATCCCGAGCCAGGAGAGCGGGAGCACGACTGCGCTGATCCGAACGGGCGAGTAGCGCCGCATCAGCGGCGTGATGAGGATCGAGTAGATCGCCCACGTGGTGGCGGTCATGATCCCCCACAGGATCCCCGCGGCGTCGGCGCCGAGTTGGCCGGCTGCTCCGAGGGCAACGAGTGCGACCCCGGCGACCGACAGCGCCGCACCGAGCCAGAACCGCCGCGGCAGCACCTCCATGCCAAGAGCCAGGCCGATCAGCGCCGCAATGATCGGCGTCGCAGCGAGAATCAGCGCGATCACGGAGGCGGACGTCGTCTTGAGGGCGTAGACGAAGCCGATCTGATTGACGAAGAGGACGGTCGCGGCGCCCCCGACCAGGAGGAAGTCGCGCCGCCCGATGCGCAGTGATCGCTCCACGCCAACCGCGATGGCGATGAAGACGAGGGACGCGAGGCCGTAGCGCACGGTCGAGAAAGCGAGCGGCTGAAAGCCGTGCGTCAGGATGTAACGGCTGACGGTGAGGTTCAGCGCCCACAGGACGATCGCCGAGAGCAGCATCACCTCGACCGAGGTCGGCTTACGCATCCGCCGGACGCTAGTCGTTAGGCTTGCGGCGCGATGACCGACCCGACGACCGATGACATCGAGGCCCTCGTCGGCCCCGCAACTCCCCACTTCGCCTTCCAGATCAGGGCGCGCGTCCGGGAGCTGATTGCCGACCTCCCGACCGACGACCCCGTGCGAATCCTCGGCGAGGAGAAGATCGAGATGCTCGACGACCTCGGCTATGCCTCCTCGAAGGCCGAGGACGACGCACCCGAGGAGCCTCGGACGCGAATCGGCTGGGACGAGATCCCCTCGTCGTCGCCGGTCTCCCGGCCGCTCCCGCGCTCCGCCTGATGGGTCGTTCGGTCTTCGTCACCGGCGGCTCGCGCGGAATCGGCAAGGCGATCGCACTTCGGCTCGCGCGGGAGGGCGCGACGAGGATCGCGATCGGGTACATGCGCGCAGACGCAGCCGCCGAGGAGACCGCTGCAGAGCTCCGGGAGCTCGGTGCGGAGCCGGTGCTCGTTCGTGGCAACATCACCTCAGATCAGGTCCTGGAGCAGGTCGCCGGCCTCGGCCCTCTCGACGTCTTCGTCCACAACGCGGCGACCGGCGTCATCCGACCGGCGCTCGAGACGGAGGACAAGCACTGGGACTGGACGCTCAACGCGAACGCTCGCGCCCTTCTCTCACTCAGTCGCGTGATCGCCCCCTCGATGCCCGCGGGCTCGTCGATCGTGGCGATCTCGAGCCTCGGCTCGATCCGTGTCCTCGAGAACTACGCCCTCGTGGGAACCTCGAAGGCCGCGATCGAGTCGCTCGTCCGCTACCTGGCGGTAGAGCTCGGCCCCGCAGGCATCCGCGTCAACGCCGTGTCGGGTGGCGTCGTCGACACCGGCGCGCTCGACCATTTCCCGAACCGGGACGAGATGCTCGAGATGGGCTCCCGCAACGCAGCCGGCCGGATGGTCACGCCGGGCGATCTCGCCGGCGTCGTCGCGTTCCTCGCCTCGCCCGACGCCGAAATGGTGCGCGGCCAGACGCTCATTGTCGACGGCGGCTTCAGCCTGCCGGCCTAGCTATCTCCGACCGACTGCCCGACCGACGGTCGCCCTGGCGATGACGCCGGCCATCCGGGGGTTCTCCTGCAGTCGGCGGAGCGAGTACTCGTACCACTGTCGCCCGTACGGCACGTACACGCGAACGGCGTGGCCCTCGGCAGCGAGCTCGGTCGCGCGACCTTCCCGCACGCCGAGGAGCATCTGGAACTCGTACCCATCTGCCGGGAGCGACTCGACGCGGGCCAGCGACTCGATCACGAGGTGTTCGTCGTGCGTCGCGATCGCAACACGCGAACCTCCCTCGATCAGCGCATCGAGGCAGCCGAGATACGACCGCTGCACGACACCGAAGTCATGGAAGGCAATCGAGAGCGGCTCGACGTAGATCCCCTTGCAGAGCCGCACGCTCGGACGAAGGTCACGAAGATCCGCGATATCGGCGAGCGTTCGCTTGAGATAGGCCTGGAGGACGATGCCGACGTTGTCGAGCCCGTCTCCGCGCAGCGCTCGGTAGAGCCCGAGCGTGTCGTCGACACAGGTGGCGTCCTCCATGTCGATCCGGACGAGCGCGTCCTGCGCCCCCGCCGCCCGAACGACATCTTCGAGAAGTGACCTGCAGAGACCGAGATCCAACTTGAGCCCGAGACCGGTGAGCTTGACGGAGATGTTCGCGTCGAGCCGATCGCGCTCGATCGCTGCGAGGACGTCGCCGTACGCCGCGGCAATCGCGCGCGCCTCATCGGCCGTGTGGATCTCCTCGCCGAGCACGTCGACGGTGGCCCGCTTGCCCGCGGAATTCAGCGCCCGGACCGTGCGACGGGCATCGTCGAGCGTCGCACCCGCGATGTACGGCGCCGAAACACGCCTGACGACGGACCGCGGTACGACAGGGAGCACCGAAGCGACCGCTCGGTCAAAGAGGCTCAAGCGCTACGACTCGCGCATGAATCCCTGGCGCGCAGCACTGACGAGCGCCACTGCCTCGGGAAAGAGGATCCGCATCGCGTCACGAAGCGCACCCGCCTGCTCCTCTGCCGAGCCCGTCGGCTGAACCTGCTTCAGTGCCGCCGCCGTCAGCTCGACCGCGGTGCTCAGCGTGAGCGTCGCGAACTGCTCGCGCTGTGCCTCCTTGACGCTCTCGGACTGCGTTTCGGCGAAGTCTCTCAGCCCCCGGAGAATCTCCTCCGGGTCGCCGCCAAACGGGAAAAAGCCGCCACTCTCCATGAAGAGGAGCGTAGCGGAGCAGACGACGTTCGAAGCGTGGGACGCCGCGTCACCCGCTGAGCGGCCCGCGGTACGCCCCGACGACCTCCTGCACGAGCTCGTCCAGCGTTCCCTGTGCTCCCTTCAGGGCGGTGGTGAACGGGGACGGTGCCGCCGGGTCGAGAGCCAACTCGAGCCGCCGCGTGGCCGCACCGATCTCGTCCAGGCGGGCCGGTGAGGCGAGCTGTGGTGGTACACCGATCGTCTGCTGGAGCGCGCGAACGGCATCCTCGGCCTCGTCGATCCCCTCCGGACTCTCGGTCAGTCGAAGCGCGACGAGCTGCGCGAGAAGCTCGTCGAGGTCGCCTCCTGCAGCAGATTCCTCGGCGATCTCGCAGAGGGCGGCGATCGAGACCGCATCCTTGACGTCGCGGCGGTCGGTGACGGCTGCTCCGTCGTCGTCGAGCACGAGCCACGAACGTCCGCCGTCAGGTGTCTCGAAGGCGCAGAGATATGCCCGCCGCCCCGGTGTGGACTCTGCCGGCAGAACGGCGCTCACTGCCCCGTCGGGCGGTGCGAACGCCGAGGCGAGCGTGGCGATGCGCTCGAGGTCGGCGAGCAGCGTCACCACCCAAGGATAGAGATCCGTGGCAGGGTAGGCCGATGTCCGAACGTCGAGATCATGCCCGAGCCCTCTTTGCGCCCCTCGGCCCCACGTACGACCGCGTCGGAGCCACACTGTCGTTCGGGCAGGATCCGCGCTGGCGCCGGACGATGGTGCGGCGCGTCCCGAGGGACGGCGGCACGGTGCTCGACGTGGCGACCGGGACCGGCCTCGTTGCCGAGCAGCTCATCGCCGCCGGCCACCGGGTGACAGGGCTCGACCAAAGCGCTGACATGCTGGCCCTCGCGAGGAAGCGGTTCGGAGACACTGTCGATCTGGTGCTGGCGTCGGCGACGGATCTCCCGTTTCCCGATGCATCGTTCGACCACCTCACGTTCACCTACCTGCTTCGCTACGTGGACGATCCCGGCACCACGATCGCCGAGCTTGCGCGCGTGGTTCGACCCGGCGGCACGATCGCGAACCTCGAGTTCTGCGTGCCCTGTGGCATCTGGCGACCGCTGTGGGATCTGTACGTGGATGTCGGCCTCCCCGCGGCAGGCCGACTCGTTTCGCGGGCGTGGTACGACGTGGGGCGCTTCCTCGGCCCGTCGATTCGCGACTTCTACGAGCGCTGGCCCCTCGAACGCCAGCTCGAGCTCTGGCGCACCGCGGGGATCACCGACGTGCAGGCACGGCGAATGAGCCTCGGAGGCGGGGTAGTGATCTGGGGGATCCGCGCGTGAGACCTGCCTTCTACGCGCTCGGCCCGGGTGGCTGGCGCGATTACGTCACGTTGCTGCACCTTCCCTACACGGCGTGGCATCTCTCGTACGTCGTCGTCGGAGGCTGCCTCGCGACCCAGGTGGCATGGAGCCGCGTCGGGCTGACCGTGCTCGCATTCTTTCTCGCGATGGGCATCGGGGCACACGCACTCGACGAGTTGGCAGGCAGACCGCTCGGGACGGCGATCCCCACGTCCGTCCTCGTCGCGCTCGCGCTGATCTCGGTCATCGCAGCCTGCGCCGTCGGCATCGTGGTAGCCCTGAGCTTCAGCCTCTGGATCCTGCCTCTCGTCGCGATCGGCGCGTTCCTCGTTCCCGCCTACAACCTCGAGCTGTTCGGCGGCCTGTTCCACTCGGACATCTGGTTCGGTGTCGCGTGGGGTGCATTTCCGGTCGTCACCGGGTACGTCGCGAGCGAGGGAACACCGCGAGGCGTGGCAATCGTCGCCGCAGGGTGGGCAACGGCGCTCTCGCTCGCACAACGGCGGTTGTCGACTCCCGTGAGGCGTGCCAGGCGAGACGTCGTCGCGGTCGCCGGAGAGATCGAGCTCGCGAGTGGTGCCCGCGAGGCAATCACCCGCGATGCTCTCGTCGCACCTCTGGAGAGCGCGTTGCGCCTCCTCACCATCGCGACCGTATTGATCGCCGCGGCGCTCGTGGCTTTTCGCCTATAGCGTTCCAGCGTGGCCGTCTGGATTCTCGTTGCCTGCCTCGCTGCGGCGCTCGCGCTCGCGCTCGGCCTCTGGTTCGCACTCCGGGGAGCTCGTGCCCGGGCGTCCGCCACGGCGGTGCTCGCCGCGGAGGCCCGCACCCAGGTTGCTTCCATCGTCGCGGAAGAGACGGCAAAGCACAACGAGGAGATCCGACGGACTCTGGCGATCGAACGTGCCGACACGATCTCGCAGCTGGCGGCCGAGGAGCGGCGCCTTGCGGAGGAGCGCCGGGCCACGTTCTCGGAACGCGAACGACGTGCCGGGGAGGCCCTGACAGACACGCTCTCGGACGTGGAGAGACGCCTCGACGAGCGGCTCCAGGGCGTGGCCGATGACCTCGAGCGATCGCAACGGCACATCGAGGCGCAGCTCGCCAACCTGACCCAGCGGCAACAGCAGGCCGTCGCCGACGTCGAGGCGCGCATCGAGCGCGACGCGGCCGAGCTCGGGTCCACGAACGACGAGCAGCGGCGCGCGGTGATCAAGCTCCGCGAGGAACTCGAACGCGCGGCCGCCTCGGCCGTGAGCGAGGCGCTCGACGAGCTCGAGTCACAGACGATCGAGAGACGGCGATCGATCGAGGAGATCACCGAACGGCTGCGCGCACGCGAGGCAGCCATCGCCGAGGGCATCGAGCGCGCCGAGACGGACGCGCGCGCCCGGTTGGAGCTCACGCTCATCGAATTCGAGCGACGGCAGACGGAGAGACTCGAGCGGGTCACGGAGCGCGAGATCGAGCGACATGCCCAGATCGCGGCGACGGCATTCGACGAGCGGATGCGCGAGATCCGGGAGGAGGCGGCCACGAAGCTCAGGCGAGAGCTCGATCAGGCGGCCGACACGATGATGCGCGAGGATCTCGCGCGCCGACTCGAGGGCCGCGGGTAGTTCCAACCAATCGTGGAAGGGATCGTCTAAGCGATCACGAATCCCCCCGGCACAGATGGCTGAGATCACCGAAACCCACATCGAGCAGGACAACGAGCAGGCCAAGGTCGAGAGCTGGCGCCTGCACGTTCTCATCGAGGCCGGTTTCCCTCTCCCCCTCGCCGAACAGCTGGCCGCAAGTGATGCGGATCTGCACACGTGCTCCGATCTGCTGCGGCAAGGATGCACGCCGCTCACCGCGGCACAGATCCTCCTGTAGGGGACGGGCGCAAGGCCGTCTCGCACGTGTGATCCCTGCCGTGTCTACTCTGGCGGAGTGAAGGTCGAAGCCACGTTTCACGGTGACCGGAAGGTCTTCAGCGTCTCCGCGTTCAACGAGGGCATCGGGATCTACCTTCGGCGCCTTCCAACGCTCTGGGTCGAGGGCGAGGTAATCGAGCTTCGACGGAACGATTCCTGGGCCTTCGTCTTCTTCACGCTCAGGGACCCGACGAGCGGGGCGTGTCTCAGCGCGACCATTCCACGCCGCCGCTTCGACGCTCTCGAGCTAGCGCTGGCCGACGGTGAGCGGGTGCTCGTAGAGGGCAAGGCTGAGGTCTACGCCGCCAAGGGAGCGCTCAGCTTCCGCGCGGTCACGATCGAGCGAATCGGGCTCGGCGATCATCTCGCCGCCATCGAACGCCTGAAGCGAGTCCTCGCCGCGGAGGGGCTGTTTGCCGCGGAACGCAAGCGCCCGCTCCCCCGGTTTCCGCGTGCGGTCGGCGTCGTGACCGGCGCGGACGCCGCTGCTCGGGGAGACGTCGTGACCGGCATTCGCACGCGATACCCGGCTGCTCACATCGTCGTCAGCGAGTCTCGAGTGCAGGGGGCCGGCGCGCCGGAGGCCATTGCGTTCGCACTCGCCCGGGTCGCAGCGCACCCCGCGGTCGACGTGGTCATCGTCGCGCGCGGCGGCGGCAGCTTCGACGATCTCATGGCGTTCAGCACCGAGATCGTGGTGCGAGCCTTCGCGAACTGTCCGGTTCCCGTCGTCTCTGCAGTGGGCCACGAGCAGGACACACCGCTGTGCGACCTTGCCGCCGACGTGCGTGCGTCGACGCCAACCGCCGCCGCCCGCCTCGTCGTCCCGGACCTGGGCGAGCTGCAGGCGGCGCTTGGACGCCAGCGAGCGCTTCTCGACAGTGCCGTTCGCCGCTCCCTCGCGCGGGAGCGCGAGCGCCTGAACCGAACCGGCGACCGGCTCAGAAGTGCACCCCTGCTCCTGCTCGAGCGCCGGCGCGTCACGCTCGATCATGCCGCTGCACGACTCCAGGCGCTCTCGCCCCGCGCGACGCTGACGCGAGGGTACGCAATCGTGCGATCCGACGGCAGGGCTCTACGCGACGCCGCACTCGCCTCTTCCGGCGATTGCGTTGAGATCGAGCTGGCTCTCGGCGGCCTGACGGCAACGGTGGATGAGGTCCGGGGAGCATGAGCGCGGAGGAGACGTTCGAGACCCTCCGACTCGAGCTCGAGGAGATCGTGGGCAAGCTCGAGCGAGGCGAGGTCGCGGTGGACGAGGCGATCAGGCTCTGGCAACGTGGCGAGGAACTTCACCGCCGTTGTGCCGCGCTGCTCGAAGCGGCGGAGGGCCGGATCGAGGAGCTGTCCGCGAACGCAGATGACACGGGCGCCTCGGATCTGTAAGGTCAGCGCATGTCAAAGCCATCCGTAGATCTCATTCGCGCAGTACCGCTTTTCTCCGACCTCGACGACAAGACGACCGCGCGCCTCGCGAACGAGTTCGTCGAGCGCCACTTCGAAGAGGGCGCCTCTATCGCAACGGAAGGCTCAGACGGACTGAACTTCTTCATCGTGGCAAGCGGAGAGGCGTCGGTCATCGTGCAGGGCAAGGAGGTCGGCAAGCTCGGCCCCGGCGACTCGTTCGGCGAGGTGGCCCTCGTAGACAAGTCCGCCCGCACGGCGACGGTGACCGCCACGAGTCGCATGCTCGCGTACGCCCTCCCTATCTGGAGCTTCCGGCCGTTCGTCGAGGAGCGCCCCGATCTCGCGTGGAAGCTGCTCGAGACTCTCGCCGAGATGCTGCGTACCGCCCAGTCGCGCTAGAGCGCCGTGGTTGCTGGGCTGGATGCAGAGCCGTCCGATGCCGAGCTCGTAGCAGGCTGTCGCCGCGGCGATCAGGCTGCCTGGAACGCTCTCGTCGAGCGCTTCTCCCGCTACGTCTCGGCGATTGCGACACAGGCGTTCCGGCTGTCCGAGCACGACGCCGAGGATGTGTTCCAGGATGTCTTTGCGAAGGCCTACGAGCGACTCGGCTCGCTTCGCTCGGATGACTCGATCCGGCCCTGGCTCGGTCAGCTGACGCGCAACTGCTGCCTCGACCTGCTGCGATCGTCGAGCCGTGTCGTGCTCGTCGAGGAGCCCGAGGAGCGAGTCGCCGACGAGGTGATCACGAAGCTCGACGAGGCGATGACCGTGCGCGCCGGCCTCGCCCAGCTCGGAGAGGAATGCCAGGAGGTTCTCGACCGGTTCTTCGGTCGTGACGAGAGCTACCGTACGATCAGCGCCGCCCTCGGCATTCCCGCAGGAACGATCGCGAGCAGGATCTCCCGCTGCCTCGGACACCTTCGCTCCGAGCTCGAGGGAAGAAACACGACCTCACCCTCGTCTATTGAGTAGGTGATCAGATGACGAACTACAACGAAGAGGACCTCGGCGCACTTCTCCGCCTCCTTCCCCCGGCTCCGGTCGGATGGGTAGCGGCAGCGCAGGAGTTGCCGATGGCACGTGGCCAGCTCGATGCGCTCGTCGAGCGCGCCGAGGCCGACGCCGCGTTCCGGGCCTCCGTTGTCGCCGATCTCGAGGTAGCGATTCGCGCCGCCGGGATCGAGCCGAGCCCTCACGTCGTCGATCACCTGCGCAAGCGCCTCGCCCGGTGAAGGCCCGCGCCGACGAGAAGCCTGTTGACGCCTCGCCTGACACGGGGGGACTCGAGGCTTTCCTGGACGGGCTCGAGGCGCCGGCTCCCTCTCCGTGCGGCGGCACGGCAGCGGCAATCACGGCCGCCATGGCGGCAGCGCTCGTAGCAATGGTCGGACGCGGTTCGACCTCCTGGCCGGAAGGAGCCGGCGTCGCCGCGCAGGCGAGAGCACTGCGCACCCGGCTGACGAGCCTCGGGGCGGACGATGCGGCGGCCTTCACGGTCGTCCTCGAAACGATGCACGATCGTTCGGGAACACCTGCCCAACGCGACTTCGCCCTGGGAAAGGCGCTCCTTCGTGCCGCAGAGGTGCCGCTCCAGATCGGGGAGGCGGCCGCCGATGTCGCCGAGCTCGCCGCGTTCGCGGCTGCGGAAGGGAGCCCGCACCTCCGGCCGGACGCCGCCGCTGCAGCGGCGCTCGCGGAAGCGTCGGTCCGGGCGGCGACGCACCTGGTGGAGATCAATCTGGCGACGGTGCCCGGAGACCGCCACTCGGAGAGCGCTGCACTGCTTGCCGACGCTGCGGCCGCTGCGCGAGCGCGCGCGCTCGGAGCGCCGGCATGAGCGATCGGCTCATTCCCGCGTGGAGCCTGACCGCCGAGGCAGCAGGATCCATCGCGATCCCCGCGGAATGGCCGGAGCGAGTTACCCGGGACTGGGCGATCGGGGGCGCGACGGGCAAAGGGGTCGACGTCTGCATCCTCGACAGCGGCGTCGACGCCGACCATCCGCTCGTCGGCGGGCTCGACTCGTCGGTCGCGGTTCAGATCGAGGGAGACGAGGTGACGATCGTGCCCAACGAGCTCGGTGACGTCTGCGGCCACGGCACAGCCTGCGCCGGCATCGTCCGTGCGCTCGCCCCGGACTGCCGCCTGCACAGCATCCGGGTGCTCGGCGAGGGGAACACCGGCAGCGGCGACCTCATCCTGGGTGGGTTGCGCCACGCGATCGAGCGCGGGTTCGACATCGTCAACCTCAGCCTCTCGACGACGAAACGAAGCTTCGCCGAACTCCTCCACGAGCTCGCCGACAGCGCGTACTTCCAGGGCACGGTGCTCGTCGCTTCCGCACACAACATGCCGGTCGAGAGCTACCCGTGGCGGTTCTCGTCGGTGATCTCGGTCGGGAGCCACGAAGGATCGGATTCCTACGAGTGGTATGCGAACCCCGATCCGCCGGTGGAGTTCTTCGCCCGGGGAGTCGACGTCGACGTCGCCTGGTCGGGAGGAAGCACGCTCCGATGCACGGGGAACAGCTTCGCTGCTCCTCACATCGTCGGACTCTCCACGCTCGTTCTCTCGAAGCACACGGGCCTGACACCCTTCCAGCTCAAGAGCGTCCTCTACCTCACGGCTGCGAACACAGGAGGAACCGAATGACCGACGTCAACAGGTATCAGGAGGCAGTCGCAGCCGGAATGCTCCCGACCGAGGAGAATCACCGGGCGCTCCTGCAGTCGATCGTGGATGTTGCCCGAGCGATCTTCGGCGCCCAGGCGTCGTCGATCATGCTCCTCGACAGGGCGACCGACGAGCTCGTCTTCGAGGCCGTTTCCGGCGAGGGCGAGGGCGATCTTGTCGGGATGCGGTTCTCGTCCAGCACCGGCATAGCCGGATGGGTTCTCGTCACCGGCCAGCCGATCGTGATCGATGACCTCCAGCAGGACCCGCGATTCGCGCGCCAGGCCGCCGAGCGGACGGGATACGTGCCAAAGGGCCTGATGGCCGTGCCGCTCGTGAACGGCGAGACAACGCTCGGTGTCCTCCAGGTCCTCGACCGAGCGCAGGGCCGTGCCGGAACGATCGGCGAGATCGACCTGCTCATCCTGTTCGCCAACCAGGCGGCGATCGGGCTCGATCTCCTGCAGACCGCCCGACGCGCGCGGTCCGTCGCCAACGAAGGTGACGGGCGCGAGGCCGTCGTCGCTCGGATCGCGGCATCGCTCGAGAAGATCGAGGACGACGCAGCGGCGCTTCGGCTTCTCGAGGCGCTCGAAGCAGTGCTCGAGCGGTTGAAGTGAGTGGAACGACAGAGGCCCGGCGTGCGGCCGGGCCTCTGTCTTCCATTCATGCCTCGGGCGTGCTGCCCGGTGGCGGATCTACGGCTCGAGCTTCGGCTCGAGCTTCGGCTCCACCTTCTGCTCGAACCTGTGGCCCTCGAAGTCCGGCTCGAGCTTCGGCTCGATCTTCGGCTCGAACTTGTGGCCCTCGAAGTCCTCGGCGCCTTCCTCGGCCTGTGCCTTCTCGGAAACATGCTTCTCATCCGACATGTCGTGCTCCTTTCGATCGTTTCCCGCGATGTGATTTCCGAATCTAACCACTAGACGGCCGATCACCGGGAAATCTTCCCACCGATCTGATGTTGTTGCACCATCGTCCCCCGCCAGAGCGGAGAATGCAAGAGATGAAGGCCCGGATCTCCGAC
This sequence comes from uncultured Thermoleophilia bacterium, assembly GCA_963699795.1. Classification (GTDB taxonomy): domain Bacteria; phylum Actinomycetota; class Thermoleophilia; order Gaiellales; family Gaiellaceae; genus Gaiella. Next base: position 120,834 of record CAVOVG010000008.1, read on the forward strand.
TCCACCCGCGCGTTCGGCCAGGTCTTCGCGAACCCTGACCTCCGTCGGCTCCAGCTCGCGTGGGCCGGATCGCTGATCGGCAACTGGTCGTATTTCATCGCGCTCGCGATCTACGCCTACGACCAGGGCGGAGCAGGGGCGGTGGGCGTCGTCAGCGTGATCCGGATGATCCCGGCGGCGATCGCGTCGCCCTTCCTCGCCGGCCTCGCAGATCGCTACTCCCGAAAGCTCGTGATGATCGTCGCGGACGTGATCAGAGCAGGCCTGATGGTCGCGGCCGCGCTGACGATCTGGCAAGGGTGGTCCGCCTACATCGTCTACGCGATCGTCGGCATTTCGACCGTCGCGGGCACCGCGTTCCGGCCGGCACAGGCTGCGCTCCTCCCCCACCTCGCGCGCACTCCGGCGGAGCTCACCGCCGCGAACGTCGCGTCGAGTACGCTCGAGTCCGTCGGCGCCTTCGTCGGCCCCGCCCTCGGCGGCATCCTGCTCGCGGTCACGAGCATCGAAACGGTCTTCGCCGTCAACGCTCTCTCGTTCGTCTGGTCGGCGCTCCTCGTGCTGGCAGTGCGAGGCGGCTCCACTCCTGCGCCGGGCGAGGCGGAGGAGCACGATCATCTCCCGGCCGACGGTGTGATGGCCGGATTCCGCGAGCTGCTCGGCAACCGCGATCTCCTCGTTCTCTCGGGGCTCTACACCTCGCAGACGCTCGTCGCAGGCGCGCTCATGGTCCTCATCGTCGTCAGCGCACTCGAATTGCTCGGGGTCCAATCCGCGGGCGTCGGGTATCTGAACGGGGCGCTCGGCGTCGGCGGCCTGGTCGGCGGATTCGTCGCACTCGTGCTCGCAACGCGCGGGCGGCTAGCCGCAGACTTCGGGATCGGCCTCGCGCTGTTCGGGCTCCCGCTGGTCCTGATCGGCGTGACCTCGTCGGTGCCCGTTGCGCTCGTCGCACTCGCCCTCGTCGGGCTCGGCAACTCGATCGTCGACATCAACGCCCTCACAATCATGCAGCGCGCGGTTCCGAATGACGTTCTCGCGCGCGTGCTCGGCGTCCTCGAGGGAGTTCTCATCGGCGCCCTCGGCGTCGGCGGGCTCCTCGCCCCCGTTCTGATCCATTTCGCCGGCATCCGATGGGCGCTGATCCTCACCGGCCTACTCCTTCCCGTACTCGCGCTCGCCGCGACCGGCTCGCTGCGGTCGATCGACCGTCGAACGGCCGCCCCGATCCATCTGGAGCTGCTCCGCACGATCGACCTTCTCGGAGCGCTTCCAACCGCGACGCTCGAGTCACTCGCGGGGTCGCTGATCGAGATCGCGCTGCCCGCAGGCACAGAGATCGTCACGGAGGGCGAAGCCGGCGATCGGTACTACGTGGTCGCCTCCGGCGAGGCCAGCGTCGAAGGCAAGACGCTTGGCCGCGGCTCCGGCTTCGGCGAGATCGCGCTGCTCCGCGACGTGCCGCGCACTGCAACCGTCACCGCCTCGAGCGACGTGACGCTTCTCGCCCTCGAGCGCGACGAATTCGTTGCCGCCGTCACGGGCCACGAGCCGGCGATGGCAACCGCCGACGAGCTGATCGCGGCGCGTCTCGGCTCGTTCGACCCGGGGATCGCGAAGCTCTGAGCAGTCCTCTCTAGGCGACCGGGGCGCTCTTGCGCTCCTCCGAACGGGCGTCAGCGGTCGCGAGAAGCACGTTCTCAGCGGAGTCCGCTTCCTCCTCCATCGTCTTCAGCGATGCCAGCGAGATGCCCTCGTGCGCGAGGAAGATGAGACCAACGCCGACGCCGACCGACATCTCGACCGCCTGTAACACGAGGCCGTAGGCGAAGCCCGTCGCGTAGTCGACACCGTACTGGACGAGGGGCAGCGCCACCGCTGCCTGCATCAGGCCGATGTTGCCGGGCCAGAGCGGGAAGATCGTGGCGACGTTCATCAGCACGAGGACGAGTCCTGCCGCGTGCAGCGGAAGATCGAGACTGAACGCCTCCATCACGGCCCAGACGGCAAAGAGTTGCATCAGCCACCCGAGGCACTGGAAGAGAGCGGCGCCGAGCGCCGGGACAGGCGCACGAAGGACGGCGAGCCCCTGACGGGCCATGGTGACGAGAGCGCCGAGGCTTCCCATGCCGTCGTGCACACGCCCGGTTCCGGTTCCCGCCGAGACGAGGCCGACCGTGAGCAGAACGAACCCGACGACGCCGAAGATGACGAGGCTCGTCACAGCCCATTCCGGAATCTTGGCGGTGAGCAGCACCCACGTCACGAGAATCGCGACCGGGAAGAGATCGAACAGCCGGTGAGCGAAGACCGTCCCGATCAGGGTGGCGCTCGTCCCCTTTCCGTGGTCGACATGTCGCCGCAAGACCGCGACGCGCGCCAACTCCCCAGCGCGAGCGGGGAGCACCGCGTTCCCGAGCAGGCCGATCCCGAAGGCCGAGAAGACGTGCCTGAAGCGCGGGTGCGGTGGGGGTAGCGCCTGATTGATCGTGAGTCGCCACGAGAAGGCCCGCGCGACCACGGAGAGCAGATTGAGCAGGACTCCGACGATCACCCAACGCCACGCGACGAACTCGAACGCGTCGAAGACGGTCGCCCATTCCGGGCCGCGCCACCAGATAGCGACGATCGCAGCCGCGAGCGAGACAAGAACGAGCAGCCCGCGGGCCCATGGGTTGCGGGCGAGATCAGCGATCCTCTTCACGCGGCCCGCACCCGAGCGCCGACGATCGCGCGCTCGTAGATTCCCTCCAGACGAGCTGCGATGTCACTCCAGGCGTAACGCTCGAGCGCGACCTGGCGGGCCGCCGCTCCCATCGCAGCTCGCCGGGATTCATCTCCGAGGAGTGAGACGAGCGCCTCGGTGAGGGCGACCGGATCGTCAGGCGAGACCGCGACGGCCGCTTCGGGCGTGAGCACCTCGCGATATCCGGGTATGTCCGATGCGACGACGGGCAGGGCGCAGGCGTATGCACGCGTGAGCACCATTCCGAAGCTCTCCCCTCCGAGCGACGGGGCGACGAGCGCCTTCGTGCGCGAAAGCAGGGCCGTCAGCGCCTCCTGCGGAAGAAACCCGAGGATGTCGATCCCCTCGTCGGGAACGCGGAGGCGGGTGAGGAGAAGCCTGACCGCGAGTGGGTCCGATCCGCAGACCTGAAGCCGGGCGCCGGTGCGTCGATGGATCTCCGGCCAGGCGCGCAGAAGCACCTGGAGCCCCTTCCTCGTCTCCTGGCGGCCGGCAAACGTGATCGTGTGCTCGCGCCCCCCCGGGTCGGCGGAGGAGGGAATCAGCACGCCGTTCGGCACGATCTCGTAGTCGCCCGGCAGCCACCTCGCCGCGGAATCGCGTGCTCTCTCCGAGACGGCGATTCGACGGTCGATCCTGCTCGCGAGGAAGCCGAACACCGGAACCGCACCCTTCATGTAGCCAAGGTCGCCCGAGGCATGGTGCGTGGCAACGATGGGCGCGGTGGCGAGCGCAAGAACAGAGATGCAGGTCACGGGCGTCATCGGCTCGTGCAGGTGCAGAAGGTCGAAGCGCTCGCGCTCGAGGACGCGGCGAATACGGAGGATCGCCCGCGGGCTGAGAATGATATTCGGCAGCGAACCGTTCGCTGGGACGATCACCGAGCGACCGATCGCGATCACGTTCGGAGGCGGGTCGCCGTGACGCCCGACCCTCGGGTGCAGCGCACGTGTGAACTGACCCGGCGGGTCGTTCCCCATTACGAGCCGGACTTCGTGACCACGCGCTTCGAGAGCCGCGGCCTGGAGCTCGGCGTGCTCGACGACCGCACCCCAGAACGACCACGAGAAAGGCACTACGATGCCGATCTTCACGCAGGGAGCCTATTACTCTGTGGTCGCACCGGGGGAGACATGCTCCCAGATACCGCCGAGAACGACCAGCTCGGTTTCGTCGAGACGGTCGAGGAATCGGGTCCGAACGCCTGCGAGATGCGTGACGCGCGCCTCGAGGTAGCGCCGCCGGCCAAGAGCTGTGAGCTCCGCGTTCAACCCGCGTCGGTCGCCGTCACAGCGGACCCGGGCAACGAAGCCGTCCCGGACGAGTCGGTCGACGAGACGCGTCAGACCGCTCTGACTGACCACGACCGTCGCCGCGAGCTCGGACATCCGCATTCGCCCCTCCGGTGCGTCCACGAGCGTCAGGAGGACCTCGTACTCGTGGAGAGAGAGATCATGGCCTGCGCGAAGCTCAGCGTCGAGGTCGCGAACGAGGGCGGCGTGGGATCGGAGCATGCCACGCCAGGCCGCGAGCTCGACCGGCGAGAGAAAAGAGGGGTTGACAGAAGATGCTTGCATGTGCAACTATATTCCTTGCTCCAGCAAGTATCCCAGAACCGACGACGCCCGTCTACCCGACCCATAGTGGCCACAAGGAGATCGCAATGCGTTTCGAAGGCATCCATCACGTGACCTGCATCACCGGCAACGCGCCGGCCAACGTCGACTTCTACACGCGCGTGCTCGGCCTGCGGATGGTCAAGAAGACCGTCAACCAGGACGACCCGACCGTCTATCACCTCTTCTACGCCGACGAGGAGGGTAGGCCCGGCGCCGACATCACGTTCTTCGAATACCCGGGCGCCCGCCGAGGTCGCGCAGGCGCGGGCATGGTTCACACGATCACCTTCCGCGTCGCCTCCGGCGAGGCTCTCGATTTCTGGGAGGCCCGACTGGGCGCAGAGGGGATCTCGACCCGCCGAACGGATGGGCGCCTCGGCTTCGATGATCCGGAGGGCCTCGGGCTCGAGCTTGCCGTCGTCACGACGCCCGACGCGCCGCTCGTCGCCGGCCACCCCGACGTGCCGCCCGAGCTCGCGCTCCAGGGCTTCGACGGCGTCCGTGCATTCGCGAGCGAGCCGGAGGCAAGCCGTAGCCTGCTCGAGGAGACGCTCGGCTTCACTCCGACGGGGCCTGCAGCCTGGGAGGTGCGCGGCACGATCCGCGGTGGGCACTATGCCTACGATCCACCGCCCTCGTCGGGCGCGGGAGTCCCGGGCGCAGGAACCGTCCACCACGTGGCCTTCGCATCGAACACGGAAGAGCAGGAAGCCTGGCTCGAGGCCGTTCGCGGCGCCGGTCAGTCGGCGAGCGGCATCATCGACCGGTTCTGGTTCCGCTCGATCTACTTCCGCGAGCCGAGCGGCGTGCTCTTCGAGCTCGCCACGATGGGCCCGGGGTTCACGATCGATGAGGAGCTCGACCACCTCGGTGAGGCACTGATCCTGCCGCCGGCGTTCGAGCACCTGCGAGGGGAGATCGAGCCCGTCCTGACGCCGCTGCCGGATCCTCGCGCCACCTGGGCTGCCTGATGGCGGAACCGCTGCGCTTCCTCGAGCGCCCCGCAGCGGGGGCGCCCGAGGGGGCGCTCGTGCTGCTCCACGGGCGCGGCGCCGACGAGCACGATCTCTTCCCCCTCCTCGACGCGCTCGACCCCGAGCGTCGATTGCTGGGGATCACGCCGCGCGGCCCGCTCTCGCTCCCGCCCGGCGGGGCACACTGGTACCGGCTCGGCGGCATCCCCACGCCCGATCCCGATACGTTCTTTCCCACGTTCGACGCCGCAGCCGCGTTCCTCGACGCGCTCCCGGTACCGACCGAGCGTGTCGTGCTCGGCGGCTTTTCCCAAGGGGCCGTCATGAGCTGGGCTCTCGGGCTTGGCAAGGGCCGCACGCGCCCGGCGGCAATCATCGCACTTTCGGGGTTCATGCCCCAAGTCGAAGGCTTCGAAATCGATCTGAAAGACCTTGACGGCTACCCGATCGCCGTGGCGCACGGCTCGCTCGACCCCGTGATCCCGATCGAGTGCTCCCGCGCTGCGGCCGAACTCGTTGGCGCCGGCGGTGCTGACCTGCTCTGGCGCGAGACTCCGGTGCCCCACACGATCGACCCGCGGGTGCTGCCGGAGTTGCAAGCGTTCGTCGCGGCCACTCTGCGCTGAACAGGAGCAGGAGAGCGGCGGGGGCACGGTTCAGTTGACTGGCCTGAGCCGATAGCCACCGCCGACCATCCGGTCGCGACGCCTTTGCCGATGCGGAAGGCCTCGTTGGCGCGAGCGACCAGAACGGCGGCCTCTTCACGATGGAGCGGATCTGAGCGACCTCGTGGCCGGCCCACGCACCGGCTCCGCGTAGAGTTGACCTCGATGATCGCTGCCGACGAGGGCCTGGCCGAGCTCCACACCCACCTCGGTGGCTCGGTCGCCTCCGACATCCTCTGGAGCCTCGCGCACGAGCAGGGGATCGCACTGCCGGCCAAGGACTACTGGGAGTTCGTGAAGCTCGTCACCGTGTCGGATCCCCGCGGCGTCGAGAATCTCGACGCGCTCGACGCGATCTACCACTGGACGGAGCTGATCCAGTCCTCCCCGCTCGCGGTCGAGCGGTCGGTGCACGCCGCGATCGGCGGCGCCTACCGCTCGCAGGGAATCACGACGCTCGAGCTCCGCTTCAACCCGATGAAGCGCAACCGGGGCGGCGAGCGTGACCTCGACCACATCATCCTCGCCGCGATCCGCGGCCTCGATCGTGCGCGGCTCGAGTACCCGCAGGTGCGCGCGGGGTTGATCCTGATGATGGACCGCACGTTCGACGAGCGGCAGAACGCGATCATCGTGGGCAAGGCGATCGCCTGGGCCGACCGCGGCGTCGTGGGCGTCGATATCGCCGGGCCGCGTCCGGGCGGGGTGCGGTACGACTACACGAGCGTGCGGCCGATGGTCGAGACCGCTCGGGCTGCAGGCCTCGGCGTCACGATCCATGTCGGCGAGGAAGGGGCAACGGGGGCTGAGGAGATCGGCGAGGTCGTGGAGAGCCTTCGGCCGGACCGCATCGGCCACGGCATCCTGGCCGCCCGGGACCCGGCCCTCATGGGTCTCCTTCGGGAAGCGGGCACGGTGCTCGAGATCTGCCCCACGTCGAACCTGCTGACCAGGGCCTTGCCGGACGAGGAGTCGATCCGCGCGACCTTCCGTGCCTTCACCGATCATGGCGTGGCGTTCACGATCGCGACAGACGGTCCCGAGATGATGGGCACCCACCTCCGCGACGAGTTGGAGCTGCTCGAGCGGATCGGGGCCCTCGACGCGGCCGAGCTTCGCGAGGCGAACGCCCGTGGCCACGCCGCGAGCTTCATCCGGGTCTGACGCACCTCACGTTGCCGATCGACGCGGCGTTTGAGATGAAATGAGAGGACAGGGGCGTTAGAGACGATATGGCGCACGGTTGGAAAATCTGGACGGCCCTCGGGATCGTCTACATCGTCTGGGGCTCGACGTACTTCGCGATCAAGGTCTCGGTAGAGACGATGCCGCCGCTGCTCTCCGCTGGGCTGCGCTTCACCGTCGCCGGCGCACTCCTCGGCTCGATCCTCGCGATGCGGCAGACGTCGCTACGTGTTCCGTGGCGGGAGGCCCGTGCCGCCGCCGGGCTCGGGGTGATCCTGCTCGCCTGTGGGGTCGGCGTCGTCACGCTCGCCGAAACGAGGATCGATTCGAGCGTCGCTGCAATGATTGCCGGCTCGGTGCCGCTGCAGGTGATCATCTGGCGCACGTTGGCCCGTGAGCACGTTGCCACAACGACGAAGCTCAGCGCAGTCGTCGGAATCATCGGGCTCGTCCTGATCATCGGCCCGGCAGGACTCTCCGGCGGTTCGACGGCGATCGGGCTCGCGCTCATGCTCGGAGCCTCGATCGCATGGTCAGGCGGCTCGTTCGGCTCGCGTCGGATACGGCTTCCGAAGAACGTGTTCGTCGCGACGGTCTACGAGATGATCGGGGGTGGCCTTGTCCTCGTCGTGGTTTCCGTCGCCCTCGGGGAGGGCTCCGACCTTTCCGTCGGCGCGATCTCGGCGGCCTCTTTCGCAGCGTGGGCTTACCTCGCGGTGTTCGGTTCGCTTGTCGCGTTCACGGCCTACGCCTGGCTCCTCCACCACGCACCGATCTCGCAGGTGGTGACGCACCAGTACGTCAATCCTGTGGTCGCGATCGTCCTGGGGAGCGTCTTGCTCGGCGAGGCACATGATCTGGCAACGGTGATCGGCGCCCTGATCGTGATCGGCGCTGTCGTTGCGACGATCCACAGCGAGAGTCGGCAAACGAGCTCAGCGGGCGCGACGGCCGCGGATGCTGCTGTCGCGCCCGCGCGCGGGAGGTAGGGGCGACGCGCATGCGTCGCCCGCGAGGCGCCACGGCCCACGAACGCGGGCGAGGCATGCGCCTCGCCCCTACGCGAGATCGACGTGCGTGCGGCGGTGCACGAGGAACTCGAGCAGGTCCGAACGAGTCAGGATCGCGGCAGGCTTTCCCGCGATTCCGACGACGACGGCCGCGCTGGGCCCCGAGAGATCGGCGAACACCTCGTCGAGCGACGCACGCACGTCGACGGCGGCGAGCGGCGGTTGCATCGCGACCGCGATGTCCTCGTTGAGCGCGTCCGGGTTCTTGAAGACGCGGTCGAGCAGGCTCCGCTCCTGAATCGAGCCCACGATGTCGGTGAGTGCCTCTGCCGTCCCGTGCCGGACGACCGGCAACTGCGAGATCCCGTAGCGCTGCATCAGCTCGATCGCCGCGCCGACCTTACTCGTCGACTCGATCGTGACGAGGTCGGGCAGATCCGTCTCCTCACCGCGCTTGAACCGCAGCACCTCGTCGATTGACGGGGTCGGCGTCGTCCGCTCCAGGAAGCCGTACTGGAGCATCCAGTTGTCGTCGTAGAACTTCGAGAGGTAGGAGCGCCCGCCGTCCGGTAGCAGCATCAGAACCCGCGCGTCCGAGCCGAGTTTCGCGGCAACCCGAAGTGCCGCCGCAGCCGTTGTGCCGCACGAACCACCGACAAGGAGCCCCTCCTCGCGTGCGAGCCGGCGCGCGGTCAGAAAGGAATCCCTGTCGGAGACCCTGATCCACTCATCCACGACCTCGGGGTCCATCGTCTGCGGCCACGTGTCCTTGCCGATGCCCTCCACGAGGTAGGGGCCGAGCGGATGATCGACGTCCTCGGTGTAGACCGAGCCTTCTGGGTCGGCGCCGATGATCCGAACCTCGGGACGGTGCTCCTTGAAGTAGCGTCCGACACCCGAGATCGTCCCGCCCGTGCCGACGGAGATCACGATCGCGTCGATCTGCCCGCCGTCGGTCTGCTCCCAGATTTCCGGCGCAGTCGTCTTGTAGTGCGCCTCGGGGTTCGCCATGTTCGAGTACTGATCCGGCTTGAAGCCGCCGGGGATCTCCTCGGCGAGCCGATCCGAGACCGAGTAGTACGACTCGGGCGAGTCGTGATCGACGGCGGTCGGCGTGATCACGACCTCGGCGCCGTACGCGCGGAGGGTCGAGATCTTCTCCTGACTCATCTTGTCCGGCATCACGAAGATGCAGCGGTAGCCCTTCTGAGCTGCGGCGATCGCAAGCCCGACGCCCGTGTTGCCGGAGGTCGGCTCCACGATCGTGCTGCCGGGGCGAAGCTTCCCCTCCCGCTCGGCGGCCTCGATCATCGCGATCCCGATCCGATCCTTGTTCGAGCCGCCCGGGTTCAGGAACTCGAGCTTCGCGAGCAGGGTCGGAGGCACCCCGGCGCCGAAGCGGTCGAGTCGCACGATCGGTGTTCCTCCGACGAGGTCGAGCAGGGTTGGGTACGTGCGGCCCATGGGCCGAACACTACGCGCGCCACGTCACCCCTGGGCGTAACGTTGGTCGTTCGGACGCGCGGATGCGCGGGTCCCTCCCGGCGCCTGTCACGACAGAACGAGTCGGCGCGCGCCTTCGACGGTCCCGCTCCGCTCCTCCAGGCTCTGGACCTCGACCCGTTCCCCGGACTGCGGTGCGTGGATGATCTTGCCACGCCCGATGTAGAGGCCCACGTGCCCGAGGCCGTGAAAGAAGACGAGATCGCCGGGCCGGAGGTGACCGCGGCTGACGGGTCGGCCGTAGGAGTACTGGGCGGCCGCGTTGTGTGGCAGGCTCACGCCGAGCCTGCCGTAGACGTAGGCGACGAGCCCGGAGCAGTCGAATCCCTGCGGTGACATGCCGCCGTAGCGATACGGCGTACCGAGCTCCTTCGCGGCGATGCGGGCCGCACGGAGACCGAGCTGTGGAGCCTTCGGCCACGGCTTGGCCGAAACCGCCAGCGGGATCGACCCCTGACAGGCGAGCCGGGTTCGCAACGGTCATGACCATGGGCCGCGCGGCAGCGGCGGGGGCGGCGCCCAGCAGCACGACGCAGAAGGAGAGCAGGCAGATGCGGGGGAAGAGAGCCATGAGGTGAGACCGGAAGGCGGATCGGGCCGCAGGAGCCCGTCGCGTCGCAGTAACAGAGGCACCGTAACAGTGTCCGCCCTGACTATCGGTACGCCGAAACACGACCTTTACAACCTGCGGCTCCCCCATCCGAGGGTGCTCTGCGTCCGTCGCGACCCCGAACGGGAGGCTGCCCCACCCGCCGGAGGTGCGTCAGGAGCGGAGCACGGGAGTGAAGTGCTCGACCGTCGGAAACGGCTCGTAGAAGTGATGGAGGAGGCGCTTCCATTCCTGGTACTCCGCCGAGCCCCGGAAGCCAACGGTGTGATCCTCGAGCTACGCCCACTCGACGAGCAGGAGATACCGGTTCGGCCGCTCGATGCTGCGGAGAAGCTGGAGTGACTCGAACCCCGGCATCGCGACGATGAGCGCCTGCGCCCGGCCGAACGCGGCTTCGAACTCCGTCTCGTCGCCGGATATGACGTCGAGCACGGCCTGCTCGGTGATCAACGTCGCTTTCTCGCCGTCAGTGCCGGAAGTGTCGACGCCCGGCGAGCACCATCGACGCCCCGGCCTCGCGAACCGCGGTAACGACTTCCTCGTCCCGCTTCGAGCCGCCGGGCTGGATGATCGCGCGGATTCCGGCCTCGAGCGCGATCGCGGGACCATCCGCGAACGGGAAGAAGGCGTCGGAGGCCAGCACGGCACCGTCGAGGGAGTGCCCTTGCTCACGCGCCTTCTCGACGGCGATCCGCACCGCGTCGACGCGGCTCATCTGCCCAGCCCCTACCCCGATCGTCTGGCCGTCGCGCGCGATCACGATCGCGTTCGAGAGGGTGTGTTTCACGATCGCCCAGGCGAAGAGCAGGTCGTCCCACGTCTCGGGGGCGATCTCTCCACAGACGATCTCCATCTCGTCCAGGGGATCGGGGCCGCTGTCCCGTTCCTGCACGAGCATGCCCCCGAGCACGCGCTTCAGGTTCCACTCCGACGGATCGGCAGACCTACGCTCTCCATCGTCGAGGATGCGCACGCCCGGCTTCTGAACGAGGGCCTCCATCGCAACGGCGTCGTACCCGGGCGCGAAGAGCACTTCGACGAACTGGTCACTCAGCCGCTCGCCGAGTGCCGCGCTGACGGGTCGCGTCAGCACCACGACGCCGCCGAATGCCGAGACCGGATCGCCGGCAAGCGCCTTCGCGTAGGCCTCCTCGATCGTGTCGGCGACCCCTACGCCAGACGGGTTCGCGTGCTTGACGATCACGCAGGCCGGTTGGTCGAACTCGAGGGAGAGAAGCCGGGCGGCCGAGAGATCGTTGAGGTTGTTGAAGGAGAGCGGCTTCCCGTGGAGCTGCTCGACGCGAGCGAGCAGGTGCGTGCGCGCACCCCGCTCGGCGTAGTAGGCAGCCTCCTGATGTGGGTTCTCGCCGTAGGAGAGGTCGAGAGCGTGATCGAGCACCGGCACGAGCGTCTCGGGGAACCCGAGCCCTCGGGACAGCCATCGCGCCACGGCGCTGTCGTAGGCGGCCGTCGTCGTGAACACGCGGGCCGCGAGCTCGCGGCGCGTCTCGACGGAGACGCCTCCCTCGCGCAGCTCGGCGATCACGCGGGCGTAGTCCCGCGGCCGGCAGACGGGGATCACATCGCGCGTGATTCTTCGCCGCGGCACGCAGGAGGGCGGGGCCGCCGATATCGATCTTCTCGATCGCCTCGTCCCACTCGACATCGAGCCGCGAGACCGTCTCCTCGAAGGGGTAGAGATTGACGCAGACGAGGTCGATCGGGGCGATTCCGTGTGCCTCGAGATCGGCGACGTCCTCCGGAACGTCGCGGCGCGCGAGGATACCGCCGTGGACCGCCGGGTGCAGCGTGACGACGCGATGTCCCAGCATCTCGGCGAACCCTGTCAGCTCCTCGATCGGGATCGCGGGAATCCCCTCGTGGGCGAGCAGCTGTGCCGTGCCACCGCTCGCAACGAGCTCGAAGTCGAGCCGGCGGAGCTCCTCGGCGAACGCCGCGACACCGGTCTTGTCGTATACCGAGAGGAGCGCCCGTCTCACGCGACGGCCAGCTCCCTGACGACCTCTGGCAGGAGCCGGTGCTCGACCGTGCGGATCCTCGCGTGCAACGATTCGGGTGTGTCGCCGGGAAGGACGGCGACGGCCTCCTGGCGCAAGACGGCACCGGTGTCGACCCCGTCGTCGACGAGATGGACCGTCGCCCCCGTCTCGGTGGCTCCGGCTGCGAGCGCGTCGACGACGGCGTGGGCTCCAGGGAAGGCGGGAAGCAACGCCGGGTGCACATTGACAACTCTACCGGGGAACCGGGAGAGGAAGACCGGACGGAGCAGGTGCATGTACCCGGCGCACACGACGAGCTCGACGTCGTGCGCGACGAGCCAAGCAGCCATGGCCTCGTCACGGGCGTCGCGGTCGGGGTAATCCGCGAGAGGGAACACTGCGCTCGGCGCTCCGACCCGAGTGGCGCGCTCGAGCGCGGGCACATCCGCGACGTTCGAGGCGACGGCGACGATTGGGAGGCCCGCGTCGATCAGGGCCTGAAGGTTCGACCCGCTCCCGCTGACGAGCACGCCGATCCCGCCGCCCGCGTCATGTCCAGATGACTCCGCCGCCGGCGACGACATGCCCGATCACGAGGTCGCCGTCCCGGGCATCGCCGGGCGGAATGACTGCGCAATAGCCGATCCCGATATTGAAGACGCGGCGCAGCTCCTCCTCGGCAACGCCGTTCGTCGGCGAGCCAGTGGAAGACCTCGGGACGCTCCCAGGCGGACGGATCGATGACCGCGCCCAGCCCGCCCGGCAGCACGCGCGCGAGGTTCCCGACGATTCCTCCGCCCGTGACATGCGCGAGCGCGCGCACGTCTGCGCGAGCGCGGAGCGTGCGGATGTCGTCGAGGTAGAGCCGGGTCGGCGGTAGGAGCAGGTCGGCGTCGAACGACGCCTCACCCACGATCCTGCGCACGAGCGAGAACCCGTTCGCATGGATGCCGGACGACGGCGTATCCGAGCGACCAGATCATCCTCGCGGATGCCCGAGCCGTCGACAACACGGTCGCGGTCGACAACGCCGACCGCGGTACCGCAGAAGTCGATCTCGTTCTCGCGGTAGATCCCCGGCAACTCGGCCGTCTCGCCGCCGAGAATCGCGCACCCGGCAGCACGGCAGACGTCGGCGGCACCCTCGATCAGCTCCGCGACCTGCTCGACGTCGATCGTGTTCGCGGCGACGTAGTCGAGGAAGAAGAGCGGCTCGGCTCCTGTCGTGAGCACGTCGTTGATGCAGTGCGCGGCGAGATCGGCACCGCACCAGCGCAGCCGTTCCCCTCGGCGACCGAGCACGAGTTTCGACCCGACCGAGTCCGTCGAGGCGGCGAGCAGGCGTCTCTCGTCGATCGCGAAGAGACCGGCGAACGCACCGAACGCGCCCTCGACGGCGGGTGTCGCCGTCGAGGCGACCGCGGCGCGCAGCCGCTCGACGATCGCGTCGGCGTGTCGAGCGACACACCGGCAGCCGCGTACGTCTGCTCCGGCGAGGACATCGATCGAGCCTAGTGATCGGCGCGACCGCTCCATTCGGGAACGTCATCGAGACCCTGGAACCCCCTGACGGCGAACGAGCCCACGGCCACGACGACGAGGCCGACCGCAAGAAGAAGAAAGGTGCCGCGCAACCCGATCCGCTCGATCAGCGGCCCCACGAGAAGGTAGCCCGCCGGGCCGGCCGCGTACGCGATCGACGTCGAGAGCCCCACCACACGTCCTCGCAGCCGATCAGGCGTGCGCTCCTGGAGCGCCACGTTGCCGATCGGGTTGATCGGCCCGTACGCCACCCCGCCGGCGAACCCGAATGCAAGGAGCGCGGGGAGCGGGGGCAGAAACGCCATCCCGAGGACGGCAAGCGCTGCACCGAGCAGCGATGCGTTGAGCGCGCGACGGCGCCTCATCCGGGCACCGACGGCAGCGTACGCCAGCGCGCCGATCACGGCGCCCGCACTGATCGCCATCAACACCGCTCCGAGGTGCCCCGGCTGCTGCCTCGCCTCGAAGTAGACCGGGAGCACCACGCCTTCGATCGGGAGCCAGAATCCGACGACCAGAGCGGTCATGACCGCAACGCTGCGAAGGACGGGCTCGCGCCAGAGAAAGACGAGGCCCTCCCTCGTCGCCGGCCAGAAGTCCGTCAGCCTTCCCGTGAGTCGTTGGTCGCCCTGCTCCCGGAATGCGCACTGCGAACATGAGCACGGCTGAGACCGAGAAGAGGGCCGCGGTCGCCCAGAACGCATTCGTCGCCCCGACGAGGGCGATCAGGAGCCCGCCGATCCCCGGGCCGACGAGGTAGGCGACGCCCCAGATCGCCTCGTGCATCCCGTTCGCCCGCTCGAGTTGCAGGCCCGCCGCGCGTGCAGCCTCGGGGAGCATCGACTCACGCGCGGTGATCCCCGCGGGGTCGAAGAAGGCGCCGATGACGGCGAGCACCGCAAGCAGCGCGAAGCTGAGGCCGACGAGCCCGCTCAGGATCGGGATCGCCGCAACACTCACGAGAGAGAGCAGGTCGCTCGCGACCGACACGCGACGGCGGCCGAGCGATGTCGACGAGCGTCCCCGAGAGCGAGCGACGTGAGCAGGAGCGGAACGAGCGTGATGGCGCCGACGGCCGCAGCCGTCCGACGCGCTTCCGGTCAGCTCGAGAACGAGCCACGGGAATACGACCATCGACACGCCGTTGGCCGCCCCACTCAACGCCGTCGCCGCCTCGAGTGCGACGAATGGGGTCAGGTGCCGATCGGTGGCGCTCATCTCACGCCGTGGCAGTGCGTCCCGCACCGACGACGACCCGACTGGATGGTTGTCCGAACCGGCGTGCTTGCCGGGGAGGGCGTGAACCGAGCAGCGTGGTCGGCTCGACGAGTGTCAAGGCTGGTGGCCTTGATGCTCATCGAGACGGGCGCGAAGCGATGTGTTCAGGCCCCCAGCCGCGAGTGTCGACAATTCGGAATCAACCATCTAGACAGCAGCGACGCTCTCGAACCGCATCTTGCCTGCACCCGCGGGAACGGACGTCGGATACTCACGCGTGAAGCACGCGCGGCACACCCCATCCTCGGGTAGTCGCGTGGCGGACTGCATCCCCTCGAGCGAGAGGTAGTGGAGCGAGGTCGCTCCGATTCTTGCGCGCATCTCCTCGACGGACCGATGAGCTGCAGCGAGCTCGTCCGCGTCAGCCATGTCGATGCCGTAGATAGCACGGCGATACGACCGGGGGCGACGAGATCCGCACGTGCACCTCGGCGGCGCCGGCGTCGAAGAGCATCGCAACGAGCTGCTGCATCGTGTTGCCTCGCACGATCGAGTCGTCGACGATCACAACGCGTTGCCCCGCGACCTCGTCGAGCGGGTTGAACTTCAGCTTGATCCCCTGGCGGCGAAGCTCCTGATCGGGCTGGATGAACGTGCGCCCGACGTAGCGATTCTTGATCAGACCTTCCTCGAAGGGAATGCCGGATGCCTTGGCGAACCCGATCGCCGCGGGCGTGCCGGAGTCGGGAATCGGCATCACGAGATCCGCGACCGCAGGCGCCTCCGCGGCGAGGAGCTGCCCCATTCGCACCCGGCTGGCGTGGATCTCGCCGCCATCGAGGCGGGAATCGGGGCGGGCGAAGTAGACGTGCTCGAAGATGCAGGGGGCCGGCCGGCCTTCCGGGAGCGCCTGTGCGCTGTGCATCCCGGCTTCGTCCAGCCAGAGAGATCTCGCCCGGGCCGAATGTCTCGCTCGACCGTGGCCCCGATCAGGTCGAGGGCGCAGCTCTCCGATGCGACGACCCAGTCATCGCCGATGTGTCCCAGCGTAAGAGGTCGGATTCCGTGAGGATCGCGGAACGTGACGAGCGTCCCGTCGACGAGCGCGACAACCGAGTACGCGCCCTCGAGTCGGGCCATCGCGGCTGCAACGGCCTCGGGAAGCGGCGCCGGGTCACGGGCGATCAGCGCGGCGATGACCTCGGTGTCGGACGTCGAGCCGAGCCGGATCCCGTCCGCGATGAGCTCGTCACGGAGATACTCCGGCGTTCGTCAGATTGCCGTTGTGACCGAGCGCGACCGTCCGTAGCGCGGCCGTGATGGACGAGCGGCTGCGCGTTCGACCAGTGCACGCCCCCGGTCGTCGAGTAGCGCGTGTGGCCGATCGCGACCTCACCCGGGAGAGCCTGGAGCTGCTGCTCGTTGAAGACCTGCGCGACGAGCCCCATGTCGCGGAGCACCGTCAGGCGGCCCGCTTCGGAGACGGCGATCCCCGCCGACTCCTGCCCGCGGTGCTGCAGCGCGAAGAGGGCGAAGTAGGTCAGCCGCGCCACGTCGCGGTCGGCCGAGCGGATGCCGAAGACGCCGCACATTGCCTACCCCGCACGCTCCCAGGCGGCCCGGAGGTCGGCGAGCGTGACGCCGAGGATCTCGTCTCCTCCGACCTCACCGATACGGACGTACCTCGACTCCCGGGACAGCCGACACCCACGTCGAGCTCGCCGGCAGGAAGGGCGAGGATCACCTGCCCGGGACCTTCGCCGAAGAGGGTGCGGGGATCGGTCGGCGAGATCGAGCGCGGCGCCGACCCCGGAATGCAGTGCCGCCTCGACGAGAGCGACGGCCAGCCCGCCGTCGGAGACATCGTGTGCAAGCGTGCAGCGCGGAGCGACGCTCGACCACGAGGCGAATGAGCGCCGCCTCGGCGACGAGATCGAGCGCCGAGGGTGACCCGGACACCGTTCCGTAGCGGGCCTGCAGTTCCGACCCGGGAAAGGCAGGCGTCCCCGCGGAGGCGAGTAGGATCACGTCACCCGCCTGCCACCTGTCCGGGATCTGCGCACGTCCGGAACGAGGCCGACGCAGCCGACGACCGGGGTGGGCGGGATCGAGCGGCCGTCGGTGTCGTTGTAGAGCGAGACGTTCCCGGAGACGATCGGGAGCCCGAGCGCCTCACACGCCTGCGCCATTCCCTCGATCGATTCGGAGAGCTCCCACCCGACCTCGGGCTTCTCGGGGTTGCCGAAGTTGAGGCAGTCGGTGAAGCCGAGTGGCTCGCCTCCCGCGCAGGCGACGTTGCGCGCCGCCTCGAGGATCGCGGCTGCGCCTCCCACGAACGGATCGAGGGAGCCGAGGCGACCGGTGCCGTCGAGCGTGAGCGCGAGGCCACGATACGACGGCCGCAACCTCAGCACGGCGGCATCGAGGCCGGGACGGCGAACCGTTCGCGACTGGACGAGCTGGTCGTAGCGGCGGGTCACGAACGCGCGCGATCGCAGCGCGTTCGAGCCGAGCAGATCGAGGAGCAGACTCGCCGCCGCCCGGAAGCGTGGGGAGAGCGATCTCGGGAGACTCCGGCCGCGGCTCGCGCTCGACGACGTACCTCGGGCAGTCCTCCGTGAGGAAGCGGGCTGGAATCACGCCGACCTCGACGCCGTGCCAGAGCGCTCTCAGCTCGCCGGTCTCCGTGACCGCGCCGATCTCTGCCCGATGGAGTTCCCAGCGGTCGATCACCGCTTCGACCTCGGCGAGGCGCCCGGGTGCGACGATCGCCACCATTCGCTCCTGCGACTCGGAGATCATGATCTCCCAGGGCTCCATCCCGTCCTCACGCTGCGGCACGCGGTCGAGATGCACGTCGATGCCGTAGTCGGCGGCCATCTCGGAGAGAGAGGACGCAAGCCCGGCTGCGCCGCAATCCTGCAGCGACAGCACGAGACCCCGTTCGACGAGCTCGACCGAGACCTCGATCAGGCGCTTGCCGGTGAACGGATCGCCCACCTGGACCGACGGACGCTTGTCGGCGGCCTCCTCGCCGAGCTCCTGGCTTGCGAGAACGGATGCCCCGCCGATTCCGTCACGTCCGGTGGTCGCACCGTAGAGAACGAGCACGGCACCAGCGGTGTCGGCTCGTGCGCTCATCACGCCTGTCGACGGGCAGCAGGCCGACGCACATCGCGTTGACAAGGCAGTTGGAGGCATAGGCGTCGTCGAAGCACGACCTCGCCGCCGACGTTCGGAACGCCGACGGAGTTGCCGTAGGCACCGATGCCGCCGACGGCACGGGCGAAGTGCGCGTCAGGAGCGCCGAAGCGCAGGCCGTCGAGGAGCGCTATCGGACGGGCCCCCATCGCGATGATGTCGCGCAGGATGCCCGCCGACCCCGGTCGCGGCACCCTGGAACGGCTCGACCGCCGAGGGGTGGTTGTGACTCTCGGCCTTGAAGGTGACGGCGAGGCCCGTCGCCGAGGTCGAGCACGCCGGCGTTCTCGCCCGGGCCCTGGAGCACGCGCTCCCCGGTGCTCGGAAGGCGCCGGAGCAGCAGAGCCGAGTGCTTGTACCCGCAGTGCTCCGACCAGAGAAGCGAGAAGACGGCGAGCTCGAAGTGGTTCGGCTCGCGCTCGAGCAGCTCCTGGATGCGGGCGTTCTCCCCGTCCGTGAGGCCGAGCTGACGGTGAATTGGCTGTTCCGCGACGGAGCTCAGAAGAGCAGCTTACCCGGGGATCCGGCGGACACCGCTCCCCTCCGGGGGGAGTGCGGATTACTGTCGACACGCAATGAGCCGCCGCGATGCAACCCTGCTCCTCGTCCTCTCCTCCATCTGGGGGGGGTCGTTCCTGTTCATCAAGGTCGGCGTCGGCGAACTCGAGCCGTCGGTCGTGGCCCTTAGTCGCGTGGCGATCGGCGCCGCATTTCTGTTCGCTCTGCTCCCGCGCAGAGGATGGCTGCGGCCGGTGCGGCATCATCTAGTCCCCCTCGGGATCCTGGGAGCGTTCAACAACGCGGTGCCGTTCTGGTTGTTCGGATTTGCCGAGCAGAGCATCGACACGGGGCTGACAGCGATCATCCAGGCGTCGGCTCCGCTTTTCACCGTCATCCTGGCCTCCCGGATCGACCGGACGCAGCGCGTGACGGGCGTCCGCCTGGTGGGTCTGGGCGTCGGATTCGTCGGCGTCGTGCTGCTGATCGGCCTCCAGTCCGGCGGCGATCTGATCGCAGCCCTCTCGGTCGTCGGCGTCGCGCTCTGCTACGCGTTCTCCGTTCTGTTCGCAGGTCGGACGATGCGTGGGGTATCTGCGCTCCACGTGTCGTTCGGCCAACTCGCGTTCGCCTCTCTGCTGCTCGCGCCGCTCGGCCTCGCGCAACTGCCACAGGAGGTTCCATCCGCGCAGGTTCTGCTCGCGATGCTCGCTCTGGGAGCACTCGGATCTGGGGTTGCCTACCTCCTCTACTTCACGATCATCGCAAGCGCGGGCGCCTCGAAAGCGATCCTCGTCACGTACCTCGTTCCCGCGTTCGCGCTCGTCTACGGCGCTCTCGTCCTCGACGAGCCGATCACAGCATCCGGTCTCATCGGTCTCGCGCTGATCCTCGTTGGCACCGCCCTTGCAACGGGCCTCGCGCGGGCCCGGGCGGCTAGCCTCGCACGGTGACCCGTCGCTACTGGCCTCTGCTGCTCACACTCGCAGCGCTGTGGGGCGCGTCGTACCTCCTGATCAAGGTCGGGGTCGACGGCGGCTTCTCGCCCGCCGCGCTGATGGCCTCGCGCGCCCTTCTCGCGGCTCTCGTCCTACTGGGGTATCTCGCGACGAGCATCGGCCTTGCCGCCGCGGTGGCGGAACTCCGAGCCGCCTGGCGCGCGTGCGTCGTTCTTGGCGCAATCAACGCCGCCTTGCCGTTCTGGCTCGTCGCCTGGGGCGAGACGCGGATCGACTCGGGCAACGCTGCGATCGCCCAGGCGACCGTCCCTCTCTTCTCCCTCCTGATCGGCCTCCGGTTCCTGCCGCACGAGCACATCGGCAGGCTCAGGATCGCGGGCGTCGCACTCGGGATCGTCGGGGTCGCCCTCATCGCGGGGATTGCTCCCGCGGGAGACCTCGGCCAGGTTGTCGGGACGCTCGCCGTGATCCTCGCGTCGCTCTTCTATGCGTCGGCCAGTATCTACGGTCAGCTAAGGCTGCACGGAACGACGTCGGGCCCCGTCCTCGCGACCGGGAACATGCTGGCCGCCGGACTCATACTCCTTCCATTCGCAATCATTCAGCACCCGACGTCGATGCCGACGACCGGCGCGCTCGGATCACTGGTGCTGCTGGCTGTGCTCCCGACAGCACTCGCGCAGCTGATCCTGTTCAGGATCATCGGCCTCTTCGGCGCCCGCCGGCTCAGCCTCGTGACGTACCTCATGCCCGGGATCGCACTCTTCTACGGTGCTCTCTTGCTCGACGAGCAGGTCACCGTCGCGGCATTCGCCGGCCTGATGCTGATCCTCCTGGGCGTCGCCCTCGGTTCAGGGACGCTGCGACCCGGGCGGCGGGCCGTACAGCCGGCCGGGTCGCAGGGGAACGGCTAGAGAAGGATGCGAAACGCCGTCTCGGGCGGGCAGCCGCGTCGCACGAGCTCGGTGGCCTCATGGAGATCGACGTTGCGGTCGAGAGCGAGGACGAAGGCGGCGTCGCTATCGAACCCGACCAGGATCAGCTGCTCGACGCGCCAGCTCAGCACCCTGGCACCGGGATCGGCGCGGTATTCCGCTTCCGATTCGACGGGGGGAGTCTCAAGAGCCTGGTCGCCGCTCACGCCGCCCTCCATTCACTCGCAACAGTCCGGTTCTGCTCCTCGACGTAGCGGGCAGTCGCGTACGAGGACGCTTCCGCATGGCCGAGCTCGAGTGCGCGCCGCGCGAAGCGGTACCAGTCGATCCACGTCGTGAGCCTTGTTGCGTCACCCATGTCAGTCGCCTCTCTGGAGGGTGGTGTGAATGTGATGCTCAAGGTGTATCGGCAGGTTGTTCGGAAACCTTGCGCATCCGTTGCGCATCCGATGGCACTGACGTTAAGAATGCGTTTCAAGCGAGGCCTCGAACAGCGCGAGGACCTCGGGCAGCGAGGCACGACCGAAGCCGACCCGCACGTGCTTCGGCTCGTCGTAGACCGTCCCGGGGCAGGAGGAGCACGCCGGTATCGGCGACGGGGCGCGATCGGCGCGTCGGGAGAGGAACTCGTCGAGAAGCGTGAGGTTCGAGAGCACGAGCGCGCGGCTGCGATCGGCTAAGACGCGGCGGGCCGCAGCGCAAGAGCGCTGAGAAGCTCGCTCGGGACTCGGCATCGCTCGACGAGAGCATGTGCGGCGCCGTGAGCTCGTGGACGGCGTAGTACTCCTCGATGCGGAACGGAGCGATCTCCATCGCGCTACGTCACGATGGGATTGACGCGGTTGCTCATCGGCTCGAACCTCGCAACGCACGCCGAGGCGGCGCCCTCAGGGGTCGTTCGACGCCGGCGCCAGTGGCTCTGCGCCCGAGCGCGTAGGCAGCACGAGAGCCACCACGGCTGCGGCGAGCCAGGTCGTGGCCATGAGCGGCCCTCCCGCGGGGACGAAGGCGATGATCGCGACCGCCGTTCCCACCGGAACGAGCGCAAGGAGGCGGCGGCTGGCTCGCCCACCGACGGCCACCACGACCGCGAGTGCGAGGAGGCCGACGAGCTCGATAGCCGCGCCCAGGACGAATACGAAGAAGACCCAGTCGATCTGCAGGCCGTCCTCGAAGACGTTGGCGACACTACCGAGCGCCGCACCTGCAGCCGCGACGAGCGACATCCGGAGCACCCATCTCCCGCCTATCACCTGAGCGAAGAGCGGTAGCGCGAACGCGAGGGAGAGGATCACGCCGCTGAACGCCAGCACGTAGCCCCACTCGTCCTGCGACTCCGACACGTCGAAGCTGGGATCGGCGATCACCCAGTACGCCAGAAACCCGAGCCCGACGAGAGCGAAGTAAGAAGCGCGGAGCACGCGGGCGAGGATACAGCGGCGCCGCGATCGGTCGCGCGGGGACATCCGGCTCCGCGAAGCACGCGCTCAACCTCGGCCATGAGAGCCCGCCCGATGGCCAGACGGCGGGAGCCTGGCGTGACGGCCAGGTGGCTCAACCAGCCGCGATGCCCGTCATAGCCAGCCATCACACTGCCGACGATCTCTTCGCCCACGGTCGCTACAAGGAACCACTCGGGTTGGACGCCAGATTCCGCCGGATGTCCTTGTCCGGATCGTTCCGCGGGCGGGTGCAGGTCAGACCATCATCCTCTGGCCCTACCAGGCGACATCAGCCGACCTGTGCCGAACCGACTCCGATGCGCGAGCGTAGTGACGCCCGATCCATCGACCGCGTAAGATCGATCTATGGAACTCATTCACACCTGTTACCGCATCACCGACCCCGAGAGGTCGATCGCGTTCTACGAGGCACTCGGACTGGAGAAGCGGCGTGAGCTGCCGATCCGCGAGGAGGCGATGAACTACTTCCTCGGTGTTCCCGGCAAGCCCGTGCCGGAGCTCGAGCTGACGCACAACTTCGGCGTCGACTCCTACGAGCTCGGCACTGCCTACGGGCACATCGCGCTGACCGTGGAGAACATGGCCGAGACGCTCGAGAAGCTCGCCGCTCAGGGCATCGAGCCGGAGCGACCTCCCTATTCGATCCGTGAGGGTGGCTCACTGCTCTGCTTCGTCCGCGATCCGGACGACTACCGGATCGAGCTGATCGAGCGCAGCGACTACTGACGACCCGACGACGCA
Organism: uncultured Thermoleophilia bacterium; assembly: GCA_963699795.1. Lineage (GTDB taxonomy): Bacteria > Actinomycetota > Thermoleophilia > Gaiellales > Gaiellaceae > Gaiella. The sequence goes on from CAVOVG010000008.1 coordinate 143,703, forward strand.
GCCGCGGCGTCTCGATCAGCGTATCGAGACGCCGCGCGCGTACTCGCGTACCGGCTCAGGCGGAAACGGGGGCGGGGGCGCCCTGGTTCAGGACTGCGACGCCGAACGGCTGAACCGGCTCGTCGAAGCTGGATACGATCTCCGATTCCGAAAAGAAGCCGACGACCTTGACGGTCTCGGTGCCGACGTTGACGAGGCCGTGCGGAACCATGGCGGGGATGACGGCGAGGTCGCCTGCGGTAAGGCGTCCGCGTTCGTTGCCGACCTCGGCCTCTGCCTCGCCAGCCACGATGTAGAGGACTTCCTCCGCGCTGTCGGTGTGGCGGGCGAGCCGGTCGCCCGGCTTGACCTCGAAGTAGACGACGGCGCTGTCGTGTGAGCCCGCCCACTTGTTGATCGGGAAGGCCACCTGAACGCGCGCGTGCTCCGGGTCGCTGTCGAACCAGCCCTGCATCAGCTCGAGCTCGGTGGTCTTTGCAGTCAACATGCGATGCTCCTTTCATAGGACATATATGGTTGATAGAAATGGGACTGTACGCCGACCCGCCAGATCTGTCAAGATTCGTTACACAAACGTGTCCTCTGGAATTCCTCGTCGGGCGCAGGCGATCGTCCGGGCAGACGGGCTCGCCTGCTACCCCACTTCCGTGCCGGCGTGGAGGGGTTCGAGCCAGGCCGCCGGCAGGACCGCCGGGATCCTGCCCGGGTAGGAGGGGACGACGCGGAGTGCGAGTTCGCCTGCTGGACGATGCTCGATTGCCGGGCGGAGGTCGTCGAGGCTCATCGCCAGCCGCAGGCTCGGGGCGATCTGGAAGTCGGCAGCGTTCAACTCCTCGCCGCCGAGTATTCCCTGGGCGATCCAGTCGTCGATCTGCTGCAGCATTCCGGGCAGGATCGAGATGTCGCGCTGCACGTTGGCGTCGGTTGCCTCACGAGCGCGGGCGTCGAGGGCGACAAACGGCCCCGACGTCTTCACCGCCAGCCCGTGCGGCAAGCCGATCTTCGCCCCTTCCAGGTAGCTGCGAAGCGCTGACTTGTGCTTTCGCACCGACCACAGGAAGATTTCGCGGATCCGCTGCTGGAGAACTTCATCGCCGAAGAGCTCGACCTCCTCGACTGCCGCTCTGTGTTCCGGATCGGCAGGGTAGAGCGGCGGCTCCGGCCAGAGGCGCTCGAGCTCGCGGGTGATCTCACGAGACCCCTGGATCCGTCGCCCGTCGATCTTCATCGCCGGTACTGTCCGCCCGGGGAATCGCACCGCCCTCAGCACAACCCACGAGGCCACCGGCAGCAGGTCGGTGCGCCGGTAGGAGATGCCCTTGTGCTCGAGCATCCGCTGCACCGACACCCCGGGGTGGGAGCCAGGGATCGTGTAGAGGCGGATGGCGATCGGGCCCGGACTCGCCAGATCGAGCTTCGTCGTCCCTGCCGTGAACAGCTCGCTGGTCTCGGTGGTTGACATGGTCAACTCTCCTTTCGTAGTACACATATGGTTGATGTAATTGATGCCACTCTACGCTCCTCCGGTACGATCTGTCAAGATTGGTTACACAGTCATGGGCGACAAAAAACCGACCAAGCGCAAATACGAGCTGAAGCAGCGCGCCGCCGAGATGGCCGACACGCGCCGCCGGATCACCGAGGCCGCCGTCGAACTGCACGGAACGGTCGGGCCGGTCCGCACGACCGTGAGCGCGATCGCCGACCTGGCCGGCGTGCAACGCCACACCGTCTACCGCCACTTCCCGAGCGAGGTCGACCTGTTCAGGGCCTGCTCAGCGCACTACTTCACCGCAAACCCGTGGCCCGACGCCGAGCCCTGGCGCGCGATCAAGGATCCCCGCCAGCGGCTCACACGAGCGCTGGACGAGCTCTACGGCTGGTACGAGAGCACCGAACCGATGTTCAGCAACGTCCTGCGCGACCTCGAACTCGTCGACGCTCTGCCGGCAACCATGGTCCCCCTCGAGGGCTACCTCTCCGAAGTGGCCGAGATCCTGGCCGCCGGCTGGCCCGCCAGCGGCCGCCGACGACGCATCCTCGACGCCGCCCTACACCACGCAATCGACTTCCAGACATGGCGCTCGCTCACGGCGAACGACCGGATCACCAGAGCCGAGGCCGCCGATCTGGCCCTAGCGCTCGTCGCAGGCGCAGGTTCTCAGCCACCTGGCAAGGACGCCTAGACACGACGAGCGCCGGGTCGAGCTGATCGATCGAATAGCCTTCGTCGAGCTCACGACGAGGAGGGACGGACACGATGACCGACGAGGCAACGGGAGTAGGCACGAAGGACGATCCCTGGCAGCTCCACACGCCGCCGGGTAGCTCCGCGTACACGATGTACCGCGACGAGGAAGCTGACCCACCGGCTCTCGTCTGCCGGGTCGGCTCGACGCAGCTGCGCTACCACCTGAGCGCGATCGACGACCTTCACGCAAAGCTGAAGGCGCACGGTGACTGGATGCCGCTCGGCGGCGCCGACGAGCAGAAACAGGCAGCGGAGGGAACCGTCGAGGCATGGGGCCGCGCACCCGAAAATCCCGTCGGCGGCTGGTACGGCCTCAGGAAGGGCCTGCGCGGGCGCTTCGGCGTCTATCTGCCGCCACTGCTCGAGGCACTCGGCCTGGCCGAATTGACCCACGAGAAGCGCAACAACCAGATGCGGGCGCTGTAAACGCGACCAAATCGCCCACGAGATCCCGTAGGGGCGACGCGCACGCGTCGCCCTCAGCGCACGCGTCGCCCGCCCCGCCCTCACGGGCCCGCGCCGCGTGTAGATTCACTCCATGGAGCACCGCACCGCAGACGAGCTGACCGCCGCCCTCGACGAGATCCGCCGCTCGCCGGCGGCGGCCGGAACCGTCGAACTGATCGTGCGCCGTCCCGCCGAGGACGAGCGCGAGGTGCTCGACGAGGGAATGCTCGACGTCACGGGAGGTCTGCTCGGGGACATGTGGCTCCGGCGGGGCAGCAGTCGGATGCCCGATGGGTCGGCCAATCCCGATGCGCAGCTGACGCTGATGAACGTGCGTGCCGCTGCGGTTATCACCGGTTGCCCGGAGCGCTGGCCGCTCGCCGGCGACCAGCTCTACGTCGATCTCGACCTCAGCATCGACAACCTCCCCGCAGGATCACAACTCGCCGTCGGGGAGGCGGTCGTCGAGGTGACCGCGGAGCCCCACACCGGGTGCGCCAAGTTCAGCGCCCGCTTCGGCACGGAGGCGCTCAAGTTCGTGAACAAGTCACCGGGTCGCGAACTCCGGCTGCGCGGGGTCAACACCCGTGTCGTCACCCCCGGCGCCGTGCGCTGCGGGGACGCGATCACCAAGCTCGCGCCGTAAGGACGCGACCGGCCTCGCCCCCACAAAACGGCGAGACTCGCCCGGGAACATGGCGCCACCCCGAAAAGCCATCGTCAGCATCTGGCCGAACGCCTGCGTCATTCCGGAGTCCGCGTCTCGTTGCCGGCCAGGAAAGCCGATCCGGCGCTCCCGGCAACGAAACTCTTCTCGGCCAGCCAGCCGCCATCGATCGGCAGCGCCACACCGGTGACGTACGATGCCATATCGCTCGCGAGGTAGAGCGCCGCCTGCGCCACGTCGCTCGGCTCACCGTAGCGCCCCAGTGGCACGGATCCCGCGAGCTCCTGCTCAAAGCTCTCGTCCGAGAAGTACTGCTCGGTCATCGGCGTCCTGACAACGCCGGGACAGAGGGCGTTGACGCGAATTCCGGCCGGCGCGAGGTCGCGGGCGAGGGACTTCGTGAGGCCGACTATCCCGTGCTTCGCGGCCGTGTAGGCGGGTCGATGCGAGAGCCCGATCAACCCGCCCACCGATGCCAGGTTGACGATCGCACCACCGCCGCTTTCCCGCATCCGGCGTGCCGCGGACTGGCAGCAGTAGAACGTGCCGCTCAGGTTGATCGCGATCACGTTCTCCCATTCCTCCCCAGGCATCGTGTACACGTCGCCGATCTCACGCACACCGGCGCTGTTGACGAGAATGTCGATGTGTCCTGCCGCCGCCACGCACGCGTCCATCGCACGCTCGACATCCGCCGGCTCGCGCACGTCGCCATGCAGGAACAGAGGCTCACGCGCGCCGGCCGCTTCGAGCGCAGAGGTCAATGCGCCGCCTGCGTCCCGCGCGCGGTCGAACGCCGCGATGCGGGCGCCTTCGCGCGCGAAGGCCTCTGCGATCTCACGGCCGATGCCGCTACAGGCACCCGTGACGAATGCAACACGGTTTGCGAGAAGCACGTTTCCTCCTGTTCGCTCCACGGTGATGGTTCCGGGAGTAGCATCGCGGAAATGGAGGCAGCTGCGCAGGCGAACGCGGCATGGGAAATCGCGGGTGCAAGGAACGCGGGCATCACCGTCTTCGATCTCGCGCGCCATGGGGGACGCTCGTGGAACTCGAAGAGATAACCGTCGGGATCGAGTGCGTCATGTCGCAGCCTGAGACCACATCCGCGCCAGAACGGCCTCCTGGACGCCCATCGTTGCTCGAGCAGTACCGGCGCATGGCTCTCATCCGCCGCTTCGAGGATCGCGCGGCGGAGCTCTTTCAGCAAGGGGTAATCTTCGGGACGGCGCACAGCTGCGTCGGCCAGGAGGCAATAGCTGTCGGCGCGGCGGGCGTGATGCGCGAGACCGACTACCTCGTCGGCCACCACCGCTCGCACGGCCATCTGATCGCCGCGGGCGCTGATCTGCGCCGGATGATGGCCGAGATGTTCGGCAAGCGGACAGGTTACTGCAAGGGACTCGGCGGCTCGATGCACATCGCGGACCTCTCCCTCGACATCCTGGGCTGCAACGGGATCGTCGGAGCTGGCCTCCCCCACGCCTGCGGCGCCGCCCTGACCGGGGTCATGCGCGGCAGCGGCCAGGCGACCGTCGCCTATTTCGGCGATGGCGCTGCCGGCCAGGGAGCGGCGCATGAGGCGATGAACCTTGCTGCAACCTGGATGCTGCCCGTCGTCTTCATCTGCGAGAACAACCAGTTCGCGCTCTCGGCCGACTGGCGGACGCAGAGAGCCGTCGAGGACCTCGCCACGCGCGCGGTCGGATACGCAATGCCGGGCGAGGTCGTAGACGGCAACGATCTCCTTGCCGTCGAGAACGCCGTGGCCCGGGCCCTCGATCTCGCGCGCGCAGGTGGCGGCCCGACGTTCCTCGAGATGAAGACGTTCCGCCGCATGCAGCACTCGATGCGCGCCAACCTCCCCGACGTACGAGATACCGCAGTCGTCGACGAGTGGGAGCCCAAGGATCCCCTGCCGCGGTTCGAGGCGTACCTCCGCTCAAGGCCGGGCGAGCTCGACGACGACCGAATAGCGAGCGTTCTCCGCGACGTCAACACCGAGGTCGAAGCAGCCATCGAGACCGCACTCGCGACGAGGATGCGAGCGCCGACGACCTGTTGCCGGCAGTCCTGGGGCCACTCCGCGGCTATCCGGAGCCACCTGAACCGGCCAATCGCCCGCTCGGATTCGTCGCAGCGATCCGCGAGGCACTCGATCTCGAGCTCGCGGCTGACCCGGACGTGATCGTGATCGGAGAGGACGTCGGGCGAGTCGGCGGCCTGTTCCGAGCAACCGAGGGGTTGTATGAGGTGTACGGCGCCGCCAGGATCCGGGACACGCCGCTGACCGAGAGTGGCTTCGTCGGCTGCGGAATCGGCGCCGCGTTGACAGGGCTGCGGCCCGTCGTCGAGCTCCAGTTCTCCGACTTTGCCGGGGTCGCTTTCGACCAGATCATGAACCAGGCGGCGAAGCTTCGATTCATGATGGGCGGCTCGCCGAACGTGCCTCTCGTGATCCGGATGGTGTCGGGCGGAGGCCTCCGCCTCGGCGCCCAGCACTCCCAGAGCCTCGAGGCACTCTTCGCGCACATCCCGGGCCTCGTCGTCGTCATGCCGTCGAACCCGTTCGACGCGAAAGGCCTCCTCGCAGCCGCGATCCAGGACGACAACCCGGTCATCTTCCTCGAGCAGAAACTGCTCTTCTTCGGCGATCCCGTCCCCGTGCCGGAGAAACGCTATGCGATCGAACTCGGCAAGGCGAGCATCGCCCGACCCGGAACCGATGTCACCGTCGTGGCGCTCGGCGCGATGATCCCCCACGCGCTCCGCGTCGCCCGGGAGCTCAGCGCGGAGGGGATCAGTATCGAGGTCATCGATCCGAGGACGCTCGTCCCGCTCGACACGGGCACGATCGCGACGTCGGTAGCGAAGACACACCGTGTCGTCATCGCGCACGAGGCGGTTCAGTTCGGCGGCTTCGGCGCCGAGATCGCAGCACACGTCGCCGAGCACTGTTTCTGGGAGCTCGACGCCCCGGTCGTCCGCGTCGGCGCGCCCTCGCACCCGATGCCGTACCAGAAGGACCTCGAGGTCGCGACGTTGCCAGGCCCCGCCGAGCTCACGATCGCGGTCCGCTCAGTCCTCTCGGGTTAGGTCGCGGGTCAACCCCGCAAGAGGCTCCTCGAGATGATCAGTCGCTGGATGTCGGAGGTGCCCTCTTCGATCTCCTCGAGCTTTGCGTCGCGCATCCACTTCTCGACCGGCATCTCCCGCGAGTACCCCCACCCGCCGAGGGTCTGTACGGCAGCCCAGGTGCACCACATCGCCGTCTCGGAGGCGTGGAGCTTTGCCATCGCTGCCTCGCGTGTGACGTCCGCTCCGGAATCCGCAAGCCGAGCTGCTCGCCAGACGAGGAGCCGCGACGCGTCCACGCGCATCGCCATGTCGGCGAGGCGAAATGCGACCGCCTGGTGCTGGCCGATCGGCCGCCCGAACTGCTCGCGCGACTTCGCATAGTCGACGGCATACTCGAGCGCGGCCCGCGCGAGCCCGGTGGCGGCGGCGGCGAGGATGATACGCGAGAGGTCGAACGTCCGCATCAACCCGCGGAAGCCCTCGCCCTCCTCGCCGAGTCGCCGGTCGAGCGTGAGCTCGAGATCGTCGAGGAAAAGCTCGGCATTGATGATCGCGCGCTGCCCCATCTTGCGCACCGGCGGCCCGATCGTGAGCCCCGCGTCGTCCTTCGCGACGAGAAACGCGGTGATGCCCTTCGCACGCGAGCCCGGATCGACGGTTGCGAAGACGACGTAGGTGGAGGCAGGCCCGGCGCTCGAGATCCAGCTCTTCTGCCCACGCAGCACGTAGCCGCTGTCGGTGCGTGTCGCGGTCGTCTGGATCGCAGCGGCGTCCGATCCGACACCGGGCTCGGTGATCGCGAGCGCGCCCAGAGCCGGCCGACCGCCGGTCATCGGCTTCACCCAGCGGCGCTGCTGCTCCTCCGTGCCGAGGACGATGATCGGCTTCGCCGCAAAGCCGTTCGACGTGATCAGGTTGCCGATCCCCGAGCAGCCGAAGCACAGCTCCTCCTGCACGAGTGCCTGCGTGAAGAGATCGGTCAAACCGCCGCCGCCGAGCTCCTCGGGCAGCATGTACGACGTCAGCCCGAGCTCGGACGCCCGGAACCAGATCTCCCAGGGCATCTCGATATCGGCCTCGTCGACGGCCTGGGAGATGGGTCTGATCTCGCGGATCGCGAAGTCGCGACAGAGCGCCTGGATCTCGCGCTGCTCCGGGGTGAGATCGTCGAGGCCGACGGGCACCGCGCGATTCTTGCACAGCGCCGGATGCACCGTGCTGCTCGCTCGGCGCGACCGATACCGGCGAAGATAGGCTCACGGCCCCAGAGGCGGCACGAACGATCGTACCCCGAGAACAAGGAGCGCATTGATGGCATCCGCGAGCGAGGCAGTCCCCGTAGGCACCCTTCCCCCCGTGGGCGACGTCCCGGCCCGCATGTTCGCCCAGGTCGTCAGGCAGGACCGCTTCGGTGACCCGCGCGCGGCATTCCAGGTAGAAGAGGTGGACACGCCGACGCCGGGTCCCGGCGAGGTGCTCATCGGCGTGATGGCCTCGGGAATCAACTTCAACAACGTCTGGGCAGCCCGAGGCATCCCCGTCGACGTGATCGCGCAGCGCCAGAGGGGCGGTGACCCGAACGACTTCCACCTCGGCGGGAGCGATGCCTCCGGCATCGTCTACGCCGTCGGTGAGGGGGTCGAGCGCGTCGCTGTCGGCGACGAGGTCATCGTCCATCCGGGGTGGTGGAAAGACGACGATCCCTGGATCCTGGCCGGCAAGGACCCGATGATTGCGCCGTCAGCGCGCATCTGGGGGTACGACCACGACCGCAACTACGGTTCGTTCGGTCAGTTCGCCGTCGCCCAGGAGCATCAGGTGCTGCCGAAGGCCGACCACCTGACGTGGGAGGCCGCCGCTGCCTCAACCCTCGTCGGCACAACCGCGCAGCGAATGTTGTTCGGCTGGGCCGGGAACACCGTCCAGAAGGACGACGTCGTGCTCGTCTGGGGCGGCTCCGGCGGACTCGGCAGCCAGGCGATCCAACTCGTCAAGCACGCGGGCGGCATTCCCGTCGCCGTCGTCTCGGGCGCGGATCGCGGCGAGTACTGCGTCGGGCTCGGCGCTGCGGGCTACATCGATCGCACCGAGTTCGACCACTGGGGTATCCCGCCGCACTGGACCGACGGTCCCGGTCAGAAGGAATGGACCGCCGGCGCGCGCGCCTTCGGCGGGAAGCTCTGGGAGATCGTCGGCAAGGGGAGAAATCCTGCAATCGTCTTCGAGCATCCCGGCGAGGACACGATCCCGACGTCGATCTTCGTCTGCGACCCGGGCGGCATGGTCGTCGTTTGCGCGGGCACGACGGGGTATTCGGCGATGGTCGATCTGCGCTATCACTGGGTCCGTCAGAAGAGGCTGCAGGGCTCGCACGGAACGAACGACGAGCAGGCGACCGCGTACAACGACCTCGTCCGGGAGGGCGCGATCGATCCGAGCCTCGGCCAGGTGAGCAGCTTCGAGGAGATCGGCGAGGTCCACGCACAGATGGCCGAGGGCGCCCTCTCGTTCGGCAACGCGGCGGTCCTGATCGGTGCGCCAACGACCGGGCTCGGCAGCACCGGCTAGTGCGGCGGCTCACAACGTTACGCCTGTTTGCCCCTGAGGCCCGGCGGGGCATCGCTCGCCCCGAGGCAGGCTGCGCCTGCCCCGGACAGGGGATTCGGGTGCAACGCTCGAAGGCGGCGCACTAGTGGTCGACCGGAGCCGCGTAGTTCGGGCAGCCGTCCTGCGGGAGCCGGGGAAGCCGCTCTCGATCGAGGATCTCGTTCTCGCCCCGCCCGGCCCCGGCGAGGTCGAGGTGCAGATCGCCGCGTGCGGGATCTGCCACAGTGACGTCTCGTACTTCAACGGATCGTGGGAGGCAGACCGCCCCGCCGTCTACGGTCACGAGGGGGCCGGCGTGCTCGTCGCGGTGGGAGAGGGCGTGACCGCCGTCAAGCCCGGGCAGCGCGTGCTCGTCACGCTCGTTCGCTATTGCGGAACCTGCTACTTCTGCACCCGCGACCAGCCGGCGCTCTGCGAGACGAGCTTTCCGCTCGACGCGAAGACGCCGCTCAGCACGCAGGACGGCGAGCCCGTGCTGCACGGATTTCGCACGGCTGCCTTCGCGGAGCGGATCGTCGTCCACGAGTCACAGGTCGTGCCGATCCCGGACGGGTTGCCGTTCGACTGCGCCTCGCTCCTTGCCTGCGGGGTTCTGACCGGATTCGGTGCCGTCGCGAGGACCGCCAACGTCGAGGCCGGCGCAAGCGTCGTCGTGATCGGGGCCGGAGGCGTCGGGCTCAACAGCCTTCAGGCAGCAGCCATTGCCGGAGCCGAGTCGATCCTCGCGATCGATCTCGACGAGTCCAAGCTCGAGACGGCTCTCGAGTTCGGCGCCACGCACGCGCTCAGCACGAGCGAAGACGTTCGGGAGGCCGTGCTCGAGCTCACAGGCGGGCGCGGAGCCGATTACGTGTTCGTCACGGTCGGCTCGGTGCGCGCGATCGAGAATGGCATGAATCTCCTTCGTCGAGGAGGTGCGCTCGTCGTCGTAGGCATGACGCCGGCAGGAGTGATCGCCGAGTACGACCCGACCACGCTCGCCCATGACAGCCAGAGCATCGTCGGGAGCAAGATGGGCTCGGCCGTCCCGGCCGTCGACGTCTCCTCGCTCGCCGCGCTCTACGCCGAAGGCGTCCTCGAGCTCGACGAGCTGATCAGTGGCCGCTACCCGCTGGACGAGATCAACGAGGCCGTCGCGTCCACGGCGAGTGGCAGCGCCCTCCGCAACCTGATCGTCTTCGACGAGTGAAGATCGCCCGGATCGAAACCTTCACGAACGAGTGGGTCGCCCTCGTGCGCGTGCAAGCCGATGACGGCGCGGAAGGCTGGGGCCAGGTCGCGCCGTACTACGCGGACATCACGGCCCAGGTCGTGCACCGCCAGATCGCGCCTCACGCGCTCGGCGCTTCGGCTCTCGACATCGCTGCGCTCGTCGACCGGATCCCCGAGCTCGAGCACAAGTACCCGGGCTCGTATCTCTACCGCGCGCTCGCCGGCCTCGACACGGCCCTCTGGGATCTGCGCGGGAAGCTCGAGGGAAAGAGCGTCTGCGAGCTGCTCGGTGGCACGCCACAGCCGTTCCCCGTGTACGCGTCAAGCATGCGCCGGGACATCACGCCGGAGGAGGAGGCCGAGCGGCTTGCCCGTCTGCAGCAGGAGGAGGGGCACACGGCGTTCAAGTTCCGCGTCGGCAAGGAGTGCGGTCATGACGAGGACGAGTGGCCCGGACGAACCGAGGCCGTCGTTGTCGCGGTACGAAACGCGCTCGGGGACGACGCGAAGCTTCTCGTCGACGCGAACAGCTGTTACACGCCGGCCCGCGCGATCGAGGTCGGGCGGATGCTCGAGAGCCACGGCGTCTGCCACTTCGAGGAGCCGTGCCCGTACTGGGAGCTCGAGTGGACGGCCGAGGTCGCGGCGGCGCTCGACGTCGACGTCACGGGTGGCGAGCAGGACTGCATGCTGGGGCAGTGGCGGCGGATGATCGAGCTCGAGGCCGTCGACGTCGTACAGCCCGATGTGTGTTACCTCGGGGGAATCAATCGCACGCTGGAGGTCGCCGGCATGGCGGCTGCCGCAGGGCTCCCCTGCACACCCCACTCCGCGAATCTCTCGCTTGTGACCGTGTTCACGCTGCACCTGATGGGCGCGATCGAGAACGCAGGCCCGTACGTCGAGTTCTCGATCGAGCCGACGGACTACTACCCGTGGCAGGTCGGCATCTACGAGCCTGCACTCGTCGTCCGTGACGGCAAGGTGGCGATCCCCGACGGCCCGGGCTGGGGCGTCGAGATCAACCCGGCGTGGCTCGCGTCAGCGGAGCATCAGATCAGCGAGCGCGCCTAGCCGTTCCTCACCGCAACACGAGCAGCGCGATCCCGCAGACGACAAGGACCGAGCCGGCAAGCCTCGACGCTGTCACGCGCTCGTGCAGCACGGTAGCGGCGACGACGGTCGCCATCACAACGCTCGTCTCTCGTACTGCTGCGACCGAGGCCGCCGAGGCACGCTCGAGAGCCGCGAGGACAAGGGCGTATGCGGCGAAGGAGAGCACGCCCGCAAGAACGGCCGACGAACCGAGCTCGGCCCGCACGCGTACGCGTCCCTTGACGAAGACGGTCGCCGCCGCATACCCGAGCGCCGCCGGGATCATGCTCAGCTCGAGATAGGTGATCGGATTTGCGTGCGTGATCCCACGCTTGTCGAGGAGCGTGTACGACGCGATCACGCAGGCGATCCCGAGAGCAAAAGGGAGTGCGTGCGAGTCCGAAGGGCGCCTCAGGCCGCGAACGAGCAACACGCCGACGCCGACGAGCACGACTCCCATCGCCTGGCCAGGAGAGGTCCCATGCCCGAACACCACGACCGAGACGCCGAGCACGATCACCGGGGCGACTCCGCGTGCAACCGGATACACGAACGAGAGCTCGGCCTTCCGATACGCGGTCGCGAGAAGCGCGAAATACAGGAGCTGCAGCATCGAGGTCACGACGACGAACGGCCATACCTCCCAGTCGGCCTCGAAGCGCAGGGCCGCGACCGGCGCGAACACGATCACGGAAGCGACGAGCGCCACCGCAGTAGCGCTCTCCGGGTCACGGGCTCTCGCAAGCAAGATGTTCCAGAATGCGTGGAGAACGGCGGCGCTGATCGCGAGCGCGAATGCGGTGGGTGGCATCGCCCGAGCACAGTAGTCTTCCGATCCGGATGGGACAGGTGCGCGCGCTGATGTTCGACTTCAACGGGACGCTCTCCCACGACGAGCCGCTGCTGTGTGCGATCTACCGGGATCTCTTTGCGAGGCACGGCCGCCCGTTGGCCGAGGAGCAGTACTACCGCCAGTTCGCGGGCCTCAGCGATGAAGCGATCATCGGCGGCTGGCTCGGGGTGGACGGGCCGCTGCTCGGATCACTCGTCGCCGAGCGGATCGATCGCTACGCAGTCGAGGCCGCGGACGGGTCGACCGTCGCCGAGCCGGTGCGCGAGGCGGTGCGCTACGCCGCTGCGCGCGTCGCGGTAGCGATCGTCTCCGCCGCATTCCGGGCGGAGATCGTGCCCGTCGTCGAGGCCGCAGCCCTCGCCACGGAGATCAGCACGATTGTCGCTGCCGACGATGTCGCGATCGGTAAACCCAACCCGGAGCCGTATCTGCTCGCGCTCGAACGCCTCGGCCTCGAGCCGTCGGAGGCGGTTGCGCTCGAGGACACCGAGGCCGGGATCGCATCGGCGAAGAGCGCGGGACTCCGCTGTTTCGCCGTCCGCGGCACCCTGCCCGATAGTCGCCTTGCAAGGGCCAACGGAATTGTCGAAAGGATCGACGTCGCGCTTGTCGAACGGCTTCTCGCCGCGAGCTGATCCGCTCCCGTGATCGTCGCGATCGCTCGAAAACTCCCTTGACGTGGGTCATCGCCCGCCGAGGCGCATCGGCAGACGAGAAGGAGAACACGTTGCCGGCCCTCGAACGTGCGATCGAGCTCGGCGCCGACTTCGTCGACTCCCGGGTCGCGACACGCGGTATCGCGAGAGCCGACGCGCTCGGGCTCCAGGCGCTCGTCTACACGGTCAACGAGCCGTCGCGGCTGCTCGAGCTGCAGAAGATGGGCGCGGACGGGATCTCTACAGTCCGTACGGGGCCGGCTCGTGAGACGCTGTCTCGCCGGCCAGGCTGAGCAGCCGAGGGCTGTCCGGCGGAAAGCTCGCGACGACCTTCGTCCCGACCGTGAGGGGCGCCGCTGCGACAGTCGAGATGTCGGCTGTGATGTTTCGCTCCCCGCTCTCATCGATGACCCGCACCCGTGTCGTCGAGCCGAGAAAGGTGCTCGAGATGACCTCGCCGGCCAGGCCACCCGCCGGCGGCAAACCGTCCGCGGGAACGATATCCACCGTCTCGGGACGCACGAGGCAGAGCACGCGCTCACCTCGTGGCAACCCTCTTGCCTCGTCGACCCGGAGCAAGAGGCCACCGTAGTCGATCACGCCGTCGTCGGCCACAGTCGCGCTGAGTCGGTTCATCGTGCCGATGAACTCGGCAACAAAGGGGGTCGCCGGGCTGCCGTACATCTCCGAAGGGGCGCCGACCTGCTCGATCTTGCCGCCGTACATGACTGCTACCCGGTCCGAGATCGAGAGCGCCTCTTCCTGGTCGTGAGTGACGTAGATCGTCGTGATTCCGAGCTCGAGCTGGATCCGACGGATCTCTTCGCGCAGCTGAACGCGCACCTTGGCATCGAGCGCCGAGAGCGGCTCGTCAAGCAGCAGGACTCTCGGCTCGATCGCCAGCGACCGCGCAAGTGCCACGCGCTGCTGCATGCCGCCCGAGAGCTGGTGCGGGAATCGCTTGCCGGCGTCGGCAAGTCCGACGAGCTCGAGCAGTTCGCTCACGCGCGTTCTTCGGTCACGCTTCGCTTGCTTGCGGATCCTGAGGCCGTACTCGACGTTTTGCTCGGCCGTCATGTTCGGGAACAGGCTGTATGCCTGGAAGACCATTCCCATGTCGCGCTTGTTGGGTGGAATGCTCGTGATGTCCTTGCCGTCGACGACGATCCGCCCAGCGTCGGGCCGATCGAAGCCGGCGACAAGGCGCAAAGCCGTCGTCTTGCCGCAGCCGCTCGGCCCGAGCAGCGAAACGAACTCGCCCGTCTCGAGTGCGAGATCAATGCCCTGGAGGGCACTCACGTGGCCGAAGGAGCGCCACAGCCCCTCGAGCTCGACGTGGGCTGCCACTACCTGCCGATCCCCACGCGCACCGTGCGCTGGCCGCCGCGCCTCCCGATCAGGAGGATCGAGAGCATCGCAGCCCACGTGATCATGAAGCTCATCAGCGTCGCGGCCGCAGCCGGATACGCCGTTGCCTGGTTGATCTGCTGGAGGTACGTCGGGAAGGTGTGGAAAGCGGAGAGGCTCGCGATCGTGAACTCACCCATCACGACCGCAAGCGTGAGGAAGGCGCCGCTCAGCGCCGCCACCCTGATGTTCGGCAGGATCACGCGTAGGAGCGTCGTCCGCCAGGACGCGCCGAGACCCCGCGAAGCCTCCGTCAAGGTGTGCACGTCGATCGCACGGAAGCCGGCGTCGAGAGAGAAGTAGATGTAGGGGAAGGCGAGGACCACGTAGGCGCCGGAGAGGAACAGGTCGGGGTTGGCGAGAAACCAGAACGGCGCCTGCAGCGTGTCCTTGAAGAACTTCAGGAGTCCGACGACGAGGATGATCGGCGGGATCACGAACGGGACGAGGGCTATGAAGCCGACGACGGGGCGAAGCCGTGGCAGCTTCAGGTGCACCCAGTAGATGGTGGGCACGAAGAGGAGCAGGCCCACCGCGATCGTCTCGAGCGCGAGCCTGAACGAGATCTTGATCGTCGACCAGAACTGCGGGTCGTGCAGGATCACACCGTACGCCGAGAGGCTGCAGCATTTCCCCGTCTGCGCGTCCTTGAGGCTGAAGAGAAGCGTCGCGATCAGAGGGATCATGAAGTACGCCGCGCCGAGAGCGAGCCACACGACGGCCGACGGGGCGATTCGCGTCTTGCTCACTTGGCCCACCTCGACGCCCGCCGCTGCAGGGGAACGTAGAACAGCATCATCGCCGCCAGGACGACGAACATCCCGAACGCGAGCGCCTGGCCCTCGTGCGGGTTCGAGAGGACGTCGCCCGAGAGATCGTTGCCGATCAGGATCGGCACGAGCGGGAGGCCCGTCCCGCTCGTGAGGGAGTATGCCGTCGCGTAGGCAGCGAACGAGTTGCCGAAGAGCAAGATCACGGCGCCGAGCATCGACGGCATCAGGACCGGGACGCCGATGTGACGCCAGTACTGCAACCGGCTCGCACCGAGATTCGAGGACGCCTCGCTCCATTCGGCGCGAAGGCCGTCGATCGCCGGCGCGATTACGAGGATCATCAGGGGGATCTGGAAGTACAGATAGGTGAGCTCGACGCCGCGTGGCGACCAGATCGCGAAGCCGTGCTCGTAGATGTTGATCCCGAAGACGTCGTTGAGGAACTGGGTGACGATTCCGATCGTCCCGAGCGTGGCGATGAAGGCGAAGGCGAGCGGGATGCCTCCGAAGTTCGCCGCCACCCCGGAGAACGTCGCAAACGCCGAGCGGATCCAGGCCGGCGTGCCCTTGCGGGTCGCCGCGTACGCGATCAGGAGTCCGAATAGCCCGCCCAGAAGCGCCGTGGTAAGACTGATCCGGATGCTCTGCCAGAACGCGTTCCGAAATTGCGCCGTCTCGATGATCGCGGTGACATTGTCGATCGTGTAGCCGCCGCCCTCGGCCTTGAACGCGCCAATCATCACGGTCGCCGCCGGCAGGACGAGGAACATGGCGGTATAGGCGAAGAACGGGACGACACCCAGCCAGGCGAGCGACGGACGTCTCCGGCCGGGCTCAGGGCCCGGCCGGGGAACGTCATGGGCTACTGCGTGCACTGCCGAGGTTTCGGCTTAGCTCGAGCCGAGCTTGGCCGGCCACTGGGTGTTGATGACGGCTTTTGCCTTTGCCTGTTGACCGAGACTCGCGAACTTCGCCGTGCTGTTGAACCAGCTGGCGGGGAACGACTTGGTCAGGCTCGGCGTGATCACCTTTCGCGTAACCAGATCGGCAAACCGCGCAGGATGTGCATACCCCTTCAGATAGAGGATCTGCCCCTGGTCGGAGTAGATGAACTCCTGCCAGAGCCGGGCCGCCCACGGGTGCGGTGCGGTCGCGTTGACGGCCTGGCAGTAGTGGCCACCGTACTGCCCGTCGGACGGGATAGTCACCTTCCACTTCGCCGACGGGAACTTCTTCACGTACGCGAAGTTGTTGTAGTCCCAGTCGATCGAGATCGGCGTCTGCCCCGACGCGACCGTCTGCGGCGTGGTCTCCACCGGAATGAAGTTGCCGAGCGACCTGCACTTCGCGAACCAGTCGACCCCGGGGGCGACGTTGCTGAGCGAGCCGCCATTCGCAAGCGCGGCTGCGAATACACCGGCGATCGCCGAGCCGGACTTGAGCGGGCTCCCGTTGAGGGCTACCTGATTCTTGTACTCCGGCTTGAGGAGGTCGGCGAACGACTTCGGCGGATTCTTGACCAGGTTTCCGTTGTAGCCGATCGTGACCGAGCCGTAGTAGTCACCCATCCAGAAGCCGCGCGTGTCCTTCATCGCCCGTGGGATCGTCGGGTACTTCCGAGGGTAGTACTTCGAATAGAGGCCCGCTACGGTGCCCGCGACCGCGAAGGTCGGGTTGACGTCGACGACGTCGGGGGCGCGTGGGTCACCCTTGAGCGAGACGATCGCCTGGTTCTCCTCCGACGAGCTCCCGTCCGGATTGTCGCTCGTGATCTTGATGCCGTACTTCTTCGAGAACGTGGTGATGATCTCGCCGTAGTTCGCCCAGTCGGGCGGCAGCGCGATCACGTTGAGCTTCCCTTCCTTCTTCGCCTCCTGCACGATCTCCTTGAGATTGGAAAGCTTTCCCCTCAGGGGCGGGGTTGCCAGCACCTGCTGCCGAGCGGCCAGAGCAGCTGGAGACAGTGACATCACGGTCAACCCGGCACCTGCTGCAAGACCCCTCTTCAGCAGCGTCCGTCGACCGACCCGCTCCTCCTCGAGCCTGCGCAGGAACTCGTACTCCTGCTCTTGGAAATCCTCCATCCGTTCCTCCCATTCCTCGTCCTACTCCGGGTGGCTCTGAACTGGCGAGCGACGCGATCGTATGCTCTGCGCACCTCCAGTGCAATAGGCTGCGCCGGTGGCGACCGACGATCCATTGCTGAGATCGACGGAAGCGTCGCTTGGCTGCGCACTCCATGCCCGCAGAACGGACTCGATGCGCGAACGGCACCCCGAGGCGAGTGCCCCGTGCGACCGCCGGGCCCGCGCGAACCCCGTATGGCCCTGAGCAGCAGGCGCGAAGCACTACGAGGGGAGCTCGTGCGGGCACCGTACGACCTGCTCGTGATCGGCAGTGGCATCATCGGCGCCGGCATAGCGAACGAAGCGTCCCGGGCGGGGCTTCGCGTGGCGCTCGTCGACCGCGGCGACTTCGGCGGTGCGACGTCGAGCGCCTCGTCGAAGCTGATCCACGGTGGCCTTCGCTACCTCCGGCTCGGCGACGTGAGGCTCGTGCGCGAGGCGCACACGGAACGGCGGGCGCTCCTCCGCGTCGTGGCGCCGCACCTCGTACGGCGGATCCCGTTCCTGTTCCCGGTCTACCGCGGTGGCCCCTACCGGCCTGCGACGATCCAGGCGGGGCTCTGGACCTACTCCACCCTCGCCGGTGAGAAGCTCGGCGGCCTCGTCAAGCCGACGCGGGCGCGCCGTAGCGTGCCTCCCCTCCTGACCGAAGGGCTGCGCGGCTGCGGCGTGTATCAGGACGCCTGGACGCACGACGGCCGACTCTGCCTCGCGAACGTGACGGCCGCGGCCGAGGCAGGCGCGACGGTCCTCAACTTCGCCGAGGTCGTCGACCTACGGCTCGTATCGGGCCGCGTGCGAGGCGCCGAGATCCAGGATCGTCTTTCCGGCGAGATCGTCTCGGTCGAGGCACGTGCCGTCGTCAATGCGACGGGGCCCTGGCTCGACACGCTGCGGCGCCTGGAGGATCCGGGCGTGACGCCATACGGCCGGCTGTCGAAGGGCGTCCACGTCACACTCCCGCTCGACGAGCCCTGGTCGGCGGCACTCACGATCCCCCACGACCAGGTGCGCGTGACGTTCGCGTATCCGTGGGAGGGAATGCTGCTTCTCGGCACCACCGACACGCCCTACGACGGAGATCCAGCCGAGGTCGAAGCTACCGACGCCGACATCGACCTCGTTCTCGAGGAGGCCGGCGTTGCCCTCGACACGGCTGTCCTGTCACGAGATCGCGTGCTCGCAACCTACGCCGGCCTCCGGGTGTTGCCGCGGGGGGATGGCTCGACCGTCGATGCCCGTCGCGAGACGGCCTTTCTCGTGGGGCGGGGCGGAATGTTGACGGTGGCCGGGGGGAAGCTGACGACATATCGCCGGATCGCGCTCGGTGCGCTCGTCCACCTTCGCCTCGAGCTCGGCCTGGCCGACATCGACCGGCGCCCGGTTCCGCTGCCCGGCGCAACGGACGCAGCGAACCATGCCGCTCGCCTGGTCACCCGGTGGGAGCTCGAGCCAGAAGTCGCCGCACACTTAGCCCACTTCTACGGCTCGCGTGCGGATCGCGTCCTCGCGGCGACAAGTGATGCGCCTGACCTCCTCGCGCGAATTCACCCGGGTGCGCCCGACCTTGCGGCACAGGTCGTCTTCGCAGCCGCCGAGGAGTGGGCGACGAGCGCGGAAGACGTCGTCTACCGCCGGACGACGCTCGCCGCAAGAGGCCTCGCCGGGCCGGACACGATCGCACGAGTGGACGGGATCCTCGGCACGTTCGAGCGCGGCCGGTAGCGAGACCGTGCGTCGGACGAAGCCGGACCGCGTCGGATCACGTACGCTCCTGGCCTCTCTGATTGGATAGAGGCACACACCCGCACGAAGGAGATCCGAAGGTGGCAACGGTCGAGGAACCACGGACGTTCATCCGTCCGGACGGCAAGGAGAAGGTGACCGGCACGGGTCGCTACACGGCCGACCTCGTGCTCGCAGGAGAGCTCGTGGCGAAGTTCCGTTATGCCGACCACACGCACGCCCGGATCACCCGGATCGATGCAACGAAGGCACGCGCCCTTCCCGGCGTGCTCGCCGTCGTGACCCATGAGGACGTGCCGGACGTGCTCTACGGCGGCATGGTCGAGGATCGTCGGCTCTTTGCGAAGGACACCGTGCGCTTCGAGGGCGACATCGTCGCCGGCGTCGCCGCCACGACCGCCGAGATCGCCGAGCAGGCTGCCGCGCTGATCGAGGTCGACTACGAGCCGCTTCCCGTCGTGACCGACTTCGAAGCGGCGCTCGCCGACGACGCCACCCTCGTCCATCCCGACTGGGAGGGCTACGAGGGCGACAAGGCGCTCGGCCGCCACGACAACACGCTCGGCTATTCGACGATCGTCAAGGGAGATGCCGACGCCGCACTTGCGACCGCGGACGTCGTCGTCAAGGGCCGCTACGTCACCGACCCGGTGCAGGGAGTGCCGATCGAGCCGCGCGCGGTGATTGCGCAGTGGCAGGGAGACAAGCTGACGGTGTGGACATCGACCCAGGTGCCGTACGCGGCCCGCGCCGGCGTCGCGACCACGCTCCAGATCCCCGAGTCGAACGTGCGCATCGTCGTGCCGCTCCTCGGCGGTGGGTTCGGCGCCAAGTGCGACTTCCACTTCGAAGGACACGTCGCGGCGCTCGCGAAGGCAGCCCGCCGCCCGGTCAAGCTCGTCTTCTCGCGGCGTGAGGAGTTCGTCGCCGTCGGTCACCGCCGCGAGGGCATGGTGATCGAGTTCGAGTCCGGCGCCCGCGCCGACGGAACGCTCGTCGCCCGGAAAGCGCGACTCGTGCTCGACAAGGGCGCCTATTGCGGCGAGGGCGGATTCTTCGCGCAGATGGCGGCGATGCACGCACTCGGCCCCTACGAGCTCGAGAACGTCAACATCGAGTCGTCGCTCGTCTACTCCAACAACCAGCCGTCGTCCTCGATTCGCGCTCCGACGGCACCGCAGGTGTGCTGGGCGCTCGAGCAACACATGGACGAGCTGGCCGTCGCGCTCGAGATGGATCCGGTCGACCTCCGTCGCAAGACGCTGATCGAGACAGGCTCGGTCACCGCAACCGGCCAGGTCCTGGAGCGGATCGCGATGAAGGAGACGCTCGAGAAGGCGGTCGAGCTGATCGGCTACGGGCAGGAGCTGCCCGAGGACGAGGCGATCGGTGTGGCCGTCGGCTGGTGGCCCTGCTTCGCGTCGAAGAGCGGCGCCTACGTGAAGCTGAACGCCGACGGAAGCGGCACGATCATCACTGGAGCACAGGAGAACGGCACCGGCTCGGTGATGGCGATGCCCGCCTATGTCGCGGCGGAGCTCGGGATGCAGCCGGAGGACTTCTCGATGCTGTATCAGGACACGGACGCAGCACCCTGGGACATGGGTTCGTGCGGCTCGCAAACGACGTTCAACAGCGGCCGCGCCGTGATCGCTGCGGCCGTCAATCTGCGAGATCAGCTGCTCGATGCAGCGGCAGAGCGGCTCGAGGCGTCACGTGACGATCTCGAGCTCGTGGGCGGCTCGATCATCGTCAAGGGCTCGCCGGACAAGTCCGTGACGATCGCGAAGCTCGCCCGCCGTGGCACGTTCCACGGCAAGAGCGAGGACGTCGTCCCGGACGGTCCGGAGGCTCCGGCCGAAGGTTGCGTCGGCCGCCTCGGTCTCGAGTCGTTCCACGCGCCTCAGCTGATCGCGCACGCCGTTCGCGTCAGGGTCGATCGAGGAACCGGCGTCGTACGGGTGCTTCAGGTTGCGGCCGCTCACGACTGCGGCAAGATCCTCAACAAGGTCGGCGCGGACGGGCAGGTCTACGGTGGCGTCGTGATGGGCCTCGGTCAGGCCCTCTCCGAGGGCACGCAACTCGACGACGAAGGGCGCCACCGCAACGCGCACCTGACGGATTACAAGCTCGTGACGGCCTCCGACGCACCGAGAATCGACGTGGCGTGGATCGAGACCGACACGCCCGGCGCAGGGCCGAAGGGCTCGAAGGGCGTCGGCGAGCCGCCGTGTGTGCCGACGGCCGGAGCGGTCGCGAACGCGATCGCCAAGGTGATCGGGGCGCGCGTGCACAAGCTGCCGATGACACCCGAGCGAGTCTGGGAGGCGGGCGCATGAGCGTACAGACCTTCACTACGGCGACCACCGTCGAGGAGGCCGTCGCGGCGGTCGCCGCGGGCGCACGGCCCGTCGCGGGCGGAACCGACCTCGTCGTCGGCGCGCGTGCCGGCAAGTCGGCGATGCCCGGAAGCGTCGTCGCGATTCACCGCGTCGCCGAGTTGCACGGCGTCGAGTCGCTTGCGAACGGCGGCTTGCGGCTCGGGGCCCTCGCGAGCCACGCCGAGATCGCCGCGAGCAAGGACGTTCGCACGCGCTTCACGGCGCTCTCGGATTCGAGCGCGATCGTTGGCTCGCACGCAACCCGCGCGCAGGGCACGGTGGGCGGCAACCTGATGAACGCATCGCCCGCGATGGAGACGGGCGGGCCGCTCGTCTGCTTCGGCGCCACGGCAACGCTCCGCTCGCCGTCCGGTACGCGCTCCGTAGCGGTCGAGGATCTGTGGACGGGGCCCGGCAAGACGACGGCCGCGGCCGATGAGCTTCTCGTCGGTGTCGAGATCCCCGCGCCCGCCGCGGGAACCGGCAGCGCATACCTCCGGCTCGAATATCGGCGTCAGATGGAGATCGCCGTCGTCGGCGCGACGGCAGTGGTGACGGTCGCCGACGGAGTCGTCACGGAGGCACGGGTTGCGATGACCGCGCTCTCGGCGACGATCCGGCGCGTACCCGAGGCCGAGGAAGCGCTCGCCGGCAGCGACGGTGGCGTCAAGGCGATCGAGGCCGCAGGAGCCGCCGTGGCTGCGCGCTGCGTCGCCGATCTCGGATGTGCGCGGCTCGGCCGAGTACAGGCGTGCAATGGCAGCAGTGATCGCGCGACGCGCGATCGAGACAGCGCTTTCACGCGCGCGAGGGGAGGACGCATGAAGGTCGCGGCAACATTGAACGTCAACGGGTTCTCCTACCCGGTCGACCTCGACCCGGGCACGAACCTGCTCGCCGCCGTCCGTGATGTCGTCGGGCTGACCGGCTCGAAGGAGGGCTGCGACGACTCCGAGTGCGGGGCCTGCATGATGCTGCTCGACGGCCTGCCCGTAAACTCGTGCTCCTACCTCGCCCTCCAGGCCGAGGGTAGCGAGATCACGACGGTCGAGGGCCTCGCCGACGGCGATACGCTGGCACCGCTGCAGGCTGCGTTCCTCGAGCTCGGCGGCGTCCAGTGCGGCTTCTGTACTCCGGGCATGCTCGTGTCGGCGACGGCGTTGCTCGCGGGAAACCCGGATCCGACCGAGGACGAGGTGCGGATCGGGCTCTCCGGCAACCTCTGCCGCTGCACGGGCTACGACGGCATCGTCAAGGCCGTGCTGAGCGTCGCCGGCTCGAGCGCCTGAGTCCGCGTAAGGCCCTCGCGCACCTGGATCACGTTCCCTTCGGGGTCGTGCCCGTCGCAGACGCGCGCGTGCCCGAACACCCACTCCCGGTTAGACGGATCGACGACGCCGCCATGCCTAACGGCCGTCACGCGCGCTTCCTGAATGCTCGTAACGGGGAAGGCGAGCTTGAGCGCCGAGTCCTCGCGACGGACAACGGGATCTTCGAGTCGGATCGTCTTCGCGACGTGCTCGGGAATCGCGACGACGACGAGCTGGAAGCCGTCCCGCTCGAGCACGGTGTGGTCGCTCTCCTGCCCGACGATGGGCAGACCGGCGACGTCACGGTAGAACGCTCCGACCCGCTCGACGTCGAGCGCGTACACGACCGCACCGGCGGAGGCCGTCTGCCGCGTCATCGTTCGTGCCGGTAGAAGGGCGTCTCCTCGGGTGCCAGCGGTGTGTTCCCGAGGATCAGGTCAGCGGCCTTCTCCGCGACCATCATCACCGGCGCGTAGATGTTCCCGTTCGTGACGTAGGGGAAGACTGACGCGTCGACGACACGCAGATTCTCCACCCCGCGGACTCGCATCGTCTCGGGGTCGACGACCGACAGCTCGTCGGCGCCCATCTTGCAGGTGCATGACGGGTGCAATGCGGTCTCGGCGTCCCGGGCGACCCAGTCGAGGATCTCCTCGTCGGTCTCGACCGAGGGGCCCGGCGAGATCTCGCCGGCGTTGAATGGCTCGAACGCGGGCTGCGTGAGAATCGTTCGCGCCGAGCGGACGGCTTCGAGCCACTCACGCCGGTCCTGCTCGGTCGAGAGGTAGTTGAACCGCAGCGCGGGGTGCACCCGGGGATCCTTCGACGCGACCTTCACGGTGCCGCGGGCATCCGAGTACATCGGGCCGACATGCACCTGGTAGCCGTGGTCCGAGGCGGGTGACGAGCCGTCGTAGCGGATCGCGACGGGCAGGAAGTGGTACATCAGGTTGGGGTACGCCACGTCGTCGTCGCCGCGGATGAACCCGCCGGCCTCGAAGTGGTTCGTCGCCCCGGGACCCGACCGGAAGAACAGCCACCTGAACCCGACCCAGGGGCGGTTACGCCACTTCATCGCGGGCGCCACCGAGACCGGCTGCTTCGAGGCGTACTGGATGTAGACCTCGAGGTGATCCTGAAGGTTTTCACCGACGCCGGGCAAATCGTGCACGACATCGATCTCGAGCGCTTCGAGCTCGCGTGCATTGCCGATGCCGGAGACCTGCAGCAGCTGGGGCGAGTTGATCGCGCCGCCGCAGAGGATCACCTCGTGCGCATCGATCCGCTTCGGGCCCGCTCGCCCGGCGATCTCGACTCCAACCGCGCGTGTGCCTTCGAAGATGACGCGATTCACGAAGGTGTTGCAGCGCACCTCGAGGTTCGCCCGGCTCATCACCGGGTGGAGGTACGCCCTCGCAGCGCTGAGCCGACGGCCACGGTGGATGTTGCGATCGAAGGCTGCGAAGCCCTCCTGCCTGTAGCCGTTGACGTCATCGGTGAGTGGATAGCCAGCCTCCTGGACGGCCTCGAAGAAGGCCCGGAAGAGTGGACTCGTAGCGGGACCACGCTCGAGCACGAGCGGTCCCTCCCCGCCGCGGAACTCGTCGGCGCCCGCGAGGCAATTCTCCATCCGCTTGAAGTACGGCAGGCAGTGCGCGTAGTTCCACGATCCCATGCCCGCGTCGGCGCCCCAGCGCTCGTAGTCGAGCGGGTTGCCGCGCTGGAAGATCATCCCGTTGATGCTCGAGGAGCCGCCGAGCACCTTGCCGCGGGCGTGGTAGATCTTGCGCCCGTTCATGTGGGGCTCGGGCTCCGACTCGTACTTCCAGTCGTACAGCTTGTTGCCGATCGGCGTCGCGAGCCCGGCCGGCATATGGATGAAGACGTCCCATTTGTAGTCCGAGCGCCCGGCCTCGAGCACGAGCACCCGCGTCGCCGGATCCGCGCTGAGCCGGTTTGCAAGCGCGCAGCCGGCGGAGCCGCCGCCGACAATGACGAAGTCGTAGGCCCGGTCGCTCATCGGATGACTCTGTGTTGATTCAACAAGATGCTCAGGGACGGCGGCTTCGACGCCGTCGGCCGGCTAGAACTGGGCTGGGTTTGTGTTGATTCAACACGATGTTCAGGCACCCGCGAGTTTCTTCTGCCGCCAGGCCTCCGTGTCGGCGAGATCGTTGAACGTGAAGATGTGGAAGCCGGCGACCTTCGCGGCCGGATCTGAAAGCACCGGACCGAGGCCCTTGATCAGCTTGTCGGGGCTGAACCCGCCAGGCTGCAGGAAGCGGGTCACGAAGTTGCCGTGCTTTCGTAAGAACTGGATCGACTCGCCGATCCCGATGCGCGTCGAGACCCGCAGGAGCTTTGCTCGTTGAACTGCGCCCGGAAGCCCCACGTAGACAGGGAGGTGAATGCCTCCCGCCCACACCTCATCGATCCAGCGCACCGTCACCCTGGGGTCGAAGCAGATCTGCGTCGCGATGTAGCTGGCATACGGCGCCTTCTCGGCCATTGCGGCGCGCACGGTTGCGTCGTCGATCAGCGGATGGCTCTCGGGGTAGCCCGTGATCCCGATCCGCTCGAACGGATGACCGATCTCCTCGAGGTCACGGAGGAGCGGCGCCGCACCCTCGTAGGCTCCGGCCTCGTCGGCGTCGCCGGCGACGACGAAGACGTCACGTGTCCCCATCTCCGAAAAGCGCGCAACGATCTCGACCAGGTGCCCGCGGTCACGCACGAGCCGCGCCGACAGGTGCGGCACAACGGCGTATCCCTCCCCGGCGAACGTCTCGGCGAGCTCGAACGACGGCTCGAGCCCCTTGACGGGTGAGACGGTCACGGTGAGCTCGACGTCCTTCGGGACGAACTCGAGCACCTTCTCGGCCGCCTCTTTGAGCGGGATCACCTCGTAACGCGAACGCCGGATCAACTCCGGCAGGCTCGGCGCCCGCTCGGGTGGAGTCGTTGACGCAGCCGTCACGCGAACGAGTCCTCGAAGGAGGCCTTCTTGCGCTCGATGAACTCGAGCAGCTCCGCATCGACCGCATCGTCGATGGGCGGCGCTTCGTACTCCGCGAGCATCTTCTTCCACGTCGCGTTCGCCCGGACGTTCGCGTCCATGGCGCCCTCGAGGTCCCACTGCTCGAAGCTGCCGTTGTCGGCATTCGACGATCGCCAGAAGGCACTCTCGAAGTTCGCGAGCGTATGCGGGTGGCCGAGGAAGTGCGTGCCCGGCTCATTCGTCAGCAGTGCGTCGATCGCCTGACCGTTCGGTGTCATGTCGACCCCCTTCGCGAAAGCATGCCACGCCGCAGCCTGGTCCACATCGAGGATGAACTTCTCGTAGCCCATCGAAAGCCCTCCCTCGAGCCAGCCGGCCGTGTGCAGGACGAAGTTGACGCCGCCGAGGACCGTCGGCTGCATCGTATTGGCCGACTCGTAGGCCGCCTGAGCATCCGCGATCTTCGACGCGGTGAGGGCGCCTCCCGAGCGGAAAGGCACTCCGAGACGGCGGGCGAGCGCCGCCATAACGTAGAGGATCAGCGCCGGCTCCGGCGTGCCGAAGGTCGGCGCCCCCGACTGCATCGACATCGACGAGGCGAACGAGCCGAGGATCACGGGGGCGCCCGGCCGAACGAGCTGGCAGTACGCCATCCCGGCGAGCGCCTCTGCGAGCGTCTGCGTCGCGGCGCCCACGACCGTGGCGGGGCTCATCGCTCCCGCAAGGATGAACGGCGTGATCAGAACACCCTGATTTGCCTCGGCGTACGCCTTGGCGGCCCCGAGCATCGTCGAGTCCCAAACCATCGGTGAGTTGGCGTTCGCGAGCGACACGATCACCGTGTTCGACTCGAGAAAGTCGGCGCCGAAGAGGATCCGGGCCATCGCGACCGTGTCCTCGGCGCGGCTCGGGTGCGTTACAGAGCCCATGAACGCCTTGTCGGAGTAGCGCATGTGTGCATAGACCATGTCGTAGTGCCGCTTGTTGACGGCGATGTCGACCGGCTCGCACACGGTGCCTCCCGAGTGGTGGAGGAACGGCGTCATGTAGGTGAGCTTGACGAAGTTGCGGAAGTCCTCGATCGTCCCGTAGCGGCGCCCGTTGTCGAGGTCGCGCACGAACGGAGACCCGTAAGCGGGCGCGAACACCGTGTTCATCCCGCCGATCTCGACGTTGTGCGCGGGGTTCCGGGCCACCTGCGTGAACTGTGCGGGTGCCGTCGCCTGGACGAGTTGCCGGGCAAGGCCTCGGGGGAAGCGCACGCGCTCGCCGTCGATATCGGCCCCGGCCTCCTTGAACAGCGCGAGCGCCTCGGGCGTGTCGCGGAAGTCGATCCCGACCTGCTCGAGCACGGTGTCGGCGTTCTCCTCGATCAGCGCGAGGTGCTCCTCGGAGAGCACCTCGAAGGGCCTCATGGTACGCGTGATGTAGGGGACGGTGACCGCGTTCGTGGCCGCGCGGGCTGCCTGTCTGGCTGCGCGACCGCCGCTTCGGCGACCTCCGGCTGTCTCGGTCATGCCAGCTTCTCCATCATGATCGGCTCCTTTGGCTCGGGTCGGGTCGAGAGCGTCGTCGCGCGCGACCGTCGGCCGCATCGGCCACGCGGCGCGGTGGCATCGTCACGACCTTGCGCAGACTGGCGTACGGGTCGGTGTCGTGGGGAATCGCCATGGCGCCGACGAAGAGCTCCTGGAAGCGTGGCTCGACGGCGGTCTCGATCTTCTCGACCCGCCGCACGACCTCCTCGATCTCGGCGCGGGCCGAGCCGTCGAGCAGTGCTATCCGGGCGCCCGTGCCGGCCGCGTTGCCGGCAGAGGTCACGCCTGCAGGGTCGCAGTCGGGAATGAGTCCCAGCACGAGCGCGTAGACCGGGTCGATGTGGCTGCCGAATGCACCGGCGAGCCGAATCCTGTCGACACGTTCGATCCCGTAGCGCTCGAGCAGCAGCATGCACCCGGCATGGAGAGCGGCCTTTGCGAGCTGGATCTGGCGGATGTCGTTCTGCGTGATCGTCAGCTCGGGCTCGCCGTCGGAGATGACGTACGAGAACGTCCTCCCGTCGGGAACGATCCGCCGTGAACGATCTGCGAGTGCGCCGTCGATCGTGCCGTCCGTGGTCAGGATCCCCGCGAGGTGGAGCTCGGCGACCGCTTCGATGATCCCCGAGCCACAGACTCCGGTGACGTGCGTCCCGGCGAAGGCCGGATCATCCGACCAGATCTCGCTCCCGATCACGCGGTATCGCGGCTCGAGCGTGGCCGGGTCGATGCGAACGCGCTCGATCGCGCCGGGTGCCGCACGCTGCCCACAGCTGATCTGTGCGCCCTCGAATGCGGGGCCGGTCGGGCTCGAGGCAGCAAGGAGCTGATCGCGGTTGCCGAGGACGATCTCGGCGTTCGTGCCGACGTCGACGATCAGGTTGACCTGCTCGCCGAGATACGGCCCCTCGGAGAGGATCACGCCGGCCGTGTCGGCACCGACGTGTCCGGCAATGCACGGGAGCACGTACGCGCGGGCACCCGAGTGCACCGGCAGGCCGAGATCGATCGCCGGACAGCGCACCGCCTCGTCGATCGTGAGCGCAAACGGCGCTCCGCCGAGCTCCGTCGGGTCGAGACCGAGCAGCAGGTGGTGCATGATCGGGTTCCCGACCAGCGTTACTTCGAGGATGTCGCCGCGCGAGACGCCGGCCGAATTCGCGAGCTCGGCCGTGAGCTTCGCGAGGCACCCGCGGACGGCGCGAGTCAGCTCCTTCTCCGAGCCGGGATTCATCATCACGTACGAGACGCGGCTCATCAGATCCTCACCGAACCGAATCTGCGGGTTCATCTCTCCGGCCGAGGCGAGCACGTCGCCGGTCGTGAGGTCGCAGAGGTGTCCCGCAACCGTCGTGGAGCCGATGTCGAAGGCGATCCCGAGCATCGTCTCGTGGAGGCCGGGCCAGACACCGGTGATCACCTGCCCGTCATGCACCGCGACCGTGACGCACCATTCGCCTCGACGCAGCGTCTTCTGCAGCACCGGCAGGATGTGCGCGTCGCACTCGAGGTCGGTCAACCCCCACTCGCGTTCGAGTGCGCCACGGAGCCGGCCGAGATCGCTCGTCGGCGAGGCGAGGTCAGGCTCATCGACCTCGACGTAATGGAGGCGGACAACGGGGTTCACCTCGATCGGGTGGGCGTCGGCCTCCTTGCGCACGACCTGGCGGTGCACCTGGCTCTCGGCGGGAACATCGATCACGAGCTCGCCCGCGACGCGCGCGGTGCAGCCGAGGCGCCGACCCGGCTGCGAGCCCCCGGTCGGCGGCGTACGTTTGCTCGACGTCGCCGACGGGAGTGAGGTGCGAGGCCGCCGACACGATTGCGTGCTTCGTGTGCTCGCCCTCGCTCACCTCGACCTGGCAGCGGCCGCAGATGCCGCGACCTCCGCAGACCGAGTCGATGTCGACCCCGAGCCGCCGAGCCGCCTCGAGCACGGTGGTGCCGTTCTCGAACCGCCCGCGTCGCCCTGACGGCGTGAAGACGACGAGATGGTCAGGCACCGGGCGACTCGAGCGGCAAGCCAGGATTCATCCTGGCGACGAACGGCAACCGAGACCGAGAGCGGCCCCCGATCCGTCGCGAGGCTCGAGCCTCGCGACTGCATTCGGTGCGAGCGCTCACGCCGACGTCGCCCTCCGCCTGCCCTCGCGGCCGCCACGGCGACCGGTCTGCGCTGCGTCGCCGGACTCACTGTTCCGGGCGATCCACGACGCACAGTGCTCGTCGTTGCCGTTCATCACGTCGGCCGCCCAGATCGCGTGACGGACCTCGTCGTGCAGCGGGCTCGTGATCGCAGAGGTGAGGCCAGATGCGATCGCCATCGGAAGAAACGCCGCATTCAGCGCCGGGCGGTTCGGCAGCCCGAAGCTCACGTTCGAGGCGCCGCACGTCGAGTTGACGCCGAGCTCCTCCTTGAGCCGCCGCACGAGCCTGAACACCTGACGGCCGGCGGTGCCCATTGCCCCGATCGGCATCACGAGCGGGTCGACGACGATGTCCTCCTTCGGGATCCCGTAGTCGGCGGCGCGCGAGACGATCTTCTGCGCCACCGCGAACCGGACGTCCGGATCCTCGGAGATACCCGTCTCGTCATTCGAGATCGCGACGACCGCCGCGCCGTACCTGGCGACCAGCGGCAGCACGCGCTCCATCTGCTCGTCCTCGCCCGTCACCGAGTTGACGAGAGCCTTGCCCTGGTAGACGGAGAGCCCCGCTTCGAGCGCCTCCACGATCGAGGAGTCGATCGAGAGCGGAACGTCCGTGATCGATTGCACGAGCTCGATCGTGTGCCGCAGAATCGCAGGCTCGTCCGCGAGCGGGATGCCGGCGTTGACATCCAGCATCTGGGCTCCTGCTTCCACCTGAGCGATCGCGTCGGCGATCACCGTCTCGAAGTTGCCGACCTTCATCTCCTCGGCGAGCTTCTTGCGGCCCGTCGGGTTGATGCGCTCACCGATGATCACGAACGGGCGGTCGAACCCGATCACGACCTCTTTCGTCGCCGACGACAACACGGTCTCGCTCACGCGTTCTCCCCTTCTCCGCTCGCACGGGACAGCCGCTCGAGTCGCTCGTCGCTGTAGTCGAGCTCCAGCCGCTCGGCGGTCGCCGCCACCTCGGCCTCGAGATCGCCTTCGCACGCTCGCGCCTCGCGGCGCCACTCCTCGAGGTAGGCGTCAGTGCCGATCAGGCCGGCCCGCATCGCAGCGGCATCGATTGCGTCCTGGAAACGCTCGGAGAGCTGCACGCGGACTGCCGAACGCCCTCTTCCCGCCGTCACCTGGGCGGGGATGTCCCGCCAGGAGATCACTGTCAGTTCAGGCATGCGCCAGTCCGGGATTCGAGACGAACTGGACGAGCGACGGCTCGAGCTCGCCGTAGCCGGTGCGGCGCTCCTCGTAGGCGAGCCCGAGGAGCTCGGCCGCGGATCGGGCCCGCTCGCGGAGCGCCGGGTCGTCCGTCTGTGCAAGGTAGATCAGACGCTTGTAGTTGCCGAACACCATCGGGATGAGCTCGGGATTCGTGTCGAACCGGTACGGGCGCACGATCAGCGCCTCGAAGTGACGAGCGAGGAAGTCGGTCAGGTAGTACGTTCCCGCCTCCTCCTCCTGCATCGCGTCCCAGGCGTCGTTTCCGGCCAGAAAGCCGTAGCAGTGGGCGCCCGGCAGCCGCTCGACATCGTGTTGATTCAACACGATGTCGAGCGCGCCCGCCGTGCCGCAGTCGGCGTACGCGACAAAGACGCGGTCGTAGGCGCCCTTCAGCTCGGTCAGCTTTGCATCGACCGCTCCGGCGATCTCCCGCGGGGTGTTGTGAAGCTTCGCAGGCAGGCAGCGCACGTCGACGTGCGTCCAGCCGTTGAGTCGGATCACGGCGAGCACCTCGCGTGCGATCGCGCCGCACGCGAGAATCAGCACGTCCGGTGGCTCCGCCGCCTCGTAGGTGACTTCCGCCTCGACGAGATCGGTGGCGTGCGCCGCGCTCAATTCGCCTTCGCCGCCGCACGCCGGGCGAGCACGAGCGCCTGCGCGGTCTCGGCCGCGACGGCAGCGTCACGGCAGTAGGCGTCGGCGCCGATCGCCGTACCGAACTCCTCGTTCAGCGGCGCCCCGCCGACGAGCACGATGTAATCGTCGCGGAGGCCCTTCTCCTTCAGCGTGTCGATCACGACCTTCATGTAGGGCATCGTCGTCGTGAGCAGCGCCGAAAGGCCGAGGATCTCCGGCTGGTGCTCCTCGAGCGCCTCGAGGTACTGCTCGACGGGGGTGTTGATGCCGAGGTCGATGACCTCGAACCCGGCGCCCTCGAGCATCATCGCGACGAGGTTCTTGCCGATGTCGTGGATGTCGCCCTTGACCGTTCCGATCACGACCTTGCCGATCCGCTCGACGCCCGTCTCGGCGAGCAGGGGCCGCAGGATCGACATCCCGGCCTTCATCGCGTTCGCGGCGAGCAGAACCTCGGGAACGAAGAGAATCCCGTCGCGAAAGTCGATCCCGACGATCCTCATCCCACCCACGAGTGCCTCGTTCAGCACCCTGTCGGGCGCCCAGTCGCGGGAGAGCAGGATGTTCGTGCCCTCGGCGATCTCGGGCGCCAGGCCATCGTAGAGGTCGTCGTGCATCTGCGTCACGAGCTCCTCGTCGGCAAGGGCGTTGAGGTCGATCTCTTCGTCGGTCATGCAGCACCTCGTTTCAGGTCGTCGTAGCCGATGCGGGCAGAAAGAGTTGAAGCCTCGTCGAGAACCAACCGGCCGAGCTCGTCCAGAAGGCCGTCGTGGAGGCGGACCGTGGGGCCCGAGATGCTCAGGGCGCCCACGACGGTACCGCCGGCATCGTAGACGGGCGCGGCGACGGCCCAGAGGCCGGGCTCGAGCTCGTCCACGGCGGTCGCGTAGCCGCGAGCGCGTGTCCGCTCGAGGTCGCGCCGGAGCTCGACCGGATCGGTGATCGTGCCGGGCGCGAGGGGCTCGAGCGGGCCGTCGGGGAGCTGCAGCGATCCCCCCGCGAGGAAGACCTTGCCGATCACGGATCCGTGGTGGGGTACCCGCTGGCCGACCCAGTTGGTCGAGCCGAGGATGTGGCGGCTGTCGCGCTGGTCGAGCATCTCGACGGCAGTCGACGTGGCGACGCCGAGGTTTGCGGTCTCACCGCTCGCGCGCGCGAGCCGCTCGAGCGCGCTTCCCGCGAGCTCGACGAGATCGAGTCCCGACGTCTCCTTGCGGGAGTAGCGCAACAGCACCGGTCCCGGCTTGATCGCACCCCGGGCTGGATCGCGCTGGACGAGCCCCTGCCGTTCGAGCGCTCCCACGAGCCGAGAGGTCGTGCTCTTCGGGAGCCCCGCGAGCCGGGCGAGCTCACCGATCGTCGGCGCCTCGTCCTCCTCGACGACGTGGACGAGGAGCTGAGCGCCGCGCTCCATCGACTGGGTTCCGGTTTGTGGCGTCACAGCGTGGTCATCGCTCATAGAGTGGAACGTCCGTTCCACAATATGAGTCTAGATCGAATCGGTCGCGGTGACAAGTGCCCGCACTCCGGTCGCGGCCGCGCGCGCAGTCTGCACGGCCGTCTCCGTGTACCAGGTGCCGAGGTAGTCACCCGCGAGCCATACGGGAGCGAGCGGGCGGGTCAGCGCACCCTGCAAGCCGGCACGTCCGACCCGCGGGAACGGGAGCCCCCTCTCCCAGCGTTTGATCACGACCTCCTCGACGACCCCACGCGTTGCCGGCAGCACGGCGTGCAGGTCGGCGAGGAAGGCATCCCGCACGGCCGCATCGTCGACGTGCTCGAGGCGCCTCGCGAAGCCTGCGGCCGCGTAGACCATGAAGCTCCCGCCTGGCGCTCGGGTTGCCTCCCCCGCCCGCCGAGCATTCGTCGTGTTGAAGAGCATGCTGAACGACCGCTTCGGGGTCGCGAGGGCGTAGAGGTCATCCCACGGCATGGGCGCGGTCTCGTTCGTGAGGAACGAGCCGACGACGTAGGGGCCGTAGTGGATCGCAGCCAGTGCAGCGGCCGTGTCGGGAGGAAGGTCGGCGACGATCTCGTGCGCCGCGTACGCGGGGGTCGCGACGATCGCTGCTCGTGCCTCGATGGGCTTCGCGCCCTCGATCTCCACCCGGACGCCGGCACGCACGCGCTCGACCGACGTGACCCGCGCCCCGAGACGCACGCGGTCGCCGAGTGCCGCTGCGAGGGCGGCGATCACAACCCCGGAGCCGCCGAGAATGTTGCGGGAGAGCCCGCCCTTCTTGTCCCAGACGAGGTGGAAGTAGCCGACCCCGTATCCTGCCGCGAGCTCCTCCGGCTCCCCCGAGGAGCGCGTCAGGGTCGAGCGGAAGAGCAGGTCGACGTCCTCCGGCAAGACCCCCGAGAACTCGGCGAACGAGCGGTCGTCCATGAACTCGAGCATCCGCTGCTGGCGGGCAGCGGGATCCTCCCCGTCCCGCGGTGCAGCGATCTTGGCGTACTCGCGCACGGCGAGACGGAGCCGGAGTCCAGTCCGCACGAGCGCGAGGCGTGAGCGCAGGGGCATCGGGAGCCGGAGCGGGAAGCTCTCGACCGGCCCGCGGGCGACGAGCTTGCCGTTGAGCGACACCGCGGCCAGCCGCCCGGGAACGGCTTCGGCGTGGACACCGAGCTCACGGAGCAGCTGCCCGGAGGTCGAGCTCTCGCCGCCGAAAACATGTGCTCCGAAGTTGAGCCAGTTCTCACCGCGCGCCTCGGAATGAATCCGGCCGCCAGCTCTCTCGTCCGCTTCGAGCAGGACGACGTCGAGGTCGCGGAGCGCGTGGGCCGCCGTCAGCCCCGCGATGCCGCCGCCGATGACGACGACGTCCTTCATCGTTGAACGCGCGCCGAGCCGCCCGCGACGAGACGCTCGACCTCGGCCAGCGTCGCCATCGACGTGTCCCCCGGCGTCGTCATCGCGAGCGCGCCGTGAGCCACGCCGTACGCGAGCGACTTCTCAGAATCCCATCCGTTGAGCGCGCCGTAGAAGAGCCCCGACGCGAACGAGTCGCCGCCGCCCACCCGGTCGAGGATCTCGACGCCCTCGTACGCCGGGCCGACGTAGAAGCCGTCTCGCGTACGGCAAGCAGCAGACCAGTCGTTCACGGTCGCACTCCGGACTTCCCGGAGGGTCGTCGCGACGATGGCGAGTCGCGGATACGCCGTCATCACCTGCTCGAGCAGTCGCCCGTACGTGTCGCGGTCGAGGTGGAGGAGGTTCTCGTCGACGCCCTCGATCTCGAATCCGAGTGCGGCGGAGAAATCCTCCTCGTTGCCGAGCAGCACGTCGACGTGCTCGACGAGCCGCCTGTTCACCTCCGCCGCCCGCGCCGGCCCACCGATCGACTTCCACAGCGACGCGCGATAGTTGAGGTCGTAGGAGACGACCGTGCCGTGACGCTGCGCGGCCTCCATCGCCTCGAGCGCGACATCGGCGGTCGTCTCGGAGAGTGCCGCGAAGATGCCGCCGCAGTGGAGCCAGCGAGCGCCGTCCCGGCCGAAGATCTGCTCCCAGTCGACGTCGCCGGGCCGCATCCGGGATGCCGCAGTGTGCCCGCGGTCGGAGACGCCGACCGCGCCGCGCACGCCGAAGCCGCGCTCGGTGAAGTTGAGCCCGTTGCGCACCTCGCGCCCCACGCCGTCGTAGGGGATCCAGCCGAGGTGGGCGCGCTCGACGCCGCCCTGGTAGATGAGGTCGTCGATCAGCCGTCCGACGGGATTGTCGGCGAGCGCCGTCACGATCGCGGTGCGGAGCCCGAAGCAGCGCTTGAGGCCGCGGGCGACGTTGTACTCGCCGCCTCCTTCCCACGCGCGGAACGAGCGGGTCGTCTCGATCCGCTCCTCTCCCGGGTCGAGCCGGAGCATCACCTCGCCGAGCGAGACGAGATCCCAGCGGCACTCGCCGGCCGGGCGCAGGGCGAGAAGCCCGGTCACGCCGCACTCACCTCACGCGCGAGCCGCTCGATCTCGTCGAAGCGCCCCTCGCGCACGAGCTCGGGCCGCACGAGCCAGCTGCCGCCACACGCGACGACCGAGGGAACGGCGAGGTAGTCGGCGACGTTCGCAGCATCGATCCCTCCGGTCGGGATGAAGCCGACATCGGGGTAGGTCGCCGAAACGGCTCGGAGGAAGAGAGGCCCACCGACCTGCGCGGCCGGGAACACCTTTACCACGTGTCGGCCGAGGACACGCGCGCGCTCGATCTCCGATGCCGTCGCAACTCCGGGAAAGAACGGCAGGCTCAGTTCGTCACACACCTGCACGACCTCCTCGTTCGTGCCGGGCGCGACGGCGAACGATGCGCCTGCGTCGTGGGCAGCGCGCGCCTGCTCGGCCGAGAGCACCGTGCCGGCGCCCACGAGCAGCCCGTCGACCTCGCGCGCGAGGCGAATCGCCTCGGCCGCACCCGCGTGACGAAACGTGATCTCGATGCAGCCGATCCCGCCGGCGAGGAGCGCCGCACCGACCCGGGACGCTCGCGCCGGATCCTCGATCGTGGCGACCGGCACCACGCGACAGACCCGGAGGCGGTCGACGACTGCAGCGTCGGTCACGGTCACGTCCATCCCGGCAAGACCCTATCGCGGGAGCGCGCTCACCAGCCCGTGAGCTTCCAGATCTCGGGCTCGAGGCGGCCCTCCTCGCCGATCTCGGCGAACAGCACGACCGCGTGCTTCAGCTCGTCCATCGCCTCGTCCTGGCGCCCGGTCGCGCGCAGGAGGTCGGCAAGGTTGTTGCGCAGCGCCGCCTCGCGGTGACGGTCACCCTGGATCACGCAGAGGTCGAGTGCGGCCGTCGTCAGCTCGATGGCGCGATCGAGGTCGCCCGAGGCCCGGACGGCGAGGGCAAGGTTGTTGAGCGCCGCCGTCTCTGCACCGGCGTCGCCCGCAGCGTGGGCGATCGAAGCGCCGAGCTCGAGGTGGACGACCGCTTCATCGGCGTCACCGCGGCTGCCCGCCAACATCCCGACGATGTTGTGTGCCTGCGCCAGGGCACCCGGTTCGTCGGTCTCTTCGGCGAGAGCGAGGGCGCTCACGGCAAGCTCGTGCGCTGCCGCCTCGTCGCCCATCCGGTGCGCGACGAGAGCCCGATCGGCGGTCGCGAGCGACCGGCTGGCAGGCTCGAGCCCCTCGCTCGCCGCGCCAAGCGATGCCTCGGCGAGCTCCCATTCACCACGCCGCAGGTGCAGCAATCCGATCCGCCGTTCGATCTCGGGAAGCAAGCCGGGCTCGGCGAGCGCAGCAGCGGTCTCGTAGCTCGCAAAGGCTGCGCCGTAGTTGCCTGCGAGTGTCTCGAGGTCGCCGATGGCCTCATGCAGGCCGGCCGCATCGACGAGCCCGAGTGCCAGCGAGGCGCGGTAGTGACCGAGCGCCTCGGCGTTCGCGTAGAGGCGCCGGGCGTGATCGCCGGCGACGCGGTAGCGCTCGGCCGCAGCGGCATCTTCGCCGGCGGCGGCGAGATGGAAGGCCGCCATCGCCGCCTGGCTCTCGCGCTTGCCACGGCCGTCGAGCTCGGCCGCAGCCCGGCGATGGAGAAGCCGCCGCCGCGCCAGGGTCATGCGCGAGCCGACGAGCTCGCGCGCTTGCTCGTGCCGGAAGTCGAGGGCGCCGTCGGCTCCCTCGACGAGCAGGCCACAGCCGACGAGCTCCTCGAGGGAGACGACGACCTCCTCGTCCGTTCGGCCGCTCGCGGCCCGCACGGTATCCGGATCGAAAGCACGCCCGAGCACCGCCGCAGCGGCGAGCACCTGCAACGACAGCTCGCCGAGACCGGCCAGACGGCGCTCGAGAAGATCCCGCACCCCGACCGGAAGCGCCCAGTCGGGCTCGTCGTCCCCGCGGGCGAGCGCGTCGAGGTACTCGACGACGAAGAAGGGAAGACCGCCGCTCTCGACGTACAACCGCTCGCCAAGGGCGTCGCTGCGCCCCGTCGACGCGACGAGCTGCGCGACGTCCACGCCCGAGAGCCGCCCGAGCTCGATCACGCTCGCACGGCCCGTGCGCTGCGCGTCGGCGACGAGGCGACGCACCGGGTGATCCTGCACCACCTCCTCCGGCCGCCAGCTCGCTGCGAGGAGCAGTGCACGCCCGCTCAGCCGGTGTGCGAGGTAGGCGAGCAGCGCGAGCGACGACTCGTCTGCCCAGTGGGCGTCGTCGACGTAGAGCATTGCCGGCTCGGGGCCGGCACTGTGTTGGAGAAGCTCCGCGACGGCTTCGTAGAAGCGCACCTGTGCCGCCTCGCTGTCGAGCGGCTGTGCTGCCGGCGCGCCGAGCTCGGGCGCGAGGCGGGCCACCTCGGCAACCCACCAGAGGTCGTCTTCAAATGGAGGCGCGACCGCGGCAGCGCCGCGCACGAGCTCGAGCACGACGCCGTAGGCAAGGCCGCGCTCTTCCTCGTAACACCGAACCGCGAGCGCCATCCGTCCACGGGCCGTGACGTGCGCGAGCAGCTCGTCGGCAAGACGCGTCTTTCCGATTCCTGCCTCGCCGACGAGGGCAACGATACGGCCATCGGAGCCAAGGGTGTCGTAGGCCTCGACCAGCTCGCGCAATTCGGCGTCGCGGCCCACGAGGTCGTACAGCGCATCGACGGCCGCGGGCTTCAGGGCCAGGACGGGAGGCGATGGAGTGATCAACGATCCCTCGACGATCGCGTGGTAGAGCGCGGTCGTCTCGTCGAGCGGCCGCACGCCGAGCTCTCGGTCGAGGACACGGACGCAATCGCGGTACTGCTCCATCGCAGCCTGCCGGTCACCGACCTCGGCCAGCAGCCCTATCAACTGCCTGTGGGCCGGCTCGTGCAACGGATCGAGAGCGAGCCTGCGGCGCGCGCACGCGATCGCCTGCGCAGGGTTGCCTGCGGCAGCAAGGACGCCTGCGAGCCGGTCGAGCACCGAAGCGAGCTCCCGGTGGGCCTCGTCCCCCGCGAGCTGCTGCCAGTCGTCGAACGCGGCGCTGTCGCGGAGGCCGAAGCCGGCGAGAAACGAGCCACGGTCGAGCGCGGCGGCCTGCCGGAGCGGCTCGAGACAGCGCGAGCAGGTCTCGTTCGCAGCGTGCCCGTGGCTCTCGGTCGTCGAGACGAGCCGACGCAACTCGTCGACGTCGAACCAGATCCCGGGCCCTGCGAGGGCGACGGTGTCCCGACCGATCTCGATGAAGCGCGAGTCGAGCGCCGACTTGAGCGTGGAGAGCGTGCGGCGGAGGGTGGCACGCGCACGGTCGGGGTTGGTCTCGGGCCAGAGAAGCCCGGCGAGCGAATCGCGCCGCGCGGGGCGCCCGGTGAACGCGAGGTAGGCCAGAAGCGCGGTCGCCTTGCGGGTGTCGACCTCGAGAGGTCGGCCGTCGACCTCGATCATCGGTGGGCCGAGAAGCGCAATCCGCAGCTGGGGTTTCGACATGCAAGCGACCCTACCGCTACGGACTTCGTCGAGTCGCCGGAGCCGTAACGTTCTCGGAACGGACGCTTGTCACCCTCTGATCGAGGGTCCCGACGGGGACGAACACCGAGAAAGGGGTTGAGCCCGATGACGAGCCTGCTGGAGAAGACCGAGAGCAACGGCAATGCGAACTTCCCTGACGACGTCGTAATCGGCTGCCGCGACCTGGAGCGCCGCTTCGGCTCGGGTGAGACCGCGGTCGACGCGCTGCGCTCCGTGAGCGTCGAGGTGACGCGCGGCGAGCTGGTCGCGATCATGGGCCCGTCGGGCTCGGGCAAGTCGACGCTGATGCACCTCCTCGCCGGTCTCGACCGGCCGAGCGGGGGAACGGTGTCGATCGCCGGCGTCGATCCCGCCAAGGCTCAAGGACACGCAGCTGACGAAGCTGCGCCGGGCGCACGTCGGCTTCATCTTCCAGTCGTTCAACCTGCTGCCGACGCTGTCGGCAGAGGAGAACGTCACCCTGCCGCTCGATCTCTCGGGGGAGCGCGTCGACCAGGCGTGGATCGACGAGCTGCTGCGGTCGGTCGGCCTCGAGGATCGGCGCAAGCATCGGCCGGCCGAGCTCTCGGGCGGCCAGCAGCAGCGCGTCGCGGTCGCGCGGGCGATCGTGCATCGGCCGTCGGTGCTCTTCGCGGACGAGCCGACCGGGCAATCTCGACTCGCAATCGGGCGCCGACGTGCTCGAGCTGATCCGAAAAGCGGTCGACGGGTACGGCCAGACGACGATCATGGTCACCCACGACCAGCGGGCGGCGGCGATCGCCGACCGCGTCGTCTACCTCGCCGACGGCCACATCGTGGGCGAGATCGACCAGTCCGCGATGGACGACGTGGCGGCCGCCCTGAAGGGCGCGGCGCGATGAGACGAGTAACGTTGCGAGGTCTCCGCGCCCGCAAGCTGCGCACCGCACTGACCGCGTTCGCGATCGTCCTCGGCGTCGCGATGGTGACCGGCAGCTCCGTCCTCGGTGCGACGATGAAGCGCTCGTTCGACATCGTCTTCTCGAGCGCGTATGCACAGACCGACGTCGTCGTCTCGGGGAAGCCGGTCGTGGACTGGTCCGAGTCGAGCGCACCCACGCTGCCGACCTCGACGCTGGAGCAGATACGGGCAGTTCCCGGCGTCGAGCGGGCGGCGGGAGCGATCTTCGACTTCTCCGGCAACTCTCCATCGGCGATCGTGATCGGCCCGAGCGGGAAGAAGATCTCCGGCGACCCCTCGTTCGTGATGGGCTTCGAGCCCGAGGACGAGCAGTTCAACCCGCTCCGTCTCCGCGAGGGACGCTGGGCCGCACGCGACGGCGAGGTCGTGCTCGACGCGAGCACCGCCGACGGCCACGGCGTGAGGGTCGGTGACATCGTCCAGATTGCCGCACTGACGCCCTCCGCGCCCTTCAAGGTCGTCGGCCTCGGTCGCTTCGGCAAGGTCAGCTCGCTCGGCGGAGCGACCATGGCCGTCTTCGACCTGCCCGTGGCTCAGCGGCTCCTGCACAAGGAGGGCAAGATCGACGTCGTCTCGATCGCAGCGGCCGACGGCGTCAGCGCGGACGAACTCGTGCGAGCGTCTGCAGCCGTTCGCGTCGAAGACCGTGCAGGTCCAGACCGCGGAGGAGCGCGCGTCCGACGACAAGGCCGGCATCAACCTCTTCGTCAGCATCATCACGTGGATCCTGCGCGGCTTCGGCGGCGTCGTCCTCTTCGTCGGCGGCTTCGTGATCGTCAACACGATGTCGATCACGGTGGCGCAGCGCACCCGCGAGCTCGGGACGCTGCGCCTGATCGGCGCCACGCGCAGCCAGGTGCGCCGGGCCGTCGTGCTCGAGTCGCTCGTGATCGGCACGCTCGCGTCGCTCGTGGGCGTCGCCGTCGGGGTCGCGCTCGCGGTTGGCCTGCGCGCGCTGCTCGGCAAGTTCGACTTCTCGTTCCCGGCCACGAGTCTCGTCGTCTCGCGCTCGACGCTACTCGTCGGGCTTGCGATCGGGGTCATCGTGACCGTCTTCGCGGGTCTCCTCCCGGCAGCGCGGGCGACGCGGATCTCCCCGTCGCAGCGGTGCGCGAGGGCGTTACGCGCGAGCGTGGCCGGATGGCGCGGGTTGCGACCGTGCTCGGCGCCGTCCTGCTTGCGCTCGGAACCGGCCTGCTCGCCCTCGGCATGCTCAAGGGAGGCGATCTCGGCGTCGCCGGGACGCTGGCCTCGTCACTCGGCGGGATGCTGATCCTCTTCATCGGAGCCGCCATGCTCGTTCCCGTCGCCGTGCCGCTCGTGGCCCGATTCGTCGGCTGGCCGGCGGCACGCTTCGCGGGGATCCCGGGGCGGCTGGCACGGGACAACGCGATCCGCAATCCTGGCCGCACCGCTTCGACCGCGGCCGCGTTGATGATCGGGATCGCGCTCGTCTCGGCGATCGCAGTCGTGGGCCGGAGCCTCAAGATCAGCGCAGTCGAGGCGACCGAGTCGCAGATCGCCTCCTCGCACGTCCTGCAGTCGCAGAGCGGCTGGGAGTCGCTTCCGCCCGATGCGGCGCGCACGCTCGTCGGTGCTCCCGGCGTGCGGGCGCTCAGCTCGGTGCGCTACGACCGCGGCAAGATCGGCAAGAAGCAGGTCGACGTCAGCGGCATCGACCCGGCCACGATCGACGGTCCGTATCGGTTCACGTGGAAGCAGGGTACGTCTCGTGCGCTCGCGACTCTCGGCACCACCGGTGCGCTCGTACGGAACGATCTGGCGGAGCAAGAGCATCTCACCGAGGGCGACACGATCTCCCTCCAGAGCGCCTCGGGTAGGACAACGACGTACGCCGTGCGCGGTATCATCGCGCCGGCCAAGATCGACTCGCTGCTCGGGCACGTGGTCGTGACGCAGAAGGCGTTCGACGCCACGTTCCCGCAGCCGGCCGACGAGTTCACGTTCGTCGACCTCACGCCCGGAACGAACACCGCAGCCCTCGCGGCGCGGCTGAAGGTGTTCCCGGATGCCGTCCTCCGCACGACCCCGGCGATGATCGCCAAGCGGCAGGGCGACATCGACAGCCTCGTCGCACTGCTGACGATGCTGCTCGTGCTGGCCGTGATCACGGCGCTCCTCGGGATGGTGAACGCGCTCGCGCTCGCCGTGATCGAGCGGACGCGCGAGATCGGCGCCCTGCGCGCCGTCGGGATGACGCGAAGGCAGACCCGACGCATGGTGCGCCACGAGGCGGTGACGACGTCCCTGATCGGCGCAGCGGTCGGGTTGCCGCTCGGGATCCTCGTCGCGGGGGTCGTGATCCAGGGGCTCTCGCGGTTCGGCGTCGCGTTCCACCTCCCGGTGAAGCCGCTCGTCGCCTACGTCGTCGTCGCCGCATCGCGGGGTGCTCGCGGCGGTGCTGCCGGCGCGGCGGGCGGCGAAGCTCGACGTGCTGCGAGCCCTCCAGTACGAGTAGAGACGCGTCGGGCTGTCCCGACTACGGCCTACACGCGGACCGTGGTCGGGGACGGCCAAGAATCGCTCGCGCCCTCGTAACGATCCGGAACGGCGGGGGCGCAAGCTGCAGCCATGGGAGACCGTGCCAGGACCCACGGGCGCCGAGAGGGCTGACGAGCGCGTCGGAATGGAGGAGACTGTCGCCACGAGGACGGAACCGGATCGAGAGGTCGAGCACGGATGGTCGACGCCAGGCCGGGCGAGTAGGGAGGCATGAGCGACACCGCGTTGAGGCGGATCGCGTGGGCGCTGCTCGCGTTCTCGGGCGCGTGTGTCGTTGCGGCATTCGTATTCGTGCTCGCGACCGGCTACTCGGGCGAGAATGGGATCTTCCCCGTCCTCGCCACGATCACGTTCTCGGTCGTCGGCGCGCTTGTCTCGGCGGGCAGGCCGCGGAACCCCGTCGGGTGGCTCCTGCTCACGATCGGCGTCACGGCGGCCCTCGGGCTTCCGTCGTCGGCGCTGTACCAGTGGGACAAGAATCACGTGGAGACGTTTACCGGCGCGCCGCTCGTCGCCTGGCTCGACGGCACGCTCTGGTTGCTCTGGATCGGGTTCCTCGTCCCGCGGGTTCTCCTTCTCTTTCCGAACGGGAAGCTGCCGTCCCGCCGGTGGCGCGTCGTCAGTGCGGCACAGTTCGTCGTCCTCGCCGGCCTCGCCGTCTCGGCATTCAAGCCGGGACCGATCACCGACTACGAGGAGTACGACAACCCCTTCGGGATCGGCTTGCTCGCAGGCGTGTTCGACGTCGGTTCGCGCCATGGCAGTTTCGGGATGCCGCTGTTCCTGTTCGCGGTGCTCGCTCCGATCGCGGCAGTGATCGTCCGGTTCCGGCACTCACGCGGGATCGAGCGGCTGCAGATGAAATGGTTCACCTGGGCCGTCGCCGTGACCGCGGTGCTGTGGATCGGCGGCTCACTGCTGCCGTCTGCCGAGGCACGCGCGGTGGTCGAGCCGTTCGGGCTCCTGTCGCTCTGCCTCGCCCCGGTCACGATCGGGATCGCGGTCCTCCGCTACCGGCTCTACGAGATCGACCGGCTCATTTCGCGCACGCTCGTCTACGGCGCGCTGACGGTCATGCTCGGCGCCGCGTACGTCGGGCTCGTGCTCGCGGGGCAGGCGCTGTTCTCGTCGTTCGCGGGCGGCTCGAACCTCGCGATCGCCGCATCGACGCTCGTCGTCGCGGCACTGTTCCTGCCGTTGCGCTCGCGGGTGCAAGGGTTCGTCGACCGACGCTTCTACCGTCGCCGCTACGACGCGCAGCGCACGCTCGAGGCGTTCGGAACGCGACTGCGGGAGCAGATCGAGATCGAGACGCTGCGCTCAGATCTCGAGCGGGTCGTCGCGGAGGCGATGCCGCCCGAGCACGCGGCCGTCTGGGTGAGGCAGCCGTTGGATCGTCCGCGCACAACGCCGCGCGCTCTCGCGCTCGCGGCAGTGGTGGCCACCGTCGTGCTGGCGACGGCCGTCGGGACGCTCGTCGTGATCCTGCTGACCGACTCCTCGTACGCACGCACCGACTCGAACGCCCGCTCGCTCGCGGATCTCGCCATGACGCTCGCATTCGCGACCGTCGGGGCCGTGGTCACGTGGAAACGACCGACGAATCTCGTCGGCTGGGCGCTGCTCCTGGCCGGCGACGGGCGATGCTCGGCGGATTGCTCAGCGCGTACGCAGAGGCTCGCACTGCTCGCGCGGCCGGAGCAGGGACTTCCGGCGGGCGCCGCGGCCGGGGCCCTCTCGGCGGGGCGGTGGACGGCGCTGATGGCCGGCGTCTTTCTCGTGCTCGTGACGTTCCCGTCCGGTGTGATCACGTCCCCACGCATCCGGGGCTGGGTACTCCTCGTGCTCTCCGCGTTCACGGTCGTGTGGTTCGTGATCGCGACGGCGCCGGCACGCTGCCCGCGCCATCGCTCCCCGGGAGAACCCGCTCGCGTTCCTCGACACGAAGGCGTACATCGTCCCTGCGGTCCCACTCATCGTGGGATGCCTCGTCTCGATCGTCGTCGCCGCGATCCTCGTCGTCCGCAGGTTCAGGCGCTCACGCGGGGTCGAGCGCGAGCAGTTCAAGTGGCTCGCGGCGAGTGCGACGGCCTTGATCGTGCTGCTCCCGTTCGCCGCTGCGTTCAACTACTCGCGCATCGCAGGGATGCTCTTCACGGTGGCGCTGATGGCGCTCCCGGTGTCGGTCGGAATCGCGGTGTTTCGCTACCGCCTGTACGAGATCGACCGCATCATCTCGCGCACGCTCACCTACGGCGCTCTGACGCTGATCCTGGGGCGGCGTACGCGGGATCGGTGCTTGCCGGCCAGGCGCTGTTCTCGTCGTTCGCGGGGGGGTCAAACCTTGCGATCGCGACGTCGACGTTGGTCGTGGCGGCGCTCTTCCTTCCGGTTCGCGGGCGCGTGCAGGGACTCGTTGATCATCGGTTCTACCGGCGCCGCTACGACGCGCAACGGACGCTCGAGGCCTTCGGATCGCGGCTGCGCGAACAGATCGACCTCGGCACCCTCGAGCACGACCTGCGCGGCGTCGTCAGCGAGACGATGCAGCCGGCTCACGCTTCGGTCTGGCTTCGTAGCGAGGTGCAGCGGTGAGCATGCGGCCGACGGCGATGGCCTCTGCACTCGCCTTTGTGCTCGTCGCCGCCGCGGCGATCGCCTTTGGGGCAGCGAGGGGTACCCTCGACGTCTTCACCGTCCTGCTTTCGCTCTGGGTTCTCGTCGGCGCCCTCATCGTCGCGCTTCGACCCGAAAACGCGGTGGGCTGGCTGTTCGGCAGCGCCGGAGTCATCTGGGTGACGGGCCT
This sequence comes from uncultured Thermoleophilia bacterium, assembly GCA_963699795.1. GTDB lineage: Bacteria > Actinomycetota > Thermoleophilia > Gaiellales > Gaiellaceae > Gaiella. The sequence continues at coordinate 188,568 of CAVOVG010000008.1, forward strand.
CGCGACGTCCGCAGCCGTCGACACGTTCGACGGCCCGGCCCTGACGCTCGTCTCGTGGTACGGCGCGTGGTTCTGGGTCGCCGGGTTCGTCCTCATGGTCGCGAGCCTGTTTCTGATTCCGACCGGCAGAACGCTCTCCTGCGTGGCGGCGGGTGCTGTGGGCATTTGCCGGTGCGGGCGCTGTGGCGGTGGTGCTCGCGGGCCTCCAGGAGACCGTGCAGACGGCGAAGTCAGCGCCCGTGATCGACAACCCGATCGGGATCGCAGGGCTCGGCGGCGTGTCGGAGAAGCTCGTACCGCTCCTCGTGCTCTGCGTCGTGATCGCCGCGACCGCATCCATGGTAGTCCGTTACCGCCGCGGCAGCACCGACGAGCGCGAACGTCTCAAGCTCGTCGTGGTCTCTGCCGTGGTGACCGTGGTCTTCGCGTTCGTCGCGGCCGTCTTCGACGGCAGGGCCCTCGCCTCGGTCTGCTGGATTCTGGCGTTCTCGGCCATCCCCATCGGATGCGCGGTCGCAATCCTTCGCTATCAGCTGTTCGACGTCGACCGGGTCATCTCGCGGACGCTCGTCTACGTCACGCTGTCGCTCGTGCTCGTCGCAGCGTATGTCGCGCTCGTGCTCGGAGGACAAGCGCTCTTGTCGTCGTTTGCGGGTGGATCGAACCTCACGATCGCGGCGTCGACTCTCGTCGTCGCCGCACTGTTCCTCCCGGTCCGCTCCGCGCGTGCAGCGCGTCGTCGACCGCCGGTTCTACCGGCGCCGCTACGACGCTCAACGCACACTCGAGAGCTTCGGCGCACGGCTGCGCGAGCAGGTGGAGCTCGAGACGCTCGGCTTCGACCTCGGCATCGTCGTGGAGGACACGATGCAGCCCGCGCACGTTTCGCTCTGGCTGCGCAAGGTCGCATCGTGAGCCGCCGCGCTGCCTGGCTGCTCTTCGCCGCCGCGGTGGCGGTCGCACCGGTCGGAGTCGTGCTCGGGCTCGTCGGGGTGCGACATGGGCTCACGCTGCCCGACGGCAGGGAGTCGGAGCTGTACATCGAGATGATCTCCTCGGCTGCGGCGCTCTTGTTCGCGTGCGTCGGCCTCCTGATCGCGCGGAAGGAGAGCGCGAACCCGATCGGCTGGCTCTTCCTCTGCTCGGCGCCGATGCTCGCGGCGATCAGCGTGGCGTACGGGTACGCCGACCTGGCTCTCTACGGCGGCGAGGGCTGGCCCGGAGCGATCTGGGCGGGGTGGCTCGCGAGCTGGCTCGTCATCGTGCCGGTCTTCGTCGTGCCCTGCCTCATCGCGCAGCTGTTCCCGGACGGTCGGCCGCTCCGCGGGCGCTGGCGCCACGTGTTGAAGCTCAGTGTGGTCATCGGGATCTACCTCGGCCTGGCGCCGGCGCTCGACGAGGGCCAGCTCGGCGGATACCCGACGGTCGAGAATCCAACAGCCCTCCCCCACGGCGCGTCGCGGTTCCTGGTCGATACGACCTGGGGCGTCTCCATTCTCCTACTCTTCGTTCTCTCACTCGCGGCGGTCACCGTGCGCTTCCGCCGCTCTCGCGGAGTCGAGCGAGAGCAGCTGAAGTGGCTCGCGCTCGCCGGTGGCGTCACGATTGTCGGATTCCTCTGCGGGCTGTTCCTGATCGATCTCGTCGGCTGGCTGTCCACCGCCCTGATCGTCGTCGGGTTCGCCGGGTTCCTGTCGATGCCCGTCGCCGTTGCGGTCGCGATCCTCCGCTATCGCCTCTACGAGATCGACACGCTCGTCTCGCGCACGCTCGTCTACGGCGCCCTCACCGTCGTGCTCGGCGCTTCTTACCTTGGACTCGTGCTCGCAGGACAGGCGCTTTTCTCGTCGTTCGCGGGGGGCTCAAACCTCGCAATCGCCGTGTCGACACTGGTCGTCGCGGCGCTCTTCCTGCCGGTGCGCTCGCGCATCCAGGCCTTCGTCGACAGACGCTTCTACCGCGGCCGTTACGACACGCAGCGGACGCTCGAGCGCTTCGGAGCGCGACTGCGCGATCAAGTCGAGATCGAGACGCTCGACGTGGATTTGCGCGACGTCGTCACCGAGACGATGCAGCCCTTGCACGTTTCGTTGTGGCGGCGCAACGAGGAACCGCGATGAGGAACCGCACTGCGATGATGGTGACGGCGATCCTCGCCGCAACCATTGCCATGCACCTCGCGAGCGCCGTCCTCGTCGTGCTGGGAAGGAACGTCACGACGCCGGGGGACAAGGACACGAACCTCGCGGCAGTCGGCTTCCTGTTGGCGTTCATCGCGTTCCCCGTGATCGGCTACCTGATCGTCAGCCGACGCCCCGGCAACGGGATCGGCTGGCTGTTCCTCCTCATCGGCGTCGGTTTTGCGATCTCGAACTTCTCGGCAACGTACGCGGACTACGCCGTCTTCGGCGACCCGGGGTCGCTGCCCGGAGGGGTCTGGGCTGGGTGGGTCACGAGCTGGACGGATCCGCTCGCGTTCGTGAGCATCATGCTCCTCTTCCTGCTCTTCCCCGACGGCGCACTCCTCACGCGCCGGTGGCGACCCGTGCTCTGGCTCGCGCTGACGTTCGGAGTCAGCGCCCTGATCTGGAACGCGCTCAAGCCGGGGAAGATCTTCAGCGACACCATGCCGTTCGACAACCCCGCCGGAATCGGCTGGCTCGCGGAGCACGTGGGGTTCCTCGACCAGATCATCTTCCTCGGATTCGCAGCGGGCGTCGTGCTGTCGGTCACGTCTGCCGTGCTCCGCTTCCGCCGTTCGCAAGGCATCGAGCGCGACCGGATGAAGTGGCTCGCATTCGCCGCCCTGCTTCTCGCCTGCTCGTTCGCCGGTGCGATCGCTCTGAGCACGACGAGCCTCAGTTCGTTGGGAGACTTCCTTATGGGCCTCGCGTTCGCGGGCGTCCCGATCTCGGTTGGCATCGGCGTGCTGCGCTACCGCCTGTACGACATCGACAGGGTGATCAGCCGCACCCTGGCGTTCACGGCCGTCACGCTTGCGCTCGGCGCCGTGTACGTCGGACTCGTGCTCACCGGTCAGGCGCTCTTCTCGTCCATCGCGGGCGGCGGTGGGCTCGTCATCGCAGTCTCGACGCTCGCCGTGGCGGCGCTGTTCCTTCCCGTACGCTCGCGGGTGCAGCGGTTCGTCGACCGGCGATTCAACCGGCGCCGCTATGACGCCGGGAAGACGCTCGAGGCGTTCGGCCTGCGGCTCCGCGAGCAGGTCGAGCTCGAGCAGCTCTCGTACGATCTCGTCGGTGTCGTCAAGGAGACGATGCAGCCCGAAGGCACGACGCTGTGGCTGAGGGACGGTCGGACATGAGCGTATCGTCCACGACGCTCGCCCGGTCTCTCGCTCTGCTCACGGTCGTTCTCTTCAGCTGCTGGTCCGCACTGCTCCTGCTCAACGCGCACGAGGGGTTGCAAGGCGACATCGGCGCCTCGGCCAGGGCGTCGAACATGTTGCCGTGCAACCCCTCGTGCACGGTGAGTGCGGCTACGAAGAACGACCGTGAGCAACCGGGCAAGCACATCACGCTTCGTGTCCGACCGCCCCTCAGCCACGGCGTCGTGCCTTCGGGCTGCATGGTCTCCATTGACGACACCGACGAGATGGTGCAACTGCTGCGACTCGACCTGCAGAACCGCGGCCGACGCCTCGACCGTCTTCCGGCGTCATGGCAACACCGGTTGAAAGCGCGTCAACGAACCGCTGTACCCGCGAGCGTACGGGAAGGAACAGCGCACCACGGCGAGCATCGAGACTGCGATGACAAGCGCCCGCCCGCGATGGACGAGAAGAGCGCCTGACCGGTGAGCACAAGTCCGACGTACACGGCACCGAGCGCAAGCGTGACGGCCGTGAACGCCGGGTGCGGCTGATCACCCTGTCGATGTCGTACAGGCGGTGAGCGCGGCACCGCCGAATGCCCACCGCGATCGGGACACCCCGAGGCCCATCAGGAAGTCCCCCAACGAACTGAGGCTCCATCGGCGCTCAGAGCAATCGCGCCGGCGAACGAGCAGGCGAGAAGCGGCGGCGAAATCGAGCCCGGCTTTCATCCGGTCGCACTGGATGTGCGAACGGCGGAAGCGGAGCACGGCAGACGTGACCGATAGCGCCCTGCGATCCAAGGGACCTGATATTGGATCAAGGAACCCCACGTACTCCGCGAGCCAGCCGATTCGGCGGGGTTATAGAAGCGGCCATGGTGTGGATACCCCGGCTTGACCGCGTTCGATGCGGCACTGACTCCGAACATCAGCGCGAGCCAGCGCGGTTGTCACCACCGGCGCGTGAGGAGTCGCCGTGGGAAGAGGCGGAGGAGGACATGACGCTCACGATGGATGTCCGTCCCAGCTCGTGGCCCACCACCCCCAGACCCTCCGGGCAGCGACCCCCGGGTCGCCGACGGCATAATGCCAGCATACATTGCCGAGAAGTTCGAGACCAACACCGATGAGGAGGAACAGCCAGCCAATCCATTGCCGGGGCATCGGCTGACAATCAGATAGCCAATAGCGGGGAACGCAATAGACGCCAACAGGAACCGGGGAACTACCACGAGGTTCGTGTCCTTGTCCCCCAGCATGACATTCCTTCCCTGCACGACGAGGACGGCACTCGCGAGGTGCATGGCAATGGTTGCGGCGAGGATGGCCATTAGCCATGGTGGTGCGGTTCCTCATCGGCTTGGTTCCGCCGCCACGACGAAGCGTCCAAGGTCTGCATCGTCTGGTCACGACGTGGCGCATGCGCGGTAGAGCGTCTCGATCTCGACTTGGATCGCCGCAGTCGCGCTCCGGACGAGCTCGAGCGTCCGCTGCGTATGCGCCACGGTGGAGCCTGTCAACGAAGTCCTGCAGGCGCGAGCGCCACAGAGAAGCACCACGACCATGTGCGACACGGCGATTGCGAGGTTGACCCACGAACGACGGGGAAAAGCGCCTGTCCTGCGAGCACGAGTCCGAGGTAAGAAGCACAAGCAGCACGACGGTGAGGGCACCGTGAGCGAGCGTGCGCGAGACGAGCCTGTCGATCTCGTAGAGGCGATAGCGAAAGAGATAGCGATCGCAACGGCGACGGGCATCGACGGAACCCGGCGAACCCGACGACGATCAGGACAGCCACCGGCGAGATGGATCAGGAACAGCCCACAAAGGAAGTCCGACGATCGTGAGCGCCACCGGCGAGCACAAGCCACTTCGGCTGTTTCTCGCTCGACTCCGCGCGGCGGAAGCGTACGGCAACCACCACGAGGGAGAGAACGAAGAGCAGGAGGTCGAGACGCCCAGGGTGGTCGACCAGGAACCACAACGCGCCATGGGCGCTCTGGATTCTCGACCAGTTGGGGTATCCGCCGTGGCCTGGTGCGAGAGCACCAGCACGAGGCCGAGGTGAGTGCCAATGGCCCACACTGAGCTTCGACACGTGGCACCAGCACCAGCAGCAGCCGACCGTCCGGGAACGCTACAGCGCGATGAGGCAGGACGAAGAACCAGAACGATGACGAGCCAGTCGCCCCCGCCGGGATCCGCTGCCGGGCCGGCCCTCCACCACCATGAGGAGCCAGGTGCGTACCGTACGCCACGCTGATGGCCACCGACATCGGCCGCCCGAGCAGAGGAAGAGCCAGCCGATGGCGACTGCACGCTGTTCGTTGCACCGCGATCGGAGGCCGACGCACGCGAACAGCAGCGCCGCAGCCGAGGAGATCATCTCGATGTACACTCCGACTCTCTGCCCTGGGCAGCGTGAGTCCTTTTCCACACCCCCGGCGAGCCCGAGCGCGAGCCCGACCGGTGCAACCACTACCACGACGGCGAAGGGGCCCCGCAGCCAGGCGAGGCGGCGGCTGTCAACGCCCTGCCGCCGCAGCCAGAGTGACGTGCACGGGCTGCATCGTCTGGTGGGATTCCGCCGCGAAGTCGCCGACCGTCTCGAGGTGGACCTCATAGCGCGGCCGCCGCACCGAACACCTGCAGCGTCCGCCTGGTCGTCACGCCATCGTAGAAGCGGCGGTCGAGCGAGGGGCCTGAATTGGGGAGCACCACCGTAGGAACAGCACAGCAACGGCGAGAGTCCGAGACGGCGATCACCAGGTTGATCCACCGCGAAGGGCAACAGCGGCGCCTGCAGTCCGATAGCGATCGCGGCGTACATGCCTGCGAGGAGAACCATCAGCGCTGCGTAACCACAGGGATGATGACGTCGATCTCGTAGAGGCGATAGCGAAGGACGGCGATTCGACCAGAGAAATCAGAAGGCAATGGCTCTACTGAAGATCAGACCGGCGATCCGGGACCAGTTGAACGCCACCGCGAACAGAAGCGTCCACGATGAGAAGCCCCGCCCTCGTGGCGAGCCATTTCGAACTGCAAGCGCTCCTGGCCGTCGAGCAGCAGAAGCGCCTCAGGGCCAGGATCCCCGGCCGTGACAACCTGCGAGAGGAGGCAGGCGATGATGATGGGATGTGCATC
>CAVOVG010000009.1:0-55312 GCA_963699795.1 uncultured Thermoleophilia bacterium
GACGAGGTCGGCGTTCTCGAGCGGCCCGAGCACCTGGAGCTTCATCCCGATCGTGCTCCTGACGACGGTGTCGACGTCCTCGGCCGAGCAGACGCCGCTCTCGACCAGGGCGACCGCCTCCCGCCACAGCGCGTGCTGCAGGCGGTTGCCGATGAACCCCGGCACGTCACGCTTCACGTGCACCGGCTTCTTCCCCGCCGCGGCGAGAATGGCCATCGTCGCCCCGACCGTCGCCGTGTCCGTCCTCTCGGCCTGCGTCACCTCGACGAGCGGGACGAGGTGGGGCGGGTTCCAGAAGTGCGTGCCGACGACCCGCCCTGGACGCTCCGCATCGCGCGCGATGGCGCCGACCGAGATCACGGAGGTGTTCGACGCGAGGATCGCGTCCCGGCGCCGCCCGGGAGAGCCGTGCGAAGAGCTCCTGCTTCAGCTCGAGACGCTCGGGCGCGGCCTCGACGACCAGGGCCGCCTCGGCCACGGCTGCCTCGAGCGAGCCTGCCAGCTCGATGCGGTCGAGCGCCTCCGTGCCGAGCCCGGCGCGCTCGAGGTTGCCCCCGACGCGATCGTGCACGGTCGCGAGCACGGGGCCGCTCTCGTCGGTGATCCTGACCGGATGCCCTGCAACCGCGAAAACCTGAGCGATGCCGTGCCCCATGAGCCCCGCGCCGATGACCGCGACCCGCTCCCTCATCCTGCCGTATAGCCTCCGTCGACGTAGAGCACCTGGCCGGTGCAGAAGTCGCTGGCCCGCGAGAGGAAGTAGAGGAGCGCGCCGGCGAAGTCGTCGGCCTCGCCAAGGCGTCCGAGCGGGATCCGGGTCAGGAAGCCGCTGCGCACCGTCGTCGCGTTCTCGTCGTCGCCGAACATCCATTCCGTCAGCGGCGAGCGGAAGACGGTCGGCGCAATCGCGTTGACGTTGATGCCGCGTTTGCCCCACTCGCACGCAAGCGCCTTCGTGATCAGGTTGACGGCGGCTTTCGACGCGCAGTACGCGGTGTAGCCGGCCGGGTGCCCGAGCTCGCTGCGCGTCGAGGAGACGAGCACGAACTTGCCGTGGGTGCCCGCATCGATCATGCGGCGGCCGGCCGCACGACAGACGAGCCACGTGCCCTTCGCGTTGGCGTCCATCACCGACTCCCAGTCTTCGACGGACTGCTCGACGGCGAGCCCCACCTTGTTGATCCCTGCCGCCGTGACGACGAGGTCGATGCCGCCATATGCGGCCACTGCCGCCTCGACCATCGCCTCCGCGTCGGCCTCGGTGTCCGGCCGCCGCGAGACCGCCTGGACGTGTGCGCCGGCCTCGCGAAGCTCCGACTCGAGCGCCGCGAGCGCGTCGGCGGTGCCGGCGGTGAGCGTGAGCCTGGCGCCGGCCTCCGCGAGCGTCCTCGCCGCCATGGCCCCGAACGCACCCGTCGCGCCGGTGATGAGCGCGGACTTGCCCGAGACGTCGAAGAGCTCGGCGGCCGTGCTCATCGTACGCCTGGCGGGTACGGCATTACGACGACCATGGATGCCGGCATGTTCGTGCGGTTCTGGATCGAGCGTGCCTCGTTCGGCGCGAGGTAGACCGAGTCGTAGCGGCCAAGCGTCGCCTCATCCTGCTCGGTGACGATCGTGATCTCGCCCTCGGTGCAGACGTAGATCTTCTCGAGGGGGGTCGCGTCCATCTCGACACCGCCGCCCGGGAGGAAGTGCGAGAGCCCGACGCTGAAGTTCTGCGCCTCCGAGACATCCCAGCCTTGCAGCCGAAGCGAGGTCGAATCCGAAGCGCTTCGGCGCCTCGTAGGGATTGGCAGACGCGAAGCGCGTGACCTCCATCAGCCCGCTCCGCCCGTCTCGATTCGGTACTCGCCCGTCGGGTCGACGATCGCGACGAGCCGAACGATGCAGCCGTCGCCCTTCTCCCAGCGCCACGGGAACGCGGCGAACGTGACCCGCTTGCCGGTGACCTCGTCGATCTGGCCTCCGACGTTCTCGAAGCCGACGATCCCGTTCCCGAGCAGCGCACGATGGCATGGCTCCCATTCCGGGAAGTCGTCGGCCGCCTCCCGCCCGGTGTGTTCCTTGTATTCCTCGAGCACGCCCGGGATGAGCGGCCCGTTCGGCTGTGGTCCGATTGCCGTGCCGAGGGGATGGTCGAGCGCCTGGCAGTCGATCCCGAAGCCCTTCACCCCGCGGTCACGCAGCCACTCGCCCGCCTCCTTGTACGTGCCCGGCGAGTAGACGAAGTACGTGCGGTTGTCGCCGTAGTGGTGGTGCCAGCCGGTGTTGACGATCACGATGTCGCCGGGACGGATCTCTGGCCGCGCGTTCTCCAGGTCCTCGGCCGTGATCACCTCCCACTTCTCCTTGGGGATCGACACGACGACCCCGGTTCCGAAGTAGGACGAGAGCGGCACCTCATCCATGAAGCGCGTCCCCTCGACGACGTGTGCGGGTGCATCGGTGTGCGTCGTGCAGTGCATGAACGTCGTGATCTGCTGAGAGAGAACACCGGACTTCGCCATGTAGTGGAAGCGCTCGATCTTGACGTCCGGGAAGTACGGCCACAATGGGGCGTCGTGACCCCACGGATGGCTCAGATCGTAGAATTCGAGCGCACCTTCCTTGCCCACGCGCTCCTCGTGAGTCGTTGCAGTGCTGGTCGTTACAGTCACAGAAGCCACCTCATCCATCTAACGGGACATTCCGTCTTGCGGTGTGAGACACCTTATGATCTGATCGGAGGATATGTCAACCAGCCCACCATCTGAGCGTGTTGCCGGTGAGGAGCGCGGCGGCGTGCAGGTCGTGCACCGGACCGCTGCCATTCTGATGGCCCTGCGAGGCGAGCCCGAAGGCCTCAGCCTTGCGCAGATCGCCCAACGCGTCGGCCTCGCGCGCTCGACTGTGCATCGGCTGGTCGCAGCGCTCGAGCAGGAGCGGTTCGTGGTCGCCGCGTCGTCCTCCCGTGGATTCCGACTCGGGCCCGCTCTCGCGAGTCTCGCCGTCGCGGCCGTTCGCGACATCGTCCTGCTCATCCACCCATTCCTCGTCGAGCTCTCGAAGGAGCTCGACGAGACGGTCGACCTCGCCGTCCTCGAGCACGATCACGTCCTCTTCGTCGACCAGATCGCCGCATCGCGTCGGCTGCGCGCGGTCTCAGCCGTCGGATCCGTCTTTCCGGCGCACTGCACCGCAAACGGCAAGGCCCTGCTGGCCGCCCGCTCGGACGGGGAGGTCGAGCTGCTCCTCCCGGCGAAGCTCGAGCGGATGACGGCGAACACCATCGTCTCGCGAAGCGCCCTCCTCGAGGAGCTCGAATGCGTGCGCACAGCTGGAGTCGCCTTCGACTACGAGGAGCACACCCTGGGCATCTGCGCCGTCGGAACGGCGGTCGCGACGGCCTACGGGCCGCTCGCAGCGATCACCGTGCCGCTTCCCACGCAGCGGTTCGCGGGGAATGAAAAGGCACTTACGGCAGCCATTCTCCGCACTCGGAAGGCGATCGAGAAGAGCCTGGGCAGCTCGTGATGCAGGGCAAGATCGCCGTCGAGGAGCACTTCGTACCGGCCGGGCTCGAGGAGCTGATCACGAACCCGGGCTGGCCGGAGCACGCACTGCAACGCGTGCTCGGCAACCTGCGCGACGTGAGCCGACGGCTGGAGCAGATGGATCGCTTCGGCGTCGAGGCGGCCGTCCTCTCACTCGGCGCATTCGGCGTTCAGGACGTCGTCGAGCCTGCCCGCGCAGTGGAGGTCGCGCGGGAGGCGAACGACGCACTCGCCGAGATCGTCCGAGCGCACCCGACCCGGCTCGCCGGGCTCGCCGCGCTGCCCATGCAGAGCCCCGCCGCCGCCGCCGACGAGCTCGAGCGTGCCGTCACCCAACTCGGCCTGTGCGGGGCCCTCGTCAACGGCTACTCGAGCATCGGGAATCTCGAGACGGGCCTCTACTACGACGTCGACGACTACCTTCCCTTCTGGGAGCGCGTCGAGGCGCTGGAGGTGCCGTTCTACCTGCATCCGCGGAATCCGTTGCCAAATCAGAGCCGCATCTACGAAGGCCGACCGGAGCTGCTCGGACCGACATGGGCCTTCGCGGTCGAGACGGGAACGCACGCGCTCCGGTTGATCACAAGTGGGCTGTTCGACCGCTTTCCCGCCCTGACCATCGTGCTCGGCCATCTCGGTGAGTTCCTCCCGTTCGCGATGAACCGGCTCGAGCAGCGCATGTCGCGCATCCCGGACGTCAACCTCCAGAGGTCTCCTACGCAGGTCCTGCGGGAGAACGTCTACATCACGACGAGCGGCAACAACCACACGGCATCGCTCGTCGGCGTCATGCTCGAGGTCGGCGCCGACCGCCTGCTCTTCGCCCTCGACTACCCGTTCGAGGAGATGGAGGACGGAGCGACATGGTTCGACGGCGTCCCGATCTCGGAGAACGACCGGCTCAAGATCGGCCGCACGAACGCGCAGCGTCTCTTCCGTCTCTGATGTCGGCCGAGATCCTGGTGGTCGACTGGCGACCGCGACACTTCGACGGGGTGCTCGAGCGATTCCCGGACGTCCGCCTCGCAGCGGTCGAGACCTGGAGCGACGCCGAGGCGTACCTCGCCGCGGCCGAGGTGCTCGTCACCGTCGGTCACGGCTTCGAGCCTGCGCTGGCCGACCGGATGCCTGCGCTGCGGTGGATGCAGAGCATGATCAGCGGCACCGACATGGCGCTCCACGGGCTCGCGAACCGACCGGACGTGCTGCTGACGACCGCCCGCGGCATCCACGGGGCGGAGATGACCGAGGCAGCCCTCTACCACATGCTCAGCCTGGCGAGAGATACCGCCCGAAGCATGCGGGCGCGAGGCGAACGTCGCTGGGACAGCTGGGATCCGCACGTCCTCGACGGCCGGACGGTCGGCATCGTCGGTGTCGGCATCGTCGGCGCGCATCTCGCCCGCGCGTGCAAGGCGCTCGGGATGAGCGTCGTCGGAGTCTCGCGGACAGCGCGACCGGTCGCAGGGATCGACCGAATCGTGGGTCGCGGCGACCTCGTCCGGGTGGCGCCCGAACTCGACTACCTCGTCTTGACCGTCCCCCTCGAGGACGACACCTTTCACCTCGTCGACGCGTCTGTCTTCGACGCGATGAAGCCGAGCGCCTTTCTCGTCAACCTCGCACGAGGCGCGATCGTCGATACGGCGGCACTGATCGACGCGCTCCGCCGCGGCTCGATCGCGGGTGCAGGCCTGGACACGTTCGAAGAGGAGCCGCTGCCCGCCGACGATCCGCTCTGGGATCTCGACAACGTCTTCCTGACCGCACACATGGGTGGGCGCAGCGAGCGGTACGTCGAGCTCGTGCTGGAGGTCTTCGAGCCGAACCTGCGCCGCTTCCTCGACGGGGACGTCGACGCGATGGTGAACGTGGTGCCGCGATGAGCGAGCGCGTGGCGAACCCCCTGCCGCTGACGGAGCTCGAACGGCGGTGGGCGGCACTTCGCGGCGCCATGGACGAGGCCGGCATCGACGTCTTGCTCGCGCAGGCGAACAACGACTTCCACGGGGGCACGGTCAAGTACCTCACGGATATTCCAGCGACGTCGGGGGTGTGGGCGAGCGTCGTCTTCCCGCGCGAGGGGTCGCTCACCGTCGTCACGCTCGGCCCGGAGGGCGGGCGGATCGACGAGGGAGCAGGCGAGTGGCGCGGCGCCCGGGTGCTCCAGGGGCCGATCTTCGCCGCCGCGCCGTACACGAGCGTCTTCGAGACGTCGCAGGTCGTCGAGGCGCTGCGGCCGTGGGCGAAGGGGGCGATCGGCCTGCTCGGCCCGTACCAGCTCTCGCTTGCGCTGGTCGACGCGGTACGCGACGGGCTTCCGAGCGCGACGCTCGTCGACGCGACGGATCTCCTCGAGGGGATCAAGGTGATCAAGTCGCCCGTCGAGCAGGAGCTGATCCGCCGCACCGCCACCCTGCAGGACGAGGCGATGCGGGCGGCCTTCGACGCCGTCGAGCCCGGCATGCGAGAGAGCGAGATCACGGCGGTCGCTCAGCACGTCTGCAACGACCTCGGCGCGGAGCAGGGCATCTACCTGAGCGCGTCGTTCCAACCGGGAGAGCCGCTCGGCATCGGCCCGCGCCACTTCCAGGACCGCGTTCTCAGGGAGAACGACATCCTCTGCCTGCTCGTCGAGAGCAACGGGCCGGGCGGCTTCTACACGGAGCTCGGGCGGACGATCGTGCTCGGCGAGCCGCCGCAGCAGCTCGTCGAGGAGCTCGCGTTCACGATCGAGGCTCAGCGGTACTGCCTCGGGCTGATGCGGCCTGGGACGCCGTGCGCCGAGATCTGGACGGCCTTCAACGGCTTCATGCGGTCACATGGCCGACCCGAGGAGCGACGCCTGCATGCGCACGGTCAGGGTCATGACCTCGTGGAGCGTCCGCTCATCCGACCCGAGGAGACGATGGTCGTCGAGGCAGGAATGAGCATCGTCGTCCACCCCACCCACATCGGCCACGGCATCGCGTCGTGGATCTGCGACAACTACCTCATCGGCGACAATGGGCCCTGTCCGTCCATCCACGGCTTCCCCCAGGCGATCGCCACCGCCCGATGAGCATCCCCCGATCGCCTACGCCGGCGAAACGGTGGACGAGCGCGCGCCGTCGATCGTGACGGGAGACAGCACGTGCTCGATCGCGAGGATGCTTGCGCCGAGGACCCCACTGTGCTCCCCTGCGATGCCGCGGACGATTCTCAGGGAGTGGGTCGCGAGCGCGGTGGAGCGGCGGTAGATCGCCTCCCGCACGCCGGCGAGGAGGTGCTCACCCGCCTCCGCGAGGTCACCCGTCACGACCACGACGGAGGGGTTGACCAGGCTCACGACCGCGGCGAGCACGGCGCCGATCTCGCGCCCGGAGTCGCGAACGAGGCGAGTCGCTTCCGGGTGACCGTTGGCGACGAGCTCGACGATGTCGCGGGCGCTCTCCGCGGATACGCCGCTCTCCCGTAGCGCGACCGCCAGCGCGCGTCCCCCGGCGACGGCCTCCAGGCAGCCAGTGTTTCCACAGCTGCACACGGCGTCGGATGCGTGCATGACGTGGATATGACCGATATCGCCGGCCGCACCGAGCGCCCCACGGAAGATTCGACGGTCGGCGACGAGCCCGAGGCCGATCCCCGTTCCGACCTTGACGACGGCGACGTGGTCGCTGTCCGCCCAGTTCTGTGTGTACTCGCCGAGGGCGATCACGTTCACGTCGTTGTCGACGAGCGCCGGGACACCAAAGCGCCTCTCGAGCCACGAGGCCACGGGATAGCCGTCCCAGCCGGGCATGATCGGTGGCCGCACCGGCGTGCCGGTTGCGAACTCGATCGGCCCCGGCACGCCAACCCCGATCGCGCGGACGGCCTCCCGGGTGCTGCCCGCCTGGAGGAGCAACTCGTCGAACCGCTCGGTGAGCCAGGGCAGGAACTCCTCCGGTCCGACGGCGATCGCCAGGTCGTGGGCCGATTCGGCGAGCACCCCGGAAGCGAGATCCGTCACCGCGAGGCGGCTCTGGGTCGCGCCGAGCGCGCCCGCGAGCACAACCCCCGCGCTCGCGTTGAACGCGAGCGCGGTAGGCGGTCGACCGCCCGTCGAGACGCTCGGCGCCCCGACGACCCAACCGTCGGCGAGCAGCATGTCTACCCGCTGCGAGACGGTCGAGCGCGCGAGGCCGGACGCGGCGGCGATGTCCCTCCGCGTCGTCGCCTGCCCACTGCGGATCAGCGTGAGGATCTCGCCGGTACCGGGTGCCGGGGCCCCTCTGATCGGCCGTCGAGGTGGTGCGGTCTGAGACATCACCGGCCACAATAGCGCGGACTTTCGCCGGACTTCAACCGTTCCGGTCGGGAACATCGGTCGCGGATCGCGGAAAGACCGATGGAGGACCGACGTTTGCCGACACACTTGTACCCTGAGTGGGCAATGGCGAACGTCAGAGGGCTGCGACCGTTCCACGGAAGGATCGCGCGCATATTCGCGCAGTCCGAGCCCTGGTGGCCGCTCCGACCCAAGCCGCCGGCCGGGGCGCCGAACGTCGTGATCATCCTCCTCGACGACATGGGGTTCAGCGACATCGGGTGCTTCGGCTCCGAGATCCACACCCCGGCGATCGACTCCCTGGCCGAGGCGGGCGTTCGCTACACGAACTTCCACGTCACCCCGGTGTGCGCACCAACGCGCGCATCGCTCTTGACCGGCCTCAACCATCACGCCGCCGGTTTCGCGGTGGTGTCGCAGCCCGATTCCGGGTTTCCGTCCCGGAGCTCGACGTTCCCGCCGGGCGCGAAGACGCTTCCCGAAGTCCTGCGTGAGCGGGGGTACGCGACCCTGGCCGTCGGAAAGTGGCACCTCGCACGTCCGGCGGACGCGCACGTGGCCGGAGACCGCTCGATGTGGCCGTGCCAGCGCGGATTCGACCGGTACTACGGGTTCCTCGACGGACTGACGAACCAACATCATCCACACGAGCTCTACCGTGACAACTCGCCGGTCGACGTCGACCGCTACCCCGATGGGTACTACCTGACCGACGATCTGACGGACGAGGCGCTGCGGATGATCAAGGACGTACGGGCGAATGCTCCCGAGACGCCCTTCTTCCTCTACTTCGCACACGCTGCCGTTCACGGGCCGCTGATGGCGCCGAGGGAGGACATCGAGCGGTTCCGAGGACGATACGCGTCGGGATGGGACGCGATCCGACGCGAGCGCTTCGCCCGACAGATCGAGCTGGGGCTCCTCCCGGCGGGCACGAGGTTGCCCGAGCGGGCGGACGACGTTCTCGCCTGGGATGACCAGGCGCCGGCCGATCAGGCCCTCTTCGCGCGAATGATGGAGGTGTACGCTGGCATGATCGCGTCCGTCGAGCGCTCGACCGCCCGCCTGCTCGGGCTGCTGGACGAGCTCGGCGAGCGGGAGAACACCCTGATCCTCTTTCTCTCCGACAACGGTGGGACGGCCGAGGGCGGCTCGCGGGGGATGCTTCACTACTGGCGCGAGTTCCCGCCGCGCGGCCCTGCGGAAGCGGACGAGCCGACGACGGACCTCGAGCCGATCGGCGGCCCTACCTCGCAGATGCACTACCCGAGCGGCTGGGGGATGGCGTCGAACACGCCGTTTCGCCTGTACAAGTCGGATGTCTTCGAGGGTGGCGTGCGCGTTCCCTTGATCCTCTCGTGGCCCGCCGCCGAGAGGCAGCCGGGGCGGATCGACAACCGCTGGCAATACGTCACCGACGTGATGCCGACCATCCTCGATCTGGTAGGGATCCCCTCCCCCGCGGAGGTCCAGGGCGAGAGCTTCGCGACCGCCGAGGCGCCGCTACGCAGCGGACAACACGAGGAGCATGCGGGCAATCGAGGCTACTGGGACGACGGCTGGAAGATCGCCACGCAGCACCGTCCGCGGACTCCGTTCGACGACGCGGAATGGGAGCTCTATCATCTCGACGTCGACCCGACGGAGATCGAGAACCTGGCCGCGGCGCACCCCGAGCGTGTACGCGAGCTCGCAGCCGCCTGGGAGGAGGCTGCGGCCGCGAACGACGTCTTTCCACTCGACGAGGGTGTGGGTCTTCCGCGTGCCCTCCGCAACCCGAGGGAGAAGGAGGCCGGCGACCTCACCCTCCTTCCCGGCACCCCGACGCTGTCACGCGTCCGCGCCGCCGAGCTCGTTCACTTCAGGGCGTTCGACGTACGGATCGCGTTCGAGTGGGCCGGAGGAGACGAAGGGGTGCTGCTCGCTCACGGCGACCAGGGGTGTGGGTATGTCGTGTACGTCGAACGGGGCCTGACCCACCTTGCCTGGAACGAGTACGGACGCCTGCACGAGAGCGTCGGAGATCCCGTGCTTCCCGGGCAGAACGACATCGTGCTCCGGGTCCGACTGCGAGAGGGCAGGGCGTGCGAAGCGACGGTGGGCTCTGCCCGGATCGAAGGCGTGCGCATGCTCGGCGGCCTCTCGCCGTTCGAGGGAATCGACGTCGGGATCGACCGCCGCTCTCCCGTTTCCTGGCCACTCTACGAGCGCCACGGCCCGTTTCCCTATACGGGTGTGCTCCATCGCGTGACCTATCGACCCGGGCCTCTCGACGCGAACGCGCCACAGCTCCAGGTCGACCGCATGCGCGAGACCGCTCTGCGGTTCCAGTAGCCGACCGACCGTACGGTGCGAACCTCCGGCCTAACTTCCCGGGAGTCCATGCGTCTCTAAGGACAACGAGGCCCGCTTTTGACCGAGCGCGCTTTTGACCGAGCGTCAGTGTATTTCTCACGTATTTTGCGTGCGAACCGGGAAAAGATGTTGACCGGAAGCGCAAATGCTGTATACACTCGCCGCACCGGCGGACGCGGGCGTCGCTCCGTCAATCAGAGGACATCACGTGTACCACCAAAGGAGGAATCACGTGCTCAAGTTCACTAGGGGTCGAACGATCGGCCTCGCACTCGCCGCCGTCGGCGTAGGGGCAATCGCAATCAGTGGGGCATCGGCCAAGCCGGCAGCGACCGGGCCTTCGCAGCTCAGCGGACAGTTGCGCATCGCCACCCACACGGCGACGCAAGCGTCCATGGATCCGCTCATCCACAACTTCAACCTCGCCTACCCGAACATCAAGGTCGACATCCAGTACCTTCCGACCGGGCCGGCGCTCGTCACCGGACTGATGACGCAGATCAACTCGGGGAACGCGCCCGACATCTTCTTCTCGCATCCCAGCCCGGCCGGCGATATCGCCAACAAGCCGCTCGCCCTGGCCGGGAAGGTCCTCGACCTCACGAACCGGCCCTTCGTGAAGCGGATTCCCAAGGTGGACAGAGCGTTCTTCCGCGTCAAGGGCAAGGTGTACGTCGAGCCCATCTACAAGGTCGCCTCGGGTTGGGTTATCAACAACACCGAGTTCAAGAAGAACGGCTGGAAGGTCCCGACGACGTTCGCCAGGTGTTGCAGCTCTGCGACAGGGCGAAGGCCAACGGCGGAAACCTCCTCTCGTTCGCCGGACAGATCACCGGCGAGAGCATCCTGAACACCATGGCGGCGACGTACGTCTACTCGAAGGACCCGAACTGGCTGCAGAAGAAGGCACAGGGGAAGGTCTCGTTCGAAACCTCACCGCTCTGGGCCGACCTCTTCAAGCACGTGATCGCGATGCGAGACCGTGGCTGCTTCATGCCGGGGTGGCAGGCCGCCAGCATCCAGGACCTCGGCCGCGCGATCGCGCAGGGCAGGACGTACGGATCGCTCGCGCCGTCCGCGGCGCTCAGCACGTACAACTCGATCAAGCCGAACACGGAGTTCATCGTCGTCCCGTTCCCGGGTAACAAGGCGTCCCAGACGCGCGGGATGATGGGCTACAACTTCGGCCTCGCCGTGTCGGCGCAGACGAAGAACAAGGCGGCCGCACTCGCGTTCATCGACTTCGCGGGTCGGGACGGCCAGTCGAGGCTGCAGGCGAGGATCAACGGCTCCGCGTCGCTCGTACAGGTGAACACGGGCAAGCTTCCGGCAGCGCTCGCGGCGTATGGCCCGCTCATCAAGGCGGATAAGATCGTCGCCCGGTCGGATGCCCAGTTCCCGACCTCGACGACGAACTCGAACTTCGCCACCGTCTCGGGCAAGATCCTGATCAACGGCGAGAGCATCCCGAGCGCCCTCAAGCTGCTCGACGATACCTGGGGCAAGTAACCCCGAAGAGCAGAAAGCGCGCGAGAACGGCGTGGTCGGCGTCCGCACCCAACACCGGTGCGGACGCCGACCCGCTGGCCTCCTGAATTGTCCACGACATTCGCCCGCCGCCCACCGCGGGGACGTCCATTGACTCTCACGCAGAACGGAGATACCGTCACCTCTTCCGAAAGCGTCTCAGCGCCAGGGCCGGGTGACTTCGCGTCGCCGATCAACCCGCCATGACGGACATCTCGACCCCCTCCGCCACCCCCGAGGCCCGCCGGATAGTCCGGCGCCCCTCCGGCAAGAGACGCCAGGGCGCCCGAGGGATCCCGCTGATCTGGGCGGTCCCGGGCCTTCTGCTCGCACTCCTCATGCACTACATCGCGGTGGCGGCAGGAGGCTGGTACGCGTTCACCGACTGGAACGGCATCGACGCCTCGCCGAAGTGGATCGGCCTCGGCAACTTCCGCGAACTCGCACGGGATCCGGTTGCCCGGGACGCACTCGTGCACACCGTCGAGATCGCTGTCGTCTTCGTCGTCGTCACCCAGGTGCTCGGCCTTGCACTGGCGATGGCGCTGAACCGGACGGTCAAGTCGCGGAACCTCCTCCGTGTCGTCTTCTTTGCACCGTTCGTATTGAGCCCTCTTGCGACGTCGTACATCTGGCGGTACATGTTCGAGTACAATGGGCCGATCAACGGCCTTCTCGGTGCGGTCGGCCTCGACGGCTGGCAGCGTATCTGGCTCGGCGACCCCACCTGGGCGATCTGGTCGATCGTGATCGTCATGATCTGGCAGTGGTCGGGGATCTCGATGTCGTTCTACCTCGCCGGCCTCCAGAACGTGCCCGAAGAGCTCGACGAGGCAACCGCGGTTGACGGCGCGTCGGTGTGGCTTCGGTTCCGGGCCGTGACGTTGCCGATGCTCGCCCCGGCGATGACGGTCAGCATCGCGCTCGCGACGATCAACGCTCTGCGGGTCTTCGACGTCGTCCTGGCACTCACCAATGGTGGCCCGGGCTCCGCGACCGAGACCCTTACCACGCAGATCTACAAGCAGGGCTTCGGGAACAGTCGCTTCGGGTACGGTGCCGCGTTCGCGCTCGTCCTGACGATGTTCATCGCCTCGGTCGCAATCGTTCAGATCCTCGTACTGCGACGTCGTGAGACTCGCCTCTGATGGGATTCCATCGCTACACCTGGCGAACGTTCTCGCGGGAGCTCTGCCTGCTGGCGTTTGCGGCGCTCTGGTGGGTGCCGTTCTACTTCCTCGTGATCGGCGCCTTCAAGTCGGAGGCCGAGTCCTACTCGACGACCGCGTCCGAACTGCCGTCGCGCATCGCGTGGGAGAACCTCTCGGAGGCGTGGGACGGCACGGGCGGATACACGCTCGGTGAGTCGATGAAGAGCAGCCTGATCATCACGGTCGGATCCGTCCTCATCCTCGTTGCCGTCGGCGCGCTCGCCGCATATGCCATCTCACGCCACCCGGGCAAGCTCGGCACGTTCATGTACTTCGCGTTCGTGCTCGCGATCATCATCCCGTTTCAGCTGGGGATCATCCCGACCTACGTCGTGCTGCTAAAACTCCACGTCGCTGGGACCTACGCCAGCATGATCCTGCTCCATGCCGGGCTGCTGATGCCTCTTTCTGTCTTCCTCTACACCGGATTCATTCGGACGGTTCCCCGGGACTACGAGGAGGCCGCATACGTTGACGGGGCAGGGAGATTCATGACCTTCAGGAGGGTCGTTTTCCCACTTCTGCTGCCGATCACCGCCACCGTCGCCGTGATCACGAGCGTGATCGTCTGGAACGACTTCTTCCTGCAGCTGATCTTCCTGGCCGGCAGCGACAAGCAGACGCTGCCGGTGGCGGTGTACGCCTTCGTCGGTGAGTACGGTTCGAACTGGGGCCTCATCTTCGCCACGGTGCTGCTCTCGATCCTCCCGATCGTGGTCTTCTACCTGTTCGCGCAGCGCCAGCTGATCCGCGGCTTCAGCGGGGGGATCAAGGCCTGATGTCCGAGATCGAATTCGTCGGCGTCGGGAAGGTGTATCCGGACGGGACTCGTGCCGTCCTCGACCTGAACCTGACCATCGCGGACGGGGAGTTCATGATCTTCGTCGGCCCCTCCGGCTGCGGGAAGACGACGGCTCTGCGAATGCTCGCAGGGCTCGAAGAGATCACCGACGGCGAGATCCGTATCGGCGGGCGGCGCATCAACGAGCTCAATCCCCAGCAGCGCGACATCGCAATGGTGTTCCAGAACTACGCGCTGTACCCGCACATGAGCGTCGCCGAAAACATCGGCTTCCCCTTGCGAGCGCAGAAGGTGCCGAAGCCCGAGCGGAAGGAGCGGATCGAGCAGACGGCGGAGCTGCTCGATCTGACCGAGCACCTCAAGCGACGGCCGCGCAACCTCTCCGGCGGTCAGCGCCAGCGCGTCGCGATGGGGCGCGCGTTGATCCGGCAACCGCAGGTATTCCTCATGGACGAGCCTCTCTCGAACCTCGACGCAAAGCTTCGTGTCGAGATGCGCGGGGAGATCGCGGCCCTGCAGAAGCGGCTCGGTATCACGACGCTCTACGTGACCCACGACCAGGTCGAGGCAATGACCATGGGCACGCGTATCGCAGTGATGCGGAAGGGGGTGCTGCAACAGGAAGGGGAGCCGTACACGTTGTACGACACGCCGGCCAACCTGTTCGTGGCCGAGTTCATCGGCTCGCCGCCGATGAACCTCTTCCGGGCGACGCTCGTGCAGGGAGACGGAGCACTTCACCTCCAACTGATCGACCAGCATGTCCCACTTCCGACCGACTTCCTCGCATCTCGTCCCACGCTTGCCCCCTGGGTCGGCAAGCCGCTGGCCGTCGGAATCCGGCCGGAATATCTCCAGGACGGAACGGTCGCACCGCCCGAGCTGCCGCGACTCGTTGCGGAGGTCCGACTCGTCGAGACCCTCGGTCCCGAGCGACAGGTTCACGTGTTCCTGTCCGCCGAACCGGTCGTCTCCGACAGCGCGCTCGAAGCGAGGGAAAGCGAGACCGACCTCGGGTTCCGACCCGACGACAGGCCGACTCACCGGCAATCCCGCGCGATTGCCAGGTTCGCGCCCGACGCAGTCGTCACCGACGGCGAACGACGCGACCTCGCGATCGTGCCGGAGAAGCTTCGCTTTTTCGATCCTGAGACCGGCCTCGCCGTTTGACCCGCGGCGTCTCCGCAAGAGCCGAGCCGTCGGCGGAGGCGGCGTGACGACGTTCGAAGTGGGGTCCGACGTCGGCGGTACGTTCACCGACCTCTGGGTGCGGGCTAGCGACGGTCGAACCGTCGTCACCAAGTCTCCGAGCACGGCCGACGTCATCGCCGGCGTTGTCGCGGCGATCGAGCTCGCCGCGGATGCGTTCGCGCTCGAGACCCCGGAGTTCTGCTCCCGCATCACGCGCTTCGGCCACGGCACGACCGTGGGCCTGAATGCGCTCTTGACGAACCGTTACGACCGGACCGCCGTTATCACGACCCGCGGCTTCGCCGACACGCTCGAGATCGGGCGCCTACGGCGCCAGGCCGCGGGGATGACCGAGGCAGAGGTGACCGACTACTATCGACGCGGTCGCTGGCGGCCGCTCGTCGCGCGGGGGGATATCGTCGAGGTCGACGAGCGCGTCGACGTCGCCGGTGAGATCGTGCGGCCTCTCGACGAAGCGGACGCTCGCGCAGCGGTCGCCGCGCTCGCCGGACGGGGCGTCCGGGCAGTCGCCGTGTGCACCCTGTGGTCGACCGTCAACGGCGCGCACGAGCGGCGCTTGCGGGAGCTCGTGCTGGAGGCGATCCCGGAGGCGTCCGTCAGCCTCTCGCACGAGGTCTCCCACAGCGTCGGGGAATATGCGCGCATGACGACGACGGCCGCCAACGCCGCGCTGCGCCACGTCGCCGGCGACTACGTCACCGAGCTCGAGAGACAGCTCCACGAGCTCGGGTGCGAGGCGCCGGTCATGCTCATGACCGGCGCCGGCGGTGTCGTACCGGCGTCGTACCTGCGCGAACGACCGGTCACCGCCCTCTTCTCCGGACCCGCCGCCGGTGTCACGGCCTCGCAGAACGACGCCGCCCGGCTCGGATCGACAACGTCCTCACGATCGACATCGGGGGGACGAGCTTCGACGTCGGGGTCGTCGTTGCAGGTCGGCCACTGATGAGCTCCGAGGTACGCCTGGCCGGCGCGGAGATCCGGGTGCCGACGGTCGACGTGCGCTCCATCGGCGCCGGCGGCGGCAGCATCGCGTCAGTGCACGCCGGGGCGCTCCGTGTCGGGCCGGCGAGCGCGGGCTCCGACCCCGGGCCTGCCTGCTACGGCCGGGGCGGCGCTCTTCCGACGGCGACGGACGCCGACCTCGTGCTCGGCGTCCTCGACCCGGAGCGGTTCGTGGGCGGCCGAATGCGGCTCGACGTCGAGGCGGCCCGCGAGGCTATTCGCACCGAGATCGCCGAACCGCTCGGCATCGACCTCGTGCGCGCCGCGTGGGGCATCCGCGAGGTGCTGACGAGCAGGATGGCCGACCTCCTGCGCCAGGTGACGATCGAGCGAGGCCAGGATCCACGCGACTTCGTCCTGTTCGCGGGCGGTGGCTCCGGGCCGTCGCACGCCGTCGATCTCGCCCGTGAGCTCGGGATCGCGGTCGTCGTCGTGCCGCCCACCGCGACCGCGCAGTCCGCGTACGGCACCGGCACCTGCAATGTCCTGATGGCGGCCGAGAGGACGCTGCTGCTCCGGCTTTCGTCAGGGAGCGATCCGACGACCGAGCAGCGGGCGCAGCTCGAGCGTCTCATCGCCGATGCGACGGCGGAGGTCGTCGGGGCGATGCCGGTACACGGTACGACCGCGGTGGAATATGCCGTCCGCTACGGCGGCCAGTCACACCACATCGATGTCCCCGCGAGCACGCTCGAAGAGGCGCTCGCCGGGTTCGAGGCCGAGTACGAGCGCAATTTCGGGCGCGGTGCGGCGTTCCGCGAGGCCGGCTTCGAGATCGTCTCGATCAGGGTCACCGCGACGGCCAGGACGGAGGCTCATGGACGCGTGACACACGGCGAGCAGCTGCAGGTCGCGGGGACACGCCCCGTCGTGTTCGACGACCCGGATGCACCGCTCGAGACGGTGGTCTACGCAGTCGAGCTGCCCGCCGAGGGCCAGTCGGTCGACGGCCCTGCCCTGGTCGAGTTCCCGGGCCACACGGTCGTCATCCCACCGGAGTGGCGTGGAGTCACAGACGGGTTCGGCAATCTCGCCCTCGAGGCACGTGCATGAGCGAGGCGCACTTCGATCCGGTCACCTACGAAGTCCTACGCAACCGGCGTCGTCGCGATTACCGACGAGATGCGGATCGCACTCCAGGCGGTGTCGGGGTCGCCGACGGTGACAGAGGCGTCGGACTTCTTCACCGGCGTCTTCCTCACCGACGGCCCCTTCATCGCGATGGGCTTCCAGGGTGCGTTCTCTCCGCCCCCTCTCGCAGCTCGTCCGCTGGATCCTCGCCGACCCGACGACCACGGTGAACGAGGGCGACATGTTCATCGCCAACGATCCGTTCATCGCAGCCCTGCACCAGAACGACGTGCAGATGATCGCGCCGATCTTCCACGGCGGCGAGCTCGTCGCCTGGGCGGGTGTGATGGCGCACGAGACCGACGTCGGCGGCATGGATTTCGCGAGCTGGTCTCCCCGTGCGCGGGAGATCTACCAGGAGGGCTGCGGCTACCGGTCGTGAAGCTCGTCGACCGCGGCGAGATTCGCGAGGACGTGATGCGCCTGATCCTGGCCGCGACGCGGCTTCCGGCAGCGCTCGGCCTCGACCTGCGCGCATTCGTCGCGACGCTGAACGTCGCCGCTGATCGCGTTCGCACGCTGATCGACCGCTACGACCGCGACGTCGTCGAGCAGGCGATGACGTTCATGGTCGAGAGCTCCGAGCGCCGTGTGCGTGATCGGCTTCTCTCGCTGCCGGACGGGGAGTTCCGCGCGGTCGATTTTCTCGAACATGATGGACACGCCGATCGCCTCTACCGCATCGAGCTGCGGATGACGAAACGTGGCGACTCCCTGGTGATGGATTTCAGCGGCTCGAGCGGCCAGGCGCCGGGGTTCATCAACTGCACACGCGCGGGCCTGTGGGGAGCTGTCGCCGCGACCAGCCTCCCGACGCTCGGCTTCGACGTGCCGTGGAACGAGGGCGTCATCCGGCCGATCGAGGTGGTCGCGCCGGATGGGCTCGTGGTGACGGCGCAACCGCCCGCTCCGGTCGGAGCAGCGACCGTGGAGGCGGTCTGGGTCGCGGCCGGCGTCGTCAGCGCGGCGCTCAACAAGCTGCTCGCCTGCTCTCCGGAGCTGCACGAGCGTGCGCAGGCCGTAAGCTGGGGGACGATGGCGACGTTCAACATGGGCGGCCGCGGCCGTAACGGTGACTGGTTCGGTATGCATCTGATCGACCCGCTCGCGAAGGGCTCGGGCGCGTGGGAGAGCAAGGACGGGATCGACGCCGGAGGGCCGCAGGATGGCCCTCTGCCGAGCATCGCCGACGTCGAGCGGAACGAGCAGGTCTCGCCGATGCTGTACCTGTATCGCCGGATCGCGCCCGACACGGGTGGTGCCGGCCGCCGTCGCGGCGGCGCCAGCGCCGAGATCGCGTTCACGATCCACGGCGTCGAGCAGGTCGACGCGCTGATCATGACGCACGGCCTCGAGGTACCGAACTCCGTCGGGCTGGCGGGGGGCGCCCCCGGCTCCCAGGTACGCCAGAGGTTCGGCCGTGGAGCCCTCCCCGGAGGGGTCTACCGCTCGCCGCCCGGGGGAGACGACCCGGCCACGATCGGTGGAGCGTGGGAGGAGCTCGGGCCGAAGCCGGGGCTCATGCCGATGACGAAGGAGGACGTCGTCGCGCTTCTCTGGCAGGGCGGTGGCGGCGTCGGCGACCCTCTCGAGCGCGATCCCGACGCGGTCGAAGCCGATGTCGACGCCGGACGCGTCAGCCGGGACGCGGCCGCCGCCGTGTACGGCGTCGACGACGACCCCGGTACACGTCAACGGTTGCGCCGCGAGCGCATCGGCCACGAGGCCGCAGAGCCGGTGCGATCGCCCGGGAGCCCGTTCGGAGACGCGCTCCGAATTGTGGGGGCGGACGTCGTCTGTTGCGGCGAGCCGCTCGCCCGGGGAAGCACGCGGTGGCGGGCAGGTGCCGTCGCGGCGCCGTTCACGATGCCGTCCGGCAACCCGCCACTCCATCCACAACTCGCGATGACGGCGTGGTACTGCCCCCGGTGTGGCACGAGGCTCGCGGTCGACGTTCTCGAGCGCGACGAGGTGCCGTTCGACGATGTGGTGCTCGAGCTGTGACCCTGCTTCCCCGCGACGACGGTCACGAGGCCGTCCGGGTCGGCGACCGGTCGCTGAGCTATGGCGCCCTTGCGGGCGCCGCGTCATCCGTGACTGCTCTCGCCACCGGAAGCGAGCGGGTCGCGGTGTGGGCGACGACATCGCTCGAGACCGTGGTAGCCGTCCTCGGCTCGCTCGCGGCCGGCGTGACCGTGGTGCCCCTCAATCCCAAGGCCGGTGCGAGAGAGCTCGAGCACATCGCCTCCGACGCCGCGCCCGACCTCGTCCTCGCGCGGCCGGGCGACGAGCTGCCGGAGGAGCTCGCCGCGATCGAGCGCATCGACGTCGGCCTCGGCGGCGACGCCTCCCTTCCCGATCGGCTCGAGCCCGAGTCGGCAGCGATCGTTCTCTACACCTCCGGCACGACGGGGATGCCGAAGGGCGTCCAGATCCCCCGCCGGGCGATCGAGACGAACCTCGACGCGCTCGCCGAGATCTGGGAGTGGACAGCCGATGACCGGCTCGCGCATGCGCTTCCGCTCTTCCACGTCCATGGGCTCGTGCTCGGCGTGCTCGGGCCGCTTCGCCGGGGCGGCAGCGTCGAGCTCATCGAGCGCTTCTCGCCGCAGGCGGTCGCGGACGCCATCGGTCGCGGCGCGACGATGATCTTCGGCGTGCCGACGATGTACCACCGGCTCGGGGCGGAAGCGGAGACCGATGCGGGCGTCGCGCACGCGCTCGGCCGTCCGCGAATCCTGGTCTCGGGATCGGCAGCGCTCCCCGCGGTCGAGCACGACCGCATCCGCCGGCTTACGGGCCAGGCGATCGTGGAGCGCTACGGCATGACCGAGACGCTGATGAACATCGGTGTCGGGGCGCGCGACGAGCCGCGTCCGGGGTACGTCGGACAGCCGCTTCCCGGCGTCGCGATCAGGCTCGTGGACGACGACGGTGCGGTGCTCGACATCTCCGACGACGAGACGTTCGGCGAGATCGAGGTGCGCGGGCCGAACCTGTTCATCGGCTACCTCAATCGGCCGGACGCCGACGCCGAGGCGCTCCACGACGGCTGGTTCCGAACGGGCGACCTCGCGACGAGGACGGCCGACGGCGTCTATCGCATCGTCGGACGGCGCTCGACCGACCTGATCAAGAGCGGCGGCTACAAGATCGGCGCAGGCGAGATCGAAGGTGCCCTGCTCGAGCACCCGGCCGTCGCAGAAGCCGCTGTGGCGGGCGTCCCGGACGCCGACATGGGAGAACGGATCGGGGCCTGGATCGTGCTCGCTCCCGGAGCAAGCGCCGACGCCGACGAGCTGAGTGGCCACGTGGGCACGTTGCTCTCATCGCACAAGCGGCCGCGCGACGTCGTCTTCGTGGACGAGCTACCGCGGAACGCCCTCGGCAAGGTGATGAAGAAGGCGCTCGTCACCGAGCGCGCCCGGATGACGACGAGCCCCGGCGGCGAGGGCCGCGAGGGCGGCGCAAGCGGCGGTCGCGGCGAACATCGGGCCTGCGCCAGCCGTCCCGTAGATCAGACCGCCCGACGGTGAGGCCGGCGACGGGCGCGAGCCCTCCGCCGATCGGCACGCGCGAGCGTCTGCCCTGTGGCGCGATACCGCAGCGGAACGAGCTCATCGACGATGACGACGGCCGAGACGGACGTCAGGGCGAAGGCCAAGCCGCCGACGACGTTGACCATCGTCGCGCTGGCCGCGCTCGTCGAGGACGGCCCAGCCGCCGAAGACGGCGACCCAAGCAGGCACCCGAGCGCGAACTGTTGGACCGGCCGCAGCGGGTTCGAGCGCCGGCTCGTCCACGCCATTACCGGCACCTCGACGGCAGCCTGGAGCGCTCTCCCGACGCCGACCAGAACGAGGCCGCCGCCGAGGTCGACGATGCGCAGCGCGAAGAAGCTCTGAGCGGCGAAGAAGCCGGCCTGGAGGAGGAACACGGCCGAGAGAAACACCGCGAGGGCCAGGAGCGAGCGGCGCACCGGAGGCGGAGGGAGAGCCGTCGCCTCCCCGCGTGCTCCCCGGCCGGTGCCAACGCGCGTCAGGCGCGACGAGACGCCGGCAAGGAGCGCGAGCATCGACCGCGTAGACGAGCGGCGAGATGCCGACACCTCGGACATGCAGGACGCTGCCCCACACGACGACGGCCACCGCGAAGCCTACGCTCAGCCAGAGCCGAATCGAGCCGTAGCCCTGGCGCCGGCCGCCGAGCCGTCCGAGTGCAACGGCGTCCGCGATCCCGAGTTGCGGCGCCTTCCAGGCCCACAGCGCGACGCACGCAGCAGCAAGTGGGAGCCCACCCGGCACGAGCCAGACGAGGGCAGCAAGCGGCACGGCGCCCCCGGCGATCAGCGTCAGCGTGCGCTCGTGACCGAGGTATCGGTCCGCGACCCACCCCCATAACGGCCCGCTCAGGAAGCCCGCCAGCGACATCGCGGCAAGCGTGCCCCCGATCTCGCCTGCGTCGAAGCCGCGCTCGCGGAGGAACAACGCCGCGAACGGGAGCCACGCCGACTCGGTCGCACCGAGCAGCGCGAAGAGCGCGCGGATCCTTACGCGGTCGTCTGTGCGAGCAAGCGGTCGAGGAGTGCGTGGTGCTGCTCCAGCACCACGAAGCCGTCCCGGCCTTCGATCCAGTGCCAGCCCTCCCACTCACTCGAGATGAACCCGTCGTAGCCGATCTCGGCGAGAACGGCGATCAGCTGCGGATATGGCACCGCCGGCTCGTCGCCGTTCTCGTCGACCTCGAAGAACTTTCCGTGGACGTGCACGATCCAGGGGCCGATCTCCGCCCATGCCGCCGGGTCCTGGCGACCGAAGAGTCCGAAGCCTTTGCCGAGGAGGGTGGCGTGGTCGCTCGAGACCCCGAGCTCCGCCAGGCGGTCCATCAGCGCGAGACGGCGCTGGAACGGGTCACCCGGCGCATTCCAGAGCTCGACCATCGCCGCCGTCGCATCCTCCGGCACACCCGCCTGGGCGATCGCCTCGAACAGAAGTGGCGGCTGTCGCCGCACCGATGCCCCGAAGTCGGGGATGAACCCGACGGCAGGCGAATCGAGCCGGTCGTACAGGTCGCGGAGCGCGATCATCACCGGGTGGTCGACCGTATGCGGACTGTGGATCTCCATGCCCATACGGACACCGAGCTGCTCGGCGAGCGGAGTGAGCCGCTCGATCACTGACGCCGACGCCCCGAACTGCACCCGCACCACCGGGAAGCCGAGCGTCGCAGCCGCGCGGAGCTGCGGCTCCATGTACTCGACGATCTCGTCCTCGTCCATCAGCTGGCCGATCCGTCGGCCAAGGTCGACGTTCGCGCTGAGGCAGGACGGTTGCAGCCCGTGGCGCTCGACGGTCTCCTTGAACCGGCGCTCGAACTCCTGCGACACGTGCGGAAAGCCCCGGATGCTCTGGAAACCGACGAGCTCGAGGCCCGGGCCCAGACCTCGGAGGCCGACCTGGTCGATCAGCTCGAAGACGTCGTAGCGTCGCGCGTGGAACTCCGGCGTGAGACTGTAGAGAGTGGTGCCGAGCTTCATGTCGCCACCAACGTCTTCGTGCACGTGTCGGACTGGAGCAGCACGTCGGTACCACGCGTCGGGATGTACGGGATTCGCGACGTGAGCGTCGCGCGCACCTCGTGAGGGCCGGGCTCGAGCCCGCCGGGGCGGTCGACGTGGATGCCTGCGCAGGCGGTCACGAACCACATCCGCTCGTAATGCGCAGGCAACTCGTCGAGGCGGTAGCGGTTCCCGTCGAGGGAGAACGTGACAGCCTCGGGGTCGACGTCCTCACCGTCGACGCGGAGCTTCAGCCCTACCGAGGAGAGCGGCAGCGCGCGATACCAGTTGAGTCTGAGCGCGAAGGCATAGCCGTTCGCGTCGGTGCTCAGGCTTCCGTCCTCTATGAGATGTTGCTCGAACATGGCTGTGTCCCGTAGAGTGGGCAATCCGTCCTATTGAATGGACAGCGTACGATACCGAGGGAGTGATCGCAAGGTATGGAGAAGGTCAGCGACGGCATCTACCACCTGCCGGACATCGTGGGAGGCCCCACGATCCTGCTCGCCGAGCATGTCGCGATCGTCGACACGGGCGTGCCGGGGAGCGAGGAGGCGATTCTTGCCGGTATTGCACAGCTCGGACGCTCGACGTCGGACGTTCGTGACATCGTGATCACACACGCCGACGGCGACCATGTCGGTTCGCTCGCAGCACTGGTCGAGTTGACCAGCGCGACGGTCTGGGCCGGCGCAACAGAGGCCGACGTGATCGAGGGCCTCGCGCCTGGTCGAGGCGGTGACATCCGACGGAGCGGGGCGGTCGACCGCCGCTTCACCCCTGGGGAGACGTTGCCGCTGCACGGGGCGATCGTGACGTTCGACACCCGTGGCCACACGCGCGGCCACGTGTCACTGTTCTTGCTTCCCGAGCGGATCCTGATCGCCGGCGACGCTCTCAACAACCGGAGTGGGCTGACCGGCTCCGCACCCGAGCACACGGCCGATCCCGTGAAGGCGCGCGAAGCCGTTCGCACGCTCGCGGCACTTCGGCCGGAGGCGATCGTCTTCGGTCATGGCCCGTCGATCCTCGAGGGTGCCGCCGACCGACTCGAAGCGTTGGACGAGAGCCTCGACTAATGCGGTCGGGACTCGATCGGCTGCGCTGAGATCCGAGCGCCTACAGCCCGCTGCCCGCTGAATGCTCGCGTGCGATGTAGTCGCACGCGCGCGCCGTCAGGGCCATGATCGTGAGCGTCGGGCCCACCATGCCGTTCGTCACGTAGCAGCTCGCGTCGGTGACGAACAGGTTGGGCACGTCCCACGACTGGTTGAACTCGTTCAGCACGGACGTCGCCGGGTCGGAGCCCATGCGAGCACCTCCGCACTCGTGGATCGCGGCGCCGAGCGCGAGGCTCTTCTTGATTCCGAACCGGAAGATCGATCTACTGACGGGGTCGGCCCCCGGCCAGACGGCGCTCGAGTCGAGTCCCAGGGTCGAGCCGTTGAAGTTCGGGCGGAACCCGGCGTACTCGAGCATCTCGCGCGCCGTGCGAACCTGCTCGCGCACGAGGGCCCGCTCGTCCTCGGTGAGGCCGAGCGTGATGTGCGGCGCCGGGACGCCCCAACGGTCGGTCTTCTTCGGGTTGAGGGTGACGGTGTTCTCGTACCTCGGTAGCATCTCGCCGAAGCCCATCATCCCGTACATCGCAGGATGGTCGTCCGGCACGGGCATGCGTCCGAGTGAGCCCTGGTACGCAAAGCCGGTGGTGAAGTCCGGGTGCGTGCGCTCCCCGACATTGAGGAAGCGTGGGACGTAGATCCCGCCGGCGGGCGGGTAGACCGGATCGAATGGAGCCGTCGTGTCGCGTTCCCAGCCCTTCACCTGCGTCGACTGACCGAATGTCAGGCTCGGGATCTGGTCCATGAAGTACCGCCCGAGCAGCCCGGACGAGTTGCCGAGCCCGTCCGGGTGCTTCGCCGACTTCGAGTTGAGCAGGAGGCGCACCGACTCGATCGTCGATGCACAGAGGACGACGACGTCGGCAGAGACGCTGTGCTCCTGCTTCGTGAGCCGGTCGACGAAGGTTGCCCCTTCGGCCTTGCCCGTCCGCTCGTCGACGTCGATGCGCGTCACGATCGCGTCCGTCCGCGTCGTCAGGCGGCCCGTCTCGCGCGCTGCGAGGATGCCGAGCGGGATGCGCTTCAGGTTCGGGGCGGCATAGCGCCACGACACGACTGCGGCGCTCCGGCCACCGCTCCTCGATCTTTGCCTTGAAATCCCGCTCGATCGCGGTGAGGTGCCCCGGCCCGACGACCTTCGCGTCCGGGATCTGAGGCAGGCCGTCCGGGTTCCCGTAGATCCCGATGAACTCCTCGATGCGGTCGTACCATGGCTCGACGTCCGCGTAGCGAATCGGCCAGGGGTCGCGACCGGGACCACCCGCGAAGTCGGCCGCCGACTTTCGCAGGAGCATCCTGACCGTAGGTGTGCAGGCGCCCACCGAGGACGCGTCCCCGAATCCAGAGATACGGCTGATGCCCGGGCTCGTTCGTGTACGGGTTCGCCCGATCGTCGACGAGCAGCGGGTTCGAGCGATCGCTGAAGAACGCGCGCCGCGACTGCACGTGCTGACCACGGACGCTGGCCTTGAACCGTGGCAGGAGACCCATCCCCATCGGGCGCGGCTTCGCCGGAGGCGGTGCCGTGAAGTCCGCCTCCGTCACCTCGCGACCGGCCTCGAGCAACAGGACGTCGAGCCCGCGCTCGGTCAGCTCCTTGACGGCGATGCTGCCCGTCGCCCCCGAGCCGACGACGATCACGTCGAACCGCCTGTTGAGTTCGGCCATGGCAGTGAGGGTATACTGTCCCACTCTACGGATCAAGCAGTCCGTTCAACGGATATCTGCCGTGCGAGCTCACCCCAGTCGGTCACCATCTCGGGATGATGGGACAGATCCTGGAGCAGTATCCGGTCGACGCCTGCCCGCGCGTACTCGCGCAGCCGCTCGCCGACCTGATCGATCGTCCCGACGATCGACCGTCCCGGATCGGGAGGGCGTCCCACGATCTCTGACCACCGGCGCAGCCGCTGCTCGACCTCCGACTCCGTCGGCGCCGTCACGCAGTTCATCATCAGCGAGAACGGCAGTGGAGGGCGCCCCGCGGCGGCACAGGCCACCGCGACGGCCCGCGCGCGCTTTCGGCAGGTCTCGACGTCGGCGAAATGCGTGTTGTACTCGTCCGCGAACGCGACGGCCGGGGTAATCGTCCCTCGTTGCGCGATGCCTCCGATGATCAGCCTCGGCCGAACGGCCGGCGCCGGACACGGCTGACACCCCTCGAGCCGGTAGTGGCGGCCGTGGAGATCGAAGCGCTCACCGCTCCACGAGCGCGTAAGGATCTCAGCCTGTTCGGAGAGCTGCTCGAGTCGGACGGACAGCGGTGGAAACGGGAAGCCGTGCTCGCGGTGCTCTCCCTCGTGCCAGCCCGCGCCGAGCCCCACCATGACCCGACCACCTCCTGCGATCTCGTCGACTGTGACCGCGATGCGCGCGAGAAGCGACGGATGCCGGAACGTCACGGGCGAGACGAGGGTTCCGAGCACCAGCGAACTCGTTCGTGCGGCGAGAGCGCCGAGGATGGTCCAGGTGTCCCGTGCTCCACCCCTCTCCCCGATGAGCGGACGGTAGTGATCCGAGCTGAGCAGGCAGTCGAGCCCAGCCGCCTCGGTCGCGTCGGCGAGAGTCATCCATTGATCCCATGTGATGCCCTCCTGGCCCTGGGCCACCACGCCGATCCGCAAGCAGTGAGTCACCCACGCTCCTTCCATGGCGTTCGTTCCATAGTCCGCATGTCGGGATCCACGGCCCGTCAGGTGAGACAGGGAGCCGCCAGTGTAGTACGCTCGTTCGAGATCGGTCGGGATCGCGCTCGTGCGCGGTGAGCTGTCCCACGCGGCCCGTTTCCTGAACGAGAGGCAAGGAGGCTGCAGGCATGATCGTCGACCACCAGGTGCATTGGCTACCACCCGCCTCGCTCGACGAGCTGACGAGACGGACGCGCCTGCCGCGCGCAGAGAAGACGAGCGACGGGTGGCTCGTCGAGATCACCGACGGTCGCGCGCTGTCTGCCGCCCCGTCGATCACCGACCTCGAGGGGATCCTCGAGCTTGCGACGAGCCTCGGTATCGACGTCCTCGTGACGAGCCCACCGACGCTCGCCGAGGTGCAGCACCTCCCCGGCGCGGAGGCCGGCGACCTCCTCCGCGGCGTCAACGAGCAGTTCGCGCTGGCTCAGCGCCGGTTCCCCGACCGCTTCGTCGGCCTCGCGACGCTGCCGATGCAGGATCCGGGCGAGGCGCTCGCAGTCCTCGACCATGCGGCCGCTCTCGGCCTGCGGGGCGTGATGATGCATTCGAGCATCGAGGGACGACCGATCGCGACCGACGAGACGCGGCCGGTGTTCGAGCGGCTCGACGAGCTACGGATGCCGCTCGTCCTTCACCCAGCGGTGCGATCGCAGACGTTCGCCGTCAACGGTGGCGTCACCGTCGCCGAGGGTGGGATCTTCTGGATGGCGCACACGTCGGCAGCGGCGTTCAACCTGATCGAGAGCGGCACGCTCGACGCCTGCCCGAACCTCGTCGTGCTTCATCCACACCTCGGTGGCGTGCTTCCCTATCTGCTCGGGAGGCTCGAGCGAATTCAGAACGAGCGGCGCGAGATCCCGATCGCCGAGTACATGAGGACACGCTTCTACACCGACACGGTCGGCCGGACGCCGGGGCAGATCGGCATGGCGTTGCAGGCGTACGGCCCCGAGCGCGTGCTCTTCGGGAGCGACAATCCGTTCGAGCAGATGGCCTGGATGAAGCAGTACGTGATCGATGAGGGCGTCGCCGACATCGTGTTCGCGAACGTGCTTCCGGGATTGATGCCGTGACGCCCACGTCGCAGATCGCCGTCGCGGTCACGTGAGCGAGCGGCTTCGCGCACGGCTTGCTACTCGAAAACCCGGTTACCCCTACTCGGTCGGCCGTACGCTCGCGATCTACGCGGCCCTCATGCTCGTGATCCTCCTCGCCGCGCTCGACCAGACGATCGTCGCGACTGCACTTCCGGTCGTCACGAGCGACCTCGGCGGCCTGTCGAGCTATACGTGGGTCTTCAGCGCGTACTTCCTCACCTCCACGGTGATGGTCCCGATCTACGGCCGCCTCGGAGACATCTTCGGCCGACGACGGCTCTTCTTCGTCTCGATCCCTATCTTCCTCGTCGGATCGATGCTGTGCGGCATCGCGCAGAGCATGCCGGAGCTGATCGTCTTTCGCGGCATCCAGGGGGTCGGGGCGGGAGGAGTGATCCCGCTCGCGATGGCGACGACCGGCGAGCTCGTGCCGCCTCGAGACCGCGGGCGCTACGTCGCCCTCATCAGCTCGACGTTCCTGACGGCGTCGATCCTCGGGCCGGCGGTGGGCGGGCTCATCGTGGACAACGCGAGCTGGCGGTGGATCTTCTACATCAACCTCCCGATCGGGCTGCTCGCACTGGGAGTGATCGTGCTCACGATGCCGCAGCGAGGGCGGAAGCGAAACGAGGCGGGTGGACGTCGGTGGGGCGATCCTGCTCGCCGGGCGCAACCACGTCGCTCCTCCTCGGGCTCCTCGACACCGGCCGCCCGTACGTCTGGCTCGCGTTCGCCGTCCTCGCCCCGAGCTTCGTCCTTCATACGCGGCGCGTCGCCGAGCCGATCATCCCGGTCCGGGTGGTCGGCGAGCGGATCGTGGCAACCGGCACGCTCGCGACAGGACTCGCGGTGATGGCCCAGTTCGGCGCGATCTCGTTCATCGCGCTGTTCGCGCAGGGCGTGCTCGGAGTGTCGGCGACGTCGTCCGGGCTCCTCCTCATCCCACCGACGCTCGGCGGGGCCACCGCCACGATTCTCACAGGCCAGTGGGTCTCTCGCACCGGCCGTTATCGCCTCCCGACGCTGCTCGGGGTGGCCGTCATGGGCTCCGGCATGCTGGTGCTCGCGACGATGGGGCCGGGGACGAGCACAGCCGAACTCGCGACAGCGCTCGTCGTCTTCGGTGTCGGGGGCGGGATGATGTTCCAGACGCTCATGGTCGCCGGCCAGAGCGCCGTGCCCCTCGACTCGATCGGCTCGGCGACGTCCGTGATCCAGTTCTCGCGAGCGATCGGGACGACTGTCGGAGTGACGATGTTCGGCGCCATCATCAACCACGGACTGCCCCGCGACCTCCGCGGGCGCGACACGGCGGTGTACGACCTGACACCCGGCGGGAGGAGCGGGCTCGCCGACGCGATCCAGCCGGCGTTCTTCCTCGGCGCAGTGCTCTGTGCGGTGGTCTTTGCGGTCGTGTGGTTCGGGCTCGAGGAGCGGCCGCTCCGACGGTCGATCAGCGAGCCGACGGCCGGCCCGCCGGTCGGGGTCTCCGCCGTCGACTAGCTGCGGTGATGTACCGCATGGTGGGACGAAATCTCTGCCAAACGGGACGACAGCCGGGTAGAGTGCACTCGTGCGGGTCTCCGTCCCTCTCACCGTCAACGGCGAACGCCTCGAGACCGTGGTCGACACGCGGACGACGCTGCTCGACCTGTTGCGCGAGCATCTCCAGCTCACCGGCGCCAAGAAGAGCTGCGATCACGGCCAGTGCGGTGCCTGCACGATCCTCGTCGACGGGTACCGGGTGGTCGGCTGCCTCGCGCTCGCCGTCGCCAATCAGGGCGCGGAGATCACGACAATCGAAGGGCTCGCGACCGACGGGGAGATTCACCGCATGCAGCAGGCATTCGTCGACCACGACGCGCTGCAGTGCGGCTTCTGCACCCCTGGTCAGATCTGCTCCGCCGTCGGGGTCCTCGACGAGGCGGCGAAGGGCTGGCCGAGCGCGGCCACGGCGGACGTCCGTGACACCCCGCTGCTCGACGAGCGCGAGATCCGGGAGCGGATGAGCGGCAACCTCTGCCGCTGCGGGGCATATGTCAACATCGTCGCGGCGGTCGCCGAGGCAGCGCGTTGAGAGCATTCGACTACGCGAGCCCGGAATCGCTCGGCGAGGCGGCCCGCCTCGCCGCCGAGGACGGGACCAGGGTACTCGCCGGAGGAACGAATCTCGTCGACCTGATGAAGCTCGGCGTCGAGACACCCTCCTTGCTCGTCGACGTGAGGCGGCTGCTCGAATCGGACATTGTCGAGACAGCGCAACGGCAGGAATCCGCGTCGGCGCCGGGGCGCGCAACAGCGAGATCGCGGCCCACCGGCTTGTTCGCGAGCGATACCCGGCGGTCGCGGAGGCGCTGCTCGCCGGAGCGTCAGGGCAGCTACGGAACGCGGCGACCGCCGGCGGCAACGTGTTGCAGCGAACCCGCTGCCTCTACTTCCAGGACGTCGCGAAACCGTGCAACAGGCGCACCCCCGGGACGGGATGCTCCGCGCTGGAGGGCGAGCAGCGGCATCTCGCCATTCTCGGGGCGTCCGAGCACTGCGTCGCGACGTCTCCCTCCGACTTCGCCGTCGCGCTCGCGGCATTCGACGCGGTCGTCGAGACGACGGAGCGCAGGCTGCCGCTCCGCGAGCTTTACCGGCTTCCAGGGGAGGAGCCACACCGCGAGACGGTGCTCGAGCGCGGCGAACTGATCACCGCGCTCGAGCTGCCGCCGCTGACCGCGCGCTCGCGGTTCCGGAAGGTACGCGACCGCGCGTCGTTCGCCTTCGCTCTCGTATCCGTCGCCGCGGTCGTCGAAAGCGACGGCAGCGTCCGCCTCGCCCTCGGTGGGGTCGCAGCCCGCCCGTGGCGGGCGACGCGCGCCGAGGAGGCGCTTCGCGGTGTCCCGCTCGAGCGGGACACGATCCGTGCGGCGATGGAGACGGAGCTCGCGGAGGCGCGACCGCTCCCCGGCACCGCTTTCAAGACGACCCTCGCGGTCCGCACTGCAACGGCGACGCTCCTGGAGCTCGCGATGACCGCCCTGCGTAGAGGGCGATCGGTGCAGACGTCGAGCGCGCACGATGCGCGTGCCAAGGCGCGGGGGAGGCGCTCTTCGCCTACGACGTGCCCGTCGAGGGTGTCGCCTACGCTGCCCTGCGTGCAGTCGCGGTCGCACGCGGGGCGATCGCGGCGGTCGACGCGAGCCGCGCGCTCGCTCTCCCGGGCGTGTTGGCGGTGCATCTGGTACGAGAATGCACCGCGCCTGACGCGGACGGCGGCGGGGAGCTGTTCGTGCTCCAGGAGCCGCAGGTCGCCTACTGCGGGCAGATCGTGGCGGCGGTCGTGGCCGAGACGCTCGAGATCGCGGTCGAGGCGAGGGAGCACGTCGAGGTGGTGATCGAGGCGGAGCAGCACGACGTCGCACTCCGGACCGACCACCCCGGGCTCTACCGTCCCGAGCCACGTTGCGTTTCGCCCTCCCGAGACACGGCACGGAGACATCGACGCCGCGCTGGTGTCGGCGCCGATCACCATCGACAGAGACGTACACGACACCAGCCGCGCACAACATGCCGATGGAGCCGCACGCATCGCTCGCGATCTGGGCGGACGGCGACGCTGGTCGTCCACGAGTCGAGCCAGTATCCGTACGGCGTCCGCGCGTCGCTGGCGGAGTCATTCGGCATCGATCCGGACGCAGGTGCGCGTGATCAACCAGCACGTCGGCGGTGGGTTCGGCTCGAAGGGCGCCGCCCGCCCCCAGGTGGTCGTCGCAGCGATGGCGTCGCAGGTCTGCGGCCGGCCCGTGAAGATCGCCCTCACGCGTCGGGAGATGTTTCCGATCTCGGGGCACCGTTCGCCCACGATCCAACGCATCCGCCTCGGCGCCGAGCAGGACGGAACGCTCACCGCCTGGGAGCACGTCGCCTACGCGCAGACATCCGCAGCTGAACGAGTTCTGCGAGCCGTGCACGACGGGGACGCGTGTCATGTACGCCGCACCGAACCGCTTCAACACGCACCGCGTCGTCAGGCTCGACGTACCGTCGCCCGGCTTCTGCCGGGCTCCCGGCGAGGCGCCCGGCTTCTTCGCGATGGAGTGCGCCCTCGACGAGCTCGCGGTCGCGACCGACGTCGATCCCGTCGAGCTGCGCATCCGCAACGAGCCCGACCGCGACCCGGACACGGACGAGGAGTTCAGCAGCCGTGACCTCGTCGGGTGCCTTCGTGAGGGCGCCGAGCGCTTCGGCTGGTGGGACCGGGTGCCGGTGCGCGAAGGCCCGCTTCTCGTCGGGCACGGCGTCGCCTCGTCGATGTACCCGGCCTCCCAGGCGCCCTCGACCGCGCGCGCCACGCTCAGCGGCGACGGAACCTACGTCGTCGCGCATCGCCGCCAGTGACGTCGGCACCGGCGCCAGGACGGTGCTCGCCCAGATCGCCGCCGACGAGCTGGACGTCGACGTCGACGAGGTCACCGTCGAGATCGGCGACTCGAGCCTGCCGTGGGCGATCGGCGCCTTCGGGTCGATCGGCACCGCATCCTGGGGCCACGCCGTCGTCCTTGCCTGCCGGGCGCTGCGCGAACAGGTCGCCGGGGGTGAGGTCCCTCCCGAGGGCGTGAGCGCGTTCGCGTCCACGCAGGAGGCACTCGACTCGCGGCAGGCGTACTCCCGCAATGCGTTCGGCGCCCAGTTCGCCGAGGTGACGGTCGATGCGGACACGGGAGAGATCCGCGTGACCCGGCTGCTCGGCGTGTTCGCCGCGGGCCGGATCGTGAATCCGCGCACCGCCCGCTCGCAGTTCCTCGGTGGGATGACGTGGGGCCTGTCGATGGCGCTCCACGAGCACGCGCGTCATGGATCCCCGCGACGGCGACTTCGTCACGAAGGACCTCGCCGTCGTATCACATCGCCGCCTGCGCGGACGTGCCGGCGATCGAGGTGCACTGGATCGAGGAAGACGACCCGCACCTCAACCCGATGGGAACCAAGGGGATCGGCGAGATCGGCGTCGTGGGAACGGCCGCGGCAATCGCCAACGCCGTGTACGACGCGACCGGCGTCCGCGTCCGCGACCTGCCGATCACGCTCGACAAGCTGCTGCCGCAGCTCTGATCGAGGGTCCGAGCGTCGTTCCTGGCAGACTGTCCCGCTGAACGGACTGCTTGTCTCGTAGATCGGTCTGCGCTACAGTCAGACGCAATGGCCGCTGAACTTCTCGCGCCCGCAGCCGGACGCACCGCGGAGGGCGCCGAGCTCCGCCTGCGGTCTCCGCGGTACCGGTCCCTGCCGTTGTCCTGCGTCGACGTCGAGCTGACGGTCGACGGAGAGCAGGTTGCGCCCGACCGGATTCGGTTCCACGTCAACGACCGCGATCACACGATCGAGGAGCTGCACGACCTCTACGACGAGTTCTGGTTCGTGCTCGATCCGCTGTGCCTGCGCGTCGCCGGCGTCGGCCCCGGCTCCCACGAGGTGACCGCACGGCTCGGCCTGCGGATCCCGTATCTCTTCGACGAGGAGACCGGCGACGTGTTTCAGATCTGGCCGAACGCGACGACGACCGTCACGGTCCCTGAGAGCGGGGTCAGATGAAGCTCGGGATCACGATCTACAGCCTCTCGTTGGAGTACCGTACCGGGAAGTACACGTTCGAGGAGCTGATCCGCAAGGCGGGCGAGCTGAACCTCGGGCCCCCCGTCGAGATCGTCGGCTTCCAGTCGATCCGCGGGTTTCCCGCTGTCTCGGACGGGTTCGCGCGGCGATTCCGCAGACTGCTCGACGATGCCGGTCTCGAGCCGTCGTGCCTCGGCGCGAACGTGGACACCGGACGGAAGCGAACCGGCCTGATGGACGACGCCGAGACCGTGGAGTATCTCGCGGCGCAGATCGACGCTGCCGTCAAGCTCGGGTTCCCGACGATGCGGATCCAGTTCGGCGCCGGCCCGGAGGCGCTCCGCCGGATCGCCCCCATCGCAGAGCGCGCGGGCGTCCGGCTCGGCATGGAGATCCACGCGCCGCATCACGTCGACCACCCGACCGTCGTCGCGCTCCGTGAGGCGTTCGACGAGATCGACTCCCCGTTTCTCGGCTTCATCCCGGACTTCGGCGCATCGACGAGCCGCATCCCTGCGGGCGCGGTCGCGCAGCAGCGCGCCGTCGGGACGCCGGAGGAGATCCTCGAGATGGTGTTCCGCACGTCCGACGCGGTTAGGCGCGGCGAGGCCGACGCGTTGGCCGCGCGGCGACAGCTGCTCGCGGACGTTGAGGCCGCCGGCGGAACGCACGACGCGATCAACTTCGCCTGGAGGTCGCTGACGCTCTGGGGAGGTCAGGCGCCGGAGAAGTGGGCGGAGATCATGCCGCGCGTCGTCCACGTCCACGGCAAGTTCTTCGACATCGACGAGGAGGGCCAAGAGCCCTCCGTCCCGTATGCCGAGTTGATCCGCGTCTTCCGCGACAACGGCTACACGGGAACGATGTCGAGTGAGTGGGAGGGCGCGGCCTGGGCAGACGAGCCCGACGGGTTTGCGATGGTCGAGGCTCACCAACGAAATGGTCCGGCAGCATCTTGCCGCGGCATCTTCGTAGACGAAAGGAAGAGACATGGCCCACGAGCCCTTCGGCCGGATGTTCATGACACCGCTGCTCCCCTATCTGAACGGCGATACGGTGGAGATCGACGAGGACGGGTATCGGCGGTTCCTTCGCACGTTCCTCACAGACGAGAACCTCGAAGCCGGGCTCTCGGTGATCGCCAACCCCGAGGCCGGCGAGATCTTCTACCTCAGCCGCGAGGAGAAGAGGCGCGTTGTCGAGATCACGCTCGAGGAGGTCGCGGGCCGTGCGCCCGTCCTCGCCGGAGCGCTCGACGTGACGACCGCAGGCTCCGTGGACGTCGCCCGGGACGCCGCCGAACTCGGTGTGGACGGACTGTTCGTCTTCCCGGCCATCGGGGCCCAGGACGTGGCGGTCGCGTGGGACGCCGACAACTACCCCGAGGTCATGACCGACATGTTCCAGGCGATCGCGGCGGAGGTCGACCTGCCGATGGTCGTCCACCCCGTCGCGACACCGTCGATCCGCTACGGGATCGGCCTGTCGGCGAGCGCGACGCGCTACGTCTGCGAGAACGTCCCGAACATCGTCGGCTGGAAGATGACCTACAACTACAACGGCTACCGGGAGATCGCCCGCGTGCTGCGGTCGCTCGATCGCCGCGTCGAGATCCTCGGAGCCCTCGCGAAGTTCTTCCACGAGAACCTCGCGAACGATCAGTTCGACGGCACCTCGTCCGGCGCGTGGAACTATGCGCCGGAGCCGATGATGGAGCACATCCTCGCCTGGCGCCGAGGCGACGTGAAGCGCGCGACGGAGATCTGGAACGGCGGCCTCGCGCAGGTGCACGAGTACGTGTTCGCGGAGATGTCGCGTCTGCACATCCGCTACAAGGCGGCGGCGTGGATCCGCGGCTTCATCGACAACCCGCTGATGAGGCCGCCGATGCCGAAGCCGCGGCGCGCCGAGATCGAGACGCTCTACTCGCTGTTCGGGACGCTCGGCGTGAGCCGGATCGAGCGCGGGGAGGTCGATGCGTTCCTCGACCGTCTCGGCGCGCCGGTCGCCGTCGCGACGGGCTGACGAGCGGTGTCGAGCCGGAACCGACAATGCGACGGTGGCCGCTCACGCGCGCACCCGGCAGATCGAGCTGCTGACGTGGGACGGCTGCCCGTCGACGGAGGAGGCGCACGGTCTGCTGGACGGACGTGCTCGCATTCTTCGACGTCCCGGCGGAGATCACGACCCGAGCGTGGAGACGCAGGCCGAGGCCGAGGAGCTGCGGTTCCCCGGCTCCCCCACGATCAGGATCGACGGCGTCGATGTCGATCCTGCCGGGGCCGAGACGCGGCCGTCGCTCTCGTGCCGCATCTATCGCCGCCCGAACGGCACCACCTCCCCCGTCCCGAGTGAGTACCAGATCCAGGCGGCGCTGAAGCTGAGCCTGCCGATCGGGTCTCCGGCGCCGGCGTTCGACCTTCCCGGAGTCGATGGCAGGCGTCACACCCTCGCCGAGTACTCCGACCGGGAGGCGCT
Organism: uncultured Thermoleophilia bacterium; assembly: GCA_963699795.1. Lineage (GTDB taxonomy): Bacteria > Actinomycetota > Thermoleophilia > Gaiellales > Gaiellaceae > Gaiella. Next base: position 35,633 of record CAVOVG010000009.1, read on the forward strand.
CGTCCTCGTCCAGTCGTGCAATCACTGCCCGTACGTCCAGGCCTGGGAGGGAAGGTTGAACGCCGTCGCCCGCGACTACGCCGATCGGCGCGTCGCAGTCGTCGCGATCTGCTCGAACGACGCGGTGGCCTTCCCGGAGGACGCGTTTCCAGAGATGGTCACGCGAGCGGCCGACAACCAGTTCGCGTTCGACTACCTCCACGACGAGGATCAGGGCCTGGCGCGCGCGCTGGGAGCCACGCGAACACCCGAGGTGTTCGTCTTCGACCGGTCACGCGCGCTCGTCTATCACGGGGCGATCGACGACAGCAGAGACGACGAGGACGCGGTCACGCAGCCGTACCTGCGCCGAGCGCTCGACGCGGTGCTCGACGGCGCTGCACCGGAGATCGCAGACACCCAGCCGGTGGGATGCTCCGTCAAGTGGCGCAAGACCGCCGTGCCTGCGTCCGCGGTACCGCGGGCGGTCCCGGCATGAGCAGGCACGTCCATCTCGTCGGTGGGATCAACGGAGAGGATGCCGAGAGCATCTTCCGCCTTGCGGCGGCAACCCTCGGCGAGCGCATCCGCCGCATGCCCGACGGCGAGACAGGTCCCGCGCGCCGGCAGTGGATCCAGTGCCAGCGCCCGTTCTTCATGCAGCACCCGCAATTCGAGATGCTCGAAGACGATCCCGACCGGCCCGGCGCGTATCGCCTTCCCCGCGTGCCGTCGCACGGCATCTACGCACGGACCGAGTCCGAGATGTACAAGGGGCGCGCACGTCTGAGGGAGGGCGTCCGGCCCGAGGACGTCTTCTTCGAGAACATCGGCTACGCCGACTGGGCGATCGAGTCGTACGCGATCCTGAGACGGCTCAAGGATGCGGGTCAGGTCCCGGGAAGCTGGCGATTTCAGGTCAGCCTGCCGTCGCCGCGGATCCCGCTCGCCGCCCGGATGGTGTTCCCGGACCAGCGTGAGCTGATCGAGCCCGCCTACCGCGACGCGTTCCGCCGCGAGATCGAACGCATGGTCGAGGCGATCCCGAACGACGAGCTCGCAATCCAGTGGGACTGCACACACCCGCTCGAGATCGAGGACGCGGCGACCGATGACGAGCGCACAGCCGTGCTCGACTACATGGTGAACCTGGCGTCGTACGTCCCCGAGGGCGTCGAGCTCGGATACCACCTCTGCTACGGCGACTTCGAGCACCGGCACGCGTGGGACCCGACGGATCTCGGTACGTGCATCACGATCACGAACGCGCTCTCGAAAGCGATCGACCGACCGCTCGACTGGGTGCACATGCCGGTACCGCGCGGGCGCGACGACGCTGCCTTCTTCGAGCCACTCCAGGGTCTCGACATCTCGGGCAACACGACCGTCGCCCTCGGCCTCGTCCACTCCACCGACGGTATCGAGGGCACCCGCCGGCGGCTCGAGGCGGCTGCGACCGTCCGGCCGGACTTCGCGATAGCCACGGAGTGCGGGATGGGGCGCCGACCGGTCGACACCATCGAGCGACTTCTCGAGATCCATGCCGAGGCAGCGGACCTGACGGTGGAGAGCGCTTGAGCGCATTCTCGCTCTACGGCCTATCCGTCGAAAAAGCGCACGACGCGTATGACCGCCTCCGCCGGACGTGCCCGGTGGTGCGGAGCGAACCGCACGGTGGCCACTCTCGGGTTGGTGAAGGAACCGTCGTTGCTCATTCTTCCTAGACAAAGGTGGTGATCCATGTCGACCTCTCGGGCCGGTGACACGGCGGCAGCGGGCGAATCCTTCACTCTCTACGACATCGACGTCAGCGAGGCGTACGCGTCGTACGATCGCTTCCGTCGCGAGTGCCCGGCGGCGCGGAGTGAGGCGTTCGGCGGCCACTGGATCCTCACGCGCTATGACGACATTCGCGCCGCCGCGAAGAACTGGGAGGTGTTCTCGTCGGCCGACGGGCACGATTTGCCCAAGAACGACCTGCCCGAGACGGCGATCACGACCGACCCGCCGCTTCACGACGAGTACCGCGACCTCATGGCCGAGGTGCTCAACCAGCAGACGATCAACGACCTCGAGGACTACGTCGTCGATCTGACGCACAGGCTGATCGACGACTTCGCTGCGGCAGGCTCGGTCGATCTCGTGACGCAGTTCACCGAGCATCTTCCTCCGACGGTGATCTGCCGGATCGTCGGCCTCGACGCGGAGCTCGCGCTGGAGATGCGAGAGGTCTCGATCCGGCTCGGCGGGAGCTGGGGTGACCCGGCGGAGTTCGATGCGGCGCGCAGGGATCTCGGGGCGTTCATCCTCCCGCAGATCGAGGAGCGGCGCTCGGCGCCTCGCGACGACTATCTGACCCGGCTCGCGACACAGCCGTTCAAGGGCAAGCCCATCGCCGACGCGACGATCACGCAGATGATGATCGGCTTTCTGCTCGCGGGCCACGAGTCGACTACCGCGGCGATGTCCTCTGTCCTGTTCCACCTGCTCGCGAACCCGGAGTACGCCGACCGCGCTCGCGAGGACGAGCGGTTTCTGTCCGGCGCGATCGAAGAGGCCCTACGCCTCAATACGCCGTTCCATCAGTTCCGGCGCACGACCACCTGTCCGGTCACCATCGGGTCCGCCGACGTGCCGGAGGGCGGCTACGTGATGCTGAACTACGCCGCTGCAAACCGCGACCCGGACGTGTTCGACCGCCCAGCCGAGTTCGTTCCGGAGCGCAGGCCGAACCGGCACCTCGGGTTCGGGTTCGGAATCCACACGTGCATCGGGGCTCCGCTCGCCCGGATGGAGCTCCGTATCGCGATCCCCGAGCTGCTTCGGCGGCTTCCCGACCTGCGGCTCGAGGACGAGCCGGTCGACTGGACGTTCCTGGGCGGCAATCTGGCCTTCATCCCGGCGCTCCGGGCGACGTTCACCCCGCAGCGGCGATAGCTCGAGTCCGGCTAGAGAGAGACGGCCTGTCCGGTTCGCGCCGACCTGGTCAGCGCCTCCAGAGCGCGGGCCTGGGCGACGGCGTCCTCGCGCCCGAGCAGCGGTTCGGCTACGCCCTCGATCGCGGCGGACATGTTCTCGAGCTGGAGGAGATACGGGTCGGCGGTCTCGCATTCGACGGTCGTCGAGCCACCGGGTGCCGTCAGCGCGACGCCCGGGCTCATGATCCGGAACGGCTCCGGCACGAGCAGCGTTCCCTCCGTCCCGAGCACCTCGAGGCCCGCTCTGCCTTCGATGTCGAAGCCGCACTCGAACGTGGCCAGAGTGCCGCCGCCGAATTCCAGGATCCCGGCGAAAGCCAGGTCGACCCCGCTTGGCCCAAGCCGGTGGCGTCCGAACACGCGGATCGGCTCGCCTCCGACCAGACGCAGACCGGAGACGCAATACGCGCCCACGTCGAGCAGCGCGCCGCCACCGAGCGCCGCGTCGAAGCGAATGTTTGGAGCATCCGCGAAGATTCGCACGGCGTTGAAGACCGAGACGACCCGCGCAAGGCGAGGCTCCCCGACGGCACCGTCCTCCACCAGCTTCGCCCACAACGCCGTCTGTGGGTGGTGGCGATACATGAACGCCTCCATCAGGAGCACGCCGTTCGCGTCGGCGGCATCGAACGCGGCCGTTTGCCTCCGCCTCACTGGGCGTGAACGGCTTTTCGCAGAGAACGTGCTTGCCCGCCTCCAGTGCGCGGATCGACCACTCGACGTGGAGGCTGTTCGGGAGGGAGACGTAGACGGCATCCACGGCGCTGTCGGCCAGCAGTTCGTCGTAACTGCCGTACGCGCGCTCGATGCCGTGCCGACGTGCGTAGGAGCGTGTGCGCTCGAGGTCGCGTCCCGCGACCGCCACGATCTCGGCGTTCGGAGCCGTCCGGGCGGCCTCGATCGTGCGGATGTTGATCGCCGCGGTCGAGAGCAGGCCCCAGCGGACGGTCACGAGCCGGTCACCCGCGTCGCACCGCCGTACGCGGCCAGCGGCCTGCTGCATACGGCGGCGGCTCGGGGATCAAGCGCTCGGAGATGATCCGCGCCAGCTCCGTCTCCTCGCGGTCGAGCGTTCTCGCGACCGAGGGCCGCTCCTCGCAACGCGCCGCGTGGTCGGCGCAGCGCGGGAAGGGCGTGCCGTCCATGCCGGCGCCGACGGCGCGGAACCAGAGCCAGAGCATGTACGCGTCGACGATCGTCCAGTCGCCGTAGAGCCACTCGCGGCCGGCGATCCGGCTCTCGAGGATTCGGAACGCGTCTTCGAGAATGCCCCGCGCGACGAGCCGCACCTCCTCGTGGCAGTCCGGCGACGGCGCGACGCTGGCCGGGAAACGCTGCCTCGAGATCGGTGGGTGCACGTTGGACGAGAACCAACACATCGTCGAGAGCGCGTCCAGCGCCGCCGCCGGCTCGGTCGGGAGAAGCCTTGCCTCCGGAAACGTCCGGCCGAGGTACGTCTGGATCGCAGGCGTCTCTGTCAGGACGACGCCGTCGACCACGAGCGACGGCACCCGTCCCTTCGGGGTGATCGCGAAGTACTCCGCGCTCGGCCGCCGCGGGACGGTCAGTCCAAAGGGAACGCCGATCTCCTCGAGCGCGACGAGCGTCACCCGCGAGCAGCTGCCGGGATGCCACCAGAGGTGGATGTCGTGCGGTGCCGTCACGGCAGCGTCACCTCGTCGATCCTCCGTAGCTCCTCGTCGCTGAAGTCGAGGCGGTCGAGCGCGGCCACGTTCTCCCTCAACTGCTCCGGAGACGAAACGCCGACGAGCACGGTCGTCACGACCTCGTGGCGGAGCACCCAGGCGATGGCCATCTGCGCGAGCGTCTGGGAGCGCTCGCGCGCAATCTCCGCCAGTGCCCGCAACCGGCCGATCCCCGCGTCGGCCACCGCTGTGCGCGTCTGCTCGGCCCCCCACAGCTCAGCGCCGCGCGTCCCGGCCGGTACGGCTCCGTCGAGGTAGCGCTCGGTCAGCAGGCCGCTCGCGAGGGAGCGGAAAGCCACGACACCCGTGCCGGCCGCCTCGAGGCGTGGGAAGAGCTCTGTCTCGAGATTGCGGCGGAGCAGGCTCACCTCGGGCTGGTGCAGCGTGATCGGCGCGAGCCCGCGCTCCACGACGACCTCCTCCATCCGCGTGAAAGCCTCGCCCGCGCGCAGCGCGGGAGGGGACCAGCTGCTGACCCCGCCGTAGAGCACCTTGCCCTGCCGGATCAGGAGGTCGAGCGCCTCGAGCTGCTCGTCGAACGGGGTCTCCCAGTCGACGCGGTGCAGGTAGAAGACGTCGAGGTAGTCGAGTCCGAGGCGCCGCAGGCTCTGGTCGCAGCTCGCGACGAGCGACTTCTTCGAGCACCACTCCCCGTACGGGCCAGGCCACATCCGGTGGCCCGCCTTCGAGCTGATCACGAGCTCGTCGCGCGGCAGGTCGCGACGGATGATCTCGCCGCAGACGATCTCCGCCTGCCCGGGCGGATCACCGTAGTTGTTCGCGAAATCGAAGTGGGTGATGCCGAGGTCGAACGCGAGACGGAAGCAGGCGCGCGTGACGGAGGCGTCTCGGTACCCGCCGAAAGTCAGCCAGGCGCCCAGGGAGATCGCCGGCAGCAGCAGCCCGCTCCGCCCCGCCCGCCGGTACTGCATGCCGTCGTATCGGCCCGGCGCGGCCGCGATGTGCTTGCCGGCCGCGATCCCCGTCGCTTCGAGTCTCACGCGACGATCCAGTCGCGGTGAGCGTCACCGTATGCGTCGCAACCGTCGGCCGTGACTGCGACCGTGTCTTCGAGCTTGATCAGGCCGATCCCGTCCAGACGAAGATCGGTCTCGATCGAGAGCACCATCCCGGTCTGGAGCGACCGGTCGCGGTGTGAGGCCTGATACCGGATCGGCGTCTCGGCGCTGCAGTCGCGGGGCCTCGTGAGGTACGAGGCCCATCCCGTGCGCGACGAATGCCATCTGCTCACCGTGGGGGAGGCTCTCGCGCGCCGCGTCAGCGGCGGCATAGATCTCTGCGCCGGGCGCCCCGGCGCGGATGGGCGCTCTGGCTGCGTCCTGTACCGCCCGAACCTCCGCCAGGAGGTCGACGAGCCGTGTCGGGGGCTCGCCACGCACCGCCATCCGGCAGAGGTCGCCGATGTACCCGCGGTACCGCCACCAGAGTCGAGCGAGAGGACTCCGTCCACCCATCGTTGCGCGGACGGCGCGCGATTGACGCTCGCGCCTGCGGCGACGAGGCAGTACTCGAAATGGATTCCCCGCGTCTCCTCCTCCATGCGCAGCCGCTCGGCGATCTCGCTCTTCGTCAGCTCGGGGCCCTCGGCGGCCGCCGCCGCGATGGCGTCGACGATCGACTCGGCACCGCGCCGCAGGCGCGCCAGCTCGTCCGGCCGCTTGACCGCGCGTAGCTCCTCGAGGATCGGAGCCGCCTCGACGAGGGTGACTGCGGGCAGCTCGCGCGCTAGCTCATCGACGAAGCGGTACGGCGCAAACGACTGCTCGAGCGCAACTGTGCCGCTCGTGAATCCTCGAGCGCGTAGCTGTTCCGCCACGACACGCGCCGTCTCGGCGGCCGTCTGGGCAACGTCGTACAGTGCAGGCACCCAGGGGGGCTCGACTTCGTGGAGCCACGTGTCGACTTCGTGCCCGATCGCGAACGCATCATCGAGGCGGCCTCTCATGAGAGCGACCGCGGGCAGGTACCGGTCGACGCCGATCGCGTCGAACGACGCGAAGAACGCGCTGTACGACCCGACGAGATAGAAGACGTTGTGCCACGACGTCGCGACGACGACATCGGCCGAAGCCTCGTCGAGCAGCGCATCGAGCCGCTCCGCGTCGAATGGAGCAGTCACGAGCACTGCACGGCCGCGTCGATTTGACTATCTCGAGGGATCCTCATATTGTCCCATATTACGGATCTTCTGTCCCGTACCATAGAACACAGCCCGAGGGTGGGCAGGGCCGGCTCCAGCGGAGCGAGCTCGGTGAACCCGGCATTCACGCGCTTCCGGATGGAGCAGAACACACACCGGTTCGAAGATCCCGCGAGGCAACGAAAGGAGGGAACGTGTTCGACAGGTACATGATCCTCGAGGGCTCCTTACGTTCGGTCGAGGACGGCTTCGCCTTCGACGTTCGCATCCCGTACTACCGCGGGATCCCACTTTCGATGATCGACGCGTTCGAGGTCACGATCGACGGCGAGGAGGTACCGCGTGGCTCGATCTTCTCTCCTCCGCGGGACCGAGTACACCCAGGAGGAGATGGAGCAGGACGCGGTGACCCGGTGGAACTTCGGCGAGGTCGCGACACTCCGGGTCGACTGGCCGGCCGGCCTCGCCTCCGGCGACCACACCATCGAGCAGGCGACGCAGATGCGCATCTCGTACCTTCCGGCGCCACTCCGCGGGCGTGACGTCAAGACACTGGCGGCCGCGTGATGGCCTCCGTCGGCGCTCGACCACAACGCGGTGTTTCCCTCTACAGCTTCCAGCAGGCCTACTACCTCGGCGAGAAGTCGCTGGAGGAGCTGATCGAGATCTCTGCCGACTTCGGAGCGCTCGGCATCGAGACGATCGCCGAGCAGATGATGCCCGGCTTCCCCGCCCTTCCCGATTCGTTCTACGCGCAATGGCACGGTTGGATGGAGCGCTTCGGCACGACGCCGACCGCACATGACGGATTCTTCGACACGACGCTCCACAGGGATCGGCCGCTCACGGAGGACGAGGCGGTCGCGATGCTCCGGCGGGACATCGAGCACGCCGCGCGGCTCGGTTGCCCGATCGCGCGGACGCTGCACGACGCCCCGAAGGACGCCGTCGAGCGGATCGTCCCCGACCTCGAGCGCCTCGGGGTCACCCTTGTCCTCGAGATCCACAATCCGCGACACTTCGACGACGAGAACAACACGCAATGGCTTCCGCTGTTCGAGGCGTATCCCGGTCGGATCGGCTACCTTCTCGATCTCGGCATCTTCGTCCGGCGGCTGCCGCGCGTGATGATGGAGCGCTTCCTCCGGGACGGCGCGCAGGAGCGGGTCGTCCAGCACATCGTCGACCGCTACGACGCCGCGATCGCGACTGGCGCCGACCGCGTGTACCTGTCGGAGCTGCCCGACGAGGTCGAGGAGATGAACCCGGGCGAGACCGACCGCAGGATCGTGCGCTATGCCGCACGGTTCATCTGGGAGGATCCCGGGCGGATCCGGCCGGTCGTCCAGCACATCCACCACGTGCACGCGAAGTTCTGGGAGATGACGGACGAGGGCGTCGAATACTCGATCCCCTACGACGAGGTCGTGCCCGTGCTCGTCGATGCCGGCTACACCGGCTGGATCTCGAGCGAATACGAAGGCCAACGGCACATCCAGGACGTGTTCGACATCGACGAGTTGGAACAGGTGCGGCGGCACCAGCAGATGTTGAGGCGCATACTCGGCGAATGAGCTCGGCCGAGAACGACCGGTGGGCGGGCGTACGCGCAGAGCGCGACGTCCTCGTCCCGATGCGCGATGGAGTCAACCTCTGCATCGACGTCTACCGCCGGACTCGGCCGAGCCGGTGCCGGCTCTGCTCGCCTTCGCCATCTACAACAAGGATCTCCAGGGGCCGGATTCGCTGCCGCCGCAGCCGGCGTGGGCTCCGCTCTGGACCGGCCCTCTCGAGGCAGGCGACACACGACTGTTCGTGTCTCACGCGGGTACGCCCACGTCATCGGCATGCCCCGGGGCTTCGGTGCAAGCGAGGGAGGCGGCTCGCGCGAATGGGACTCGTACGACCTGATCGAATGGATCGCGGATCAGCCCTGGTGCGACGGCAACGTCGGGATGGTGGGCATCTCCGGCTTCGGGGCCGAGCAGCTGCACGCCGCCAAGCAGGAGCCACCGCACCTGAAGGCGATCTTCCCGTACGACCCGCGCGGTGCGTACGGCACGCTCGGCGGCTTCCGCGAGGAATATCCGGGCGGCGTGCTCCATCTCTTCCGCTATCTCGTCGGACACTTCTCCGTGCAGCACCCGGCGACGGAGCCGCTCGCGCCGGAGCGAGAGCCACTGTGGGAGGAGGCGATGGCGAATCCCGACCTCCGGATGTACCCGCACGTCCGCAACGTTCTCGCGATGAAGGGCAAGATCGCGCGCCCCTTCTTCGAGACGCTGATCGACCCGTACGAACAGGAGGGCACACCCGAGCGCGCCGAGGCGGCAGCGGCGGCGATCGACGTTCCTGCCTACCTCGGCAGCGGCTGGTACGGGTACACCTACAAGACGCACCTGCTCGGCGCCCAGAACTGGTGGCGGCTTCTGCGCGCGCCGAGAAAGCTTCTCCTGACGGGCCCGGCACATCTCGAGCGGCCGTTCCACACGCTCCACGACGAGGTGCTGCGCTGGCACGACTACTGGCTCAAGGGGATCGACAACGGCGTCCTCGACGACCCGCCCGTCCGCTACTGGGTGATGGGCGCGAACGAGTGGCGGACCGCCGACGACTGGCCGCCGCCCGAGGTCGAGTGGCGACCGTTCTGGCTCACTTCGTGGGAGCGCCTGCGTGAGGAGCCGTTCACCCCCTACTCGGCGGACGACGACATCCCCCCGGACGCGTTCGTGCAGATGCCGCTGACGCAGACACGAACGGTGCAGTCGCTCCGCTATCTCTCGGAACCGCTCGCTGACGACCTCCTCGTCGCCGGCCCCTCCGCGGTGCACCTTCACGCGGCGATCGACGGAGACGACACGAACTGGTTCGTCACGCTGAAGGACGTCGGGCCGACAGACCCGCTGACCGTTCGTGAGGGAGAGCGCGCGTTGCCGCCGTCGACGCCCGAGCGGGAGCTGACACGCGGCTGGCTCAAGGCATCGAACCGCGCCCTCGACCCCGAGCGATCGGAGCCGGGCCGTCCGTTCCACGTGCTGACGCGCTCCGCGGCCCGACCGGTCGTTCCGGGCGAGGTGACGGAGTACTCGATCGGGCTCCTGCCGACCGCCAACCTCTTCCGTGCAGGTCACCGCATCTGCCTCGAGATCTCCTCGATGGACGTACCGACCGGCGTCGGAGGGGCAACGAACGCCGAGTACGTCCCGTACCACATCTGCTCGGCGACGACGCGCCTGCACACGATCTTCCACGACCCGGCGCGGCCGTCCCACCTGCTCCTGCCCGTCGTGGCGGAGGCGCCTCGATGACCCGCGTCGACCTCCACTGTCATGTCTTCCCACCTGCCTACCGCGCGCTGACCGACCCCTCCCAGCCGACACCACCTGCGTACACGGAGCTCCTTGCGCACATGGACACGTGGGAGATCGACGCGGCAGTCCTCTCGTCCGGGGGCCCGCTGACACCGCCCCGCCCTCGTGAGGAGCTGGCCAGGATCGTCAACGAGGGATTCGCGGAGCTGGTCGAGGCCCACCCGACACGGTTCGGTGCGATCGCGAGCGTGCCGCTCCCCGATGTCGACGCGGCGCTCGTCGAACTGGAGTACGCACTCGACACGCTCGGGCTCGACGGGGTGCTCCTGCTCTCGAATTACGACGGCGTCTACCTCGGAGACCCGCGGCTCGACCCGTTCTTCGAGGAGCTCGAGCGCCGGCAGGCGTATTGCTTCGTCCACCCCGATTTCCCGCCGGTCGCCGCTCTCCCCGAGCACCCCGGGCGCTGGTACGAGTTTCCGTTCGACACGACGCGGGCGTGCGTGAACATGGCACTTCGTGGAGCGTTCGATCGCTACCCGAGCGTGCGTCTCCAGTGGGCGCACCTCGGCGGCACGATTCCCTTCATCGCAAACCGCATCCACAATCAATCGTGGCGGATGCCGCAGGAGCGGAGTGGGATGGAGCACGGGATGAACCATTACTTCGCGCGGCAGTGGTACGACACGGGGCTGGCCGACTACCACGGCAACCTGATCGCGGCGCTCGGGATCGCACCCATCGAGAAGCTCGTCTTCGGCACGGACTGGCCGTACATCCCCCTGCCGGCGCACGGCACCGACCCACAGCCGAACCTGACGCTGCTCGGTCACGCTCGGCCGAAAGTCGACTCGGAAAATGCCGCGGCACTCGTGCCACGGCTGTTCGAGCGGTTGGCCGGGCCCCGGAGCTAGGGCCGATCGCGCTCGGTCACCGGACGCCCGCCTCGGCGAGCACGGAGGTCATCCCGGCCACGCAGCGCTCGAGGATGTTCTCGTAGGGGACGTCGAACGAGGGCCCGACGGCCATCGGCGTCGTGTACTCGACGTCGTAGGTGCCGGTGTAGCCGGCAGCCTCCACCGCGCGCACCATCGCGACGAGCGGGATCTCGCCCTCCCCGGGGATCTGCCGGTGGCGCTCCCCGCTGCGACCGTCGTTGAGGTGAAAGCCGAAGATGCGGTCTCCGGCCCGCTCGATGTCCTCGAAGTAGGTGCCCGTCTCCCACAGGTGCCACGTGTCCGGGTAGACGCCGACGTCCGGGTGGTCGACCGCATCCGCGAGATCGAGCGCCTGGCCGAGCGTGTTCAGGAAGTCGGACTGCCAGTCGATCACCGGTTCGAGCGCGAGCCTCACCGATGCGCGACGCCTGGACAGAACCTCCGTCAGTGCTCCTGCGGCGGCCTCTACCGCTGCGTCCCGCTCGAGGCCGTTCAGCCGGCCGGGGTTGATGATCAGGCAGCCCGCATCCAACGCCGAAGCGATGTCGATAGCGTGCAGCGTGTGCTCGATCATCGCCTCGCGCTTCGCGGCCTCGGTGTAGTTGCCGGCAAGAATGAGGTGCGAGACGGCGAGGCCCGAGCCGCGAACGGCGGCGACGGCCTCGTCGACCACCGGCTGTGGGATGTGCTTTTCGGGCATGAAGAAGCCGCCGTCGAGCCGCGGCATCTCGAGCTTGTGCAACCAGATCCCGATCGCCGCGAACCCTGCGGCTGCGTACGCGGCGGCGTCCTCCGCGATCGTCCACATCGGGGTCGTCACCTGACTCACTCCACATCGCCGCAGCAGGTCGTTCTCGGTGCTCATGTCGCCTCCGATCTCTCGTTGATTGCACCAGGCTCTTCGCCGATGGGGCCGGACTCGCTGTCGGACCCGCGGTCTTCGACGTGGAACGACGCCCCGTTCACCGTGAAGGTGCTCGTGAGCGGTACCGGGGCGACGATCAGCTGCTCGGCGAAGCAGAGCTGCTTCGCGAGCCGGATCACCCGCTCGATCCGCTCTGGCGGCTCGTCGGACTCGATGCTCAGATGGGTTCGGAACGCTGACACCGACGCGTGCGCCGTGTCACGCAGCACGGATCCCTCCTGGAAGATGTCGAACTCGGCTCGGCACTCCGCGTGCCCGAGCCTCGTCTTCGTCATGGACGCCGACCGCGTCACCTGGGTGAGCAGTCAGAACGCGACCGCGGCCGCGAGGTAGAAGAGCGGCTGCGGGTACGCATCGTCGCCGCCGAGGCCCGGAGGCTCGTCGCAGTCGATCGTGAACCGGCGATACCGTGCGACCTTGTGCATGCGCTCCACGCTCTCGGCCTCCACGGCGATCGTGTGGACCCTGCCGCGAATCCGGCTCGGCAGGTCCGGCAGCTTCGTCAGGTCCTCCGCGTCCGGCTGGTAGATCTCGTGGCGGTCCTCCTCCATCTCAGTGTGTCCGGGGGCTGAGGGCGGCGCCGACCCTCAGCTCGACCGGCCCCCTATCAGGGCGGGCGCGTGGCGTTGCAGATACCAGCTGTTCAACATCACGCTGCCGGCCGGATCGGGGCTCTGATCGCTCTCCACGACGATGGTGCCGTCGTACCCGTGCCGGGCCATCGTGTCGAGCAGGACGCCTGCATCGACGAGGCCGCCCTCGGTGCCGAGCTCCCAGAACCACCGCTCGATGCGCCGCTCGCCGCCCGCACCGAGAAGTCCCAGCTCGGCGTTGGGCATCGTCCGCTCGCCGAGCGTGTCGGTCGCTCGGGCATCTTTCAGGTGAACGTGCACGACCCGGGACGGGTGACGCTCGAACAGCTCCGTCGGGTCCATGCCCGCGATCGTGACCTCGGCCGTGTCGAGCGCGAGGCCGACGGTCGGCGAGCACCGGTCCAGGAGGGAACCGATCTGCTCCGATGTCTGGAGTGCGGATAGGCAGTCGACGTGCATCCCCACGCCGACCCCGTACTCGGCCGCCATCGCGCCGACGGCGTTCCAGGTCAGAGCGAGCTCGTCCAGCTGCGCATCGTCGAGTGCGCCCGTGCGCCAGTACGACCCGACCGGACGGACCACGAGCATCGTGCCCCCCACCTGCTGTAGGAACTCCGCGAACGGCCGCGTCGACGCGACGATCGCCTCGCGATCGGCGGGATCCGCCGGGTCGCGGCCGAAGCTGAGCTCCTCGATGATCGGCTCACCCGGGTCGAAGAAGAAGCTCGATACTCGCCGCAGCCCGTACTCGGAGAGCAGGTCGGCGAACGCCTGGACCGAGCCGTAGTACTGCACGATCCGCTCGGGCCGGCCGAGCGGCTCCCAGCGGAACGTTCCCGCGCGGAGCTCGATCTCACCGAACCCGCATGCAGCGATCGTCTTGAACGCACGCTCGTGCTCCTCGAGCCGCACGAAGTGGGCCATGCTGGGCTTCCACTGGTTCATTGCGTAGCCGACGTTCACGCGTAGATCCTCGAGAGCACGTGTTGCTGGTACCACATCGCGACGCACGTGCTCTCCGAGTAGGAGGCTCCGTCGATATCCGCCTTGTCGTGCTCGACCGTCACCCAGCCCGTGTAGCCTGCGTCGGCGAGGGCATGCATGACGCCTTTCCAGTCGACGAGCCCCTCGCGCGTGCCCATCTCCCAGAACCACCGCTTGACCGGGCCGGATGCGAGCTCGGCGTCGGGAAGCGTCCTGTACTCCTCGCCCGGGTCGACGTCATGGGTGTCCTTGAAGTGGAAGGCGCAGCAGCGGTCGGCGTAGCGGCGGTAGAGGTCGACGGGGTCGACGCCCGCGATCACGTGCTGTGCGGTGTCCACGCAGAGGAAGACGAAGCGCGGGTCCGTCGCGTCGTAGAACTTCTCGATCTCCTCGTGCGACCGGATGCCGCACCAGAACTCGTGGTGCGCGGCCGTCTTGACACCGTACGTGAGTGTCATCTCGCCGACGCGGTTCCAGAACTCACCCATCACCTTTATCTTCTCGTCGGTCACCGGCTCGACGTACGGATACGACGCCGCAGGCATGATGATGAAGGTCTCTATCTGCAAGGGCTCGGCGTTCAGCATCACCCGCTCGCAGTTCGCAAGGAGTGCGTCGTGTGACTCGCGAATGTGCGGCGCGCCGTGTCGCGACTCGAGATATCTCGGGCCGTGGAACACGCCCACGACCTTCTCGATCCCGCGCTCGCCCAGGAAGGTCTGGTAGCGATCGAGCGAGCCGAACATGGTGGCAAGCGCGCCGAGATTGAAGTCGAACACGTCGAGCCCCGTGAAGCCGAGCGCCGCGATCTGCTTCACGAACTTGTCCATCTCCTGAACCGACCCGTATTGCGAACGGGGGCCGCGCCCTGACGGCAGCGACCAGTGCTCCATGTATGACCAGCGCAGGTTCGGCACTCAGCGGAGACTAACCGATCCCGTATGACGAGACAACGTGTTCTGCTCAGTGGTACAAGGGGAAAACATTCGTCGTTCTGTTCGGTTGCTCAGTCGCCGAGCAAGGCTGCATCGTGACGCGGACGATGTCGTGACGAGATGGACAGCGATCGTCGATGGACGGTCACGCTCGCTCCCGGGGGCACGCCGAGACCGCCTCCGCGCTCGTACCCCGGCTCTCGCCGCTCGCGACGCACTCGCACGAGGTCTGATTCAGGTGCGTACGGCGTCGTCGATCAGGCGGCGCAGGAGCGCGTGATGCTGCTCGATCACGTCGAACCCGCTGCGGCCCTCGATCCAGTGCCAGCCTTCCCACTCGCTCGAGATGAAGCCGTCGTAGCCGATCTCGACCAGCAACCGGATGAGCTCCGGGTACGGGACCGCCGGCTCGTCGCCGTTCTCGTCGATCTCGAAGAACTTGCCGTGGACGTGGACGATGTACTCGGCGATCTCGGCCCAGTCGGCCGGATCCTGGCGCCCGAATAGCCCGAATCCCTTGCCGACGAGCGTCGCATGGCTTCCGTCCGTCCCCATCTCCTCCATGCGTGCGATCAGCGCGTTACGTGCCGTGAACGGATTCCCGCCCGGACTCCAGGCGTCGTTCCACGACTCGACCATGACCTGCGTCACGTCGTCCGGCACGCCCTCGCGTGCGAATGCCTCGAACAGCATCGGCGGGTGCCGCCTGACGGAGGCGCCGAAGTCGGGAACGAAGCCGACGGCGGGTGAGTCGAGCCGCTCGAAGAGCTCGCGCAGCGCGACGATGACGGGGTCGTGGACGGTCTGGGGCGCGTGGATCTCGGTGCCCATCTTCACGCCGAGCCGCTCGGCGACCGGCGTGAGCCGCTCGATCACCCTCGGGTTCGCCGCCCATTGCATCCGGACGACGGGAAAACCGAGCGTCGCCGCCGCCTCGAGCTGCGGCGTCATGTACTCCACGAGCTGGTCGTCGCTCATGTACTCGCCTACGCGGAGCCCGATGTCGACGTTGGCGCAGATGCACGACGGCTGCAGGCCGTTGCGCTCGATCGCGCTCTTGAAGTCGCGCTCGAACTCCGCCGACACGTCAGGAAAGCCCTTGATGCTCTGGAAGCCGACGATCTCGAGCCCTGGCCCGAGACCCCGGCGGCCGACCTCGTCGATCAGGCCGGGAACGTCGTAGCGCCAGGCGTGGAACTCCGGCGTGACGCTGTAGAGCGTGGTTCCGAGCTTCGGCGGCATCAGACCGTCATCACCTTCGTGCACGTGTCCTCCTGGACGAGCACGTCCGGCGGGCGCGTCGGGATGTACGGGACCCTGCTCGCGATGGAGAGCGTCAGCTCGTGCGACCCGGCCGCCAGCCCGCCCGGGCGGTCGACCCGCACGCGCGCGGCGTCGGCGACGAACCACGTCCGGTCGGCCCGCGAGGGCAGCTCGGCGTGCGTGTACGACTCGCCGTCAAGGGTGAACGTCATCGCATCGTCGTCCACGGGCTGGCCGTCCACGACGACGCCCATCCGGATCGCCGACAGCGGCAGCGCGCGGTACCAGTTGAGCCTCGCGTCGAAGCTGAAGCCCGTGTCGTCGCTGGCGAGGCTTCCGTCGCGGATCAGGTCGTTCTTGAACATCGTCCTCAGCTCCTCATGCCGTGTCGAGGTGTCGCCGGAGCAGCGCCTGGTGTCGCTGCACGAGCGCAAACGGGTCGGCGCCGGGCGTGAAGCTCCCGCCCTCCCACTCACTCGAGATGGTTCCGCCGTAGCCGCCGTCTCGGAAGACGCGGATCACCCGGTCGTACGCGATCGACGGCTCGTTCCCGTCCTCGTCGATCTCGTAGAACTTGCCGTGCACGTGGAAGACGAACGGCATGATCTCGGCCCAGTCCTCGGGGCGGTGGGTGCCGTACAACGTCAGCGCCGACCACGCGAAGCGGATCGACGAGTGCGCGCCCATCTCCTCCGCCGTCTCGAGCAGCTGCCTGCGCTCGGCGAAGGCGTCGCCGCCGTCGTGCGCGCGTTGCCACGCCGCGAGCGTGAGATCGATCAGATCCTCGGGAGCGTCGGGCTGCGCGCGCCAGTTCCGTATGAACGCACGTGGGATTGCATGCATCGTCGCACCCATGTCCGGGACGAACCCGAGGCTGCCGGAGGAGAGCTTCTCGAACCGCTCCCTGAGCGCCATGATCGTCGGGTGGTGGACGTGGTGGGGCGCATGGATCTCGACCGCGAGCTTCACGCCCGCCGCCTCCGCGGCAGGCAGCGCGGCCTCGAGAGCGTCGGGCCCCGCTCCGAACTGCACCTTCAGCACCGGGTACCCGAGCTTCTTCGCGGCGACGATCTGCGCCTCGATCACCTCGACCGTCTCGTCCTGTGTCATGAGCCGGTCGGGCCGCCGGCCTGCGTCGATGTTCCCGCTCAGGGCCGACGGGGCGAGCCCGTTTTCGTCGAGCAGCCTGCGGAATCGGAGCGCGAACGAGTCGGTGACCGTGGGATAGCCACGGATGCTCTGGAACCCGACGATCTCGAGTCCGGGCCCAAGACCGTGTTGCCCGGACTTCCGGATCAGCTCCTCGAACGTGTAGCGGTAGTCGCGGTAGGCGCGCGTGAAGCTGAACAGCGTGACGCCGAGTGTCGGGCCGCTCACGCGAGCTCCTTCCGCGCCTCGGGCTTCCACCAGAGGGTCAAGACCTGGCCGGTCTCCTCGTCGAACAGGTAGGGGATCCGCATCGCGAGCTCGACAGCGATGTCGTGCTGACCAGTCGCGAGAGGCTCGTCCGTGCGTACGCGGATCCGGGCAGGGTCCAGGACGAACCAGAACTCGTCGTACAGTCCGGCGAGCTCGTCGAGCCTGTAGTCGCGGTCGTTGATGTGGAAGGTGATGTCATCCGCAGCGATGGTCCGCCCGTCGACGGTCAGCGTCAGCGAGGCGACGCATGACAGCGGCAGCGCCCGATACCAGTCGAACAGCAGCGGCAGCTCGAAGCCGTCGGCGGTTCGTCGGAAGGGCCCCGCGAGCAGATCGGACACGACTGTTTCATATCATTGAACTTCTTAGTTCGTCAAGATTCTCACATTTGCGAAAAGCTGTCATGATGCCCTCCGTGGCGTTGATCGACGAGATCGTGTGGGAGTACCGGGAAGGCCATACGAGCCGGGATGCGGTCGAGAAGATCTCGGCCTCGCTGCTCGGGCTGTCACCGGCCGATGCTCGCTGCTGGCACCTGTTGCAGCAACACGGCGCGATGAGCGCCGGCGCCGTCGCCGAAGCCCTCGGCGTGACGAGCGGCGCCGTGACTGCCATGCTCGACCGCCTCGAGCGCGGCGGCCACGTGGCGCGGACTCGCGATACCGCAGACCGCAGGAGGGTTATCGTCGACGTGACCGAGGAGTCACGCCGGCGCTCCGCCGAGCTCTACAAGCCGCTCGCCGAGGCGATCCGCCGGCGCCTCGCGGGCTACTCGGAGCAGGAGCTCGAGCTGCTGTACGGCTTCCTCCGCTGGGACCGCCGGCAACTCAACGAGCACCGCGCCCGACTCGAGCGACGGGAAGCACGCGCCCGCGAGAGCGCAGCGCCTGCGGGGGCCAGCGCTGCCGTTGACTTGGTGAACTGCCAAGCGGGACACGCCGTCTACTAGTCGGACAGGGCGTTGTAGAGTAGTCGAGACTCACCGAGCGACGCACGAGGGAAGGAGTGGACACGTGGCCACACCGGCACGCACATACGGCGGGCGCTCGGCATGACGGTCGGCATCGGAATCATCGGCTGCGGGAACGTCTTTCCGGCCTACATGCGGGGCCTCGCGCAGTACGACGAGGTCCACGTCGTTCGCTGCAGCGACATCATTCTCGAGCGAGCAGAGGCCGGGAGCACGAAGTACGGCATCCCTCGATGGGGGACGAACGAGCAGCTCCTGAGCGACGACGAGGTCGACGTGGTGATCAACCTGACTCCTGTCGTCGAGCACGTAGGGGTCTCGAGGGCGGTGCTTACGGCAGGGAAGCGTCTCTACTCGGAGAAGGTGATTGCGATGACGAGCGCCGATGCGAACGAGCTGCTCGATCTCGCCTCGCAGCACGGAGTCACCTTCGGCGGGGCCCCGGACACGTTCCTCGGCACCTGGGGAACCACTGCGAGGCACCTGATCGACAACGCTGCGGTCGGCGATCTCGTCGCCGCCTCCGCGTGTTTCGGCCACAACCGGGTCGAGACACGCCACCCCGAGCCCGAGGCATTCTTCGAGCCGGGCGGGGGGCCGGTGTTCGAGCTTGGCCCATACACGGTGTCGGCCCTCGTGCATCTCCTCGGCCCGGTCGCCGACGTCGTCGGACGCACCCGGGTCGGCTCGCCGGTCCGCCGGATCACGACACCGGAGAGGGCAGGTGAGGAGATCCAGGTGAGCGTGCCGACCCATTCGACGGCGATCCTCTCGTTCGCGTCCGGTGTACTCGCAACCGTCGTCACGACGTTCGACGTCTGGGCGAACGGCTTCCCCGGCCGAATCGAGCTCTACGGGACCGAGGGGACGATCTCCGTCCCGCACCCGAACTGGTACGACGGCGAGGTCAAGTTCGCCCGCCTGCCGACTGGCTGGGAAGACGACTGGAAGGTTGCGCCCACGATGGGCACGGCGCCCGCGGCCGGCCCTCGAGAGCTGATCCGTGGCCCCGGCGTCATCGATCTCGTGCACGCGCTCGGCGGCGAGCCGCATCGCACGAGCGGCGCCCTCGCGACGCACGTGCTCGACGTGTTGCTCGCGATCCAGGAGGCGAGCGACTCGAAAGGAACCGTCCAGATCGCTCCCTACGACCCCGGCCCGGCCAACGAGTGATTCTCGTACAGCTATCCTGACGAGCAGGTGGCTGGGGGTTCGTGAGTTCGTCATCGGATAGTCAATCCGCGGGCGCCGGCGGAGTCCCTGCATGGGGCGATTGAGTGCAGGGGGGGCACACGGGGCTAGGTGACCTCGGTGAGGGCCGCTGAGCCGGTGAGCGGCTGGTGCCCGTCGACATGACACCGGACGCCGTCGACGACGGCGCGTCTCGCGTAGCCCAGCCTTCTGGACCGCGGGATTGCCATCTACGGTAAACTGCTGGTTCTCCGATTTGTTGGGAGAGCTGAAAAGCTAGACAAAAGCACGAAGTGCCTGCAAATGGGCATGTTTTGGGCGCTTAGC
>CAVOVG010000010.1:0-18905 GCA_963699795.1 uncultured Thermoleophilia bacterium
GTTGCGACGCTGCCTCGCCATGGGGGCCGACCGGGCTATCCGACTCGAAGGCGTCGATCGCGACCCGTTCTCGGTCGCGCGGGCTCTCGCCGACGTCGTGCGGGCCGAGAACGCCGACCTTGTTCTATGCGGGGTGCAGTCGAGTGACGCCGTCCAGGCGGCAACCGGCACCGCGCTCGCCGAGTTGCTCGACCTGCCGCGCGCGGCAGTGGTCACGAAGCTCGAGTACTCCGGAAGCGGAACCGCTGTTGTCGATCGTGAGCTCGAAGGCGGGCTCGTCGATCGGGTCGAGGTCGACACTCCCGCCGTTCTGACGATCCAGACCGGCATCAACGAGCCCCGGTACGCCAATCTTCGCGCGATCAAGCAAGCGGAGCAGATCGAGATCGACGTGCGCGGAGCTGCGGGCGGTGGGATGCCCGCCTATCGCGTGCGGAGGATGTTCGTCCCCGAACGAGGCGAGGGAGCAGAGATGATCGACGGCAACCCCGCGGAGATCGCGGCACGCATCGCCTCCCTGGTGAAGGAGCGACTCGCATGAGCGTGCTCATCGTCGCCGAGCACCTCCGCGGGCAGGTCCCGCGATGTCACGCGGGAACTGATCACGGCCGGCCGGGAGCTCGGCCCCGTGACCGTCGCGGTGATCGCGCAGGATCCGAGCTCGCTCGTCGAGGCGGTGAATATCGACGGTGTCGCGGAGATCGTGACCGTCGCGACCGGTGGCGACGAATTCGAGAACGACGCGTATCAAACGGCACTCGAGGCGCTGATCGCGGACAGGAAGCCTCGCGTGACGTTGCTCGGCTTCACCGTCAACAGCATGGGCTACGGGCCTGCCGCAGCCGTGAAGCTCGGTCTCGGCTTCGCGAGTGACGTCCATGGTGTCGCGCTCGAGGGCGATGCAGTGATCGCGACGCGGTCGTTCTACGGCTCGAAAGTGAGTGCCGAGCTCGAGTTCCCCGGTGCGGACGGCGTGATGTTGTTGTTGCGGCCCACGGTGTGGGCTCCCGCCGAAGGTCAGGGAGCTGCGTCGGTCGCGACTCTCGAGGTGACCGCCGCGCCGTCTCGGGCGCGGCACCGCGAGCTCGTCGAGGCGAATGCGTCCTCGGACGTCGATATTACGCAGGCAGAGTTCCTGCTCTCGATCGGTCGCGGTATCGGCGACAAGGAGAACGTCGAGATGTTCAAGGAGCTCGCCGAGAAGATGGGAGCGACTCTGTCGGTCTCGCGCCCTCTCGTCGACGCGGGGTGGATGCCGGCGTCACGGCAGGTCGGGCAGTCGGGCAAGACCGTGAAGCCGACGGTCTATCTCGCGTTCGGGATCTCAGGCGCCGTCCAGCACCTCGCAGGGATGAAGACGGCGGGGACGATCATCGCGATCAACACCGACCCCGAGGCTGCGATCTTCAACGTCGCACAGTACGGCGCCACGGCCGACCTGTTCGACGTCGCGGAAGAGCTCGAGAAGCTGTACTAGTGCGGCGTCTCGCACTGTTACGCCTGTGTGCCCCTGAGGCTCGGCGGGGTATTGCTCGTCCCGGGGCAGGCTTGCGCCTGTCCCCTACAGGGGTTTCGGGTGCAACGTTCGGAGGCGGCGCCCTGGTGCGGCGTCTCGCACTGTTACGCCTGTGTGCCCCTGAGGCTCGGCGGGGTATTGCCCGTCCCGGGACAGGCTTGCGCCTGTCCCCTACGGGTTCGCGGTGAAACCGTTCCGGACCAGGGAGTAGCGGATGGAGACACGTGAGACGTTCGCTGGTCTCTCGACCTGGCAGATAGGGCTCTGGTACGCGCTGATCGCCATCTCGACGGCGATCTTCGCGTGGGGAGTCATGCGGCTCGTCATCAAGTACCGCAGTGGTCGCGGAAGCCTTCCGGGAGACCGGCTCGTCCATCGGGCGGTCCGCACCGCGCGGATCGTGTTCACGCACACCTGGATCAAGCGCAGGGACGGAATCGCCGGTCTCGCTCACGCGATGATCTTCTACGGCTTCCTCGTCCTCTTCATCGGCACGGGAATCCTCGCATTCCAGGACGACTTCGCCGAGCCCGTTCTCGGGTGGACCTTCTGGAAGGGTGCCTTCTACCTCGGTTACTCGCTCTTCCTCGACGTCTTCGGAGCCCTGCTGATCATCGGCCTGATCGTGATGGCGGTGAAGCGCGAGCGAAAGCCCAAACGACTGGACTACACCCGCGTTGACGGAGTCACGAGCCGCTACGCCCGCTGGCACTACAACGTTGGTGACTGGGTGTTCGTCGGCTCGCTGCTCTTCCTGGGCGTGACCGGGTTCTTCCTCGAGGCGTTGCGGATCGCCGAGACCGATCCGTCGTTCGAGAAGTGGTCGCCCGTGGGCTGGATCGTCGGGCAAGGGCTGATCTCGATCGGGGTCGACGGCGAGACTGCCTCGGCCGCCCACTTTCGCGGCTGGTGGGTCCACGGGATCGCCGCGCTGACGTTCGTCGCCGCGATCCCGTTCACCAAGGCCGTCCACATGATGACGGCGCCCGCGAGCGTCGCCACCCGGAACGAGCGAGCGGGCAAGGAGCTCGTTGCATTGCCACCTGACGTCAAGCCGGAGGAGGTTGGCTACGGCGTCGTTACGGACATGACGCCGGCGCACCTTCTGCAGCTCGATGCGTGCACGAAGTGCGGCAAGTGTCACGAGGCGTGCCCTGCGGCTGCCTCCGGGTACCCGCTCTCTCCTCGCGATCTCGTGCTCGATCTCCGCGAGCAGGCGGAGGGGACGCTCGGCATCCGTGGTTGGCTGACGGTGCCGCCACTCTTCCACGCCGACGACAACCTTCTCGGCAACCCGATCAGGCCCGAGACCATCTGGTCGTGCATGCAGTGCATGGCGTGCGTCGAGATCTGCCCCGTCGGCATCGAACATGTCCCGATCATCAACAACCTCCGCCGCCGCCTCGTGGACAGGGGCGAGATGGACGCGCAGCTTCAGACGACGCTCGAGACGATCTACGAGTCCGGCAACTCCTTCGGCGAGCCAAAACGCAAGCGCGGCCGCTGGGCCAAGGACCTCGAATTCGAGGTCAAGGACGCACGCAAGGAACCGGTTGAGATCCTCTGGTTCGTCGGCGACTTCGCGTCGCTCGACCCGCGCAACATCCGGGTCACTCAGGCGCTCGCTCGCATCCTCCGCCATGCCGGAGTCGACTTCGGGATCCTCTACGAAGGCGAGCGCAACGCGGGCAACGATGTGCGGCGGACGGGCGAGGAAGGTCTGTTCACCGACCTCGCGGAGAGCAACATCGAGGCGATCTCGGCATGCGACTTCAGCCGCATTCTCACGTCCGACCCGCACTCCTTCAACACGCTGAAGAACGAGTATCCGGTGCTCGGAGGCAGTTGGGACGTCGTCCACCACTCGCAGTTCCTGCTCGAGTTGTTCGAGTCGGGAGCCCTGACTGCGGGCAAGAGCCTCGGTCGCCGGGTCACCTACCACGACCCCTGCACGCTTGGCCGCTACAACGGTGTCTACGACGAGCCGCGCGCGCTGATTGCGGCGACCGGCTGTGAGCTCGTCGAGATGCAGCGGGTACGCGACAACTCGTTCTGCTGTGGCGCAGGGGGCGGTCGGATCTGGATGTCCGAGCTGAAGGCACCGGACGCGCCTCGACCCTCCGAATCGCGCATGCACGAGGCGACCGCGCTCGACCGCGTCTCGACCTTCGTGGTCTGCTGCCCGAAGGACGTGACGATGTACGAGGACGCCGTGAAGACGTCGGGGCACGAGGGCGAGATCGAGGTGCGTGAGCTGACCGAGCTCGTGCTCGAATCGCTCGACCTCGACCTCGAGCCCGTCGGCGTCGGGGCCGAGGAGCCCGGCATAGACGGCGACACGGCTTTGTAATCTTCCCGGAGAACCGCGACCATGAGAGGTGCCCGATGAGCAAGGAGACCGCGTTCCACCCCCGCCTAGAGGTGCTGACCGACCAGTGGATGGACCTGTTCGGCTACTGGGCGCCCTCGGTCGTCACGGATACGCACGAGGAGTATCGTGCGTGCCGCGAGGCGGCGGCGTTGATGGATTTCACGATGCTGCGCAAGGTCGACATCGTCGGCTCCGGCGCGCTCGCGTTCGTCAACGGAATCGTCACGCGCGATGTGTCGAAGCTGGGCGTCGGACAGATCGGCTATGGCGCGCTCTGCGACGAGCACGGAAAGATGGTCGATGACTGCACTGTCATGGTGCGTTCCGCGGACGACATCCGCTTCTGTGGAGCGAACGACCGCGACTTTCACATCTTCAGCGACCTCGCGCCGGCCGGAATCAGCGTCAGCGAGATCACCGACGCGACTCCGCACCTGTGCCTTCAGGGACCGTTGAGCCGGACGATGCTGCAGTCGCTCACAGATCAGGATCTCTCGAATGCAGCGTTCCCGTACTACACGTTCCGTGAAGACGTCGAAATCGCCGGTGTCCCCGTCTTCATGACGCGGCTCGGCTACACGGCCGAGCTCGGCTACGAGCTCTGGGTCGACCGCGAGCACGCCCTCGAGCTGTGGGACGCACTCCTTCGCGAGCTGACGCCGCAGGGGATGAAGGTGATCGGGATGGACGCGCTCGACCTGTTCCGGATCGAGGGCGGCTTCATCATCGGTGGGGTCGAGTACGACCCCACCGTGTCGCCGTACGAGTGTGCGCTCGGTTGGTCCGTCGACCTCGAGAAGGGCGACTTCCAGGGGCGTGACGGGATCATTCGCGATCGCGACGCCACCAGGCTCCGGCTCGGGAGTGTCGTGCTCGATTCCGGCGGGGCGGCCGCAAGCGGAGCACCCTTGCTCGTCGACGGTGTCGAAGTCGGACTCGTCACGCAGGCCGTCGAGTCACCGTTTCTCGGTGGCCAGACGCTCGGCCTCGCGAAGATCCCGCTGACCCTGAAGGTGCCCGGGACGAAGGTTATTGCACGGGTCGACGGCGAGGACGTGCCCGGCGAGGTCGTCGAGCACCCGGTCTACGAGAAGCAGCGTCGCAAGGCCAAGGAGCTCGGGTGAGCGACGGACGAGGCCCGGCGGGGAACAGGCTGAAGCCTGTCGCCGGCGCGTGAGCTACCGCATCTACTGGCGCCGGAACGACGGCGCCAGCGGGCATGTCTGGCTCAGCGCGGGCGACATGGATGCGCTCGCCGACGAGATGTCGCTGCAGGGAATGCCGTGGCCGGGTGACCGGCTGCCGGAGCCCGGGGCCGATGCGGTTCTTACCGCCGACGAGGTGGAGGAGACGATCGCTGCGGCACGGGAGACGCCGCTCGGGATCCCGGATGGGCAGCTGTGGATCGACTGGCTCGTCTTTCTCGAGGGCGCGACCCAGAACGGCGGACTGTTGATCCGCGCCTAGCTCTTCCCATCGGCCGGCTCGGGCCGGCCGTGAGATAGTTCCCGTATCAGTTGACGTCAAGAGGAGGCCTCATGGGATCGACGGAGATCATCCGCACGGCATTCGACAGCCCGCAACGCGAGCTCGGCTGCGAGTTCATGGACTGGGAGGGCTGGTACTGGCCGAGCACGTTCGGCGACGCGGTCGCCGAGCATCATGCGGTGCGGAACGACGTGGGCGTCTGGGATGCCTCGCCGCTACGCAAGTGGGGCTTCACCGGTGCCGACGCGCTCGCGGCGGCAGACCGCGTCTTCACGAACGACATGCTCGGTCTCGTTGCCGGCCAGGTGCGCTACGCGCCCTTCTGCGACGAGAAAGGCAAGATGGTCGGCGACGGCACCGTCTTCAAGCTGAGCGACACGAGCTGCATCGTCGTCACCGCTCTCGACTCCGACTTCGAGCACTTCAAGAGCGTTGTCGGTGATCTCGACGTCGAGATCGCGCCGATGACGACGGACGCGCCGCAGGTCGGGATCAACGGCCCCCGCTCCCCGGAGCTGCTGCAGTCGATCTGTGCCGCCGACGTGTCCTCGCTTCGCTACTTCCGCTTCTGGCCCGAGCAGGTGGAGGTCGGCGGGGTGCCCTGCTGGGTGTCACGCACCGGCTACTCGGGCGAGCTCGGCTTCGAGCTCTTCTGTGCGCCCGAGGGAGCCGAGCAGCTCTGGGCCGCGGTCGTCGGTGCGGGCGCGCGCCCCTACGGGCTCGCTGCGGTCGAGACGATCAGGATCGAGTCGGGGCTGATCTTCATCGGCTACGACTACTTCCCGGGCGAGACGAGCCCGTACGACATGTCGCTCGACAAGATGATCCGCTTCGACGGGCCCGACTTCTGCGGCAAGGCTGCCCTCGAAGTCGAGTCGGAGAACCCGGCGAACCGGCTCGTCACCCTCGTGCTCGACGGCGGCGACGTGCCGGAGTACGGGGCCGCCGTGACGAAGGACGGCGCGTCGGTCGGCACTCTCACGAGCCCCTGCGAGAGCCCGACGCTCGGCAAGGTGATCGGGATGGCCGTGCTCGAGACCGGCTGTTCTTCGGTCGGGGAGCGCGTCGAGGTGGCCGTCGGCGACGGAACGGCTGCGGCGACGGTAGCGACGCTACCGATCTACGACCCCGAGAAGGCCCGTCCGCGCGCGTAGCTACCCGACCGCGAGACCGAGCAGCACGAGACCCGCGATCACGAGCCCGACGCCCGCCCACTCGGTGGGCGTCGGGCGCTCGCGAAAGAAGAACACGCCGGCGATTACCGGAATCACCGCGTACGGTGCGGACGCCGCGGCGACGATCGCCGTGTCGGAGCGTTCGGTGCCGAGGTTGAACGAGATGTATCCAGCGGTGTCGAGCAGGGCGAGTGCAACGATGGCCCAGAGAACCCGTGGCGAGCGATCCGGGAACTTCCATGCTCCGCCTTTGATCAGAGATCCCGCCACGAACACCGTCGAGAAGGCCCGGGCGAGGAAGACGGGCACGAGCCAGCCAAGGTCGTCGGCCTTGACCGACACGCCGAGCACGAACGCTCCGATCAGGACCATCGCAGCGAGCGCGAAGAGAAGACCATGCATGTCCACCCACTCCACCGCGAACACGTGGCGGAGCCCCTGCGAGGCAAGCACGATGCCGATCACGGAGACGATCACCGCGAACCCGGCGGCAGCTCCGAGCCGTTCTCCGAGCAGGATGATCGCGAGGAGGAGGGTCACCATCGCATAGCCGGAGACAATAGGGCTGAGGACCGAGATCGGTCCGATTGCGAGGGCGCGGTAGAAGCAGGCGTAGCCCGTCCAGCCGACGAATCCCACGAGCACGAAGAAGCCGAGGTCCTCGAGGCTCAATCCCTGCAGAGCCCCGGACGCGAGGACGAGAACAGCAAGGAGCACGGTGGCGACGACGTGGAAGCCGAGGACGACGCGGTGAGAGCCGATCCTGCGACCGGCGGTTGCGGCGACATAGTCGGCCGACCCCCACGTGACGGCCGCACCCAGGCCGAAGAGAACTCCCACCCGACCCCGGTCCAGTTCTAGTCGATGTCCGGCAGGCGGGCGAGCCACGGCGTCCGGTAGCCGGTTTCGTCCCACAGCACGGGGAAGAACGACTCGTCGAGCGAGAGGTCGCCGTGGCGCTTGTAGCGCGAGTAGATCAGGTCGACGTTGCGCTCGTGGAAGCGGGTCTCGACCGGCACCATGTGCGTCACGAGCGCCATCCGGGCCACCGTTCCGCTTGTGTTCGGCGACGAGCCGTGCCAGGTGAGCCCGTGATGAAAGGAACCTCCGCCCGGTTTCACGACCACGGGAACCACATCGAGCTCGGTGTTGGGCGGGGCTGCGTTGCGGGCCGGGGCAAGCCAGTCCTCGGGCGCGTGGAACTGCGACCTCTCGGGTGGTGACTTCGGCCAGACGTGTGATCCACGCACGTACTCGATCGGCCCTGCGTCGGCAGTCGTCTCATGGAGGGAGACCCAGCAGGTCAGCATCTCGGCCGGAACGAGGTAGTCGGCATAGGAGGAGTCCTGATGGAATCCGATTGCCTTCGTGCCGGGCGGCTTCCAGAGGACGTTGTCCTGCAGGATCCGCGTACCGCGGTAGCCCGCGAGCTGCGCGCCAAGGCGGCCCGTGCGCCTGCTCAGCACCTGCGCCGCGATCACGTTGTCTGCCCGCCAGCCGTTGCAGATCTGTCGGGTGCGGTCCTCCGGGTCCCGTCCCGGCACCCAATTGACCTCGTCAGGCTTGATCCCCGTGTCGTACACGCCGTCGAACAGCCCCGCATAGCGATCCCGCAGCAACTCGAGAGCCCGGTCCGAGACCAGTCCTTCCTCGACGATCAGGAAGCCGTCCCGGTCGAAGCTCGTGACCTGCTCGGGGGTGAAGGATTCAACGAGTCTCATGACGTTCGACCTTTTCCACGATCCTCTCCCGGCACGAAGTAGCCGGCTTCAGGGATCTGCCCGCCGTAGGCGGGACTCCGCGGGCAGGATCCCGCTCCAACGGGATCCTGCGCTGGCGGAGAGATTCAGTGCAGCGGCGGCTCCCAGCCCTCGAGCACGGGCGGCGTCCAGTTGTCACCGACGACCCGCGAGTCGGTCACCCAGGGGCCGAGCTCGTGCTGCGGGAACTTGCAGTGCTTCTCCTTCAGCAGAATCCCGTAGGAGTTTCCTGTCTGCAGGTGGGTCATCAACACCTTCCGTGCGATCTCGTTTTCCCGTCCTTCGGGGATCGGGAAGTAGATCTTGATGAAGGAGTTCGAGTAGCGATCGAACACCGCCGGGGTGCCGTCTTCCTCCAGGAGGTCGATGTCCTCGAGCCAGTTGATGTCGTCGCCCGGGGTCGAGGCCAGCAGGTCGACGTCCTCGACCAGCGAGATGTCCTCCTGGTAGGGGAAGCGGTGGCCCGCGAGGAACTCGGCGTCGATCCCGATGATCTTCTCGGGCTCCGTGTAGGCGAACTCACTCATCGGGCATCCACCTCCGCGTGCTCCGGTAGGTAATCGACCGGGTACTCGAGATGCTTCTCGAGCATCCGCTCGATCTTGGCAAGCGTCCGCTCTTCGCTGACGCCGGGGATCCACGTCGTGCCGGCGAGGGGGACGCGCGCCATCGCCGCTGCCTCGACCGTCAGGGCACACAGGTCCTCGGGCTCGAGCGAGTGGATGTTCGTCTTGCCACAGGCCCGTGCCAGCATCTGCACCTCGAGCGTCAGGGTGTGCAGGAAGTTGTAGACCCGCTCGGCTGCGTCCTCGACCACGAGCCGCTTGCGCAGCTCGGGATCCTGGGTTGCCACGCCCACGGGGCAGCGACCCGAGTGGCAGTGATAGCACTGGCCCGCGGGAACGCCGACGGTGCCCTCGTAGTCGGTGACGCCGGGGATCTCCTTGTTGCAGTTGAGCGCCATCATCGCCGAGTGGCCGATCGCGACGGCCTTGGCACCGAGCGCGAGCGCCTTGGCGATGTCGCCGCCGTTCCGGATCCCACCTGCGACGACGAGGTCGATCTCGTCCGCGAGGCCGACGTCCTCGAGCGCACGCCGGGCCTCCGGAATCGCCGCCATCAGCGGGATGCCCGTCTCCTCGGTCGCGAGGTGCGGGCCGGCACCGGTGCCACCCTCCGCGCCGTCCAGGTAGATGATGTCCGGCCCGCACTTCGCCGCCATGCGCACGTCGTCGTAGACGCGTGAGGCGCCGAGCTTGAGCTGGATCGGGATCTGGTAGTCGGTCGCCTCGCGGATCTCCTGGATCTTCAGGGAGAGGTCGTCCGGGCCGAGCCAGTCCGGGTGCCGGGCCGGCGAACGCTGATCGATGCCCGCCGGGAGCGAGCGCATCTCGGCCACCTGCTCCGTGACCTTCTGGCCCATGAGGTGGCCGCCGAGACCCACCTTGGCGCCCTGGCCGATGAAGAACTCGCAGGCGTCCGCGAGCATCAGGTGGTGCGGGTTGAACCCGTACCTGCTCTGAATGCACTGGTAGTACCACTTCGTCGAGTGATCGCGCTCCGGCGGGATCATCCCGCCCTCGCCCGAGCACGTCGCGGTGCCCGCCATCGAGGCGCCCTTGGCGAGCGCCATCTTCGCCTCGAGCGACAGCGCGCCGAAGCTCATTCCGGTGATGTACACGGGGATGTCGAGCTCGATCGGCTTCTTCGCAAAGCGTGCGCCGAGGACCGTCTTCGTGACGCACTTCTCGCGGTAACCCTCGATCACGAAGCGCGTAAGGGTTCCGGGCATGAACATGAGCTGATCCCAGTGCGGGATCGGCTTGAACATCGAGAAGCCCCGCATGCGGTAGCGGCCGAGCTCGGCCTTCATATGGATGTCGTTGATCACCTCGGGGGTGAAGATGCGGCTGTGCCCGAGGATCGTCTTGCTGCTGGGTGCGGTCTCGTCTGTCATGGGGCTCCTAGCGCGGCGTCCCACAACGATCCACCGGAAAGTCTCCGTTGCGGGACGCGGCACTCGATGTTGGTTGCACGTTGGTCAGCAGCTCCCGCAGCTGGCGAACGTGATCCTGAAGCGGCGCACCTCGCGCGCCGGTGTTTCCGGTGGGCTTGGAAGGAGCTCATCAGAGGACGAGCTTGCGCTCGGCGGGCTCGAGGTTGTCGTAGTTGTAGAGCTTCTTGCCGCACACGAACTTCTGCAGCTCGGGCGGCGCGCCCAGGTCGTAGATGCGGAACTTCCGCTCGACGAACTCGGCGTCGGCGTCGGTCCACTCGCCCGGCACGCAGTCGATCCCGAGGGAGCGAACCTTGCCGGCAACGTAGATCGTGCCGTCGTACATCGAGTCGCCGAGGCCGTGACCGACGTCGCCGAGGATGATCTGGCGGCCGCGCTGCATCATGAACCCGTTCATCGAGCCGGCGCTGCCGAGAACGATGATCGTGCCGCCTTTCTGGTCGATGCCGGTTCGGGCGCCGACGCGCCCCTTGATCACGAGGTCGCCGCCGCGGAACGCAGCTCCGGTCAGCGAGCCGGCGTTGCCGTCGATCACGACCACACCGGACATCATGTTCTCGCACGCCGACCAGCCGACGCGGCCCTTGATGTGAATCTCGGGTCCGTCGATCAGGCCGCAGCCGAAATAGCCGAGGCTCCCCTCGAACGTGATCTTGCAACGCGTCAGGATGCCGACGCCGAGCGAGTGCTTGGCGCCCGGGTTGCGAACCGTCACGTCTGTCACGCCCTGCTCGTTGAGCAGCCAGCGCAGTTCCAGGTTGATCTGCCGCGTGGTCAGATCGTGCGCGTCGAACTCGGCGGACGCTCCGTCGATCTCCGAGATCTTCGGTACCGCCGCATCGGGCTCGGATAGGCCGCGTGCGTCGTAGCTGATTGCGTGCTCGCCTAGCGCTGCCATACCAGCACCTCCCCTTCGTACGGGTCGTAGGTGTCGATCTCGTGATCGAGGATCGCCCGAATCGCAATCTCCTCCGAGGCGAGGGCGACGAGATCGTCCGCTTCGTAGAGCACGAGCGGCTTTGCCGCCATCTCGTCCTTCGCCACGCCGAGCGCATCGCCCGTCACGCAGACGTACGTGAAGACCCCGTCGAGCTCCTCGAGGCTCTGCTTCATCGCATCCTCGAGCGACGCACCCTCGCTCATCTGCTCTGCGAGGTAGACCGCAATGATCTCGGAGTCGCACTCGGACTGGAAGCGATGCCCGCTGCGCTCGAGGCGGCGCTTCCAGTGGAAGTAGTTCGTCAACTGGCCGTTGTGGACGACGGCGATGTCCGAGAACGGGTACGCCCAGTAAGGGTGGGCGCCGGAGATGTCGACGTCGGACTCGGTGGCCATGCGGACATGGCCGATCGCGTGCGTGCCCGTGAACTCGTTGAGCCGGTAGCCGCCCGCGACGGCCTCTGCGTCACCGAGATCCTTGACGATCTCGAGCGAATTGCCGAGCGAGAGCACTTCGACGTCCGGGACGTCCTCGACGAAGTCGGCGAGCTTCTTCAGGTCGCCGGCGTACTCGAGGGAGACCCTGAAGGCGTACTCGTTCTCTTCCACGAGCTCGTGCACCGTGGCGCCGAGCGCATGGAGCCGCCGCTCGACCTCGGCTCGATGGCGGCGGAGCCGGTCCTCGTATTCGAAGTCCCGTGCCGTGTTGGCGTCGGCGAGCTTGTAGCGCATGATCACGAGGTTCGACGGCTGACCGAACAGCGCGAAGCCTGTCGAATCGGGGCCGCGGTGCTTCATCGACTGGAGCATCCGGGTCATCTCCGCGCCGATCGGATGCTCACCGTCCTTGTAGATGATTCCGGCTATTCCACACATGTCATTTCGGCTCCAGTTGGGTTTGTTCGTGCCCGGCTTCTCGCGGGGCACCGCGGGCGAGGCAGCGCCTCGCCCCTACGGCAAGATGTCGAGGTACTCGTTGACGTCCCAGTCGGTAACGGTGGCGCAGAAGCGCTCCCATTCGTCTCGCTTGTAGTGCATGAACACGGTGTACATCTCGCCGGGCATCGCCTTCTTGATCACCTCATCTGCTTCCAGGGCGTCGAGCGCGTCGCCGAAGGTCATGGGGATCTTCTTGACCTCCTTGCCTGCTTCCAGTGCAGCGTAGATGTTCCGCTCCTCCGGCTCGCCCGGATCGAGCTGGCGCTCGATGCCGTCCCACATCGCCATGATCAGCGCGGACATCGAGAGGTACGGGTTCACCGCCGAGTCGACCGAGCGGTACTCGAACCGGCCCGGGGCCGACACGCGCAGTGCCGTCGTGCGGTTCTGGAAGCCCCAGTCGGCGAAGACGGGCGCCCAGAAGCCCGTGTCCCAGAGGCGGCGGTACGAGTTCACGGTCGGTGACGAGATAGCAGTCAGCGCGCCCAGGTGCTCGAGGATGCCGCCGATAGCCCAGAGACCGACCTGGCTCGGTAGTCGCTGGTCAGTCGTCTCCGGCATGAACGCGTTCTCGTCGCCACGCCACAGCGAGATGTTGTGGTGACAGCCGTTGGCCGAGACGCCCATGAACGGCTTCGGCATGAAGCACGGGAAGGCGTTGAGCTCGCGACCGACCTGGCGGCAGATCTGGCGGAACGTGGAGAGATTGTCGGCGGTCCGCTCGGCCCGGTCGAAGTTGAAGTTGAGCTCGATCTGGCCGGGCGCGTCCTCGTGGTCGCCCTGGATCATGTCGAGCCCGAGTGCCTGCCCGTATTCGACGACCTTGTGGATGATCGGCTGTAGCTCGCTGAACTGATCGATGTGGTAGCAGTACGGCTTCGTGACGCCGCTGATGTCGGGCGTGCCGTCCTCCTTCAGGTTCAGCCACATCATCTCCGGCTCGGTGCCGGCGCGGAGATGCAGCCCGGTCGCCTCCTCGAAGTCCGCCTGAATCCGCTTCAGGTTGCCACGGCAGTCCGAGGTGAGGAACGAGGCAGGGTTCTCCTGTTCCTCGCGATTCCGGAAGCAGGTGCACCACACGCGCGCGACCTTGCTATCCCACGGGAGAACCTCGAACGTGTCCGGCTCGGGGATGCCAACGAGCTCCGCCGCTTCGGGGCCGTAGCCGATGTAGTCGCCGTGCCGGTCCGTGAAGAGGTTCGCTGTCGAGCCGTAGACGAGCTGGAAGCCCTTCGCCGCCATGCTTTCCCAGTGTGCGGCAGGGACGCCCTTGCCCATTATCCGGCCCGTGACGGAGATGAACTGGTAGTAGATATAGGTAACTCCCTCGGCGTCGATGCGACGCCGGACGTCGGCAATCTGGGCGTCGCGGCCCTCAGCGGCGACGAAGCGGTCGAGATCGGTTGCCACGTGGGCCTCCTTCTGGAGTCGAGCGATCAGAAACGGTGCGGGTGCCACGACCGGAGTGCAGATCGTGTTGCGCGGAGTGCAGAACGTGTTACTGGGTGTCTACGCTCGGAGGGGGGTCGGTGTCAAGCGGGAATCGTCCACTGCGGGATACAATTGCCGTGAACGGGATAAACTGGCTCACTCTTGCCACCCGAGTGCGACCGAGATTCGCCGCGCGCACGTCGCGAGAAGTGGGACGGCGGCCGCCGTCGCGGCTCGGTCGAAGCGACTCGTCGGGCCTTGCAGGGCAACGATCGCCGTGAGCTCGCCGTTCGCTCCCCACACGGGGGCCGCGATCGCGCTGAGCCCGACCTCGCGCTCCTCGATCGCCTCCGCGTAGCCGAGCTCTCGCACCCGGGCGATCTCCAGGGCGAGCGCAGTCGGGTCCGTGATCGTGCGCGGAGTGAACGCCCTGAGCTTGCCTCGCGGGGCCGTGACGTCGCCGAACGCGAGCATCACCTTGCCGGCAGACGACGCGTGGCCGACGCTCGGCCGGCCGAGGCGCGTCACGCCCTGGAGATACCGTTCGGTCGGAACGAAGTCGACCGTGATCGCATCTCCTTCACCTGGGATCGAGAGCGTCGCCGTCTCGCCGACCGTGTGCACGAGCTCCTCGAGGTGGGGGCGGGCGAGGTCGCGGAGGTTGAGGCGGCCGAGCACCGCGTTCGCGTAGCGCAGCGTCCGCACTCCGAGCCGGTAGCGCCCGGTGACAACGACATGCTCGACGAGGCCGACCCGCGTCAGCGTGCCGAGCTGCCGTGAGACCGTGCTCGGGCTGATGCCCGTGCGCCGGGCCACCTCGCTCGTGCCGAGCTCTCCGCCGTCGGCGAGCGCGTCGAGGATCTCGACGGCGCGCAGCGTCGCTTCGACATCTCGCGTGGAGGGTTGACCGGTACGTGACATCGCGCTAGTCTCTTTCCACTAGTAGCACGCTATCCCGTCTGGCGCAATAACTGGGGTTGAAAACGTGTCCATGCTCGTCACCTGTCCGAACTGTGGCCCACGCGAGGTGCCGGAGCTTCGCTGCGCCGGCGAGACGACGAAGCGGCCCACCTCGACGCCGACGGTGCGCGAGTTGAACGAGTACATCTACTTCAGGCGCAACGTCTGGGGCACGCAGCGCGAGTGGTGGTTCTGCCGGACGTGCGAGGACTGGTTCCTCGCCGACCGGGACACCTACACGAACGAGGTCGAGAAGACCTGGCATCCGGAGCCTTCCGCATGACGCGACTCGACCCGCGGGCAGGCGAGCGGATCGATCGCTCGCAGCCGATCTCCTTCACGTTCCACGGCAAGACGATGCAGGGCTTCGTCGGCGACACGATCGGTTCTGCGCTCTATGCGTCGGGCCAGCGTGTCTTCTCGCGGAGCTTCAAGTACCACCGGCCGCGTGGGCTCCTGTGCTGCTCGGGCCACTGCGCCAACTGTCAGATGACGGTCGACGGGATCCCGAGCGTCCGCGTCTGCACGACGCCTCTGCGCCAGGGCGCCGCGGTGAAGGGTCAGAACTACCTCGGCTCGCTCCAGCACGACCTCATGCAGGCAACGGACAAGATCGGCGGCCCGTTCACGCCTCCGGGCTTCTACTACAAGACGTTCATCCGGCCGCGCAAGCTGTGGCCGCTCTACGAGAAGTTTCTTCGCGGCGCCGCGGGTCTCGGGCCGCTCGACCCGAACGGCTCGCGCCAGGAGCGCGTCGATGTCGAGAACCGACACAGCGACGTCGTCGTGATCGGCGGCGGCCAGTCGGGGCTCGAGGCCGCGATCACTGCCGCCCAGGCGGGCAACTCCGTCGTCGTGATCGACGAAGGGTATGACGTCGGAGGCGCGCTGCTCGCCGATCGCGACGGCATCGGGACGGCCGCCGAGCTGCGGCTCGCCGCGGTCGCCGCGGGGGTGGAGCTCCTCGCTCCTGCGATCGCGATAGGCCTCTTCGAGCAGGGCATGGTGCCGGTCGCCTACGGGAACCTTCTCATCAAGTACCGCGCGCACCGCGTCATCGTCGCGAGCGGAATCGTCGAGCAGCCGCTCGTCTTCCCCGGCAACGATCTCATCGGAGTCATGCTGCCCGACGCCGTACGTCGCCTCGCCAACGGCTTCTCGATCAAGCCGGGCGAGCGCGCAGTCGTGCTTACCGTCGACGATCGGGGTCATCAGGCAGCCGCAGACCTCGAGGCTGCCGGTGTCGAGATCGCGCGCATCGTCGACTTCAGGACGGCTGACATCACGACGATCGAGGCCCAGGGCAAGGGCGGCAAGGTCGCGCAGGTCTCGGTCGGCGGGTACCACGTCAAGGCCGACCTGCTCGTCATGTCCGGTAGCCCGCAGCCCAACTACAAGCTTCTCGCCCAGGCCGGCGCGAGGGTCGCCTACGACGAGAGCCGCGGCGTTTTCGTGCCGACCGACCTACCGGCAAACGTCGAAGCGGTTGGTGCTGTGACGGGCGATGTCGGCGAGCCGGCGGTGCCGAGCCCGATTCTCGATCATCGCGGCGACAAGTGCTTCGTCTGCCTCTGCGAGGACCAGACGACGAAGGATCTCAAGTACGCGATCGCGGAGGGCTTCGACTCGATCGAGCTCTCCAAGCGGTACACGACCGTGACGATGGGCCCATGCCAGGGCCGCCTCTGTCACACGAACTCGATTCGTGTCTTCACGAAGACGACCGGCATCGACGAGAACACGATCGGTACGACGACGTCGCGGCCGCCGTACACCCCGATTTCGATGGGCCTGCTGGCGGGTCCGCCGCAGGAGCCCAAGAAGCGCACCTCGCTGCACCATCGTCACAAGGACATGGGCGGGACGATGATGTGGACCGGCGCCTGGCGCCGACCTCACTCGTACGGCCCGGACGCGGGTGCGGAGGCGCAGCACGTACACAAGGCGCTTGGCTTGATCGATGTCTCGACGCTCGGCAAGATCCTCGTCACGGGCCCGGATGCCGGTGCATTCCTCGATCGCGTCTACCCGAACCGCTTCTCCGATCTCAAGGTCGGACGAACGCGCTACGGAGTCCTCACCGGCGACGCGGGGCGGATCATGGATGACGGCGTCGTCGCGCGCGTCGACGAGAACACGTTCTACGTCTCCGCGACCTCGACCGGCGCCGACGGTGTCTTCCAGTGGTTCACCTGGTGGAACGCCGTGTGGTTCATGGACGTCCAGTTCGCCAATCTGACCGGGGCGCTGGCCGCGGTCAACGTTGCAGGCCCGCAAGCCCGTGAGGCGATGCAGCGGGTCTCCGACGACGACTTCTCCTCCGAAGGGTTCGCGTATCTCGATGCGAAGCACGTCACGGTGTCCGGGGTACCGACCCTTGCGCTCCGCATCGGCTTCGTCGGGGAGCTCGGCTACGAGCTGCACTTCCCGAGCGCCCTCGCCGAGCACGTGTGGGACTCGATCTTCGAGAAGGCTGGCGATCTCGATCCGAAGCCGTTCGGCCTCGAGCCCCAGCGGATCCTCCGTCTCGAGAAGGGCCACGTGATCGTGAGCCAGGACACCGACTCTGAGTCGAATCTGCTCGAGGCTGCGATGCCGTGGCTCGTGAAGAACGACAAGGAGTTCGAGTGGATCGGCAAGTGGGCGACGCAACAGGTCGCCGATCGCGGGCTCGAGTGGATGCTCGTCGGGTTCGAGAGCCCCTCCGGAGCGATCCCGGTCGAGGGGGGCCAGGTCGTGATCGACGGGGTCTCATCGGGACGAGTGACGAGCGTGCGACGCAGCGAGGAGCTCGGCAAGGTGATCGGGCTTGCGATCGTCCCGTTCGAGCTTGCGATCGACGGTGGGCGGTTCGACGTCCAGGTCGACGGTCGGCCGACGCCGATGACCGTCCACCTCGGTGCCTTCTACGACCCGGTCGGCGAGAAGGTCAAGTCGTGAGTCTCTCCTTCCTCTCCGTCGACGCAGCGGCCGACCGTGGTGCCTTCCATCCTGTTGCTAGGTCGGCGATCGATCGCGCGCAGCGCGACCTCGGCGCGAGCTTCGAGGAGCGCGACGGCTGGCTCGTCCCGATTTCGATTCCCGGGGAGGCGGAGCACACGGCCGTGGGCGTGGCGGATGTCTCGCACCTGACCAAGCTCGAGCTACGCCCTGCCGGGGAGGCGATCGAGGGCGACGGAACCAAGGCCAAAAGGGGCCACCACGACTTCAGATCGGCGCCGGCCTCCGGCCCGGCGACGTTCGCGATGCGTTCCGCATCGAATGATCTTGTTTCGAACGCCACCGCGACCGTGAGCCCGGGCGAATCGATCATTCCGTGGACAATTCCCGATCGATCCGCACCACGCGGAGGAAGATGTTTTGCGGGCTGACTACGACTGGGAATCGGAAGGTTCCAGGTCCAGCGGTCGTGCGGTGTATGGTGGTCCATTCCCCGTCGCTCCACGAACCTCGAATCTGGATGTCGTAGTCGGCTTCGGTCACCCCGTCCCACGCCAGTTCCAGCTCGGTCGCATCGAGCCGGGTGAAGCGGATGCGCGGCGGGGACGACACGACCGGGGCGG
Organism: uncultured Thermoleophilia bacterium; assembly: GCA_963699795.1. GTDB lineage: Bacteria > Actinomycetota > Thermoleophilia > Gaiellales > Gaiellaceae > Gaiella. The sequence continues at coordinate 18,160 of CAVOVG010000010.1, forward strand.
TGCCGATCACCGCGGGGCCTTCGTCCATTTCCTCTTCGATTAAGGCGCCGGAGATTTCCCAACTGCCGAAGGGAACCGGATGATTCAAGGATTCGGCCGCGTCGGAGAGCGAACTGAGGGCGTGGCTGACCGTGCCGCCGCCGGAAGTCGTGACGAGCAATTGCGGTTTGCGGCCGCTTTCGTCGGAACCGAACCAGATGTCGTTGCCCCCGGCGTCCTGTTTGAGAATGACCGAGTAAGTGCCGTTCCCGGTCACGAGGGGCGTGACATCGAGGCTGACGACCTGGGCGGCGGTGACGGCGCCGGTGAACAGACCGACCTGGCCGTTCTCGATCGGCGCGTTGGCGGTCGTCAGGTTGGATTCGGTCCAGTTGTTGTGGCTGCCGCGATGGACGCGCAGCGTGCCGGTGCCGGCATCGCCGTTCTCCTGCAACCGGAGCGTGGCGCTCTGCACGGTGCCCGAGAGACCGCTGACGTTGAACTTGAGGTAGGAAACGCGATAGCCCGATTCGACCTTCAGCAACGTGTCGTTGAAACGCGCGGCCCCCTGCAGGTAGGCGTCGTCGACCGGTGTGAAGCTGAAGGTGGGGTCGCCGATGACCACCCTCGGGGTGACTGAAAAGGACCGCGTAACCGGATGCGCCGGAGCGTAAGTTCCGTTTCCGGGTTGGGTGGCCACCACGGTCATCGTGCCGGGGGCGGTGGGCGTCAATACATTGCCGTTCAGGGACGCCGGTCCTGACGCG
>CAVOVG010000011.1:0-290850 GCA_963699795.1 uncultured Thermoleophilia bacterium
CCGTTTCCCTCAGGCGGCGACGTAGTTGTTCTGCATCGCCCAGAGAGCGGCAGCGGCACGGGTCGAGACGTCGATCTTCGTGTAGATGTGCTGGATGTGGTGGTCGGCGGTCTTGGGGGAGATGACGAGCTTCTCGGCGATCTCGCGCGTCGTGAGGCCGCGCGCGGCGAGTTGGAGGACGTCGACCTCGCGGCGTGACAGCCCACCGGGATTCTGGGGCCGCTTCCGCGGACGTGTTTCGGGTTCGCCGTGGCCCGCGGCGACGAGGACGGCTCGTGTGGCGCTCGGCTCGAGCACGCCCTCCGTTTCGAGGCGACGTAGCTCGGCGGCCGCCTCGTCGTCGGAGAATCGCGGCCGGTCTGCGCGCTCGCTGGTCATGCCGACGTAGATCTCGGTTGCCGCCAGCACGCACGCTGCGCGATCGCGGGCGTCCGATCGGAGGCGCCGGTGGTAGCCCGACCCGTCGCACTTCTCGTGATGTGCCGAGGCGGCCGGGGTCAGGGTGGCGAAGGCAGGCGAGCGGCGGAGCATCTGCTCGGTGAGCATCGGGTGGAGCTCGACGCGGTCGAACTCCGTGCGTGTGAGCTGGCCGGGCTTGTCCCAGATCGAGTTCGGCACCGCGCTCGTGCCGAAGTCGTGCACGAGCGCCGCTCGGCGAAGCGCGGTCGCGTCTTCTTCGGAGAATCCGAGGACGCGGGCGGCGTCGGCGGCGAGCTGTGCACACCGTCGGCTGTGCCCGCCCCAGTACGTGGACTTGAGATCGATGAAGTCGGCCGCGACCTCGAGCGCGTGATCGAGCGCCTCCCCCTCCAGCGTGCGCCGCGGCTCGGGCTCGAGCTCGAGGACGGCGTCCCACGGCTCCGTCTCGCGGAGCCGCTCGAACCAGGCGGCGCCGTGCTCGAGGAAGAGGTCGGCGAGCACCGGGTCGTACGTCTCGTTCCGACGGTCACGGGCCGCGGCGACGGCTTGCTCGGGGGAGAAGAGACGGCCGATCGCCTCCATGTCGTGACTGAGGTGGACGATTCGCATCGGCAGCGGAATCGCATCGCCGCTGACATGCCGCGGGAATCCCTTGCCGTTCCAGCGCTCGAACGTGCAGGCAAGCGCGTCGCGGATGCTCTGCCCGAAGTCGAGCCGCACGACGAGCATGTCGGCCACTTCGCAGCCCGAGGCGAAGTTGTGCACCGCCCATTCGTGGGCCCCCTCCTGGATCATCTTGACGACCGCCTCGCGCTCGTCCTCGGGGCGCCAGGCGGTCGCGTATTCGACGACGTCGCGCATCACCTCGGTGGGATTCCCGGCGTCGTGAACGAGCGTCTGCGCCCGGATCGCGATCTCGTCACCGAACAGCGTGGCGACCTCGTGGGCATGACCCGTGCAGCCGATGTAGCGCAGGAGCGAAACCCAGTAGGCGTCCGTCCGCACGTCGGCGTCGAACTCCGCCTCCTCGCACAGCCAGCTCGCGAGCAGGCAGGAGCGCAGCTGCGACTCGAGCGGCTGTCCGAACGCGTTGTCCTGCGCGAGCGCGAGCGTGGCGACGAGTTCTGCAAGGCGAAGTTGCGGAGAAAAGATAGGGCGTACTCCCGATGTATCGGCGTGAGCGATGAGGGAGCATTTTCGCACACCAGGCGCGCCCCGTTGAGCGAGTGCTCGGCCCGGGAACGCCTCAGAGACGGAGGAAATCATGTCGAGTGCACGCACCATCAAGGTAGGAGTGATCGCCGATCAGACCGGCCCGCTCTCGTTCGTCGGCATCGCGAATACGAACGTCGCGCGCATGGTGATCGGCGACATCAACGCCAAAGGTGGGCTGCTGGGACGCCAGCTCGAGCTCTGCCTCGAGGACAGCGCGACCGACGACGCCGTCGCCGCCGAGAAGGCCGAGAAGCTCGTCCAGGAGGACAAGGTCGACGTCATCCTCGGCGGCATCTACAGCTCCACCCGCCAGGCGATCAAGGGCCCGGCTGTCGTGGAAGGGAAGACGCTCTACATCTACCCCGAGCAGTACGAGGGCCAGGAGTCCGACCCTCTCATCTTCTGCACCGGCCCCGGGCCCGCACAGCAGGTCGATCCCCTAATCCCGTGGCTGATGGAGCGGACGGGCGCAAAGAGGTTCTACCTCCCCTCGGCCGACTACATCTGGCCGCACATCCTGAACGAGCGCGTCAAGGAGGCCGTCAGCGCAAACGGCGGCGAGATCGTCGGCGAGGAGTACTACCCGCTCGACCACACGGACTACGCCGCGACCGTCGAGCGCATCACCTCAAGCGGCGCCGACATCGTCTTCAACACGATCGTGCCGCCCGGGCTGTCGCCGTTCTTCGAGGAGCTGTACGACTCCGGCTTCGTCGGCCGCGGCGGGCAGCTCGTCTGCACATACATGGACGAGAACTTCCTCAACCTGATGCCGGCCGCCCACTGCGAGGGCCTCTACAGCTGTCTCGACTACTACCAGGCCGTCGAAGATCCGTTCAGCCAGAAGCTCCTCGCGCAGTACAACGCGCTCTACCCCGGCGACGCGATGTTCACGGGTGGCAGCGCGTGCTCCGGCCTCTACCGCGGGCTGCGGCTCTGGGCCGCCGCCGTGAGCGAGGTCGGGTACCTCGACCAGGCCGACGTGATCGCGGCGCTCGATCGCGCCGAGATCGCCGAGGGGCCTGGTGGGCCGGCGGCGATGGCCCCCGGACAGCACCACCTGCGGCTCCACATGTACATCGCGCAGGCCCGCGGCGGCCGCTTCGAGATCGTCGAGAACCTCGGCGCGATCGATCCGCAGGAGCGCCCGGTCGCAGCACCGGCCCTCGCCGTCTGACCCCACGAGTCCAAGCCAACGACGCACCACGAAAGGAGAACCACATGCTCCTCGCAACGACACAGGTCGAGGACGTCGACCAGTTCATGGATATCTTCTCGACCCTGGGGGCCGAGAAGCGCAAGCAGCACGGATCGAAAGGCGCGATTGTCTTCCGCGATCCTGCCGAGCAGGATCGGTTGTGGGCGATCTTCGACTGGGACGCACAAGGCTGGCAGAGCTTCGTCTCGGATCCGGAGGTGCCGCCGATCATGCAGCAGGCCGGGCACAAGTCGAAGCCGGTTGCGGCGGAGCTCGTCGGCCACTGCGACGCCTGATCCGACCGACGCGGCGGGGCGGCGACACGAGACCCGTGGCCGCTGCCCCGCCGGTGCGTTCGCGGACGGCCCCGAGATCTCAGCGGTGTAGGGATCCGGGGCAGGAGGGGTCCCGGCCGTCTCATCTCAGCCAGTGGGGTGGGGGGTCGCTCCTCCCCATCCCTCCTGGCGAGCCGCAATGACTAGGACGAGGCGCGGACGGATACTCGTACACCCCGCGTGCGCCCACGAACGATCGGGTGAGCAGCCGACGTGGTCGCCTTGTGGCCAGAGTGTCCGGCAACGTCCAGCAAACACCGCCGCCGGACTCGTCTGGAAACGGCTCAACCAAGCCAAACAGCGTTCACTAGACATGAGTCTCTCTCAAATCGCACATCCGACTCCTCACTCGGGAGAAGGCGAATCGGAGCCATACCCAAACGGCCATCCTCTTGTGAGATTCGGAGCCTAGCCGCCGAAGAGATGTCGCGCCCGCTGTGCGAACGTCTCTACGTCCTCGGGAGGCGGCGTCACGTTCGCGTTGAACATCGCCACCTGAAGAGATGGACCGCCTCCGTGAGTGAGTCGCTGCTCTCTGGTCACTGGCTGGAGCACGAAGTGGATGTGACCGGGCATGTCGCCGGACGGCCCTCCGGCGTGCGACCAAAGGCAGACATACACCTGGTCGGGTTCTGTCAGTGAAGTGACGATCGAGGTCGCGCGTTGGAGCAAAGGCCCCAACTCCGCCGCTTCCGTCCCATCCAACTCCGAGAAACGTACAACGTGCCGCCGTGGCTTCACGATAAGCGTTCCTACTCCCAGTGGCCCGAGGCAATGCTCGACGACCCAGAGCGAGGACGCGTGAATAGTCCCTCCCGGCAGCTCCAGGCGTCCTTCCATCAGCTCGCACGCAAGGCATGACATGGCATCGAGGATATGCCCTGCCGCATGCGCCGGCGCGCGGCAATGTTCCCTGAGACCCTCCCGACGCTCAGACGACTGAAGGCAGTTGCGTCACGGCCCGAGCCGCTCCTCCAGGTACCGCGAGACCGGCCAAGCCCCGTGGGACGTGTTCGAGAGCACGGTGCAGGTGACGTTCGATTGTGGAGCGTGTATCGAGCTGAACGAGACTCCAGCGTCCATCCCCTCCAGCCGGACGGTATCGGTGGACGCGTGCAACCAGAACCCGAGGCCATACCGCCTGGAGCGGGTCGGATCCTCGCTACGAGGGCGAAGCGCCTCTGCGACCCAGTCGGGCGACACGATCCGCCCGTCGAGGAACGCAGTCCAGAAGGATCGGACGTCCTGGGCGGTCGAGAAGATCCCGCCGTCGCCGGACCCTCGGACGGGCAGGTGGAAGACGTTCGTCCTCCAGCCGCCGTCGACCTGCAACAGGTAGCCGCGAGCTGCGCCGGCCGGAAGCTCGTCGGAGCGCAAGAACGCGGTGTCGTACATCCCCGCGGGCTCGCAGACGCGGCGCTGCACGAGCTCATGGAACGGCGTGCCGCTCACGCGCTCGGCGATCAGCGCGAGCACGACGTAGCCACTGTTGCAGTAGCCGAAGCGTTCGTCCGGCGCGAACTTCGGCCGGTGACCGCCGAGAACCGCAAGGTAGTCCTCTGTTGTCGCGAGCTCGTGCACGGGGACCGGCATCAGATAGTCATCGAGGTCCAGGTCGACCTCCTCGTCGAGGTAATCCCCGATCCCTGACCGCTGCGCGAGCAGATGCTCGACGGTCACTCCGTCGCCGACGAGCGGAAGGTCGTTTCCGAGGACCGAACGCGCCGTCGTCGCGAGCCCCAGCACACCGTCCCCGACGAGGCTGAGAACGGTGAGAGCAGTCAGGCCCTTCGTTCCGCTCGCCAACGCAAAGCGCGTGCCGACCTCGTTCGGAATCTCGTAGCTCGCGGTGCGCGAGCCCGTAGGCCTTCGCAATCTCGATCCGGTCGCCAAGATCGACGCGAACGACACCCGAGAAATCCGTCTCAGCGGCAATCGCGTCAAGCTCGAGCTCCATCGCGGACATCGACCGAACGCTACCCGAGCCCAGCACGCCGACCCGAGCCGCCGGCTATGCCCGCGTCCGTAGATACTCGAGCGGCGTCGCCAACCGGGAGGAGTCCGGCTGCGCGCTCGAGGGCAAACAGGCAGGATGACACGAAAACGGAGACTCCGAGATCCAGCAGGAGAGGAGTGGTCGAGGTGACAATGACCGAAACGATGCGAGCGGTGGTGCTCGATGCTCCGGGACCACCTGATGCTCTCACGATCCGTGAGATCCCGATCCCAACGCCGGTGGCGGGCGATGTACTCATTGCGGTGAAAGCGTTTGGTCTCAACCGTTCCGAGCTTCATACCCGACTTGGCCTGGCCGTCGGTGTGACGTTCCCGCGTGTTCTTGGCATCGAGGCTACCGGCGTGGTCGCTGCGTGCCCTGGGGGCGAGTTTGCGGTCGGCCAGCAGGTTGTCGCGATGATGGGCGGGATGGGCCGAGTGTTCGACGGCGGATACGCCGAGTACACGTCGGTCCCGGCGAGTCAGGTCATCGCGTTCACCAGCGCCTTGGACTGGGCGATCCTCGGAGCGGTGCCAGAGATGTTGCAGACCTCCTACGGCTCACTGACCGTCGGACTCGATGTCCAGCCAGGACAGTCGATTCTGGTCCGTGGCGGCACGTCCTCGATCGGAATGGCGACCGCGGTGCTGGCCAAGCAGCGCGACATGATCGTCTTCTCCACAACCCGTAACGCCGCAAAGGCCGAGGCGCTCCACGACATCGGCGTCGATCACGTGATCATCGACGACGGCAACGTCGCCGCCCAGGTCCGTGCCGTTGTACCTCATGGCGTCGATACCGCACTCGAGCTCATCGGCACTCCAACGTTGCCTGACACCCTCCGATCCACGCGGGTGCACGGCGTCGTGTGTTTCACCGGGATGTTGTCGAACGAGTGGACGGTGAGAGACTTCTATCCAATCGATTACCTCCCGCGAGGAGTACGTCTCACCGCCTATGGCGGCGACTCTGGCGACCTGCCTCCCGCCGTGCTCCAAGACTTTCTCGATGCCGTGGCAGAAGGGCAGATCAGCGTGCCTGTGCACCGTCGATTCGATATCAGTGAGATCCAGGAGGCGCACGCCTACATGGAGTCGGGCAAGGCTACCGGCAAGCTCGTCGTAACCGTCTGACACGCCGATAGACGCGCCCGACCGTGCGGCCCATCCCGTGTTCTCCCGCCATGACGCACCGCGACCCGCATCGGCGGGACGCGCTTCCAAGGGAGAGCAGCAAGCCCTGCGCCAGCGTTCACGAAAGGACGCCAGGAGCGCACTGGCGTGGCCCCCGGTGATTGCCCGCCGCAACATCAGCACGGCTCAGGGGACTCGGCCAGGTGCGCTGGGTCGTCGGGACGCACCTTCGCCTGGCTGCACCACTTCAACGCTTAGGACGGCGGATCGGTCGGGTCGACTAGCCCTGCTTCATAGGCGAGGATGACAGCCTGGATGCGGTCTCGGAGTTCGAGTTTCTGCAGGTACGTGGGTGACGTGTGTCTTTACCGTGGTGTCGCTTGAGGAACAGTTCCCGGGCGATCTCGGCGTTCGACGAAACCGCGGGCGAGGAAACGGAAGACGTCGTGCTCGCGCTCGGTCAGGTCGCTGTATCCCGGCGGGATCTGCGGGCGCCGTGTTCGGGCGAATTCGCGAATCACCCGGGTGGTAACCGCGGGGGAGAGGAGACCGTGGCCCATGGCGACGTTCCTGACGGCGGCGATCAGCTGGTCGGCCGGATCGTCCTTGAGCACGAAGCCGCTCGCGCCGGCCCGCAATGCCTCGTAGAGGTATTCGTCCAGGTACCCACGGCCCAGTAGACCCGGAGCCTCCCCCCGGGGTTCGCGGCGCAGCGTGGCCCGGGGAGCCCTTCCGAATGCGACCACCACCTTCCCAGCGCGTCTCGACGTCAAGTCGTATCCTCCGGGTTCAAATGACGAATCGCGGATTGGGAATCGGACTACTCGATGTCGAGCGCGGGCAGTTCTCGATGCGTCGAGGCGTTCTCGGGATCGTGGCGATCCTTGCTGCGCTCGCGTTTCTCGGTGTCTTCGGCGGATGCAACCACTGCGGCGGCATCGTCTCCGAGTCGCTCGTTCGATCCTCGCCGCCGAGGGAATCACGCTCCCGCAGGCGTCGTCCGCCGCGGTATCGAGTCGTATGTCGTCCACATGGACGTCGGCAGCGTCCGCATCGCCAGCCCGGTCGGCGAGCGGCGAATCGCCGCCCTCTACCGTGGACACGGTCCGCGCGAGGGAGAGGGCACGCCCGGCAAGAGCTTCGACAGCTTTCTCATGGATATGGCGGTCGACGAGGGCGCCCGGGTCGTGCGGAAGCTCGTGACGGGCATCGACTGGAGCGGTGACCTGCCGCAGTTGCTCGAGCCCGACGGCACCGCGACGACCTACGACCTCGTCTGTATCGCGACAGGAGTCAACAGTAACTTCGTTCGACTCCTCGCTGGCTCGGGCATGGAGCTGGGGATGCCCGAGACCACACGCACATACATCTGCGAGTTCCGCACGGGTGACGAGCAACTCGAGGAGCGGCTCGGTCACTCCATGCACGTGTTCCTCCTCGACATCCCCCGCCTCGAGTTCGCGGCGCTCATCCCGAAGGGCGAGTTCGTGACGATGTGTCTGCTGGGCGAGAACGTCGACCAGGAGCTCGTGCACGCATTCCTCGCGGCGCCGGAGGTGCGTCGATGTCTGCTCGTGGACGAGCCGCCCTGCGTATGCGCCTGCTCGCCGTTGATCAACGTGCGCGGCGCGCGCCAGCCGTTCGCGGACCGACTTGTCGTCGTCGGTGACAGCGGTGTCACACGGTTGTACAAGGACGGGATCGGGGCGGCCTTCCGCACGGCGAAGTCCGCGGCCACGACCGCCGTCATCCAGGGAATCTCCGAGGAGGCGTTCAGGAAGAGCTACTTGCCGACGACTGAGGCTATCTCGTCTGACAATGCGATCGGCCGCGTGATGTTCGGATTCACGCACGTGTTCAAGCACGCGCGCTTCACGCGGCGCGCGATTCTACGCAAGACGACGAACGAGCAAGCACGGCCGGGCAGCCCGAAGCGGCTGAGCTTCGTGCTCTGGAACATGTTCACGGGCAGCGCGCCGTACCGCGAGATCTTCGTGGCAGCCCTGCACCCGGGCTTCATCGGCGGGCTGCTCTGGAACCTCGTGCTGGGTCTCCGCCCGCGACGTCGACAGAGAGGTACAGGCAGTGCGACACGGTGAACTCGGGACGACGTACCACGACGGCGACCAGATCGTTCGCGAAGGCGAGGTTGGTAACTGCATGTTCGTGATCCAGGCCGGCCGCGTCGAGGTGATCCACGGAGACGTCGCCGACGCCCAGCGGCTTGCGGTGCTCGGCGAAGGCGACTTTTTCGGAGAGATGGCGCTCTTCGGCCGGACCGAACGCTCTGCCACCGTGCAGGCGGTCGGCGAGACACGGGTGCTGAAGGTCGACAAGCGGACGCTTCTTCGCCGCATCCACGAGGATCCCATGCTGGCTCTCAAGCTGCTGGAGTCGCTCTCAGGGCGAATCCGGCGACTGAACGAGGAGGTCGCCCGCCTCGGGGGTGTCCCGTGACCCCCGTGCCTTCGAGCGGCTCCGAGCCCTTCGCACGCATCACTCCGTCGTTCCGTCCCGAACAGGCGCAGCGGATGCCGCCGTGCCAGTTCAACTGCCCGACGTCCGGTCTCATCCGCAGCTGGATCGGGGTGATCGCGCAGCGTCGCAAGACGGGCATCTCCGACGAGCAGGCGTTCGACGAGGCATGGGCGATCATCGCCGATCGCAATCCCTTCCCCGCCGCCCTCGGACGCATCTGCCCACACCCGTGCGAGACTGACTGCAACCGTGCTACGACAGACGGAGCCGTTTCGATCAACGCGATGGAGCGGTTCCTCGGTGACTGGGCGATCGAGCGAGCCCTGCAGCTCCCAGCCCCCCCGGCCTCGCCACAACCGGAATCGGTCGGCGTGATCGGCGCCGGGCCGTCTGGGCTCACCTTCGCCTACCAGATGTCCCGCCGAGGCTACCGGGTGACCGTGTACGACAAGCACGCAGAGGCCGGAGGGATGCTTCGCTACGGCGTCCCCGCGTACCGGCTGCCGACCGAGGTACTCGACGCCGAGATCCAGCGGATCGTCAACACCGGCGTCGAGCTTCAACTCGGTACCGCGATCGGTCGCGACGTGACGGTGACGGAGCTTCGCGAGCGACACGAGATTCTCTACGTCGGTATCGGCGCGCAGAGAGGTCTCGACCTGGGTTTCGAGGGCACCGCCGACCCGCCGATGTGGCGTGGCATCGAGTATCTCGAGGCCGTCAACACCGGGCAACGGGTCGACCTGGGAGCCAGGGTGGCGGTGATCGGCGGCGGGAACACCGCGATCGATGCCGCGCGCACTGCGAGGCGCGGAGGCGCGGAGGTCACGCTCGTCTACCGCCGCTCGCGGGACGAGATGCCCGCGAGCGAGCAAGAGGTCGTCGAGGCGAGGGAGGAGGGCGTCAGCTTCCTGTTCCTCGTCGCGCCGGTAGGAGTCGAGAGGACACCCGACGGCGGTGTGCTCCTGCGAGCGTCGCGCATGGAGCTCGGCGAGCCCGATGCGTCGGGTCGGCGACGGCCTGTCCCGATCGCCGGATCCGCGCTTGAACTCGAGTTTGACTCCGTGATTGCGGCCGTGTCGCAGGAGCCGGTCTGGGACGGGCTCGAGGGGCTTCACGAGGAGGGTCCGCTCAGGACGGACACGATGGGGCAGGCGGACACGGACGTATGGGGAGGAGGCGACGTGCGCGTCCTCGGAATCGCTGGCGACGCGATCGTGCAGGGTCGGCATGCGGCGGAAGCGATGCACGCGCGACTCCGCGGTCTCCCCGAGCCGGTGCCTGACGAACGACCGCCGATCGGCCCCGACGAGGTCCTGCTCGAGTTCCACGCCCCAGCCGAGCGCACATCACCGACGCGGGTGCCTCCCGTCGAACGGCTGCGAAGTCCGGACGTCGAGGTGGTACGGGGTCTCACACGGGACGAGTTCGCGCTCGAGGCAAGTCGCTGCATGTCCTGCGGCTCGTGTTTTGGCTGCGAGCAGTGCTCGATGTTCTGCAACGCCCAGTGCTTCACGCGCGTCGACGACGTCGGCCCCGGCACGTATTTCGAGTTGTCGCTCGATGCGTGCGAGGAATGCGGGAAGTGCGTCGAGGTCTGTCCGGCCGGCTTCCTGCAGACCTGTCCGTCGTCAACCTCGCCGACACCCTGTCCGACCGGCGAGTTAGCCCAGATGCTGTCCGGTCAATCATGTGTACCGTCCTCCTTCAGCTTCTTCGGGAGAGGAGCGCAACTTCGGGGAACGTGGCCGGTGTAGCCCGGGAACCGTCCCGGGAACTCCGCCGCCGAGCCCATCCCTACTTGATGCTGATCGCGCCCGGTCAGCATCGCCGCGCGCTTCGGCGAGCAGAGTGCCGTGACGTGAAATCGGTTGTAGCGCAGTCCCACCTCTGCGACCCGCATCAGGTTCGGCGTAGCGATCGGCCCGCCGAAAGTGGTCGGGCTGCCCGCCGCGGGCATCTTGAGCCGCTCCCGTCCGCGAACACCTTCTTGCTCCTGGACGGGCGCGTCCCTCCATCGCACCCGGGTGGTCAACGTTTCGAGCCCGCTTGGCTTCATCGCATGAAATCCCTGCTGATGCGGGGTTTTCTACTTCTGATGACCTTCGCGCTAAGGGCCGAAATCGGCGTGTGGCCACCGTTTGCGTCCGTATATCGGGGCATCGGATATCAGCGTTAGCCCCGATGGATTGGCACACGATTCGATGGACACTGAGAGGCGAAGCGACTTGGAGGTAACGTGCGATGAGCGCGACGATCTCACCCCAACACGCGGCCGAGTCGAGTGACGATCCGACCGTCCGAGCGGATGCGGAGCTACGCGAGGCTGCAATCGCCCGTCTCAAGCGGAAGCGCAAGTTCGTCGAGGACGCTGTCGCGTACGTCACGGTGAACGGCGTCCTCTGGCTGATCTGGGCGCTGACCGATCGGTCTGCGGATGGCGTCATGCCTTGGCCTGCGTGGGTCTCGGTGATCTGGGGCTTCTTCCTCGCGATCGACGCGTGGCGAGCGTTCGGCCGCCGGCCCGCAAGCCTGCATCGGCCGATCACCGAGGCGGACATCCAGAACGAAATCAGACAATCGCGCGGCAAGTAGCCAGTAACAGCGCACCGCCTAAGAGCCCCACGAGTCCGAGTCCAAGCGGCACAGGCGAAGTATCCCTGCGGGCAGAGCGAGCCACAAGACAGCACCCCGCCGTGCGCCGGCGTTCGGGCATGTCATCCGAGGAGCGCCGGGTCGTGCGTCTACTCCGTCGGGTGGCTCGCGTAGAGGTCTCCGGCGAGGTACTTGAGGCCGGTGTCGATCAGAAGGGTGACCACTCTTCGCCCCGTGCCGAGTCGAGCGGCGAGTCGTCGCGCTGCGACGAGATTGGCACCGGATGTCTGTCCGGCGAAGATGCCTTCCTGCCGTGCGAGCGCGCGCGCTGCGGTGAACGCCTCCTCGTCGCTGACTGCCTCGATGCTCTCGGCGAGGTCGAGGCGCACGCCCGGCGGCCGGAAGCCGACGCCGATTCCCTCGAGCCGGTGGCCGCCGACTTCGCCGCCCGAGAGGTTGCGCGAGCTCGCAGGCTCAACGGCGACACAGCAGACCGACGGATTGTGGTCGGTAAGGATCTCTGCGACGCCGGAGAACGCCCCGCCGGTACCGACACCCATCGTGAAGCCGTCGACCTCGCCCAGTTGGTCGACGATCTCGCGGCCGAGCCCGTGATAGCCGGTGCGGTTCCCGGGATTCACGAACTGTTCAGACCACCACGTCTCAGGCTCCGCAGCCAGCTCCGCGATGCGCTCCTTGAACCGGTCGAACAGCGTGGGCGTGACTCTTCCTCCCTCGCTCTCCAGCACCTCCACGTCCGCGCCGAAGGCGCGCATCGTCTGCGTCTTCTCCTGCGCGAAGCAGTCGGCAGTGACAAATCGAGCACGGTAGCCCTTGGCTGCACACACCATGGCCAGCGAGCTACCGGTGCTTCCCCCCGTGTACTCGACCACACGCATCCCCGCCTGCAGGATCCCTGCCTGCTCGGCGTGAGCGATCATCCCGACCGCCATCCGGTCCTTCATGCTGCCGGTGGGGTTTGCGCCCTCCCATTTCGCCCAGACTTCGGCACCACCCTCGGGCTCGACCGATACCAGCCGCACGATCGGTGTGTTCCCGATGCAGTCGAGCCCGGCGCTCACCAAGCCCATTAAACATGACAGCTTGGAAGGAAGCGCGCCTTGGAGTTACCCCGTTTCCGTTGACACCTGAGGGTTAGGCCGCGATGGCCTCTTGTTGGTGTCGTTGTTCGTAGTCGGTGGGGCTGAGGTAGTCGAGGCTGGAGTGTCGTCTGCGGGTGTTGTAGAAGCATTCGATGTACCAGAAGATCCTGATCCTTGCTTGTTCGCGGGTCGCGAATCGTTCGCGGCGGAGGAGCTCTTTCTCGAGGCTCGCGAAGAACGTCTCGGCGAGGGCGTGTGTCCCAGGGGTCACCGACAGATCCCATCGAGAGGTCGATCCCTGAGTGCTGGGCGTAGGTGCCATAGACGAGGCTCGTGTACTGGCTGCCATGGTCCGAGTGCGCGACCACGCCGGCGCTGCCTTCTCCGCGTGAGCTGACGGCCATCCCGAGTGCGTCCAAGACGAGTTCGGCGTGGAAGTCGGCGAGGCATTCGTACCAGCCGGCCATGGGTCGTTTCCAGTTGCTCTCGTGGTTTCGGATCGCGAGGTAGAGGAGCTTACGGGCTGACTCGTCGTCGGGGAAGTGGCCGCGGATCCGGATCGCTTTCCGGAGCATGCTGTTGAGGCTCTCGATCTGGTTCGTCGTATACACCGCGCGCCTCAACGCCGGCGGGAACGCGAAGTAGGGGATCACGCGCTCCCACGCGTCACGCCAGGACTGGCTGATCTGGGGGTAGCGGCTGTCCCAGATGCCGGCGAACATCTCGAGGCCCGCCTGGGCCGCTTCCTCGGTCGGGGCGGTGTAGATCATCCGCAGGTCCTTGACCAGCTGTTTGCGGTCCTTGTAGCTCGTGAACCGCAGCGAGTTACGGATCATGTGCACGATGCAGGTCTGCACGATCGCGTCGGGGTAGACCGCCTCGATCGCCTCCGGGAACCCTTTCAGGCCGTCGACGGAGAAGACGAGGATGTCCTCGACGCCACGGGCCTTGAGCTCGCTGATCACCCGCAACCAGAACTTGGCGCCCTCGCTGGGCTCCAACCAGATCCCGAGCGTTTCCTTGATCCCGTCGATCCCGACCCCGACCGCGAGGTAGGCGTGCTTGTTACGAACGCTTCCCTGATCGCGGATCTTCAAGACGATCGCGTCCAGCCAGACAACCAGGTACAGCTTCTCCAGCGGCCGGGCCTGCCACTCCTTGACGTCATCGAGGACAGCGTCGGTAACGCGGCTGATCGTGTCGCGGCCGACCTCGACACCGTAGATCTCCTCCAGATGCTTCGAGATCTCCCGGGTCGACATCCCGCGGGCGTACATCGAGATGATCTTGTCGTCGAAACCAGCGAACCGCCGCTGATGCTTCGCAACGATCTGCGGCTCGAAGCTACCGTCACGGTCACGAGGCAGCTCGACCTGCACCGGCCCGTGATCGGTGACCAGCGTCTTCGGCGACAACCCGTTACGCCGATTCAACTGACCCTCGGGCGGCTCGCCCGCGAGCTCGTAGCCGAGATGCCCCGTCAGCTCTGCCGACGCCGCGCGCTCGACGACACGCTTCGTCAGCTGTTTCAACAACCCATCCGGACCCGTGATCGCCTCCGGGCCCTCACGACCGGCGAGCAACTGATCGATCAGCTCGTCCGGGATCTCATTCGGCTGCATGACACTCCTTTACGGATTCCTGCTGCAACACTCGGTTCTCGCGACGCAGCCGCACCAGCTCCGCCCGCTCCTCGCTCGTGAGGCCGTCCTCGCGCACACCACGATCGAGCTCGTCCTGACGCAGCCAGTTCCGCAACGTCTGCTCCGAACAACCGAGCTCGACCGCCAGCTGCCGCGGCGTCCGCGCCTTCGCACGCAACAACCGCACCGCCTCCATCTTGAACTCCGCCGGATACGGAGGTCTCGTCCTTGGCATCACACACGCTCCTCTCCCGAGCCACTTGGCTCGAAAGCATCACGGTGTCAACGAGACCGGGTCAACTCCAACTCCACCGGATCCAACATGGGAGCGTGCGGCCGCCGTGGTTCTGATCGCTCGCTGGGTTCGAAGGCGTGTTGCGTCAGGTGCTGCGTGGCATGCTCGGCTTGGCTTCCGCAGGGTGTTGGGGGCCGGTGCGGGGGAGCCATTCGAGCCAGCGGGGGAGGTACCAGTTCCAGTCGCCCAGGAGCTTCATCGTCGCCGGGAGGAGGATGGCTCGCACGATTGTGGCGTCGAGCAGGATGGCGACGGCGAGGCCGACGCCCATCATCTTGAAGTCGATCATGCCGAGGGTGGCGAAGATCGCGAAGACGGCCACCATCACGATCGCTGCGCTCGTGACGACGCTCGCTGTGGCCTGGATGCCGTGGGCGACCGCCTGATCGGTCGGCATGCCGTTGTCGTAGGCTTCGCGGACGCGGCTCAGGATGAGCACGTGGTAGTCCATCGAGAGGCCGAAGAGGATGACGAAGAGGAAGAGCGGCAGCCAGGCGGTCACGCCGCCGATCGACCGGAAGCCGAGGGCTGATTCGAAGCGGCCGTCTTGGAAGATGAGCACGAGCACGCCGTAGGCTGCACCGACCGAGAGCAGGTTGAGCACGATCGCCTTCAGCGGGATGACGATCGAGCGGAAGGTGAGCAGGAGCAGGATGAAGGTCATGCCGAGCACGAACGCGAAGACGAGCGGCGCATGGGACTTCATCGAGTCGTTGAAGTCCCGGGAGGCGGCCGTCAGTCCCGAGGTGTGTGCCTCCACGCCGGGCACCCGACCGATGGTCGTCGGGATGACACGGTCGCGGAGCACGTCGAGTGCGTGATTCGATTCGGCGTCCGTGCCCGTGCCGGCAAGCGGGATCTGGATCCGGGCCGCCCGACCGGATCCGCTCAGTTCGACGCTGATCGGCTCCTTCATCAGACCGCTGGCGAGCGCGGCCCGCTTCAGCTCCTCGATTCCGGTGCCAACGGCTGGGGCAGTCACGTCTGGGGCGCTGACGGCGACGAGCGCTGGAACCGGTCCGCCGGGAAACGCCTTCTCCACGCGGTCGAAGACTTTCATCACCGGCAGGTCGCGCGGAAGCCCCTGCACCCCGGAGGATGCGGTGTGCAAGCGGAAGGCCGGGATACAGAGGGCAATGAGGAGCGCGGCTGCGAGCCCACCAAAGAGCAGCGGACGGCGAAGGACGGCGCCGACGACCACCGACCAGAGCCGCGACCCGCCGTCGGGACGGCTTCGTTTCCCGAGGAAGGGGAGACGTCCCCGATCGACGCGATCTCCGAGCATTGAGAGCACCGCGGGCAGCACCGTCAGCGAACCGACGAGGGCGATCGCGACGACGAGCACGGTTCCCATCCCGAACGACTGGAAGACACCGGTGCCCATCAGGAACATGCCGGCCATCGCGGCCATCACCGTCACACCGGAAACGAGCACCGCACGACCGGACGTGGCCGCGGCGGTGAGGAGCGCCTCCTCGGGCGACCGTCCGCGGGCTCGTTCCTCTCGGACACGGCGCAGATAGAAGAGCGAGTAGTCGACCCCCACGGCCAGGCCGATGAGCAGAATGACCGAGTTGATCGCCTCGTCGACAGCGAGCAGATGGCTGAACAGGGCAGTCAACCCGAGCGCTGCCAGCACGGCCGTGAACCCGAGGAGCAGCGGGATGCCGGCCGCGACGAGCGCTCCGAACGCGAGGAAGAGGATCAGGAAGGTCACAGGCAGCGAGGTGAATTCGGCCCGCCGGAAGTCGTCCGAGATCCGCTTGCTGATCGCCTCGTTC
The DNA here is from genome assembly GCA_963699795.1 of uncultured Thermoleophilia bacterium. GTDB lineage: Bacteria > Actinomycetota > Thermoleophilia > Gaiellales > Gaiellaceae > Gaiella. Next base: position 16,193 of record CAVOVG010000011.1, read on the forward strand.
GCGCTGCCGTCGCCGACCTGCCCGACGAACAGCTTCGGGTGCGTCCGCGCGACCGCGGCCGTCGCAGCCAACGTCGGGCCGACGCGGTCCCCTGCCGTGTTCGGATCCCCCTTGATCTGGAACGTCACGAGTGCCGAGCGCCGATCTGCCGAGACTTGACCGACGTTGCCGGCGTCCAAGGGCGACGCGATCGATGCGACCGCCGGCACACGAGAGAGACGCGTAACGAGCTCGCCGACGGCCGCTTCCAACTCTGCCCGTTCGAGCCGACCATTGCGGCTCTGGATGAGCACGAGCTCACGAGCTCGCTCTGTCGGGAACTCCCGCGCCAATACCACCTCGGCCGCGTGCGAGTCACCGATCGCGAAGTCCTCGTCCTTCATCAGCACGAGCCCGGCCGCCTGGCCGATCGCAAACGCAACGACGACGAAACCGAGCCAGCCCAGCACCGCTGCCAACCGATGGCGAGCGCTCCAACGAGCTGCCCTCGCGGTCAGATTGTCGGGCACCATCATCACGAACCTGGCAGACCCGCGGAGCTGTGCCATCGGTGGTCGTCCGCAGACCGGCGACGGGGTTCCCCGCAGAACACCGACGCCACCACGACCCAGGCGGCACGACGACAACGAGGCTGGCAACACACCCAAACAGACCAACCCGTCGAGTCTTGCCGTCCCCCCGAGCAGATCGGGCGACGAGGGGTTCTCCGCGGTGGCTGTCGGAGTCGCTCAACAACGTCCCCGACTCCGACAACACCGATCAGCGACATCATCCGGCGCATCCGCGCCCCCCTTCACCGACAACGCTGTTGCATAGGCCACGGAGATGCATCAGTAGCGCCGCTGACCCGGCCTTTGATCGCGTCTGCGACGCATCGCGCCGTCATCGACCTTGAGCGCGGAGCCGCTCGTGCCGCCGAGGTCGCTCCTGTTGATCGAAAGCTCGACTCCGGTCGCAGTCAGCATGCCACGCATCGTGAGATCAGCGGATGAACCCACGCCTTCCCGTCCCACTTCTCGATGTACCAGCCGTGGTGATCGGGCGTCGCCGACGCCGTCCACTCGAGCGCGTACTCGACGCCGTCGTCCCCGGTCGCCGAGTTCTGGTCGGTGTCGAGCGCGAGGACCAGCCCCGACTCGGCGCAGGTTCGAGACGGCGACACGGAACAGGATCGTGCCCCCGGCATCATTCGAAACCTCGACACCCGTGACATCGGGTGCATCCCCGGCGTCGCCAGCCGGATCACTCATCGACCCCTCGGCGAACGCAGAACTGAGCACGACCGCCGAGGCAACTACCGTGGCGAACGTGATGAGAAGGGCGCGTTTCATGACGGCCCCCTTTCCGAGAGACCTCTCTCACCCCAAACCTAGAGAAGCTCGCCGTCCAACACATCCGCGCCACCGCTGACCCCGCTGCCCGGAACTACCGAGCGGTCAACATCCGGCGCATCAGACTCTCGCTTCACCCGACACGCTGCCGCACAGCTTGTTGGAGCACATCCGTGCCGGCCGCGCCGGGATCGGCATTGCGTGCGGCCTGCGCCTGCTCGGAGCGGTATGCAAACCAGGCGACGAAGAACGTCGCTGCGGCGGCCATCACCGCGACGGGCACGACTGCCGGAGTCTTGCTTCGGGTTCCGGCCTTCCGGCCGGGGATGCGTGTTTCGGTGACGATGTCGCCGCCGAAGACACCGACGACAGGAACGGCCAGCCAGATCCCCACCAGCGATACGGTCGTACCGCGTAACCTCCACAGAGCTTCCATCTCGTCCTCCTCTCGGATCCCACCAGACTGGCGGGGATCCCATCTCACTCATACAAACACGCAGCTCAGGCGGTCAGGTGGCGCTCCGCCGCGTCCACAGGGTGGCGTGCCTCGTGCGCAGGGTTGTCGACAGCAGCACCGGCGCATCAGCGCCTCCCTTCACGCACACGCTGCCGCACACCCGTCCGTAGCGCATCCGCGCCTCCACCGACAACCGTTGCCCGGAACTACCGAACCCCGAGCTGCCAGCAACTCCGGACAGCACACTCCGGATTAGGTGCCGCGCCGCAGCACCCAGAGGACGGCGTGGCGCGCTCACTGCAAGGCCCGCCCCGGCAGGCCTTCCCACGTTCCCGCCCCCGACCTCCCGCCGCCGGCACAGCGGGCAGAACCCGTCGGGGTTGCGCTCAGTAGCGGCGCAGTCGCTCGCGCGCCTGCTCGTATTCCTCGTCGCTGATGGTGCCGCTGTCGCGGTCTTCGCGGAGCTTGGCGAGTTCTTCCGCCGCCTGTTCGGGCGTAAGGGTACCGGGCGGCTTGGGTGAGACGCCCTCGGGTCGCGCGCTCCCGGCCAACTGGTCGGGATCGACCCCGAGTTGGCGCAGTCGTGCGCGCATCCGTTCGATCCCCAACCCGCGAGACGGAAAGCGGTGGGCATCCGGCCCCGACAGAGGCCGCCTTTGCACCAACCGTCGGTAGGCCGCCAGGATCGCGATCGCCGCTCCCACTGCGAGCAGTAGCGTCACGAAGGCGTGGTTCGAGTTGTCGAACGTGTGGCTCGCACCGTAGACCGCGCCCGCGATGGCGCCGCCGATGATCGAGCCGAACATCCCAACAAGCACCGTGAACCAGAACGGCATCGGGTCAGGCCCTGGCAAGGCCAGGCGAGCCAGGGCCCCGATCACGAAGCCCACAGCGATGACAGAGAGGATTCCGCCGAGCACGTCATCACAGTCTGCCAACGTCCTCGACCCCGGGGCTCCCGCTGCCAGCACGCCGGGCAGAACACGTGACGCTCGCCCACACCGTCTGACTCGAAACGTCGGTCGTCGTCGGGGATTCTCGTCAGGCGAGCGGTGCGACCGCAGTTGGCACACGCAAGGCTTTCGCGAGGATCAGCGTCGCATGAGTGCGTTGGCCCCATCAGGCTATTCGCATCGCAGCGCTCAACGCTTGCATCCCCATCAGCTTCGGTAGCGGTCTCTCAACGTTCCGCCTCTGTCCGAGGAATGCGACTCTGCGAGCGCTGATCGACAGTGTCCCCGTGTCGTCAGGCTAAATCGGGCAACCGCCCGTACCTCCTCCCGGCGCAGTACAGCGCCTGGCAGTCCCTGTTCGGCGAGACGACCGATGCGTCCATCACCCGCTCGGCAATCGTCTGTGCCGTGTACGTCGCGATACCGCTGATCGCAGGCTGGATCGTGTTCCGCCGCCGCGACGTCGCCGGAACCTAGTCTCGCCAGACGGCCGCGCCACGGACACCGCGTCGATCGCCCGACGCTCGAGACCGAGCTCGCGCAGGTGCGAGCGGGTGAGCAGGGCAACCAGGGGTTGCAAGGAGTTCGCTCATGGCCGTCGCGCTCGTTGGCTCGCCCCACGGCGCGTATGCTCTCTTCGATGCGTCACGTCACGATCCAAACGGGACGTCGTAGCTTCATGGTCGAGCACGACGACGCCTTGAGTCTGCTCGAACACATCCAGCGCGACGGAGGCACGGGCAGGGAAGAGGCCGAGCGGCCGTTGCTCCATGCGGTCAACGATCGAGGCTCCGCCGATGTGCGATGGTCGGACGAAGGGAAGCAAGGCGCGTTGAATGCGATCGTGAAGTGGATGGCCACAGAGGGAATCGCCGATGTGCCGGAGGTCATCCAGGAGCTCCGGTACGAGCTGATGCGAGACCTTCACGTGCCGTCGGTCGACGCCACATAGCGCGCTCACGCCGCCACCTCGGTCGCGTCGAGGAGGCGATCCGTCATGCACGCCACTCGGCGAACGTCGCCACCAAGAGAAGGACTGCGACGACGAACGCCACGATCACGACGATCATCAGGAGACTCGAGGAGTCGGTCGGTCGCGACGGCCGCCCGACACTAGACTGAGCACGGGCCGGCCTGCAAGCAGGGGAGGAATTGTTGGCTGGCCCCGAAATTGATTGGTGGCGGGGTATCCCGAAACTGCGGTGGCTCCTTCTCCTCCCCTGAGAGGTGCGGCTCGCCTCGGGAGCCCCGCCGCCTACCACTCTCTGAGATTCGTGGCGCACCGCTGAACGGAGAGCACCCAGAGGGTGGCCAGTGAGCCGAACGGCGTTACGCTTTGAAGATGAAGATCGTTGGCGTCGAGGTGTCCGGGAAGGACGGCCGCACCCTCGTCGAAGTGCTCCACCGGATCGGCCGTGACGCCGACCTCGCGCTCGCCCATCGGATCGAACGCGGCTACTCCCGTCAAGTCGACGAAGTCGTCCTGTCGCCCGTCGAGAGCGACCACCTGCTCGGCGTCCTCGACGTCCTCGACGACCCACCCGACGGCCTCGTCGGGCTCCGTGGGGTGCTCGCACGCGACCATCGCGACCGTGGGGTTGCGTGATCTGCAGCGCTGCTTAGGGTTTCGGGTGTGGCGTGGATCGAGGGGGTCAGCGTAAGCGACCGCGATGCCTGGTGGCTCGTGGACCGTCTCCGCGCGGTCGGCCGAGCAGACGACACGACAGCGGCGTATGCGATCGAGGCATCGATCTACTCCGGCGACAACGTCGACTGGCTGACGCCGGCCGAGAAGGACTCGGTGATGCTCCGCCTCGGACAGCACCCCGTCACGCTGATCAAGCTCCGGACGCACCTCGCCCAAGACCATCGCAACCGGAAGTAGCGCGCTCACGCCGCCACCTCCTCCGCGTCGCCACCGGCAGTCGACACAAGGCGACCAGCCACGCCCGACCCCTCCTCGGGCTGCAGCGATGCGGGCTCCTGCGGTGGCGAGCAACACGACCGACGCGATCTGCACGGAGCACCACGGAAGTGGCGGACGCGATCGACCGAGGGCGTCCGTTCGCAAGCGTCGCTCACGAGCTCCGTGCTCTCAGGCGCAGAGTCGATCCTCGGGTTCGCCGCCAGACCGACCGGACCCAAAGGTTCGTCCTGTTCGTCACCTGTCTCACCGCCGGATTGTGGCGACCGCGGGCGGCGTCGGGTGAGGTAACGGCCTGGGGGTAGGCTCACGCCGTGGAGGGCATGGACCGCAAGTGGTGGACGCTGATCGCCGTGTGCACGGCGATCTTCATGTTGCTGCTCGACATCACCGTCGTCAACGTGGCGCTGCCGGACATCCAGCGCGAGCTTGACGCCAGCTTCGCCCAGCTCCAGTGGGTTGTCGACGCCTATGCGCTCACCCTTGCCACGACCGTTCTCGCCGCCGGATCGCTTGCCGACCTCGTCGGCCGCCGGCGCGTCTTCACGATGGGCCTCGTGCTGTTCACGGCGGCGTCGTTCGGCTGTGGGATCGCGCCGAACGCGGGCGTCCTCATCGGGGCGAGGGCCGTCCAGGGCGTGGGGGGAGGCATCATGTTCGCCGTCTCGCTCGCGCTGCTCGCGAACGCGTTCCGGGGTCGTGACCGCGGCACGGCGTTCGGGATCTGGGGGGCGACGACCGGCGCCGCCGTCGCGATCGGCCCGCTCGTCGGCGGGGTGCTCACCGAGTGGGCGGGCTGGCGGTGGATCTTCTTCGTCAACATTCCGATCGGTGCTGCGGCGATCGTCGTCACGATGCTCCGCGTTGACGAGTCGAAGAACCCGAACGCCGGCCGCGTCGACTGGTTCGGGACGGCAGCGCTGACCGGATCGCTCTTCCTGCTCGTGTACGGGCTCCTGCAGGGAAACGAGAAGGGCTGGTCGAGCACGCTCATCCTCGGCTGCCTGATCGGATCGGTCGTGCTGCTCGCCGTGTTCGCCGCGATCGAGCTCAGTCGGCGCGACCCTATGCTCGATCTCCGCCTCTTCCGCGGCTCCGGTTTTGTCGGCGCGCAGATCGCGGCGTTCGCGATCTCGTCGTCGATCTTCGCCGCGTTCCTCTATCTGACCCTGTATCTGCAGAACGTGCTCGGCTACTCGCCGCTCGCGGCAGGGCTCCGATTCCTGCCGCTCTCGCTGGCCGCGTTCGTCGTCGCGGCGATCTCGGGCAACCTCACATCTCGCGTCTCGGCCCGCTGGCTGATGGGCGTCGGTCTCGGCATCATCGGCGTCTCTCTGCTCCTGATGTCCCGTGTCCAGACGGACTCGGACTGGCAGCTTCTCCTTCCAGGCTTTCTACTCGCCGGCGTCGGGATCGGTCTCACGAACCCCGCGCTTGCCTCCACCGCGGTGGGCGTCGTCTCGCCCGAGCGCTCCGGGATGGCCTCCGGCACGAACAGCACCTTCCGCCAGGTCGGGATCGCGACCGGGATCGCCGGCCTCGGTGCGCTCTTCCAGAGCACGATCTCGTCGAAGCTGACCACCCCCGCCGGCGGCACGCCCAGCCACGACCTCGTCGCCGCCGTCGCCTCGGGTGCGTTCCCGGCGAACATCGCGCCGGAGGCACGAGCCGCGTTCGTCGAGTCGCTCAGCTCGATCCTGGTCGTCGCCGCAGTTGTCGCACTGGCGGGAGCCGTGCTCGTCGTCGTCCTCCTTCGGGGCATGCGACCGCCGTGGGGCCACGGTCCAGCGTCCGAGTGACGGGCGGCCTTCGGCGGCGGGTCGATGTCGCTCGGGCGGCTTTGGATCGGGAATCGTGCGCGATGTGACCGCGGCGGGAGAGTTTCGGCCGAGCTCTTCCCGTGCCCTCGGGGTCAGTGATCGGGTGGGTGTGGGCCGAGAGCAGCGTGTAGAGGTTGTTGCCGAACTCGGCTCTGACCGCGCCGCTCGTGGCGCGTCTTCCACGTTCGCGAGAACACCACAGTCTCGCCTTCGGTGGCCTCGAGCGCGGACTCGAGTTGCCAGTCGTCATCTGCAAACGAGAGCGTGCTCTTGGTTTCGATCCGAACATGCCAGTCGCCGCCTGACATCTCAGCCCACGCCCCTCACCCGTGGTGGGCGGGCTCCGTCGGGGAGTGAGCCGTCGAAGACGCGTGGGTTCATGATCGGCAGGCGCTCGGCGAGTTCGAGGAAGTGCTGGTCGCCCGAGACGAGCACGGCCTTCTGCGCACGGGAGTCGAGGGCTCGAGCCTCTGACCGTCACCGTTGGTCGGCCGGCAGACCTGCCGGTTGTTAGAGGCGTCAGCCGCCTCCGGGTGGTCGTTTCCAGCCGAGGGCGATGACGACCACGATGAGCCCGATCAGGATGGCGATGCTCATGCTGAGGCGTTCGGGTTTCTGGTGTCGATGTCAGCCTCCGGCCTGCAGGGTGGGGAGCCTGCCGGCGGCGCTCGCGACGGTGACGGTCGCGTGGACGTTGACGGGGATGTTGAGTGCCATCGCGACGAGGCAGCCGGTGTCGGCGCGTTCGATCGCCGCCTCGAGCTGGGTGACTGCTTCGCCTGAGTCGGTTTCGGCTGTCACCTGGAGCTCGATCGATGTGAAGACGAGCCGGCCGTCGTCGCGGGGGCCGACGTGGCCGTTTCCGTCGACGTGCAGCGACAGGAGGGGGATGGTGCGGCGCCTGACGATCGCGGCGAGGGTGACCGCGAAGCAGGAGGCGGCGGACGCGACCAGGAGGTCTTCGGGGCTCCAGGCTCCTTCGGCTTCGCCGCCGAACTCGGGTGGGGTGGCGACGTCGAGATCTTGCTTGCCGGCGATTGAGGCGACCGTCATCGAGCCGCCTTCCCACTCCACGCCGGCGGGGAACTCGAAATGTTTGCTGCGGGACATCATCTCTCCTTCGTGGCGGGGCCTCGTATCCGAAGTCTCGGTATCCGCAGTCTCGACCCGGCGCCGACTGCCTGCATCGGGTGACCCACTGAGCGAGATCAGTAACAACTACGTACATTATACAAGCACATAGTTGTGTATAGTAGGACATATGGGCACACACCCGACACCGTCCTCGAAGCTGCTCGAGCTGTACCAGACCGAGTGGTGCCCGGCATCGCGCCGGGTGCGGCAGCGGCTGACCGAACTGGACCTGACCTACGTCTGCCGCCAGGTCCCGGTCGAGCGGGAGGAACGGACGGCGTTGCTCGGACGGACGGGTGACGACTCGATCCCCGCGCTCGTTCGCGAGGACGGCGAGGTGCTCCTGGGGGAGGAGGAGATCGTCTCCTACCTGGACGAGCGCTTCCCAGAGCCCGAAGGGGCCGAAGCTCACCGATTGAAGGCAATCAAGGCGCGCAAGCGCGAACTCGAGGAGGCAACACGATGCTTGGAACCCGTTACGCACTGACCGGCGAGACAACGCTCCCGCTCCCGGATGCGGTTGCCCTCGTCCGAGAAGAGCTCAAGGTGGAGGGCTTCGGCGTCCTCACCGAGATCGACGTGCAGGCGACGTTGAAGGAGAAGCTCGACATCGACGGGGAGCCCTACGTGATCCTCGGCGCCTGCAACCCGTCACTCGCCCACCAGGCGCTCGAAGCAGAGCCCGACCTCGGCGTGCTGCTCCCCTGCAACGTCGTCGTCTACGAGCGCGGTGGGGTGACGCACGTGTCGGCCGTCGACGCGGAGCGGATGCTCTCGATCGTCGAGAGCGACGAGCTTGCACCCATCGCCGAGGACGTGCGCGCCCGCCTCGCCGCGGTCGTCGACCGCGTCGTCTCGTACGACCACCGCTGAGTCAACCACCCATGGAAGGAACCTGAGATGACCAAGAACGAGGGCAACATCGATCGCATTGTGCGAGGTGTCGTCGCCACCGTCGCCCTGATCCTCGCCTTCGCGGTGGGCATCGGCTCGGTCGTCGGCGTGATCCTCGCCCTCGTCGGCGTCGTGCTGGCCGTCACGGCCGTCGTGGGCTTCTGCCCGCTCTACCGGCTGATCGGCCTCTCGACCGACCGGCACCTCTCGGCGCACCACTAGACGCGGCGACGGAACCAACGACAAGCAAGACCAACAAACAGATCTGTGAAGGAGATTCGTGATGGATGCGACACCGGAGACATTCGAAAATGACGTGATCGAGCGCTCGCGCGAGCTACCCGTGATCGTCGACTTCTGGGCGCCCTGGTGCGGCCCCTGCCACATGCTCGCACCCGTGCTCGAAAAGGAAGTGGACCGGCGTGGCGGCGCAGTCGAGCTCGTCAAGGTCAATGTCGACCAGTTCCCCGAGCTGGCCAGCCGCTACGCCGTCAGCGGGATCCCGAGCGTGAAAGCGTTCGAGGACGGCGCCGTCGTCAACCAGTTCGTCGGAGCAATCCCGCCCGCTGCCGTCAGCGGCTTCCTCGACCAGATCGTGACGGAGGCGGCCTGAACACACACTGACAACCGGCTTGCCGCTGCCGCTCCTTGAGGCGCTGAGCGAGCCGACCGCGCACAGCGAACCACCAAGTGAGCCGCCTACCGTGGGGGCCGGCGGCCACGCCTCGCATCCGCTTCGTGCTCTCGCTGCACTCGCCCGTCGCCCTTCGCAGCCCAGATCAGCAACCCAAGCCAGATCGTCACGCCGACCAGGCTGACTACGCCACCGAAGAGGACGACAGTGGTCACACTCCCATCATGTCTGGGCCGGACACATCCCGGGAGGCCGCATACGCACAGATCCGAAAGTGGCGCGTGCATCGGGATGGGGAGTTCGGGACTCCAACGCGGATGTGATTCGCGTTTCGCCGGGGGAAAGAGACCCGAGGCAAGATCCCCCGCCTGAGGTCGGGACTCCCCGTTTGGGTGTTGTTCTGGTCGATGGCACGCGATAGCTTGACGTCGTCGACGGGCACCGATCCTGGTGCCGGCCGATAGCACTCTGCGGCTCCACCGGCTCGGGCTACCCGCTCGTCGCCTGCACGAAAGGGGAGTCAGCATGAGTGAGCGTTCCTTCGGGCCCGACCCTCTCGACGAGCTGCGCGAGATACTCGGAGCTGCCGAGAAGCTCGCCGCCGATGAGGAGGTATTCGCGGAGGCGTTCGACGCGTTCTCCGTCAGCGATGCCGCACGCTTCCAGACCGCGCTCGAGCGAGTCGGACTCGGCGACCGGTGCGAGCTCCTCTGCGTCTACTTCTGTGAGAAGCGTTGCGTCGGCACGTGTGCCCGGCTGTGCCCCGAACGGCCCACGCGTCCCGTCGACGGCAAGGAAGTCCTCGAGTTCACGCACGCGATCGCCCGTGTTGCGAAGGATCGTCGCGCCCTCGAGCGTCTGCTCGCGATCGCCGAGAAGGAGGACGCGAAGGCCTGGCAGGCCGAGCTCAAGAAGCTCGAGCTCACGCGCTTCTGCCATCAGGTTTGCCGCTTCGTCTGCAGGACACGCTGTAAGCGCGTCTGCCGTCATCTCTGTGCAAGGCCGCTGATCACGCGGATCAGCTCGATCCCGACGGAGCAGTTCGATGTTCAGGGCTTCGGGCATGGGGTCAGCGTTCCCCCTTTCCAGGTGCCGTCTCCGAACCCGGCAGCGGGGATCGGTGACCACCCGATCGGCGCGTCCTCATGGCTGATGGGGGTCTTCAACTTCCCCACCGCGACGCAGTACAAGGTCGAGTTCTCGACCTCGCCCGTCGGCCCGTGGGGGGCGATCTCCGAGCCCGTTCCCGGGTACGCGAGCATGTGGCCACGGATCGACGTCACACGCTTCCCGTCTGGCGGGGGCGACCCCGGCTGGTACGACATCGTGGACATCCCGCTGTCGGACGGCGGCAACTCGACGGCCGGCGAGAAGACCCTCGTCTACTGGACGACACCGACCGACGGCCTCTACTACCTTCGCCTCCGCGTGCGCGAAGGAGCAACGGAGAAGGTGAGCGCACCGCGTGCCGTCCGGGTCGACAACACGCCGCCGCCGACCCCCGTGATCAAGCTCGAGCTGAAGACGCCCGCCGGAGACCTCAAGCCGCTCAAGTGCGGGAAGGTGAAGAAGGGCGACGGGCTGATCCGCATCACCATCGAGGCGCACGATGACAACTTCAGCGCGCTCTCCGTTGCAGCGGAGGGCAACTCGAGCCTGTCGGTGCCCGTCGTCGCCGTCCCCGAGGGAACGGCTGGGCCGGCGGTTGCACTCTCGAAGACCTACAACGGTAACGTCGCCGACACCGGCTACCCGGTACCGACGTCGTTCATCTGGGATCCGTGGAACGACCCCAGGATCGTCCCGTGCTGTTACGTCGTGCGGATCGATATCCGTGACCGGGCCGTCCTCAACAACGCGTGGGCCGGCGGTCACGGAGGCTCCGGCTGGGAGGCGATCGAGCTCGGCTTCTGACGGCACACCGGCTGTTCGCAATCAGGCCGCACACCCTCGTGCGACCGCCCAACCCGAAGGAGACCGCATGGCCACTACAAGAGAGAAGCGTGGATCGGAGAAGGTGATGGCGGCGTGGAAGGCGCGCGTGCTCACCGAGGCCTCGATCAAGGAGATCGCAGCCTCGTTCGAGAAGTCCCCCGCCACCATCGAGGGCGCAACGTTCGTCGGTGGCGAGCACTCGACGGGCTTGAGCCTGTCGCTCAGCTACGAGGGCGATGACGGCCCCTGGTGCGGGAACGACATCCTCTTCTGGCTCAAGTGGCACCTGGGCCACGGCGGGAACCCACGTCCCCCGCGGATCATCATCAACGGCACGCCGTTCCCCGATCTCGTCCGGATGGAGCTCGACTTCGGCCACGTCGGCGAGCAGGCGCCCGGCCTGCAGGATCTCGCCGGGGAGATCGGCGCGATCGGGATCCATGGGTAGCAGCCCGACCAGCAGTCCCACGGGCATCGCGCCCGTCCTGCAAGTCCATCCGACGCGACGCTGCAACATCGCCTGCGCCCACTGCTACTCGGTGTCAGGACCGACGGCCCGAGAGGAGCTCCCCCTGGAGCTCCTCTCGGGCTGCCTCGACGACGCAGCCCGCCTCGGCTATCGCCAGCTCGCGGTCTCGGGTGGGGAACCGCTGCTCTACCGTCCGCTGCCCGACCTGCTCGCCCGAGCGCGCGAGCTTGGCATGGTGACGACGATCACCTCGAACGGCATGCTCCTCACCGCCAGGCGCTGGGAGCCCCTCGCAGAGCTCGTGGACGTGCTCGCGATCTCGATCGACGGGACGCCGGAGGAGCACGACGCGATCCGACGGTGCGACGGCGCCTTTGCGCGCACGACCGCCAACCTCGAGGTCGTCCGCGCCTCCCGCACGCCTTTCGGCTTCATCTTCACGCTCACCCAGCACAACGCCGGCAGCCTCGAATTCGTCATCCGGCTCGCAGCCGAGGAGGGCGCGCGCAGCGTCCAGGTGCATCCACTCACGGCGGTCGGGCGTGCCGCGGAGACGATGCCGCACGCACTTCCGGACGAGATCGAGCTCGCCACGGCCCTGTGCGAGGCATCGATGCTCGGCCATGAGCTCGGGGTCGTCGTCCACGTCGATGCGATCACAGCCGACCAGCTTCGCGATCACCGCTGCAGCCTCGTGCCGCGGCAACCCGTGACCGACCTCGCCGCCGTCGCACCGGTACTCATCGTCGACGCCGACGGGACCGTCATCCCGCTGACGCACGACGTGAGCCCTTCGCTTCGGCTCGGTTCGCTCGCCGAAGCGCGCGGCCTGGCCACGCTCGCTGACGAGTGGCTCGCCGCCGGAGGTGGCGACAGGCTCGCCGAGGCGTGCGAGCGAACCTGGGCCGAGCTGACCGGAGCGAGCGTGCCCCTCGCGGTGTACTGGTACGACGTGGTGGCGGCTCAGACGCGAGCGCTCGCGCCGGCACTGGGGGTTCGGCCGCTCGCGGAGCTGGTCACGACGCCTGCCTGACGACGGCGCCCGCGCCTCCAGGGTGGATGCGCATGAGTCCCCGGGGCTGGACGCTCCTGGGCGTCTCTCCCGCGAAGCTCACGTCGTCCGCGAGAAGCCGCATCTGGCTGACAGCCCCGGGAGAAAGACCAGTAGGGCAGCTCTCCCGAGCCGCCTCGTTGCGCGGTTCTTCTCCTGGGGACAGTGTTCGCCGCTCCCGAGCACCGCGCCCGCTGACGGCAACGATTGCGGCGTGGTCGGTTGCAGGGGTGGCCGAGGATTCCATGCAAGTTGTGGTGTGCCCTTCGAGGTCGAGGGGGGACGGTTCCGTGTCCCGCAAGGGCCAGGCCTCGGTGTCGAGATCGATGAGATCGCGCTCTGCACGGCAACCGTCGACGGGTCCTGGGCGGCGGCGGCCGGTCGGAACGGTCGGCGCCGAGGCGTGACGGCAGTGCCGAGTCGATTCCCATCCGCCTCGTGGCTCCCGACTCCCTCCCGGCCGGGTCGCGGCAGCGCGCATCGCTGGCTCCGAAAGCACTCCCCGAGTACGCTCGGGTGATGACATCCGGTAGGGCGCCCATGATCTCGTCTGCCGCGGGCAGGGTGTTCGCGGCGCAGCCCGCAGCCGTCGTCGTGGCGATCGTCAACGCCCACGACGAGCTGCTGTTGCTCGAGAGCCCGAGCCGCCCCGGCTGGTGGGAGCCGGTCAACGGCGCAGTCGAGGCCGGCGAGACCCTGCTCGCGGCTGCTCTGCGCGAGGTCCGGGAGGAAGCGGGCCTCGACCTGCGGGTGCGGCCGCTCGGCGTCGTGCACGCCTCCACGTTCGCCTACGACGCCCTCGTCACGCATGTGATCAGTGTCACCTTCCTGATGGCGCACGAGACGGGCGAGGTCGTGCCGGGGGACGACATGGACGGCAGTCGCGTCCGCTGGGTAACCGTCGACGAGATCGAGTCGGAACGGCTCCGGCTGGTGCCGCCGCTCGACCAGCCGTGGCTCCGGCAGCGCACGATCGACCTCTACCGGCTCTGGCAGCCGGCGCCCGACGTCCATCTCCAGGAGCCCCTCTCGGGCACCGGCTGGAACAAGCACGACGTGTAGGCCGAGGTCGCTCCGCGTGGGTCAACCCATTCCGAGCGAGAGGATGCCACGGTCGATCAGTCCCATCGTGTACGCGCCCGCAGGCAACAGCTTGACGCCGTACTCATCCCTCAGGAACCACTCGAAGTAGACGAACGCGCTGGAACGGACGCTGCCGATGCGCTCCAGGCGGGCGAGGTCGGACACCGCCACCGATGCGCGCAGGGCCGGGTCGGTCAGGTACGCCTGGATCACGCCGTCCGTGGCGGCACCGAGCTCGGCGATCACCATCAGTGGCGGCCTCCCGGCGTGACGCTCGACCGCGACGACCCCGTTGCGCAACACGAACCTGCTCGTCTCGTCGCGCCAGCGTACGACGAGCTCCGCCGGCCGCGCCGCTACGACGTCGATATCGTCGAGGTCGACGGCGCAATGGGTGGCAAACGACGCCAGCACCTCTCCCTGGGTAACAGCCGTCGCTCCCCAGGGAAGCGGCCGTGCGACGGCCGACGCCACGAGCTCGGCCTGCAAGGAATCGCGACACCCTGGTTCGAGGAAGCCGTCGGCCTCGAGCTCCTCCACGATCTCCGGAGCCACGGCCCCGGGCGGCAGCACACCGAGCTCCTCGTCGAGAAGCGCCTCGAGGGCGGCTGCCTTGGGCTGCGAGAGCATCGACGCCAACCCTAGACGGCGTCGACGAGCTCCGCGAACGCCGACGGCGACAGGTCGACGAGCCGCACCAGGGTGCCTTCGCCCGCAAGAGCGAGTGCCTCCGCGCAGCCGCCTGCACCGGAGCGCTCGGGCGGAGTCGCATCGACGACGACCAGCCCGATGCCCGCACGACGCAGGGCCCGTGCCTCGGCCAGGACGTCGCCGAACGGGTCTCCCCCGTGCCGCAGCGAGACGTTCGGGAGCCCGTCGCTGACGACGACGAGGAGCGGTCGCGCGTTCCGCCGCTTGCGGAGCTCCTGGCGCAGGAGCCTGCCCGCGAGGCGGAGAGCGTGAGGGAGCGGCGTCCTCCCCGAGAGCGGGATCCTCCGTAGCGCTCCCGACGACACGCGCAGGCTGCCGGTCGGCCGCAGCGCGACGGTCGCCTCGGCAACACCCGAGCGGAAGGCGACGAGAGAGACGCGGTCACCCCGGGTGGCGGCGTCCTCGAGCAGGCCGAAGACGAGCCCTTTCACCTTCTCGACGAGCCTGTCCGCGTGCAGCGAGTAGCTGTTGTCGACCACGAAGCAGACCTCGAAGGGGACACGGTGCTCGCGCACCTTACGTCGGAGGTCCTCGGACGCGACCGAAGGAGGGCCGTATCCCGCCCGTCCGGCCCGTGCAGCGGCGGCGCGGAGCGTGGCGTCGACGGCTACGTCGACGTCGCCCGGGCCTGCAAGCCGCGAGCGCGAGTACTTGCCTCGCCGGAGCGCGACGAGCGAGCGCTCGCGGCGACCGATCGCGCCGCGCTCGAGACGGTCGGGCCTCGAACGCTCGGAGAACGCCCGCGCGGCGTCGACTGCAACGTCCGCGATCGCCGGAGGCGTCGCCTCCAGGTCGGTCAGCTCTGTGTCGGCCCCGGCGTCACCGGAGCCGCCGCTTTTTTTTCCCCCGCCTCCTGGTCGAGCACGTCATCGAGGATCCGGCGCAGCACCCGCTCGTCGATGCCCGTCCCGCTGTCGAACGGGTCGACCGGTACACGATGGCCGAGCGCGAGCGCTGCCGCCGCCAGCAGATCCTCGCGTCCCACCTCCGTGTGACCGGCGAGCGCGGCAAGCGCCTTGGCGCTCTGCAGCACCGTGATGTCGGCCCGATGGCTCGCGACGCCGGCCCGTACGACGAGGAGCGCGATCGTGCGATAGGCCTCCGGGGGGACGACCACCTCGCCCAAGCACCCTCGCGCCCGTTGCAGTGTCACAGCGAGCGCGTCCTCCGCCTCGGCCCAGGCGGAGCGGAACACACCCGGGTCGGTCGTGAACGCCTCCCGACGGCGGATCACCTCCGCTCGCAGGTCCGGATCGGCAAGCGCCTCGACCTCGACGCGCAAACCGATTCGATCTGCGAGCTGAGGCCGCAAGTCGCCTTCCTCGGGGTTCATCGTGCCGACGAGCAGGAACCGGGCGGGGTGCGACACCGACACGCCCTCCCGTTCGACGATGTTCGTGCCGAGCGCCGCGGCGTCGAGCAGCACGTCGCAGATGTGATCGTCGAGGAGGTTGATCTCGTCGACATAGAGGATCCCCCGGTTCGCGTCGGCGAGCAGGCCGGGCTCGAGTGCCATCACCCCTTCACGCAGCGCCCGGCCGATGTCCACCGAACCGGCGACGCGGTCTTCGGTGGCGTTGAGCGGCAGATCGACGATGGAGACGCGCCGAGAGACGGCCTCGAGTCGCTCTCCTCGCGCTCGCCTCTCCCGGCAGGCTGCGCACGGCAAAGCAGGGTCGCACGAGAAGGGGCATCCGGCGACGACGTCGATCTCGGGCATCAGCTCTGCGAGTCCACGTACGGCCGTCGACTTGCCCGTGCCGCTCGGCCCCTCGACCAGGACGCCGCCGACGGCCGGGTTGACGGCGTTGAGCAGGAGCGCCTGCTTGAGGCGCTCCTGCCCGACGATCGCGGTGAACGGGTATGACGTGTTCAGCTGAGGATGAGCGGCTTCCCGAACGTCGGCTCGGCCTGCGGGATGGGCGCGAAGTGCCAGGTGCCGATGAGCGGAACCGCCGTGTCGCGGTTGACCTTGACGTCGATCACTGCCGGGCGGCCGGATGCGAGAGCGGTCTCGAACGCCGATCCCAGGTCGGACGGCTGGTCGACGGTGATTCCGAGCGCGCCCATCGACTCGGCCATGGCTGCGAAGTCCGGGTTCCAGAACTCGCCGGTGGACTGCTTCACGAAGCTCGTCCCGATCTCACGTCCGTCCATGTAGAAGCGCTGGAGGTCGCGGATCACGCCGATCGTGTAGTTGTTCAGGATCACCCAGACGGCCGGGATGTCGTACTCGGTTGCCGTCGCGACGGCGCCGGGGAACATCATGAAGCTGCCGTCGCTCGTGACGCAGACCGCCGGCTGTTCCGGCCGTGCGAGCTTCAGGCCGAGCACGCCATAGGTGCCGAAGCCCATGCCCGCGAAGCCGCCCGGCGTGAAGACCATCTGCGGCCCGTAGGCGTCCCAGTACTGCTCCACCCACGTCTGGTGGTTGCCCGTGTCGGTGATCATCAGGGTGTCGTCCGACGCGGCCGCCCGCAGCTCCTTGATCACGCGGCGTGGGTCGATCGGAACCGCATCGGAGGCTTTCTCCGGCTCGATGAAGTTCGACCACTCCGACTTCCATGCCTCCACCTGCTCGTTCCAGCCGGTGCGTTCGCGCTTGGGCCCAGCCCTCTCCGCCAGCTCGCTGAGTTGCCGTAGCACCTCGCGGATGTCGCCGATGATCCCGAGCTCGGTCGGGTAGTTGCGGCCGATCTCCTGAGGGTCGATGTCGACGTGGATGAGGCGCGTGGGCGGGATGTTGTACGTGTAGCCCGGCAGCCAGGACGACGCGTGGATGTCGGAGAAGCGGCAGCCGAGGGCGAGGATGACATCCGCGTTGCGGGCGGCCTCCTGCGCCGGGTACTCGCCCCAGCACCCGGCGATGCCGAGGTGGAGCGGGTGGCGGGCGCTGATCGCGCCCTTACCCATGAAGCTCGAGTAGACAGGGACGTTGACATGCTCGGCGAAGCGGAGGAGCTCCGTGCTCGCCTCGGAACAGATGACGCCGCCGCCCGCCAGGATCAGCGGTCGTCGCGCGGCAAGGAGCAGCTCGAGCGCCTTCGCGACTGCCTCGGGCGAGCCGGGAGTGCGCCAGTTGAGCATCTCAGAGTGCTCCTCGGGGCGCGGCACCTCGACGTCGTCCTTCGTCACCCAGAGGTCGTAGGGTATGTCGAGGTGCACGGGGCCGGGGCGACCGGTGCGCGCGAGCTTGAACGCCTTCGGCAGGAACTTGCCGATGTCCTTGACCGAGTGCGCCTGGTAGCTGCGCTTCGTGATCACCTTGGCCATGCTCGGGAAGTCGGCCTGGAAGTGGCGGTATTCCTCCTGGAGCGCGCCGGAGTCGTTCTGCGTGGTGGCGACCTGCCCCGTGATCGCGATCATCGCGGAGGAGTCGTAGAAGGCGTTGGCGATTGCGGCGGTGAGCAACATCGGCCCGGGGCCGGTGGACGTGTAGACGGGGATCAGCTCGTGACTGACGCGGTAGTACGCGTCGGCCATGTAGCCGGCCCCGGTCTCGATGCGCGGGAAGATGACCTTCAGTTCGTCCTGCCGGTCATAGACGCTGTCGAGGAGGCCGACGGCGCCGTGGCCCGCGTAGCCGAAGAGGTACGGCACCTTCTCCCTGACGAGGTACTCAGTGACAAGATCGGCTCCTCGCATCTCGGGCATGTGAGCTCCTTTCCTGGCGATCGATTGTCCTGTCGCGATTCTTGCGGTTCCTTCCGGTGCGCGCAACGGGGAAAAGCCGCAGAGCCTCTCCGAGTATTTCAAGCCCCAGCAAGGCAACGACTCGCGTGGAACGTCTACGGGGTACGGGGGATGCCGTATTCGCGTGTTTGTGGGAACGAACGGGAGAGCATCCCTCCAGAACCGCCTGGCAGCGTGGTTTGCCTCCTCGGGACAGGCTGTGATCGCACCAGGAGGTCAACGGTTCGGGCCCGCTTGGTTCCATTCCGAGACTCCCCGCCCACGGGTTGTCCTGCGCACCCGGGACTTCATCCTACGTACCTGTGCTGCCGCGGTACTACCAAAGGCGCTCCTCGTCGGGCACATGACGGTTCTCACCGTGTGGGGTTGGCCCGACCGTCCCCTCGATCTGAGTCGCACTGAGGACGCATGTGGCTCTGACGCTGGCTCTGCTCCTGCGACGGTCATGAAATCGCGCTGATAGGAATGGGCCACCATCTACAGGGAGGGCTTGTTGCCGCGCATCCTCGTTGCCGAGTGCCTGCAGGAGATCTCGTCGTTCAACCCCGTGCCGAGTGGGTACGACCTGTTCGTCGTGCTCCAGGGCGATGAGATGCTCGACAGCCAGCGTGGGCTGAACACGTTCGTGGCCGGGGCGCTCGACGTGCTCGAGGCGACGCCGGGCGTCGAGCTCGTGCCGACCTACAGCGCCCGCTCGTTCAGCGCCGGTGAGCTTTCGCGCGAGGGCTTCGAGCGCCTGGCCGGCGAGCTGCTCGAGGAGGTGAGGGCGAAGGCGGAGGGGATCGATGCCGTCTACTTCTCCCTCCACGGCGCGATGGGTGCCGACGGCTACCCCGATCCCGAGGGCTACCTGCTCGAGGAGTGCCGCAAGATCGTCGGGGACGAGATCCCGATCGTGATCTCGCTCGACCTGCACGGGATCCTCACGGACAGAATGCTCCGGCAGGTCGACGGGCTGACGCTGCTCCAGACCTACCCGCACGTGGACATGGCGGACACCGGCGCGCGCGCCGCCCGCCTGCTGCTGCGCATTCTCGCCGGCGCCCGGCCGGTGATCGCGCGCGTCGTCGTGCCGGCGCTCGTGCGCGGCGACGAGCTCATCACCGAGACGGGTGTCTACGGCACGATCATCGGCCGCGCTCGCGAGCTCGAGCGCGACGGCGTCGCGCTCGCAGCCGGCTTCATGATCGGCAACCCGTTCACGGACGTGCCCGAGCTCTGCAGCCAGGCAATCGTGATCACCGACGGCGACGCCGATGCGGCGGAGCGCGAGGCGATCCTGCTGGCAGAGGCGTTCTGGCCCGATCGTGCGCGGATGCAGGCGAAGCTCATCGCGGTCGAGGACGCGATCGAGGAGGCCCGCGACCTCGCCGGCACGGTGATCTTCACCGATGCGGCCGACGCGACGAGCTCGGGCGCGACCGGCGACTCGAACGTGATCCTGCGGGCGCTGCTCGATGCCGGCTACGAGGGCACGATGCTGCTGCCCATCGTCGACCCGCCCACGGTCGAGGCGGCGTTCGCGGCGGGAGTGGGGAGCACCGTCCGCGTACGCCTCGGTGGGGCATTCGACCCGCGGTTCGAGCCGGTCGAGCTCGACGTCACGGTCGACCTGCTCTCGAGCGGCCACTGCGTCCACGAGACCTACGGCGCTCCGAACGACACGGGCCGGCTCGCCGTGTTGCTGCACGAGAACGTCACGATCGTCGCGACGACGCGTCCGGCCAACCTCTTCGACCGCTCGGTCTTCTTCGCGGGCGGCCGCAATCCCAAGCGTTACGACCTGGTCGTCGTCAAGTCGCCGCACTGCGAGCCGCACATGTACGTCGACTGGGCGGCGCGGAACTTCGGGATCGATGCGCCCGGGGCGACGAGCGCGAAGCTCGTGAGCCTGGGGCACACAGTGTGCGCGCGGCCGATGTACCCGCTCGACCTGGATGCGACGTTCGAGGCGCGGGCGACGCTCTACGGCGCTGAGCCGGCAGGCCGCTGACATCCGGCTGATTGCGGTGATTCATCGGTGCTACGCGGGCCCCTATCCTCTCGAGCTGGTTGGTGTCGGCGGTCGTTCGGTGGTGGGTCGCCCGTTCAGTCGGGGACAGCGTGCAGATAGGTCTCGAACCAGTCGGCAGCAAGCCGTGCGACGGACTCCAGCGCGCCTGCCTCCTCGAACAGGTGCGTGGCGCCCGCGACGATACTGATGCTGTGCGGACAGCCAAGCCGGGCGGCCGCCCGGCGGTTGAGCTCCAGGACGTCGAGATCGAGGCTGCCCACGATCAACAGCGTCGGTGCGTGCACCCCCGAGAGGTGATCGCCGGCCAGGTCTGGCCGTCCTCCACGGGAGACGACGGCGTGTACGGCTTTGCCGACCGCCGCCGCTGCGCGGAGCGCCGCCGCGGCTCCCGTCGAAGCGCCGAAGTAACCGATCGGCAGGTCACGGGTCGCTCGATCCTGCAGCGCCCACTGCGTGACTCCTTGGAGGCGGCCGGCGAGTAGAGCGATGTCGAACACCAGCTCTCGTCGAGTGCTCTCCGGTTCGGAGAGCAGGTCGAAGAGCAGGGTCGCGAGCCCGGTCTCCTCCAGCATGTGGGCGACGCTGCGGTTGCGCGGGCTGCGCCGGCTGCTGCCGCTGCCGTGCGCGAAGATCACGAGTCCGTGCGCAGCCGGGGGCAATGTGAGATCGCCGCGCAGTTCCGCCGCACCGAGGTCGAACACTACTTCGCGGGCGCCCACGTCGCCCGCCCCCTGGGTCGCTGGCGAAACATCGGCTCGGGCTGCTGCCAGGAGCGCGACTACGTCTTCGTCGGAGACGGGGGAGAAGTCGTCATACCACTCACCGACGCCGTGCAGTCGCTCGGGGATCGTGTGGCAGATCACCTCGTCGGCCTCCCTGCGGAGCAGCGCGACTGCCTCGCTCGACCCCACCGGTACGGCGACGACGATCCGTGCCGCGCCGCGGCGGCGCAGAGCGCGCACGGCAGCGAGATCGGTCAAGCCGGTTGCCAGGCCGTCGTCGACGACGACGACCGTCCGTCCGGTTACGTCGATCGGCGGCCGCCGATCACGGAAGCGTTCCATGCGGCGGCGCAGCTCGTGGCTCTCGCGTTCCAGTGTTCGGTCGAACTGCGCCTGCGTCATACCCACGGCCCGAAGCAGCGTGTCGTTGACGACGGCGGTGCCGTCCTCGGCGACCGCGCCGATCGCGAGCTCCGCGTTCTCGGGGGCGCCGAGCTTGCGAATCGTCAGCACATCGAGCGGGGCTCGAAGTGCTCGGGCGACTTCGACCGCCACCGGGACGCCGCCACGCGGGAGCCCGAAGACGATCGGCTCCTCG
This sequence comes from uncultured Thermoleophilia bacterium, assembly GCA_963699795.1. Taxonomy (GTDB): domain Bacteria; phylum Actinomycetota; class Thermoleophilia; order Gaiellales; family Gaiellaceae; genus Gaiella. Next base: position 37,616 of record CAVOVG010000011.1, read on the forward strand.
TTTGCCAGGGGCAACAATCGAGCTGAGAGCTTGCAGCCGGCATCACGACGGTCCGCGAACACCATGTTGCCATGGTGGCTCGCGTATCGACCGCTGCCATCGGGACCGACACACATCTCTCCGCGGGTTTCCCACACGCACCATCCGACATCCGTGGCCGCCCGGGCGCTCTGCGCTTCGGCGCACTCCAGGTCGGTGCGCGGTCCGATGTACGTCCGCGCCGGTGCCCGAAGCTGAGGCGGCTTTGTTCGGCCGACATCCGGAGCGTGCCCTTACGGCGACGCCGTCTGCTCTGCTCGTCGACCCCGGGGGACGGCCCACACTTCGGTCTCCGCCTGAAAACCGGGCTCAGCGCCGCCGACTCGGCCGAGCAATGCGCCCAAAAGCGCGATCCGCGCCGCTGCCGCACTCGATGAGAAGGCCTTCGCTGCGCTTTGGGCGACGCGTAGTTCTCCGCGGCAGGTTCGCCGCTTCCAGCGGATGCGGCATCGCCGAGCGGGAGCGATGCTGGGGGTGCCTACAGGAGGTGGCGAGATGAAAGCTGCGTACCAAGCCGATTCGAACGCGGGTGTGCTCCTGGTCTTCGGCGAAGGTGCCCGCCTCGACGCCTGGCGGCCGGGCTCCACGGAGGAGGTCGAGCACTTCGAGCTCGGCGAGCCGATGGCCGACAGTCACGAGCTTCGCGGGCCGGCGGCATCCCATCCGAGGGGAGGTGGCGAGGGGGCTCCAGGCGTCCGCTCGGTCCCGCAGCGCGACCTGTTCGAGCGCAGGCTCGAGCAGCACCGCGTCGCATTCATCCAGGAGGTCGCGGCGAAATGCGTCGGCGTGGCCCGTGAGCGTGGGTGGCCGCTCGTGCTCGTGCTCGGAGACCCGCACCTGACCGCGCCGGCGGCCAAGGTACTGCGGCACGGCGGCATCGAGGTCAGCCAGAGCAACCGGATCCTCAGCTGGAAGACCCACCACGAGCTGGCGCTGGCCGTCGGCCCCGACGTCGAGCGGGCGCTGCTCGGGCATCGCGCCGGAGCGGCTCGGCAGTGAGGCGCTCGCTCGGTCCCGACCGCTCGAGTTTTCACGCTCGGCGCTCCGTCACGACCCCGTTGAGGCGACGGTGCGGGAAGACCACCGCGGAATCCGCGGCTGCGCTGATGTTCGTCACCGGCCGTCGGCGCGGGACGACGACGATGAGCACGTCCGTTAGGTACAGCGTCGGGGGTGGACCGTGCCGGTGCTGACCTTTCTCGGGGCAACGGGAACGGTCACCGGCAGCCGTTTCCTGATCGACACGGCGGCGGCTCGAGTGCTCGTCGACTGCGGCCTCTATCAGGGCGCCAAAGAGCTCAGGCTGCGTAACTGGGACCCGTTTCCCGTTGAGCCCGCGTCGCTCGACGCAGTGGTGCTCACGCACGCGCACGTCGATCACTGCGGCTACGTGCCGGCCCTCGCAAGGCTCGGCTTCGAAGGACCGGTCTACGCAACGCCGGACACTGTCGCGCTTGCCGGCATCGTGCTTCCCGACAGCGGCTACCTCATGGAGGAGGAGGCGGCATACGCCAACCGGCACGGCTACTCGAAGCACCATCCGGCCAGGGCCCTCTACACGAAGGCCGAGGCGGAGAGGTCGCTTCGTCTCTTCCGGGACATCCCGTTCGGCGAGGCCCGGGAGGTCGCCCCAGGTGTCTTCGCGACGCTGCGCCCGAGCGGACACATTCTCGGCGCGGCCTCGGTGCTCCTCGAGTTGCGGGAAGGCTCCGGACGCAGGCGCATCCTTCTCAGCGGCGATCTCGGCCGCGACGCTCACCCGTTGCTTGTCCCACCGACGCCGATCGGCGACGTCGACGTGGTCGTGATGGAGTCGACCTACGGCGACAGGCTGCACGATGACGCAGGGGCGCTCGAAACGATCGCGGCCGCGATCCGCCGCACCGCGGCCCGCGGCGGCACGGTGGTGATCCCGGCGTTTGCGGTCGACCGCACCGAGGTCGTGCTGTTCCGCCTCCGCGAGCTGCTCGACGGGGGCCACATCCCCGATCTGCCGATCTTCGTCGACAGCCCGATGGCGCTCTCGGCGCTTCGGGTCTACCGCCGCGCCCTGGCCGAGGGCAGCCCTGACGTCCGTAGCGAGGTGCGCTCGAGCGGGGCAGGAGACGTTCTCGGGACGGGAGACGTGCGTGAGGCGCGCGACGTCGAGGCCTCGAAGGCGATCGACCGCCATGACTTTCCGTCGATCGTAATCTCAGCTTCGGGGATGGCCACCGGCGGCCGCGTGCTGCATCACCTCAGCCTGAGGCTGCCCGACCCGCGCAACACGATCGTCCTCGTCGGCTTCCAGGCCGTCCAGACGCGCGGCCGGATGCTCGCCGAGGGGGCGCGTGAGGTCAAGATGCTCGGTCGGTACGTCCCCGTTCGCGCCGAGATCGTCACGCTCCCGTCGTTCTCCGTCCACGCTGATCGTAACGAGCTCGTCGCGTGGCTCGGCACGGGAGTGCCGCCGCCCGAGCGCGTGTATCTCGTGCACGGGGAGGCCAAGGCATCGTCGAAGCTCGCGGCCACGATCGCCGACGAGCTCGACGTGACCGCCATCGTGCCGACCCTCGGCGAGCGTGTCCGACTCGACTGAGGCTTCCGGCGGACGTGCCGGCCCCCAATACTCGATCCGACTCGGCGACGTCGCCGATCTGGGAGCCGTCCTCCTACGGCAGCCGTGCCGTCAGCGGCCTCAGCCGTTCTCCAACCGCCGTGTGCCCCGCCACGTCGGCCACCGTCAGGGCCGTATCGAGATCGTCGATCCTGGTGATCTCGTTCGGGTCGGCACCCGCGGGCAGGAGGATATCGACCGGAGCGAGATCGCCCTGTGCCAGCGGTGGCAGACCCGCCACTCCATCACATGAAATACCTGCAAAAACGGCTATTTTTCCTCCAAGGAGCTCGGTATCATGGATTCCACGCACCGACTTAACGGATCCCACATACGACTGTGGGAGGATTGCCTAACCAACAGGGAGAAGAGGGTTTCCATGAGAACAGCACTGGATCCTCCGCAGAGTGCGCAAGCGCCTCGCGACTCCTTACCCCTCACGAAGGAGAACATCTGATGAATTCACGACTCCGATCGACCCTTCTGGCTCGCCGTGCAGCGGTCGTACTCGGCCTCTCGGCCCTCGCTGTCGCCGTGTTCGCGACGATGGGCCTCGCCTCGTCCGTGACCGCGGGGCAGGCGCAGTATGCGCCGGTCAACACCGCGCCGCCCGTGATCACGGGAACGGCGGTCGAGAATCAGCTTCTGAACGTGAGCGACGGCACGTGGAACGTTGCCCCGACCTCTTTCTCCTATCAGTGGCTTCAGTGCGACACGGCCGGAAACGCGTGCACCGATATCAAGACGAATGCGGCCGGCAAGGAGTATCGCCTTCAGACATCGGACGTCGGCAAGACGATTCGAGCTCGCGTCACGGCCAAGAACAACGACGGTTCGACTGCCGTCACCACCGTCCAAACCGGTGTGATCGCATCGGCAGGGCCGGCGGGAGCGATCAAGCTGCCGAACGGGGAGACGTCCATCCCCAGCACGAGCGTGAATCTCACTGATGGTCAGAGGCTGGTCGTCGCCGAGGTGAAGTTCACCCCGAACCCCGTCAAGGTGCTCTCGAAGAGCCCGATCGCCGTTCGCGTCAAGGTCAAGGACAGCCGTGGTTACGTGGTTCGTGGCGCCCTCGTCTTCGTGCGGTCGACGCCCGAGGTGTCGAGCACTCCCCCCGAGCAGTTGACGCAGCAGGACGGCTGGGTGACGTTGACGACGGTTCCCCAGGTGGACTTCCCGACGAACCCCGCCTACAACGTCCAGTTCTTCGTTCGGGCGCGGAAGAACGGTGAGCCGCTGCTCGGTGGTGTCTCCTCACGGGCGCTCGTCCAGGTCGGGCTCAGCCGGTAGTCCGGTAGCCCGCTAGTTCTCGAGCCCACGGGGGTCGAGCTGCGCAACGCGCTGGAGCGCGAGGCGCCGCTCGGCCCCCGAGCTCACACGTGAGAGGGAACGCCAGAGCCGGACATCGTTGCCATCGAGTGCGAGGCCCTCGCGGAAGCTCGCGAGCGCCTGATCCGGTCGTCCCAGCGCGAGCTGCGCCTCGCCGCGTAACCGCCATGGTTCCGACGACCACGGCATCAGTCGCCCAGCCCGCTTCGTGTCGACGATCGCCTTCGCGAAGTTCGCCGATCGCAAGTGCTCTTCGGCCCGGGCTGTGAGGTACCCACTGGTCCAGACCATCGCGCCAACGGCGATCAGCACAGCCACTGCGGGCACCGCGATGACGGGGCGGACACGGCGCTCCGAAGGCGCACGGCCGTTGCCGCGAGCCAGCACGAGAAGCGCCGCTCCGAGGAAGATCCCGGAGAGCAGAACTGCGCTGAGCTGCCAGCCCCAGTCGACCGCGACGTGGAGCAGGAACGCGGCGTATGCTGCCGCGACCGTCGAGACGTGCGGTTGCCGCCTGGCTCGGACTGCGGCCACGAGCGGAACGAGCAGGCCGACCAGGATGAGCACAAGACCGATCGGCCCCAACTCGGAGAGAACTTCCAGATACAGGCTGTGGGCGTTCTGCGCCGCAGAGTTGAGCGGTCGATGCTCGAGCCAGACGCGCTGCCATGTCCCCGCTCCGGAGCCGAGTAGAGGCTCGCGGGCGATCTCGCCCAGCGTCGTCTTCCAGTAGTCAGCGCGTTGAGCGCTCCCGCTCACACCGAGCAGCGCGATCGTTACTCCTGCGACACCGAGCGTGCCGAAGCTGGCGGCGACGGGCCGACTGCTCCGAAGTCCCATCGCGACCGCGACGCCTCCGAGGAGAACGACCCAGGCACCGCGGCTCTCGGTCTGGAAGAGCACGACGGCAAAGACGCCGAGAACCGGCACGGCTGCGATGGAGTAGACATCTCGGCGCTCGAAGGCCCATCCGGCGGCGAGCAGAATCCCGATGACGCAGAGAAGGGCAAGGGAGTTGGCGTAGCCGAGCGGAACGTCGACTCCCGCGATCAGCGCCTGGCATGCCAGCACGAGGCTCAGGGCGAACACGGCGGCGACGAGAGCGAACGCAGCTCCGGCACGAACACCGATCACGGCTGCAAGGAAAGCAGCCAACGGCAGCAGCGCCTGCTCGGACGCACGTGCCGAGAGCGGCACGCTCGACGTCCAGAGCAGCGAAATGGCCGTCCAGACACCGAAGAGCAAGAACGCTGCCCCGGCCAGAAGCTCGAACGCTCCGATGCGCGCCTCCCGGCTGAGAGCGGCGACGAGGGCGAATGCAAGCAGCGCCACCGAGGCGGAACCCCAGGAGAGAGCGGTGAACCCGCCGGCAGCGCGTGCCGGCACGGCGAGGACGAAGAACAGGAAGGTGGCCGGTGCGAACAGGGCGGGATCTCGACGCATCACCTGAATCTACGCGGATCCAACGCCCGGAATCGCTCTCGATCGGCCGGCATCTAGCGGAAGCCCCTGCGCGACGCCCGGCCTCCACCAACTGAAGCCGGGCGTCGCGCTCCTGCGGGCGGCTCAGGCGTGTGTCATCGCCGGCAGCGCGCCGATCTGGCCCAGGAGCGCAACCGTGTCGACGAGTTCCCACTCCTCGGCGATGCGGCCACCCTCGCAGCGACTGATGGTGATGCCGCTGAAGGCGACGCGCTTGCCGCTCGGCGGTGTTCCCATCAGTTCACCGTCATGGGTGCCCGTGATCGTGTAGCGGGTCGTCACGTAGTCGCCGTCGGCGAACTGCTGGTCGACCGTGACCTTCAGCCCACTGAGGGCCTCGCGGAAGATCTGGACCCGCTCCTTGAGACCGTCGGCCCCGCGGACATCGTCGGGGTGGAGTGCGTAGTCGGGCGTGAGGATGTCGTCGAGTGCGTCGAAGTTCCCCTGCGACGCGCTCTCGAAGCACGCCCGTACGGCTGCCTTGTTCGGTTCGCTGCTGCTCATCTCGTTGCCTCCTCGAGTCGCTTGACCTGACACCAGGAGGATCGTCGTAGCCGTGCCGGTGGGCATCGGTACGAGTACCTATCCGGCTACTGATCTTCGGAGCGACGGCGCGCGGCGTACGCGGCGGCCTCGGACCGGCTTCGCAGGTCGAGCTTGGCGAGGATGTGTGCCACGTGGTGCTCGGCGGTGCGTCGGCTGATCACGAGCCGTTTCGCGATCTCCTCGTTCGAGCAACCGGTGGCGAGCAGTGCGAGCACCTCGGTCTCGCGCTTGGTGAGCTCGCCGTAGCGCCTCGGGAATGAGCGACCGGTCGCGCCAAGTTGCCGAAGGAGCGCCGCCGTGGCATCGGCGTCCGCGAGCGCCCCGAGCCCCTCGAACGCCCGGAGCGCCAGCCGCGCCTCCGCGACGGCGGCTTCGGGCGACGTCTCCACGAGCGCCCGGGCGAGCTCGCGCTGGGCGCGGGCGGCCTCCAGGGGGAGCTGCAGCGCCGCGAAGCCGCGCAGCGCCGCCTGAAGGCGGGCCGTCGCGCTCAGGTCGCGCGTCGCAGCCAGAACACGTCCTGCCGCCAGGTGGGCGAACGCGAGGGCCACATCGTCTCCGCTATCGCCTGAGACCGCTTCGAGCCGCTCCAGCGCCTTGTGCGCCTCTGGCATGTCGCCGCGTGCAACGCGAATCTGCACGAGCATCTCGAGCACGGGCGCACAACCCGGATCGGCGACTGTCTCTCCGTCGAGACAGAGGAGAGCGAGCTCGTCCGCCAGGACGAGCTCGCCTCGCCCGAGCGCGATCTCCGCGAGGACACGCCGGGCGACGGGATGGGACTCGTGCCCTTCGATCATCTGGCGGGCCTCCTCGAACCGCCCCTGTCGGGCTCGGAGGTCACCAAGCCGACCGAGCGGCCAGCCGCTCAACCCGCGGTAGCTCCCTTCGAACGTGCGCAACGCGCCGAGCAGCTGCTCCTCCGCCTCGGGCCATCGGCCAACCGCTATCAAGATGCCGCCGTAGTGCGTCCGGCAGACGGGGAGACGAGTCGCTCCAGGCGCCGAACTCGCCCGCCACGGCCAACCACTGTTCGGCGCGCGTGACGTCGAGGGCGATCTCGCACGCGCTCAGCAACCGGCAGTAGATGTCTCCGACCGGAACCACCCCGACGACCTCTCCGGCGGACACCGCGGTCATCGCCTCGTCCAGCAGCTTCATCCCCTCGCGAACCCGACCCGCGGCCACGTGCGACTCGCCGAGCAGCGAGAGCGCGTCGTACTCGAGATCCGCGTCACCGAAGCGTCGCGCGATCGCGAGGGCTGCTGTCGCGAGCCGCTGGCGCTCACCCGCATCGTCGGCGAACGGAGCCCGGTCGAGCACGAGCCAGCCGTGGCCGGCGCACTCCTCCTCGTTCTCGAGCAACGATGCTGCGCGCCCCATCCAGCCACTCGCGACGGCCATGTTGCCGTTGATCGTCCCGTGCAGGAATGCGAGCCAGCGTGCCCGATCGGCGGCGGCGACCGCCAGCCCTTCCTGCCGGTAGGCCGCGAAGGATCGCTCTGTCACCTCCGTTGCGAGCGGATACTCCCGTCCGAAGTGGAGTGCCCGCCCGAGTCCATCAAGTGTCTCTCCAGTCTCTCGTAGCGCGCCCGCGTTCTCGAAGCACGTTCGAGCGGCGCTCCAGTCGGCTTCGGCGAGGGCCTTCCAGCCATCGCGAATCAGGTCTTCGAACACGCCGTCTTCCATCCCCTAATCATCACACGGGAGGGGCGACCCGTCCTGCTGGACGAGCTTCTGCTTGCAACGACGGGGCCCCGCATGTGCGGGGCCCCGTCGTTTCGGTGTTCGCTTTGGCAGTGGACGTCGCGCGATGTGGCGCGGCCTACGACCAGAAATCGTCCCAGGCGTAGAGGTCGAAGAAGTGCTCGGTGCCGGAAACGATGCGGCCGTCCTTCACCTCGAACACGATGCAGCAGTCGACGTCGAGCTTCTTGCCATGCTCGAGCGGCTGCCCGGTGCCGAGGTCCGTCGCGAGCGAGAGGGCGCCGACCACCTCGGCGGCGCGGATCGGCGCCTCGAGCGAGGGCCGCGGGGCGGTGCGGGTACCGGCGTCGCTCACGGCCTATCAGGATCCTGTGCCCGCTCTTGTCGGCGGGAGCTGCGATCCGTTCGTCTATCCGGAGTGCTCGAGTCCGGTCACTACTTCGATCAGCTCCGCAGGGGGTGTGCGGTCGGCGGCGTCGGAGGCGAGATGGAGGAACGCGATCTGGCCGTCTCGATCGACGACGACGTCGGCGCCGAGTTGCCAGGTGTCGTCGCCCTTCGCCACTGAAGGACGCTCGCCGGCCAGTACGGCGCGCGTGCCGGCCCATGCGACCCGTGGGCGCAACACCCAGAGTGGCTTCGGCCGACGAGCGCCGAGCGCCTTGTAGAGCGTGCGTCCGGGGTCGGCGATCACGAGAGCCGCGCCGAACCCGAGCTCGTCACGCCACGCCTTCGCCCGCTCGGCACCTTGTGGGGTGACGGCGACAAGCCGTGCGCCTGCGGCCTCGATCTCGGCGGCGGCCTCCACGACACGGCGAAGGTAGGAGCGGCAGACGTTTCAGCCGGGGTGGCGTGCGAGGTAGACGACCGCAGGGTGACCGAGGAGGTTGCTGTCGGTTACCGGTCGCCCATCGGCATCCTCGAGCTGAAAAGGCGGAAACGAAGCCACATCGACATCATATCTTGAAGTAGACAATATCTTGACACTAAGAGGAGTCGGTGTTGCGTCGCCCGGGTGAACGCGGGATCGAGGTCGAAGGGGGCGTGGCGGACGGCGACGCACGCGTCTTTCGGGAATCACCCCGAAACGACCCTGGCGAGGGCAAAGAAAAGCACCGAGTCGGTGATCCCCGCGAGTGCCAGGGCCGACTGACCTGTCGCCGAAGCGACCTGCCGATTGGCCGACTCTCTGGCGCCTCAGTTGACTTGCGTCGTCTGCTGCGCTGGAGACTCCGTGCTCGGTGCTCGACCAACATACGCGGGGACGAAGCCCGTCGTCAATGGCCGTCAGCATGGAAAACCCGCACGTTGCGGACAAATGTTTCGGCAGTCTCCTCGGCGGGTCGACATCGACCGTCCCGACCGGACATGGCCCGGGATGATTGAATGGGGTCGTGGCAGCCCGGCCCCGCATCCGCATCGAGTACTGCGTTCCCTGAAGCGCACGACCCAACGCTGCCAGGCTGGCGGCGCGGATACTCGAGGAGTGGGAGAGCATGATCGAGTCAGTCGAGGTCGTTACCGGCTCGGGCGGGATCTTCGACGTCCACGTCGACGGCGAGCTCGTCTTCACGAAGGCGATGCTGGGGCGGTATCCCGATCCCGAGGACGTCCTGCCGCTACTGCGCGAGCGCATCGCAAGCGAGTGACTCCCGGGGGTTAGGGGGCGTGTCCGAAAGAGCGTCTTGTGTGAGCGGCGGCCGCTCTCTAGCGTCGACTGCGTGTCCGTCGTCGACCTCGCACTCGCATTCCCCACCGTACGCCTCATCTGCCGGCGCACGGCGAGCGCGGGTGAGCGCCGTTTGCGAGACGTCCAGCCCCTGGTGATCGACGACGGCTGCGACGTCCGACTCCGGAGGGGCGACCACGCGGACCCCGTTCGGGTGGCGCTGCTCGAATGGCTGCCGGTCGCTCGAGCAGAGCTCGCCGTGTACGAGAACGGTCGCTCGGCCGACACAACCGTCCTGTCCGTTGCATCGCTCGTCCGTCCGCCGACGATCTGGTCGACCGGCGAGGCGGTCGCGGCGGCTCGACTGCTCGAGCGAGAGTGTCCGATCGAACGAGGACAGTTCGCCTGGCTCGTGCGGCATGCGCACGCCCGTCTCCGCAGTGCCCATCTCGCGCGCGTCCGTGAGAGCGTCGCGCGGATCGCAGGGCAGCTGCCGGTCGACGGGCTCTCGCGCGCGAGCGCGACCGTCGCCAGCGGCTGCGTGATGATCGAGAGCGATGACGACGCGTGTGCCTCGGTCGCCACGATCCAGCTCGCGCGCTACTCGCTGAGCGAGGTCGTCGCCCGGGCGGCAGGTGCGCTGCGCCTACCATGAGGTAATCGCCGCGTCGAACTCCCGCACCTTCTTCCGGCTGCTTCGGTTCCTGCGGCCGTACCGCTCATCGTTGATCATCTCGACGCTCCTCGCGATCCTCTCGCAGGCGGCGGCGATCGCGGTCATCGTCCTCACGGGGTTCGTGATCAACGAGCTCCGCGGCGGGCAGGACGGCCATCAGCTCGCGTTTCTGATCGTCACGATCCTCGCCGTCGGGCTGCTTCGCTCGCTCCTGATGCTGGGCCGTCGCTTCATCTCGGGGAAGCAGGCGCTCGCGGTCGAGTGGGACATGCGCGATGCCCTCTACTCCCGCCTGCTCCGTCTTTCCTTCGGCTACTACGATCGCCATCAGACAGGACAGCTGATGTCGCGGGCGACCGTCGACCTGCAGACGATTCGGTTCTTCCTTGGCTACGGCCTCATCTTCTTCGCGCAGCACGTGATCACGATCGTCTGCGTCACGGTTGTCCTCTTCTTCTACGAGTGGCGCCTGGCGCTCATCGCGCTCGCGATTACGCCGGTTCTGATCGGCGTCGCCTATCGCTACAGCCATGCTCGACCCGTGTGCTCCGAGACGTGCAGCAGAAGCTCGGCGAGGTGGCGACGGTGTCGGAGGAATCGATCGTGGGAGTGCACATCGTGAAGTCGTTCGCGCAGGAGGAAACAGGCGGAGCGGCGCTTCCGGCGAGCGTCTGACGATGTCTTCGAGTCGTCGGTGCGGGCCAACACGCAACGCTCGCTCTACGTGCCGCTCCTCACGTTCCTACCGATGCTCGCGCAGGCGGGCGGCTTCTCGCGGCGGGTCACTATGTCGTCCAGGGCGACCTCAGATCGGTGGGTTTTCGCGTTCAACCTTCTTCTCATGATGTTTTGTCGCTGCCGTTGGGATGCACGGATGTGGTCGGTCAAGCGCAGCGTGCAACGGCGTCCGGCGAGCGCTTCTTCGAGGTGATCGACGAGCCGGAGGAGATCTTCGACGCGCCTGCCGCGCGGAGCGGCCCCGGGCGGCCGGATCGTCTTCTCCGGTGTCGCCTTCGGCTACGACCCGGATCGGCTCGTTCTCGAGGGGATCGACCTCGAGATCGAAGCGGGCGGCACGATCGCGCTGATCGGCGCCTCGGGCTCGGGCAAGACGACGCTCGCGTCACTCGTGCCACGGTTCTACGACGCGGGGGCCGGCAGCGTGCTGATCGACGGGATCGATGTCCGTGATGTGACGCGGCGGTCTCTCAGACGGGAGGTCGGCGTCATCTCGCAGGATCCGTTCCTCTTCTCCGCAAGCGTTCGCGACAACATCGCGTTCGGCGTGCCGGACGTTTCGGCCGACGTCGTGGAGGCCGCGGCCCGCGCCGCCCAGGCGCACCCGTTCATCGAAGAGCTGCCGAACGGCTACGAGACGGTGATCGGTGAGCGCGGGATCACGCTTTCCGGTGGCCAGCGACAGCGGCTCGCGATCGCGAGGGCGCTCGTGATCGACCCGCGGATCCTCATCCTCGATGACGCCACCGCATCCGTCGACGCCACGACGGAGGCATTGATCCGGGCCGGGCTCGCTGAAGCGATGCGGGGGCGAACGACGATCGTGATCGCCCATCGGCTCTCCACGATCGCTCTCGCCGACACGATCGTCGTGCTCGAGCATGGGCGGATCGCCGCGAAGGGCACCTCGAGCGAGGTTCTCGAGCGGAGTGCGGTGTTCCGGGAGATTCACGAGTACGGCCTGCTCCAGGAGATCGGGGTATCGGCGTGAAGGTCTGGCAGGCCGGCGCGCACCTGACCGAGGAGCGCGGCGGAAAGGTCGGTGACTGGTCGTGGGCGCAGTCCCGTCGCCGCATTCGGATGCTGATCGGGCTCGTGACGCCGTACCCGGCGCGGACAGCCGGAGCGGTTGTCTCGCTTCTCGCCTTCACGCTCGTCGCGCTCGTGCCACCGCTCCTCGCCAAGCTCGCGGTCGACCAGGGGATCAAGACGGGTGATCTCCGAACGCTCGTCTGGATCGTGGTCGCATTCGTCGTCGTCGGGCTCGCCACCTTCGGTCTCTCGGCGGTTCAGACCTACCTCACGGGCTGGGTGGGGGAGCGTGCGCTCGCGGACCTCAGGATCCGCCTGTTCGGCCATCTCCAGCGGCTCTCGCTCGGCTACTTCGAGCGCAACCGCACCGGCGCGATCGTCAGTCGGATCACGAATGACGTCCAGGCGCTCGACACGTTGATCACGGACGGTGTCACCTCGCTCGTCCAGAACGTGATGCTGCTGATCGGGACTGCGGTGGTGCTGTTCGTCCTCGACTGGCGGCTCGCCGTCGCGACCCTGTCGGTGATCCCGTTGATGGTGCTTGCGACGGCCTGGTTCCGGATTCGCTCGAACCGTGCCTATCGGCGCGTGCGAGAGCGGATCGGCCTCGTGACAGCGACCCTGGCCGAGGACATCGCGGGGATGCGGGTCGTCCAGTCATACGCGCGCGAGCCTCGCAACCAGTCGAGCTTCCGCGGGATCAACAGTCTCTACCGCGACGCGAACTACGAGACGATCGTGCTCAACGGCCTGTACTTCCCCGCCGTCGACTTCCTTGCCTCACTCGCGACCGCAATCGTGCTCGGTTACGGCGGCTACCTGCTCGTCAACGACCAGGTCTCGATCGGGACGCTGCTCGCCTTCTTCCTCTACCTCGCGAACTTCTTCGACCCGGTGCAGCAGCTCTCCCAGCTCTACAACACGTTTCTCGCCGCCACGGCTGCGCTCGACAAGATCACCGAGGTGCTCGACGAGGAGCCCGAGATCGTCGATACGCCGACCGCTCTCGCGCTGCCGCGCATCGAAGGTCACGTTCGGTTCGAGAACGTGAGATTCGGGTACGGGTCGCTCCCCGAGGTTCTGCACGGCATCACGCTCGACGTGCCTGCGGGGACGTCGGTCGCGCTCGTCGGGCAGACCGGTGCCGGGAAATCGACGATCGCCAAGCTCATTGCCCGCTTCTACGATGTCCGCGAGGGCTGCATCACGATCGACGGGCACGACGTGCGCGAGGTCGAGCAGAAGTCCCTCCGCCGGCAGCTCGGCGTCGTGCCGCAGGAAGGATTCCTGTTTGCCGGGACAGTGGCCGAGAACATCGCGTTCGCGCGCCCCCACGCGTCGATGGGCGAGATCGAGCGGGCGGCAATCGCGGTCGGTGCCGACGGCTGGATCCGTGAGCTCGAGAGCGGCTACGAGACCGAGTTCGGCGAACGCGGCTTCCGACTCTCGCTCGGCCAGCGGCAGCTCATTGCGTTCGCGCGCGCGCTGCTCGCCGACCCGCGAATCCTCATCCTCGACGAGGCGACCTCGTCGGTCGACATCGGAACCGAGCGGGTGATCGAGAGTGCGCTCCAGCGGCTGCTCGCCGGACGGACGGCGTTCGTGATCGCACACCGGCTTTCGACGATCCAGGGTGCCGACCTCATCGTCGTCCTCGCCAACGGGCAGATCGTGGAGCAGGGCACCCACGCGGAGCTGATGGCGCTGGGCGGCGCCTACCGCGGTCTCTACGGCGATTGGGCCGAGCAAGTCGCGTAGAGCCTCGGCGCGGCGGATGCGTGTCGGCGTCCGGCGCAAGCGCGGCGGCTCCCGGGGACGTCAGGTCGCCGGCTCGTCGTCCTCGAGGGAGAACGCGGGGCGGAGGCCGAAGCTCTTGTTCTCGAGGTAGTCGCGCAGCGGTGACAGGCGCGGCTCGTCAGGGTCGAGTGCCTGGTAGAGCGATTCCCAGGTGGCGCGGCGGAAACCGACCTCGGCGGGGTCGGCGAGGAAGCGGCCCACTTTCCGCTCCAGGTCGGCCGTGTCGTTCTTCCGCACCAGGGCGACGACGACGGCCCGCTCGCCGTCCGCCCGCAGCGTGTGCGCGACCGCGATCGTGCGGAGAAGGAGCGGCGGGATGTCGCGCAGCCTTGCATTGCGGACGGCCGCCTCGTCGAAGAGTCCGGGGCACGCCGTGGCGTATCGCTCGAGGAACCCCTCGACGCGTTCGGGATCGTCAGTCGTGTCCGTGCTCGGCCCGAAGCTCGCCTCGATCACGAGCCAGCCCCAACCTGGCACGTGGAGGCACACATCCGGCACGACATGCGGCGCGGCCCCGGGGTCGAGATCATCGAGCAGGCGCTCGAGCTGCTCCACGCGGTCGACTCCGTTGTCGTGATTCGTCGCCCCCAGAAGAACAGATCCGGCTCGGCCTCCGACTCGAGCTCGGCAGAGTGCGCGGCAAGCGACGCTCAGGCGCTCCGCCTCCTGAAGAGAGCGGAAGACGTTCCAGGTGAGTGCTCCTTCGCTGTTCTCGTTCCCGAGCCGGGCCGCCTCCGTCGTGCCCCAGCGGCCGGCGATTGCGTCGGCGATCAGCTCGCGGCCGGCGATGAAGTTGTCGATCGGCCGCTCCAGGACGTATGTCGGAGCCGCACGGAAGCTCGCAGGCGGATCGCCGATCGGCACGCTGCCCTTCTTGAAATTATCGTCCTTCCACGCGAGCCGGTTGTCGTAGTGACCCACCAACGGACTGGCGATCCAGCCGTCGGCCCGGCGGTTGACGAACCGCGCATCGTTCTCGACGAGTCCCTCGACAACCTCCTGGTCGAAGTCGCGCCAGCCATACGCACGGGCACGGTTCGACGTCTCGGAGACGCGCGTCAACGCGCTCCCCAACTCGTGAGCAGTGCCCGGGCATCGAGTTTCTCGGCTGCAGCAAGCGCTTTCGCGGCCTGCTTCGAGGTGTTGCGTCCGAGCGCGCCGCTGAGCACCCATTTCCGCGTCAGCCGCGGGAGTCGGAGTCTTCCGCCGCCGAGATCGGGGGGGCGCTTCGGATCGAGATAGAGCTCGACGGCGATTCTCTTGACGAGGGCCGGTTCCACGGGCGAGCCGTGCGCCGTCTCGAGGCGGTAAGCGACGAGCGCGGCGAGCACCTGAAGCTCGCGGACGCCGGTGCGCACGGCGATGCCCATCGCGACCGTCGTCGAGGCGACCATCACCCACGGCACCCGCGTGAACCGTGCCCCGCGGGCGACGGTGCGGAGGACGGGGACGGCGAGCAGGACGACTCGCTGGATGTTGTCGGCGAGGGCCTCCGTCTCCGCTTCGCCCGCGAGGAGCCTCCGGCCTTCGGCAGCGGAGGTTACGCGCTCGCCGGTAAGGAAGACGCGGTCGATCGCGGCATCCGCGAGGCTTCCCACAGCCTCGACGAGGGCACCGGTCGAGGTCCTCTGGTTCACGTTGGCACCGTAGCGCGCTTTCGCCGACCGGGAGCGGCGGCAGCGCGTCGGGCTACCAGTCGGTCGGGCGGTAGTCCTTGAGGAACTTGCCCCACATGTGCTCGCCCGTGTTCGTGCCGTCGACGATCGGGTCGACGATTCGCGCCGCGCCGTCGACGATGTCGAGGGGCGGATGGAAACGGTGCTCGGCCGTTTTTTGCTCGGCGACGTGTAGTGGATCCTCGTCGGTCACCCAGCCGGTGTCGACGCTGTTCATGTGGATTCCGTCGTTGTGGTAGTCGGTGGCCGACGTCCGCGTCATCATGTTCAGCGCCGCCTTGGCCATGTTCGTGTGGGGGTGTCGCGTGGTCTTGAAGCGCCGGTAGAACTGACCCTCGACGGCCGAGACGTTGACGATGTGCTTGTCACGATCTGTCGTGCGGAGCATCAGCGGCTTCAGGCGGGCGTTGAGCACGAACGGTGCGACGGCGTTGACGAGTTGCATTTCGAGGAGCTCGACGGTCGACACCTCCGCAATGAGGATGCGCCAGGAGTTGCGATCGCGTAGATCGACCTGCTGGAGGTCCTGGTCGAGCCGCCCCTCGGGGAACAGGTGGCCCTGCGCGTCGGCCTCCTCGGGGAGCAGACGCACCTGGGAGAGCGTCGCTGAGGTCGTCGGCCCGAGTGCCGCGAGTGAGGAATCGGCGAGCATCGGTACGTCGCCTTCGAGCATGTCGTAGCGACGGAGGCCTGTGTAGTCGCCGACCAGGCGCTGAACCTCGTCGGGAAGCGTGTGCTCTGACGCCAGCTCGGCATCCATCATGTGGCGGTAGAAATCGGGAGGGCGGCGGACGGTCTGGCAGGCGTTGTTGACGATGTAGTCGAGCCGCTCGTGTGTCGCCTGGAGGTGGTTGCAGAAAGCCTCGACACTCGGTGTGTGTCGCAGATCTAGACCGTAGATCTCGAGTCGGTCGCTCCAGTCGGCAAAGTCCGCTTCCTGTGCGTAGCGTGAGGCGGAGTCGCGCGGAAACCGGGTTGTCACGACGAGATGCGCCCCGGCGCGCAGCAGCTTGATCCCGGCCTGGTAGCCGATCTTCACGCGCCCGCCGGTGAGAACGGCGACGCGTCCCTCGAGATCGGCCGTTTCGGACCGCTTCGCGAAGTTGAAGGCGGCGCACGGCGGGCACATCTGGTCGTAGAAGTGGTGGAGCTGCCGGTACGGCCCCTTGCAGACGTAGCAGTGCTGCTCTTCGGTCGTTTCCCGGACGCCGGCGGAATCGGCGCTCGGGTCGAAGTTCTTCGGCGGGTAGACGTTCGGCGTCGTGAACACGGGCTTCTCCCGCAGCACGCGAATCCCGGTGTCTGCGAGCAGTGACTCGTCCTCCCGTATGCTCGCGTCGCGCTCCTGCTTGCGCTTTGCCTTCGTGTAACGGCGCCGCTGTATCGCGTCCGGATTAAAGACGTCGGCTGCGGCGGTGAGGAGCCTCGTGCGTTCCTCGACCGAGAGGGCGCCGAGCATTCCTCGGTCGCGAACGACCGACTCGAGAAGCTCGGTGGCGGCCCGCAACTGGTCGGCGGTGTCGGCTGTTGTCGCCGAGGAGTCGTTGTTCTCTGTCTTCGACATCGCCGGGCAGGGTATCGGCGGCAGGGCCCGGAACGCCTCGACTACTCTGCAGCAGACCGATGGCGCCGGAACTTCCCGATAGCGATCCCGTCGAGACGCGAGAGTGGCTCGATTCCGTCGAGGCTGTCGTCGAGATGGACGGCCGAGAGCGGATGGGATTCCTCCTCGACCACGCGATCGATCACGCCCAGGACTACGGCGTCAAGGTCTCGGCGGGGCTCAGCACGCCGTACGTCAACACGATTCGCGTCGACGAGGAACCGGTGCTCCCGGGCGATCCGGAGCTCGAGCGACTCGCGACGGCGCTCGTTCGGTGGAATGCGATCGCGATCGTCCTGCAGGCGAACGCGGAGTCCACCGAGCTCGGCGGTCACATCGCGAGCTACCAGTCCGCCGAGACGCTCTACGAGGTGGGCTTCAATCACTTCTGGCGGGCGCGCTCCGAGAGCCATGGTGGTGACCTCGTCTACATGCAGGGGCACTCCTCGCCGGGGATCTACGCGCGCGCGTATCTCGAGGGCCGGCTGAGTGAGGAGCAGCTGCGCCGTTTCCGGCGGGAGGTCGACGGCGGCGGGCTCTCGTCGTATCCGCACCCCTGGTTGATGCCCGATTTCTGGCAGTTTCCGACCGTGTCGATGGGGCTCGGCCCTCTGATGGCGATCTATCAGGCGCGGTTCATGAAGTACCTCGCCGCGCGCGGGGCAGTCGATCCGGGCGACCGCAAGGTCTGGGCATTCATGGGCGACGGTGAGATGGACGAGCCCGAGTCGATGGGCGCGATCTCGCTCGCCGGCCGTGAGAAGCTCGACAACCTCGTCTTCGTGATCAACTGCAATCTTCAGCGCCTCGACGGTCCGGTGCGTGGCAACGGCAAGATCATCCAGGAGCTCGAGACGAACTTCACGGGCGCCGGCTGGAACGTTCTCAAGGTGATCTGGGGCTCGGGCTGGGATCCATTGCTCGAGGCCGACACGGAGGGGTGGCTTCATTTCCGCATGGAGGAGGCCGTCGACGGTGAGTACCAGACCTTCAAGTCGAAGGATGGGGCGTACGTGCGTGAGCACTTCTTCGGCAAGTACCCGGAGACGCGCGCGATGGTCGAGAACTGGACGGACGAGCAGATCTGGGAGCTTCGTCGTGGCGGCCACGACCCGCAGAAGGTCTACGCCGCATACGCGCGGGCAATGCAGACGACCGGCAAGCCGACGGTGATCCTCGCGAAGACGATCAAGGGCTTCGGGATGGGGGAGGCCGGCGAGGGGAGGAACATCACCCACCAGCAGAAGGCGATGAACGACGAGGCGCGTCTCGCGATCCGAGACCGCCTCGGCCTGCCGCTCACAGACGAGCAGGCGACGGGTGCCTTCTTCCATCGTCCGTCCGAGGGCAGCCCGGAGCTGCGCTACCTGCTCGAGCGACGAGCCGCGCTGGGCGGCAGCCTGCCGGCGCGCCACTCCGACGCCGAGCCCCTGCCCACCCCAGCCCCGTTCGACACGGTGCTCGAGGGCAGCGGTGAGCGCGAGAACTCGACGACGATGGCCTTCGTCCGGATCCTTAACACGTTGGTTCGCGACCCCGTGATGGGTGAGCGGATCGTGCCGATCGTTCCCGACGAGTCACGCACGTTCGGGATGGAGGGGATGTTCCGGCAGCTCGGCATCTTCTCTCAGGTCGGCCAGCTCTACCAGCCGGAGGACGCCGACGACTTCATGTTCTATCGCGAGGACCAGCATGGTCAGATCCTGCAGGAAGGGATCAACGAGGCCGGCGCCATATCGTCCTGGATCGCCGCAGCGACGTCGTATGCGAATCACGGCGTCACGATGGTGCCGTTCTACATCTTCTACTCGATGTTCGGGTTCCAGCGCATCGGCGACCTTGCCTGGGCGGCGGGGGACAGTCGGGCGCGCGGCTTCCTGATCGGTGCCACCGCGGGACGGACGACGCTGAACGGCGAGGGCCTCCAGCACGAGGACGGCCACTCGCATCTGCTCGCGTCGGTCGTCCCGAACTGCCGTGCCTTCGACCCGACGTACGGCTACGAGCTGGCGGTGATCGTGCGCGACGGGTTGCGGCGCATGTGTGAGGAGCAGGAGGACGTCTTCTACTACCTGACCGTGATGAACGAGAACTACGTACAGCCGGCGCTGCCCGAGGGGGCCGAGGAGGGAATCCTCCGTGGGATGTACCTCCTGCGCGAGGGCGCGGGCGACGGGCCGCGCGTGCAGCTGTTCGGGTCCGGCACGATCCTTCGCGAAGTGATCGCGGGAGCCGACCTGCTCGAGGCGGATTACGGCATCGCATCGGATATCTGGAGCGTGACGAGCTTCACGGAGCTCCGCCGAGACGGGCTCGAGGTCGAGCGCTGGAACCGGCTCCACCCGATGGACGAGCAGCGGCTCCCGTTCGTGACCACCGCGCTCGCGGGCCGCAGCGGGCCCTTCGTTGCCGCGACGGACTACATGCGCGCGTTCGCCGACCAGATCCGGCCCTTCGTGCCCGGCCGCTACGCTGTGCTCGGCACCGACGGCTTCGGGCGCAGCGACTATCGCAGCAAGCTGCGGGAGTTCTTCGAGGTCGACCGCCACCACATCGCCGTGACGGCGCTGAAAGCGCTCGCCGACGATGGTGTGGCCGAGCCCGCCGTCGTGCAGGACGCGATCGGACGCTACGGCATCGAGGCCGACACCGACGCACCCTGGAAGCGCTGACCCCGCCGCCCGGGTTGCATCGGTAGTTCCGCGTAGGCAAGGTCGGTGTCCGACCGGATGCCGTCGCGGAGACGCTGTGCAAGCCTTACAGCATGGCTGACACGGATGCTCCGGCGCAGGTGGGCGGCGGGCTGGTGGAGTTGCAGCTCGGGCCGGCGCTCTGGGAGCGCGTGTTCACGGTCGCACCACTCGTGATCGTCGGGACGAAGGAGGCTGACGGCTGGGACTTCGCCCCCAAGCACATGGCGATGCCGCTCGGCTGGGCCGGCCACTACTGCTTTGCGTGCACGCCGCAGCATGCGACCTACCGGAACGTGAGGGCGCATCCGCAGTTCACGGTCAGCTTCCCCCGGCCCGATCAAGTGCTCGAGTCGAGCTTCGCCGCCGGCGGCCGCGCCGAGGGCGATGCGAAGCCGACTCTGGCCGCCGTGCCGGCGACGCCCGCACGGGTCGTCGAGGGCCGGGTCGTCGAGGGCTGCCCGCTCTATCTCGAGTGCGAGCTAGAGCGGATCGTCGATGGGTTCGGGCCGAACAGCCTGATCATCGGTCGGGTCGTCGCCGCGTTCGCATCCCCTGACGCCCTGCGCGGCGCCGAGGTCGACGATGCCGACCTCGTGCACCGCCTCGGACTGCTCACCTACCTCTCCCCGGGCCGGTTCGCGGTCGTCCGCGACAGTCTTGCGTTCCCGTATCCCGTCGACTTCCGGCGCTAACCCGATGGCGACGACCGCAGCACGAGGGCTGCTGGATTGGCTGGAAGGGCGCCGGCAGGAGATGGTCGAGCTGCTGGAGCGGCTGGCGCTGGCCGAGTCGCCGACGCTCGACCCCGCGACCCAGCGCGGCCCGTTCCGCATTCTCGCCGCGGAGCTCGAGCGCGACGAGTTCGTCGTGCGAGCGGTCAGAGGGAGCGGTGTCGGCGATCACCTCTACGCGCGGCCGCGGCAGCGCCGCCGCGGCGAGCCGCGCCAGCTGGTGGTCGGTCACATGGATACGGTCTGGCCGGTCGGGACGCTCGCGGGGATGCCGCTCCACGCAGAGGACGGCCTGCTCTTCGGCCCCGGCGTCGCGGACATGAAGGGCGGCCTCGTGCAGATCGTGTTCGCCTTGCGCGCCTTGCGCGAGCTCGGGTTGCAGCCGACGGCTACGCCCGTTGTGTTCATCAACACCGACGAGGAGATCGGGAGCCGTGACTCGACCCGCTTCATCCGCCTGCTCGCCCGCGGGGCCGCGCGGGCGTTCGTGCTCGAGTCCGGCGAGGGAGCCGACGGAAGATTGAAGATCGCGCGCAAGGGACTCGGGCACTTCACGGTGACGGCACGCGGGCGGTCATCGCATGCAGGCGCCGACTTCGAGCAGGGGATCAGCGCGATCCTCGAGCTCTCCCATCAGGTGCAGCGGCTGTTCGCCCTCAACGACCCGGCTCGGGGGATCACCGTCAACGTCGGCACGATCGACGGGGGCTTCCGCCCGAACGTTGTTGCCCCGCAGGCGAGCGCGATCGTCGACGTGCGCGTGCCCACTGCAGTGGCGGCGCGTGGCCTGGAGCAGGCCCTGAGAGGGCTGGCTCCTGTGCTCGAAGGCGCCACGGTCGAGGTCGAGGGAGGCTGGGGTCGGCCGCCGATGGAGGCGCTACCGCGGAACCGTTCGCTGCTCGCGACCGCCATGCGGCTCGGACATGAGCTGGGCCTGTCGCTGGAGGACGCCGGCCTCGTCGGCGGCGGCTCGGACGCGAACACGACGAGCCTCTTCACCGGCACCCTGGACGGGCTCGGTCCGGTCGGCGAGGGCTCGCACGCAGCGGACGAGCGCGTGGACACGTTGCTGATGCCCGCGCGAACGGCTCTCCTCGCCCTGCTCCTGCTCGAGCCGGATCCGCGTCCGCGGGCCGGCGAGAGGCGACACGGACGGGCCGCCGCCCGGCCGCGGGGCAGGCCGGCGGCCCGGGTCGCGCTGCGCGGCACGAACGCGAGCACGACGAACGAGGCGCTCGTCTCTGCGTGGCGCTCCTTCGGGATCGACGCGGCGCTCGTCGGGCCCGGTGAGACCGCTGACTGGCTGCGTGAGGGCGACACCGTGCTCGGCAGGATCGACGTGCTGCCGACCCTCGACGGAGCCGAGAGTGGTCTGCTCGAGCTGCTGTGGCTCCAGCGGCGGGGGGTGCGTGTGCTCAATCCTGCGCCGGCGCTCGTCGCCGCACACGACAAGTTCGTCACCGCCCGGTTGCTCGCCCGCGCGGGAATCCCCCATCCGCGTACCGAGCACCTCAGGCCGGGGGGCCGTCTGCCCGACCTCGGGCTTCCGGTCGTGATCAAGCCGCGCCTCGGCAGCTGGGGTGTGGACATCTTCCGGTGCGAGTCGGAGGTGGAGCTGCAGCGGGCTCTCGAGGAGGTGCGCTCGAGGCCCTGGTTCGAGCGCCGGGGTGCGCTCATCCAGGAGCTGGTGCCGCCGACCGGATACGACCTCAGACTGATAGTGGCCGGCGGCGCCGTCGTCGGGGCTGTCCGTCGTGTCGCCGCTCCCGGTGACTGGAGAACGAACTCGAGCCTCGGCGGCAGCCGCCGCCGGGCGCGGCCGACCGCTGCCGCGTGTGCGCTCGGGATCGCTGCGGCAGCGGCGATCGGCGCCGACCTCGTCGGCATCGATCTGATCCCGGCCGGCGACGGCTACACGGTGATCGAGCTCAACGGCGCCGTCGACTTCGACGATCTCTACTCGCAGGCAGGCCAGGACGTACGTCGCGAGGCGGCCGTCGCGCTGGGGCTGTTGCCGGCGTGCACCGAGCAGCCGGCGCGTCGCGTGGCGCGCGTTTGAGGAGCCGGCGCGACCGTGCGTGTCGAGGGCGGCGAAGTCGTGCCGGGAGCGTGACGAAGTGTTCACAGCGCCGCTTGAAACGGTGACTCGCGCTCACCCCGTCGCGAACGGACACTAGGCGCGGCGGCGGCGTCAGGGTACCTCTGTCGGTCATCCCATCCCACCGAAGGAGGATCGACGTGAATCGACACACGATCGCGATTGCGGGGGCTGCCACTGCGGCAGCCGCCGTGCTCGCGGGGGCCGCGGCGATGGCCACTGCTGCCGGAGAAGGCACGACGACGATCGACGCTTGCCGCAACATGAGGCATGGCCTCGTTCGGATCGTCTTCGACGCGAACGACTGCAAGCGCAACGAGGCACCACTGTCATGGGGCGAGCGGGGCACCGCAGGCCCGGCTGGGGAGCCGGGCCCGGCGGGGCCTGCGGGGCCGGCCGGGCCGAAGGGCGACCCCGGCGCCGGCCTCACCTCGGTCGATGATCTCGCCGGCACTCCCTGCACGACCTTCGACGGCGCAGCCGGTCGCATCGAGGTCGGATCGACGGCGACCGATCTGATCACGCTCACGTGCGAGACGGGCGCGGCGCCACCGCCTCCTCCCCCGCCGACGGGCAGTGAGAAGCTCGTGATCAACGAGGTTGACTACGACCAGGTCGGCGCGGACACGGGAGGGTTCGTCGAGATCGCGAACCTGGGCCCCTCGGCCGCCACCCTCGACGGCGTGGCGCTCGTGCTCGTGAACGGTGGCGACGGCGCCGAGTATGGCCGCAAGACACTGACCGGCAGCCTTGCCGCCGGAGCGAAGCTCGTCGTCGACGTCGATCCGCAGAACGGCTCCCCTGACGGTCTGGCACTCGTGGACACGGCAAAGGAGACGCTCCTCGACGCGTTGAGCTACGAGGGAGCGATCACCGCGGCCACGATCGGCACGAAGGTGTTCGACCTCGTCGAGGGGACGATGCTCCCCGTCGATGTTGCGGATTCGAACACGGTCGAGGGGACGCTCGCCCGGATCCCGGACGGCAGCGACACGAATGACGCCGTGGCGGACTGGTCGTTCACGACGACTCCGACACCAGGCGCGGTTAACACCAAGACGCCCTGACCGCTGAACGGGGGTGAGGTCAATTGCCTGGCCTCACCCCGGCGGCGTCACGGCTCGGGCTACCGGTTCCCCTTCAGTCTCATGTTCTCGCGCCCCTCCTTCGAGACGGCGATCCATTTCTTGCGGGCTGCGGCTGCGGCCCGCTTGTCGAGCTTCCGGTCGAGATGGTCGAGCTCGGCCTGAAGCTTGAGGTAGCTCTCCCAACGTTCGGCGGGGAGACTGCCGTCGTCGAGAGCCGCGTGCACGGCGCACCCGGGCTCGCGATCGTGGGCGCAATCGGAGAACCTGCACGACGCGAACAGCTCGGTGACGTCCTCGAACGCCTCGTCGATGCCTTCGTCGGCGACCCAGAGCTGGAGCTCGCGGATGCCCGGCGTGTCGATGATGAGCGAGCCGCCCGGAAGCTGGATCAGTTCGCGACGGATGGTGGTGTGACGGCCCTTTCCATCGTCCCTGATCTCCTGCGTCGCGAGAAGCTGCTCCCCGACGAGCGTGTTGACGAGCGTCGACTTGCCGACCCCGGACGAGCCGAGGAGTACGGCCGTGAGACCGGCCGAAAGTTGGCCGGTGACCTCCTCGAGCCCCGTTCCCTCTTTGCTCGAGATCGCGAGCACCGGGACGCCTCCCGCAATGGTCTCGACCTCTGCCACGGCTGCCTCGGGGGCCGGGTGGAGATCTGCCTTCGTCAGCACGATCACCGGCCGGGCGCCGCTCTCCCAGGCGAGGATCAGGTAGCGCTCGAGGCGTCGGAGGCTCAGATCCTCGTTCATCGACGCGACGAGAAAGGCGACATCGATGTTCGCCGCCAGTACCTGCTCCTCCGTCGCCTGCCATGCGGTCTTGCGCGAGAACCTGGTGAATCGAGGCAGGACGGCCGTGATCGTTCCGGCACTCTCGTCCGGCCGAGGCGTGAGAACGACCCAGTCGCCGACGACCGGCAGATCGGCTGTCGTGGCCGCCTCGTGGACGAGGCGGCGAGGAACGTCACAGCGGAGCTCGCCGTGCTCGGTGAGCACGTCGTAGGCGCCTCGATGTTGGATCGACACCCGGCCGGCGACGACGTCGTCGGCGGCGAAGGGCTCGTACAGTGTGCTCAGCCGGTCGTTCCAGCCGAGCGATTCGAGTTCGGGCAAGCGAAAACTCCCTTTCGTCCTCGGATACATGAAAGCGGCGCGCGGGACGGCGCGCCAGTCGACGAGGTCCGGGCGAGAGTTCGGAGTGGGATCCGGGCTAACCGACGAACCGCGCGACGCGCGAAGTGGAGGAAGCAATGACAGTCATCGGAGACCCTCCTTCGTCGGGGAACATCCTTCGATGGAGAAGCATATCGCAGGATCGTCTCGGACCAGGGAGCCCTTGGGTCAGTTTGCGTCAGCGAGCACCGCTTCGGCGGCGCGGCGACCGGAAAGGAGCGCTCCGTTGAGTGACGGGTGCTCGCGGTGATCGCCGCACGCGTAGAGGCTGTTGGCGAGGCGCACCGGCTGGAGGCCGAAGCCGCCTACGGGATAGGACGGCAGGGCGCGCGGGATCCGGTACGACCGCAGGTGGCGCCACTCCGTCACACCGGCGCCGAACCAGCTGCGAAGCTGTCGTCCGACCGCATCCAGGTCGGGTTCGCCCGCTCCGAGGATCGTCGCGGAAACGAGCGATCGTCCCGTCGGGGCGTAGCTCGGTGCGGCCTCGCTCGGGACGCAGAGGTTGTTGATCGGGCCGCCGTCGCCGTTCACGACGAGCCACGGGCCGGGAATAGGAGTCTGCGGCGCGTCATAGTAGACACACGTGACGCCGTTCCAACCGTTGGCCGGCTCGTCGACGATCCCCGCTGTGGCAACGACGACCGCAGCGGCTCGGAGCTGCTCTCCCGTCTCGAGGGACACCGCGCGCGCGCCGACGGTGGCCACGGCGGCGCCGGTGCGAACGTCGAGCCCATCGGCGAGTTGGGTCGCGATCGATCCCATCCCTCCCGCGGGAAGCGCGGCGGGGCCATCCGCGAAGGCCCTGAGCACGAAGTCGAGGAAGCGGCTCGATGTCCTCAGTCGCTCTTCGAGGAAGATCCCGCGCAGAAACGGAGCGAAGAAGCGCTCGGTCGCGGTGCGCGACACGCCAGCGCGCCGCAGAGCCTCCGCCGCAGTCGTCTCCTCTGCGGACCCGCGCAGCAGCTTGAGAATCGCCGCGCCGTCGCGCACGCCGACGATGCCACCGGCAAGAGCGCGCAGGCCCCGCACCGGAGACTGACGGGGGTCGGCGAGCCTCCGGAACCGTCCGTCGGCTCGAACGATCGCGCCGCGTGCGAACTCACCCAGCTCGAGCCGGTCGTAGTCGAGCGTGGCCCGGGCCTCCGGGTAGGCGAGGGGGAGCACCTGGAAGCCGTGGTCGAGTAGGAAGCCGTCGGTCGCATCGGTTCGCACTCTGCCTCCGACGCTGTGGGAGCGTTCGAGAACCAGGGGCGGCCGCCCGGCGGAAGCGAGCGCGCGTGCGCAGGCGAGGCCGGCGACGCCGGCACCGACGACGATCACATCGTGTTCGTCACTCACGACCGCGAGCGTACCGCGGCTCCAGCATCCTCGACGCCGGTTCGTCGCGGCCGTGGATCAGCCGGCGGCTGCGAGTGCATGTCTCAGCCCGGAGTCGATGTCCGGTTGGCCGAAGGTGAACCCGGCCCCCTGGAGTCGGGCGGGAGTCACGCGCTGCCCCCCGAGGAGCATCTCCTCGCCCATCTGGCCAAACGCGCCCTTCACGGCGAAGGCGGGAACGGGGAAGATCGTCGGCCGGTGCAGCGCCCGTCCGAGGGCCTTCGTGAACTCGAGATTCGTGACTGCGTGAGGCGCTGTCACGTTCACCGCTCCCGCGAGCGGCTGCTCCAGCACGAAGCGATACGCGGCGACGGCATCGTCGAGAGAGACCCAACTCCACCACTGCGCGCCGCTTCCCACCTTTCCTCCTACTCCGAGCCTGAAGGGCAGGAGCATCCGCTGCAGTGCGCCGCCCCGCTTTGCGAGGATGATCCCCTGTCGCAGGTGAACTGTCCGGAGACCGGCGGCGCGGGCGGGCTCCGCCGCCTGTTCCCACTCGTCGACGACGTCGGCGAGAAACCCGTCGCCACGCTTTGAGTCCTCGTCGACCTCCTCGTCGCCACGGTTCCCGTAGAAGCCTGTTGCCGACGCGCACACGAGGACTGGCCTGCTCGGTAGCTCTGCTGCCGTCTCGGCGATCAATCGCGTACCGGTGACGCGCGAATCCAGCACCCGCTCCCTTACGGTGTCGCTCCATCGCTGCCCGATGTTCTCGCCGGCCAGGTGCACGATCGCGCCGACGTCCTGTAGCGCTCCCGCATCGATCGTCCCGGCGACGATGTCCCACTGCGCCTCTCCTGGGCCGCTCGGGGCGTGGCGTACGAGCCGCACGAGCTCGTGTCCAAGGGAGGCAAGCGAGGACGAGAGTGCAGTGCCAACGAGGCCGGTCGATCCCGTGATAGCGATTTTCATGGACAAAATATATACAAAAATCGGAATTGATGGTCGGCTGTCTGCCGCGATCGAGAACCTGAGAAGATCGTCTCATGGACGTTGACGCGATCGTCGCCCAGATCTGGCCGGGAGAGCCGGCGCACGTCGAGCTGCTCGGACGCGGCATCACGAATCACAACTTCAGGGTCGATGTTGGGGGGGAATCCCTTGTCCTCCGTGTCGCCGATCACGACACGACGCTGCTCGGGATCGACCGTGGGGTCGAGTACGAGGCCACGCTCGCGGCTGCCGCCGTCGGAGTCGGCCCTGACGTCGTTGCGTTCATCGAGCCCGAGGGGTACCTCGTAACGCGGTTCATCGACGGGATGATCGTTCCGGTCGAGAGCATGCGCGAGACGGAGTCGATCCAGCGGATCGCGAACGCCCTCAAGGCCGTCCATCGTGGGCCCTCGTTGCCCGGGCGGTTCAACTCGTTCAGGGTTGTCGAGGAGTACCGCTCCACGGCATTCGCGCACGGCGCCGAGGTGCCAGCAAGCTACGTCTGGGCCCGACAGCTGGCGCGGAGGGTCGAGCGTGCGCGCGGCGTCTTCGCGGAGAGGCCCTGTCACAACGATCTGGTCAACGCCAACCTGATCGACGATGGAAGCAGGATCCGGATCGTCGATTGGGAGTATGCCGGCATGGGTGACGTCTTCTTCGACCTCGCGAACTTCTCGACGAATCACGGCCTCGACCCTGACGCGCGCCGGGCGCTTCTTGCGGCCTACGTCGGGCAGGTACGTGCAGCGGACGAGCGCGCACTCGAGCTGATGCTCTTCATGTCCGACTTCCGCGATGCGATGTGGGCTGTCGTGCAGGGGGCCGCGTCGGAACTCGACTTCGACTTCGCCTCGTACGCCGGGAAGCACTTCGAGCGCCTCGAGGCGACTGCCGCCACACCCGCGTTCGTCACTGCTCTGGGCGACTAGCGCGGTGTCCCTACTGCCTCCCGCGAGGGCGCTGCGCGAGAACGCTCGGGCGTGAAGGCCAGAAAACAACGGCCAGCGCGGCGGCCTCGGCAGCGATGCTGAGCACAGCAACGAACTTGAGTACGTCTGCTCGTTTCCGCATGTGATCCGTTATCGGTCTCGTGAGGCCACGTCTTGAGGCGGCGCTCAGCGGATTCGATTGCTGTCTCACCCAGTACGGTCTAGACAATTGCCCCACCCACCGTCTACGCTGCGCCAGATGGACGATGTGTACAGCCTGAAGCTCGTGCGAGGACCGAAACCACTCCACGAGTCAATCGCGGAGCAGCTCGGAGCAGCAATCGCCGACCGCCGGCTCGCTGTCGGGGAACGATTTCCGCCCGAGCGACAGCTCGCCGAGTCTCTCGGTGTAAGCCGGATGACTGTCAGGCAGGCGCTCGGAGAGCTCGAGCGCGTCGGCGTCGTGCGTCGGGTGGTCGGTCGGTCGGGAGGCACCTTTGTCCGCGAAGCACCGGCCCCGGGGCCGCTCGCGGGCGCAAGCGGTCTTTCTGCGGCGCTACGACGCCAAGTCGGCGCCGATCGCGCCGAACTGGTCTCGGCCGAGATCGAGCCGGCCGGCAAGAGAACCGCTGCCGCACTCGACCTCGGCCGCCACGAGCGGGTCGTCGTGATCGTCCGGCTCAGGCTCGTCAGAGGGAAACCGCTTGGCGTCGAGCGCTCCTCGTTGCCCGCAAGCCTCTTCCCCGACATCGAGGACATGGATATCAGCGGCTCCCTCTACGACCTCATGGATGTCGGCTTCGGCCTGCGACCCGTGCGGGCCGTCGAGCGCCTCGATGCGGCAGAGGCGCGGCCATCGGACTCCCGCACGATCGGACTGAAGCGGGGATCGCCGATCTTCCTCGTAGAGCGCACCGCCTACGCGGCGGACGGCACGCCGGTCGAATTCGCCCGCGATCGGTTCCGAGGCGATCTCACCTGGCTCCAGATGGAATCGCCCCGGCTCTCGGAGTGAAAGCGAGCGTTCGGCCCGGCTGACCCGCACGCCTCGTGGCCGTTCCTACGATTCGGGCGGACGAAGTGCAGCGAACGGATCGGTGATCTCGAGGGCCTGCCCGGCGAATGAGAACTCTTCAGCGGGGCGGCCGCCGGCACGTCCCGGGTCGCGCCGGGCGCCCGTCGGGGCGATCGCCCCCCGTCGGAGGAGCACGCGTTTCAGGTTCGTCGTGGAGACGTCGTAGCCGAGCGCCGCGGCGTAGACGTCGCGCAGCTCGGTCAACGTGAAGGAGGCCGGGGCCAGGGCGAAGCCGAGGTTCGAGTACGAGAGCTTGCCACGGAGGCGATCGCGAGCCGAGTGGATGATCGCCCCGTGATCGAACGCCGTCGGGAGAAGGCCATCGACCGGGTGCCAGCTCGTGTCCTCCGGAACAGAGGGGTCGACGCCGAGCGGGACGAGCCCGAGGTACGCCGTCGCGATCTCCCACTCGACCGGGTTCCTCTCGGGGTCACCGTACGTCGCGACCTGCTCGAGATGTGCGACCTCGGCCAGGTCGACCTTCGTCGCGAGATGTCGCCTGATCGACGCTTCGAGCGTCTCGTCTGCCGCCAGTACCCCACCCGGCAGCGCCCAGGCGCCACGGAAGGGGTCGAGCGCACGTTGCCAGAGAAGGACCTGAAGGACGCCATCGCGGACCTGCATCACTGCGGCAAGGGTGACGTGGGCTGGTCTGATAAACTCGCTCCGAGGTTTGCGACTCATAGGCAAAAACTAGCGAAAGGCTCGGACGATGACAACGCGAACGGCTCGATGGGCGATCGCCGGAGGGCTTGTGGCGGCGGTCGCACTCCTCGCTGTGGGTTGCGGATCGAGTGGCGACGGAGCCTCCGAGGCGACGGACAGCACCCCGACCGGGATCAAGGTCGGGTTGATCACCGATCTCGGGCAGCTCAACGACGACGGCTTCAACGAGCTGGCGTACAACGGCCTCAAGCGAGCCCAGGTGGAGCTCGGCGTCCAGGGCCGCGTGGTCGAGTCGAAGTCTGCCGCCGATTACATCCCCAACATGACCTCGCTCGCGCGCAAGGGCTACGACCTGATCATCGGAGTCGGGTACGCGCAGGGCGATGCGATTGCGAGCACGGCCAGAGCTTTCCCGGACACGAAGTTTGCGATCGTCGACGTCGATCAGGCGACGCTGAAGGGCAAGCCGGCGAACGTCCAGGGCTTGCTGTTCCGTGAGGAGCAGGTCGGCTATCTCGCCGGGTACCTTGCCGCGCTCTCGGTGAAGCGAGCGGGAGGAAACGCGATCAGCGCCGTCGGCGGCTACAAAGAGCCTCCCGTCGACCGCTTCATCGCCGGCTATCGGGCGGGTGCCACTGCGGCTGTCCCCGGGATCAAGGTCAAGTGGGGCTACTCGCAGGACTGGGACGATCAGGCGAAGTGCAAGGAGCTCGCCCTCGACCAGATTGCGGCCGGGTCAACGGCTGTCTTCCAGGTCGCCGGTGGATGCGGACTCGGCGCCCTTCTCGCGGCGAAGCAGAACAAGGTCTGGGGCATCGGCGTCGACGCGGATCAGTCGTTTCTCGGCCCTCATGTGCTCACGAGTGGGCTCAAGGGCGTCGACAACGCCGTCTTCCTGACGGCCAAGGCGGTGCAGGACGGTACGTTCGCCGGCGGGGGGAACGCCATCTTCGGCCTCGACCAGGAAGGCGTCGGGCTCGGGAAGTTCAGCCCTGATGCGAACGGGGACGACATCGCGGCGACGAAGAAGGTCGAGCAGGAGATCGCCGACGGGACGATCACCGACATTCCGACCACCGCCGGATAGCAGCGAGATCTGGTTCACGGGGCCGGCGCGCGCGCCGGCCCCGTACCGATTCACGCTTCAGGCGGTGCGCACCGAATGGACAGGCGGCAGGTGGTCCGCGATCTGCCCCCATGTCGTGCCCGCGTCAGCGGAGCCGAACACCTCACCCGATGTGGCGCCGAAGTAGAGCTCGAGGGTCGCGCCGGCGCCGGTCGAGTCGAACGCCTCACGGAGCACGGTGAGATACGCATCACGATCGGGGAGGCCGTCGCCCTTCGCGGACCAGGTCGCGCCGGCATCGCGCGTCTCCCAGACGCGGACCGATCCACCAGGCGTCGTCCGGTCCTCTGCCCCGATCAGCGGGATCACGTAGGCGCTGTCGGGATCCGCAGGGTCGACGACGATCGGGAAGCCGAAGTCTGACGGTAGGTCGGTCCCATCACCGACGTCGATCCAGCTGGCGCCGGCGTCGTCGGAGCGATAGACGCCGCCATGGAACTGCATGAACAGGCGCTCGGGGCGTGCCGGCGAGCGGCGCACGTTGTGCACGCAACGCCCAAGCGGTGCGTCGCGCGCCTCCTCTGGCAGGTACTCGGGGTTGATGCCGCTGTTCGAGTACCGCCACGTCGTGCCACGGTCATCCGAGAGCCAGACACCGACGGCGGAGATCGCGACCATCAACCGATCGGGGTCACCGGGCCACGGGACGATTGTGTGGAGGCAGAGCCCGCCGCCTCCGGGCGTCCAGTCCGCCCGGGTGGGATGGTCCCACAATCCACGGTTCAGCTCCCAGGTGAGCCCTCCGTCATGGCTCTCGAACAGACAGCCCGGATCGCCACCCGCGTAGAGCGTCCCGTCCGCTTCGCCCGTGGCGATTACCCAGATGCGGGCGAGAGAGGCATCACCCTCCTCCGGCAGAGAGGTGCCTGAAGTCTCCTGCCACTCTCCCGCAGGGTCATCCGCCACCCAGATGCGGCCGCCGTAGAACCACGATGTGACGGACGCGAGATAGCGGCCAGACCGCGGATCGCGCATCGCGTACTCGACCGCCTGGCCCGGGAAGGCGCGTGACTGGACCTCGAAGCCGCCGTTCACGTCTCCGTCGAGAACGAACAGCCCTTTCTTCGTCCCGACCAGGATCTCCGTCATCTCACCCTCCTGTGATGGCCGGCAGGACGTGGATCCGATCGGCGATGCCAACCCCCGTTCGTTCCTGCGCGAGTTGACCGTTGACATAGACGTTGACGTGCTCGCGGATCGCCCGCCGCTCGTCGAGGACCCACCCCGAGATCGCCGGGCAACGGTGCTCCAGCGCGATCAGCGCTTCCTTCACGGTCGCGCCCTCGAGATCGAGCTCGCGCGCACCCGCGAGCTCGGAGAGGGGGGCGCGGAGCATGACGACCACCATCGCGGGATCCTATCGCCCTGCTGGGATCAGAAAGCAACGGCCGCTCGTTGTGACGTGGCACGGCATGTTCCCAACAAGTGTGGAGATCACGTGGCTGGCCTTTCCGATGCGCAGCACACATTCATCGACGACAATCCCTACGTCGGCACCTTGACGACGTTGGGGGCAGACGGGTCGCCCGACTCGACCGTTGTCTGGATCGACACTGAAGGAGACGTACTCCAGTTCAACACGGCGCGCGGGCGTGCCAAGGAGCGTCATCTCCTGCGCGATCCGCGTCTTGCGGTGACGATCGTCGATCCGCAGATCCATTTCGCTGGATCGCTGTCACGGGGACGGGGGAGCTCGTCGACGACGGCGCGGATGCCCATATCGACAGGCTCGCGAAAAAGTGCCTAGGCGTTGACAGCTATCCGATGCGAAGCGCCGACGAGCGGCGCGTGACGGTCAGAATCACGATCGACAAGGTGGACGGGCTCGGCATCGACCGATAGCCGGCTGGAGTGCTAGGGCGTTAGCTCGAGTACCCCGTGCGGTGAGCCGTACTCGGCCAGCTTGTCGAGGAACGGCTGGGCTGGGAATGCCTCGGGGCCAAGCACGCCTGCGCCGCTCCACGCGCCCTCGGCGAGCAGCTCGAGCGCGCACGCGGGATTCAGCGCGGTCTGCCAGACCACGGCCTGCGAGCCGTACTCACGCATCGACCACTCGTTGTCGACGACGTGGTAGAGGTATGTCTTCCGCGGCATGCCTTCCTTGTCGAGCCCGGTGACAAGCGTTCCGGCGCACGTCTTGCCCGTCATCCGGTCACCGAGCGTCGCAGGATCAGGGAGCACGGCGGCGATGACATCGCGCGGCGCAACCTCGACTCCCTTGACGCGGACCTTGTCCTTCGAGTCGAGTCCGAGCACGTGGATCGTCTTGAGGATGTCGATGAACTCGTTGCCGAGGCCGTACTTGAACGTGACGCGCTTGCAGTCGACCCAACGCGGGACGAGCAGGACTTCCTCATGCTCGACGTTCACGCACTCGACCGGGCCGATGCCCTCCGGAAAATCGAAGGTCTCGGGCTCGGAGAACGGTGCCGTCGTGAACCAACCGCGCTCCTTCTCCCAGATCGCAGGGGGGTTCAGGCACTCCTCGATCGTCGTCCAGATCGAGAACGTGGGGGCGAACTCGTATCCCTCGACGACGAGGTTGGCGCCGTCCCGAATCCCCACCTCATCGATCTCCGAAAACAGTTCGTCGGCTGCG
This sequence comes from uncultured Thermoleophilia bacterium, assembly GCA_963699795.1. Taxonomy (GTDB): domain Bacteria; phylum Actinomycetota; class Thermoleophilia; order Gaiellales; family Gaiellaceae; genus Gaiella. The sequence goes on from CAVOVG010000011.1 coordinate 70,999, forward strand.
TGACGCGCGAAGACGTCTGCGGCCCCAGGCTCGATCCCCATGCCGACGAGGGCGAGCTGGCCCTTCTGCTCCCAGGCTGCCGCCCGTTCGAACTGGTAGTCGCCGAGCTTGATGCCCGCCTTCTCGAACGGGTGCGTCGGGTGCGGCTCGGACAGCGTCATCGCCATGTCCATGTACGTGACGCCGGTCTCGAAGCAGGCGTCGAAGATGGGAACGTTGAAGATCGGATCCACGGCGTTCAGGACGTGGTCGGCATTCGTGGCCCGGATCAGATCCGCAACGGCCGCCTGCGACGACGCGTCGATCTGATGGGCGCTCAATCGTTCGTCGCCGAGCGACGAGACGACGCCTTCGGAGCGCGCGCTGTCGTAATCGGCGAGTGCGCAATGCTCGAAGAACGATCGACGCTGGGCGATGCGGGCGAAAGCGGCGCCGACGCCGCCTGTTCCGACGACGAGGATTCTCATGCTCTCGTTCTACCTGAACATGCGATCAGGATCCGGGAGAGCCGTCGGATACCACGGTGATACGCTCGAGTGATATCGAAATCGCGTCCCGGGAGGAGCCAGACATGAGCGTTGCCGTGAGCCAGCACAAGATGTTCATCGGCGGTGAGTTCGTCGACTCGTCGTCCGGTGAGACGATGGAGGTGCTCAACCCGTCGACCGGCGAGGTGATCGCGGAGGTGCCGCGCGGTACCGCAGACGACGTCGAGCATGCAGTCTCCGCGGCGAAGGCGGCGTGGGACGAGTGGCGCTTCAAGACACCCAAGGATCGTATGGAGCTTCTCCTCAAGCTCGCTGACGTGATCGAGGAGAACGCCGAGGAGCTCGCGCGACTCGAGTCTCTGAACGTCGGCAAGCCGTGGTGGGTCGCGGTCGACGAGCCGGGGATCATGGTCGACAACCTCCGGTTCTTCGCAGGCGCCGCCAGGAACCTCGAGGGGAAAGCCGCCGCCGAGTACGTCGAGGGCTACACCTCGATGGTTCGCCGCGAGCCACTCGGGATCGTCGCCGGAATCTGCCCGTGGAACTACCCGCTCTTCATGGCGGTCTGGAAGATGGGGCCGGCGCTCGCTGCTGGGAACGTCCAGATCATCAAGCCGGCCGAGCAGACGCCCCTGACGATGCTCCGCTTCGTCGAGCTCGCGCAGGAGGTGCTGCCGCCGGGCGTTCTTCAAGTCGTCACGGGCGACGGCGTCCCGGTCGGGGACGCCCTCGTGCGCCACCCCGCAATCGCTCTCGTCTCGCTCACCGGTGACACCGCGACGGGCAAGCTGATCGCGAAGAACGCTGCCGAAACGGTCAAGCACGTTCATCTCGAGCTGGGTGGGAAGGCTCCGATGATCGTCCTCGACGACGCCGACCCCGCGACGGTCGCCGAGGCGATCAAGATCGGCGGCTTCTTCAACTCCGGACAGGACTGCACGGCGTCATCCAGGATTCTCGTCGACGAGCGGATCTACGATGAGGTCGTTTCCCGCACGGTCGCTGCGGTCGGCTCGCTGACGGTTGGCGATCCCGGGACAGATGACGAGATCGGGATGGGCCCCGTGATCTCGGCGGAGCAGCAGGAGCGGGTGCTCGGCTTCCTTGAGCGAGCCGTCGACGCCAAGGCGTCGGTCCTGACCGGTGGTGGGTCGGTGGGTGACCGCGGCTACTTCGTCAAGCCGACGATCGTGGCCGACGTGCAGCAGGACGCGGAGATCGTCCAGAGCGAGGTCTTCGGGCCGGTGGTGACGATGCAGCGCTTCAGCTCCGACGAGAAGGCCGTCGCGATGGCGAACGACGTCCGCTACGGCCTCGCCTCTTCGGTGTTCTCGGAGAACGTCGGGCGGGCGTTGAAGGTCGCGGCAGGTCTCGACTTCGGAACCGTCTGGATCAACGAGCACCTCTTCCCGCTGACGCCCGAGATGCCGCACGGCGGCTTCAAGGAGTCCGGATACGGCAAGGACATGTCCGCCTATTCGATGGAGGAGTACACGCGCGTCAAGCATGTTTGCGTGAAGCTGAGTTGATCAATAGGAGACGCTGAGCATTGGCACCGCGCCTGTTCTGGAAGCAGCGAAACGCCCGGGAGGCTAGGGTTTCCGGGTCAGCTGCGAAGGAGGCGTCATGAGCGGCACCTTGGGAAGCGCCGACTGATGGGCGCGGTCGAGGTCACTACGCCCGCGATCGATGTCCGACTGGAGAACGTCGTGAAGCGCTTCGGCGAGGATGTCGTCGCCGTCGACGGCGTGAGCGTCGGGATCCCTCACGGCTCGTTCTTCGCGCTGCTCGGGCCGTCGGGATGCGGAAAGACGACCACCCTTCGCATGATCGGAGGCTTCGAGGAGCCGACCGAGGGGGCTATCTACCTCGGCGAGACGGACGTCGTCGGACTGCCGCCCTACAAGCGAGACGTCAACACCGTCTTCCAGAGCTACGCGCTCTTCCCCCACATGACGATCTTCGACAACGTCGCCTTCGGGCTCGAACGACGCAAGGTCGGCAGCAAGAAGGAGATCAGGGGGCGCGTGCTCGAGATTCTCGAGCTCGTCGACCTGAAGGGCAGGGAGAACGGCAAGCCAAAGCAGCTCTCGGGCGGCCAGCAGCAGCGCGTCGCTCTCGCGCGCGCGCTCGTCAACACGCCGCGGGTCCTGCTCCTCGACGAACCGCTCGGCGCCCTGGACCTGAAACTCCGCAAGCAGATGCAGCTCGAGCTCAAGCGCATTCAGGCTGAAGTCGGAATCACGTTCGTCCACGTCACGCACGACCAGGAAGAAGCGATGACGATGGCCGACACGATCGCCGTCATGAACCAGGGAAAGATCGAACAGCTCGGGTCGCCGACCGAGCTCTACGAGAGACCGCAAACCGCCTTCGTCGCGAACTTCCTCGGCACATCCAACCTGTTCGACGGCACCGTCGCGGGACAGGGCACCGTCCGGTTGCGAGACGGGACACTCGTCGAGGTCGATACCGGCACCTCGAGCGGAGACGTCTCGGTCGGCGTTCGGCCGGAGAAGGTCTCGCTCGGAGGGGGGCTCACGAACACCCTCGGGGGAAAGGTGAAGGAGTCCGCGTACATCGGGGTCGCCACCCACGTGGTCGTTACGACTGCCGTCGGCGACCTCGCGGTGTTTCACCAGAACAGCGAAGCGGGCGGGCTCGTGCCCGCACCGGGGGAGAGTGTCACGGTCAGTTGGCGGGCCGATTCCGGCTTCGTCGTAACGAAGAGGGAGAGTGCCACATGACGTCGCGATACACCAGAAAGGACATCGTCCAGAGAGGTGCCGCCGGGGTCACGATCCTTTCGCTTCCGGGACTGCTCGCAGCCTGTGGTGGAGGAGGAAGCAGCGGCGGCAGCGGCGAGGTGAACGACGTCCTCAAGTTCTCCAACTGGCCGCTCTACATCGACGTCGACGAGGACACAAAGGCCTATCCGACGCTTGACGCCTTCACGGCGGAGACCGGCATCAAGGTGGACTACTTCGAGGACATCAACGACAACGCGACCTACTTCGCGAAGATCCAGGGCCCTCTCAGCCAGGGCAAGGGCGTCGGCCGGGACATCATCGTGATGACCGATAGCTCGCGGTTCCCCGCGCTCCTCGTGGCGAAGGACTGGCTCGAGCCGCTCGACAAGGACAAGATCCCGAACATCTCGAACCTCGTCGATGCGCAGGCGAGCCCGCCGTTCGACCCTGACCGCACCTACTCGCTGCCGTGGCAGTCCGGCATTACGGGCATCGCCTGGAACGAGGACGTGACCGGCCCCGTGACCTCGATCGACCAGCTCCTCAACGACCCGAAGCTGAAGGGCAAGGTCACGATGTTGTCCGAGTTCTCGGATTCGGTCGGGCTGACGGTACTCTCGAACGGTGGGGATCCCTCCGACTTCACCCCGGAGGAGTTCGACGGCGCTATCAAGACGATTCAGAAGGGCGTGGACAGCGGCCAGATCCGCCAGTTCACCGGGAACGACTACGCCCAGCCGCTCACGAAGGGCGACATCGCTGCCGCTGTGGCCTGGTCGGGCGACATCGTCCAGTTGCTCGCCGACAACCCGAAGCTCAAGTGGGCGATCCCCGAGCAGGGCGGCATGATCTGGACCGACAACATGCTGATCCCGCTCGGCGGCAGCTCCCCGACGGCCTCGACGTACATGAACTCGGTGTACGACCCCGTCGTCGCCGCACAGATCGCCGCGTACGTCACCTACGTCACGCCTGTCAAGGGAGCGAAGGAAGAGCTCGCGAAGACCGACCCCGAGACGGCGAACAATCCGCTGATCTTCCCGACCGACGAGATGCTGTCCGAGGTGCACCAGTTCAGCTCCGAAGCGCTCCAGAACGAGGAGTTCCAGGCCGCCTGGCAGAAGGTGCTCGGCGCCTGACGAATCGATCGGCCCCGGTGGAGGCAGCTCCACCCGGGCCGATCTTCCCCATGACCGTCTTCCACCGACACCGCTGGCTCGCCCCGATCCTGCTGCTCCTGCCGGGGCTCTCCTGGCTCGCTCTCTTCTTCGCTGTGCCGCTCGGCTTTCTCGGCTACCAGTCGCTGCAGTCGGGCTCGTTCCTGAGCGGCTACTCGTTCACGTGGTCTTTCAGCAACTACACCGAGGCGATCAGCGAGTACAACGAGCAGTTCATCAGATCCTTCGTCTACGCAGGCATCGCGACCGTGTTGTGCCTGTTGATCGCCTATCCGCTCGTGTACTGGATCGCGTTTCGCGGTGGACGCTGGAAGAACCTCTTCCTCGTTGTCATCGTCGCGCCGTTCTTCGTTTCCTACCTCGTGCGCACGCTCGCGTGGCTCAACATCCTCGCCGACGAAGGCCCTGTGGTCGGCGTGCTCCGGTGGCTCCACATCCTCGCCCCGGACGGGCGCCTGCTCGCCACCGGATTCGCAGTCGTGGCGGGGATCACCTACAATTTTCTGCCGTTCATGGCGTTGCCGTTGTACGTCTCGCTCGAGCAGATCGACCCGCGGCTCCTGGAGGCAGCAGGCGACCTGTACGCGAACTCACGCAAAGCATTCGTACGCGTGACGCTGCCTCTCTCGGCACCGGGAATCGTCGCCGGCACCTTGCTCACGTTCATCCCCGCCGCGGGTGACTTCATCAACGCCCAACTCCTCGGGACGCCGAACCAGAAGATGATCGGCAACGTGATCCAGTCGCAATACCTGGAGCGAATCAACTATCCGTCCGCTGCGGCGCTGTCGTTCATCCTGATGGCGATGATCCTCGTGGCCCTCGGGTTCTATGCCAAGGTCGTCGGCACGGAGAAGCTGACCGGGTGAGACGGATCCGCCGTCACCTTCTCACGGTCTACGCGATGCTGGCGCTCGCCTACCTGATGCTGCCGATCGCCGTCGTGATCCTGTTCTCGCTCAACAGTCCGAAGGGCCGTTTCAACTACGTCTGGCAGGGATTCACGCTCCAGAACTGGATCCACTGGGACGCGATGCCCGGATTGAAGGACGCGCTCATCACGTCGCTCGAGATCGGACTGATCTCGACGCTCGTCGCCACCGTGCTCGGCACCCTGATCGCGCTCGCGCTCGTCCGCCACGACTTCCGTGGGCGGAGCGCCACGAACGTGTTGATCTTCCTGCCCATGTCGACGCCCGAGATCGTGCTCGGTGCCTCCCTGCTGACGCTGTTCATCAACCTTCAGGTGACGCTCGGCTTCGTGACGATCTTCATCGCGCACGTGATGTTCATTGCCAGCTACGTCGTCGTCACCGTCAAGGCCCGTCTGATCGGGTTCGACAGGTACCTCGAGGAGGCGGCGATGGACCTTGGTGCGAACGAATGGACGACGTTTCGTAAGATCACACTCCCCCTGCTCGCGCCCGCGATCCTGAGCGCCGCGTTGCTCGGGTTCGCGCTCTCGATCGACGATTTCGTGATCACGTACTTCAATGCGGGCTCGACCACCACGTTCCCGCTGCTCGTCTGGGGGGCGGCGCGCGTCTCCGTGCCACCGCAGGTCAACGTCGTCGCGAGCGCGATCTTCCTGGTTGCAGTCCTGTTCATGGTCGGGAACATCCTGTTCGCGAACCGGCGCGGCCGCGAGGTAGCCGAGCCCGCCATCCCCGCAGCTATGGCCCCCAGGGAGGGATGACGTGTCCAGCACGAACGAGCTTCAGCAGCACGCGCGAGATCACCTCTGGATGCATTTCACCCGCATGGGAGGCTTCGGTCAGGGCCAGGACGTACCGATCATCGTCAAGGGCGACGGCTGCTACCTCTGGGACGCGAACGGCAAGCGCTACCTCGACGCGCTCGCCGGCCTGTTTTCGGTCAACATCGGCTACGGCCACGGTGAGGAGATCGGTCAGGCGGCGCTCGCGCAGATGCGCGAGCTGCCCTTCTACACCAACTGGTCGTATGCCCATCCGAAGGCGATCGAGCTCGCGACCGAGCTCGCTTCGCTCGCGCCGGGTGACCTGAATCGCGTCTTCTTCGTCTCTGGCGGTTCCGAGGCGGTCGAGTCGGCGTGGAAGCTCGCGCGCCAGTACTACGTCGCCCGAGGTGAGAAGCAGGTCAAGCACGCGCTCCTCGAGCCGGAGACGCGGCATGATGCGATCATCTCCGCTGCCCGCCGCGGTTCGCACAGGTACAAGGCGATCGCCCGCCACATCGCGTACCACGGAACGACGATGGGTGCCCTCTCGATCAACGGTATTCCGGCGCTCCGCGAGACGTTCGAGCCACTCGTGCCAGAGGTTCGACATGTTCACAACACGAACCGGTACCACCGCCCGCCTGCCGAGGACGAGGCCGACTTCACGCAGTTCCTGCTCGACGATCTCGAGCAGGCGATCCTCGCGATGGGGCCCGAGACCGTCTGTCTCGTCCACATGGAGCCCGTCCAGAACGCCGGCGGTGCCTTCACGCCTCCGGCAGGCTACTGGCACGGCGTGCGGGCCATCTGCGATGAGTACGACATCCTCCTCTCGGCCGACGAGGTGATCACGGCGTTCGGCCGGTTGGGTCACTGGTTCGGATCCGAGCGGTACGACATCAAGCCAGACATCGTCACCTGCGCGAAGGGCCTGTCGTCCTCCTACGGCCCGATCGGCGCCGTGATCGCCACCGACCGCGTCATGGAGCCCTTCCTCGACGCGACCTCGATGTACTCACACGGCGTCACGTTCGGCGGCCATCCGGTGATGTGCGCGATCGCGCTGAAGAACATCGAGATCATGAAGCGCGAGGGAATCATCGAGCACGTTCGCGACACGCAGGATCTATTCCGCGCCAAGCTCGAGACGCTGCTGGACATCCCGATCGTCGGTGACGTACGCGGCACCGGGTTCTTCTACGCCGTCGAGCTCGTCAAGGACAAGGAGACGAGAGCGACGTTCGATGACGCCGAGTGCGAGTCGCTCCTGCGCGGGTACCTCTCGCCTGCGCTCTTCGACGCCGGGTTGATCTGCCGTCAGGACGATCGGGGCGACCCGGTCGTGCAGATCTCGCCGCCGCTGATCGCGGGCGAGGCCGAGATCGACGAAATCGTCGGGATTCTCGGCGACACGCTCACCGAGGCGTCAAAACGGATGGTCTAGCTCTTCACCACCCCGGCACGGCAAGTGCATGCTTGCCCGCCGGAACCGGCTAACCTTCTGGAACACCGCTCCTGAAGGCGATTAGGGTTTTCGAGTACAACGAGGAGGCGCTCGCGTGGAGAGTGGAAACGGCTCGGCGGTTATCGTCGCGCGAGACCTGACGCGCCGCTACGGGGAAGGCGACAGTGCCGTTGACGCCCTCCGCGGGGTCTCGGTCGAGATCGCCCCGGGGAGGATGACCGCCGTGATGGGGCCTTCGGGCTCGGGCAAGTCGACCCTGATGCACATCCTCGCGGGGCTCGACAAGCCGACGTCGGGAACCGTGTCGATCTCCGGCGACGAGATCACCACACTCGGCGACACCGAGCTGACGAAGCTGCGTCGCGAGCACATCGGCTTCGTCTTCCAGTTCTTCAACCTGCTGCCGATGCTGACGGCGCGCGAGAACGTGCTGCTGCCGCTGACGATCGCCGGTGCGAAGCCCGATCAAGCCTGGTTCGACGACCTCACCGGCCGCATCGGTCTCACCGACCGCCTGGCGCACCGCCCCGCGGAGCTCTCCGGCGGTCAGCAGCAGCGGGTCGCAATCGCGCGCGCCCTCGTCTCACGGCCCACCGTCGTCTTCGCCGACGAGCCGACCGGCAATCTCGACTCGACGACCAGCCACGAGATCCTCGAGCTGATGCGCGCCTCGGTCGACGAGTACGGGCAGACCATGGTCATTGTCACCCACGACCCACGAGCGGCGGCGATGGCCGACCGGGTGCTCCTCCTCGCCGACGGCAAGATCGTCACCGACCTCCCGCCTTCCAGCCAGCACGAGATCCTGCTCGCCATGGAAGCGCTCAACGACGCGTGATCCGCTTCGCCGTCAAGGGCATCGCCGGGCGCAAGCTCCGCACCTCGCTCACGGCAATCGCGATCGTGCTGGGCGTCGCGATGGTCAGCGGCACGTACGTCCTTACAGACTCGATCGGAAGCGCATTCGACGCGATCTTCGAGCAGCAATACGAGGGAACTGATGCCGTGATCACGGGGAAGTCGGCCTTCGATCTCGGCCAGTCGGGCACGACCACCGCCCCGCCGTTCGACGAGTCGGTCCTGGCGGAGGTCGACGGTCTGCCGGAGGTTGCCGCGGCGATCGGCGGTGTCGGCGGCGAGGCTCAACTGATCGGTTCCAACGGCAAGGCGATCGTGTTCGGCGGCGCTCCGAACATCGGGTTCAGCGTCGATCCGACCCAGCCGGACTTCAACTCGCTCAAGCTCGTGAGCGGGGCCTGGCCAAAAGCCGGTGAGGTCGTGGTCGACTCGGCCACGGCGTCCAAGAAGAAGCTCGAGGCCGGACAGCAGATCGGGGTCCAGGCGCAGGGGCCGGTCGAGCAGTTCCGCATCTCGGGCCTCGTGAAGTTCGGCGCCGTCGACACGATCGGCGGGGCAACGCTCGCCGGCTTCGACCTTCCCACCGCGCAGAGGCTGTTCGACAAGGTCGGCCAGCTCGACCAGATCCGCGTTGCGGCCAAGACCGGCGTCTCTCCCGCCATGCTCGTCGCCGAGATCGAGTCGGTTCTCCCTCCCGGAGCCCAGGTCAAGAGTGGGGAGAATCAGGCCACGAGCGACTCGGAGGACACGAACAGCTTCATCACGATCCTCCAGACGTTCCTGCTCGCGTTCGGCGGCGTCGCGCTGTTCGTCGGAGCCTTCGTGATCGCCAACTCGCTCTCGATCACGATCGCCCAGCGAACCAGGGAGTTCGCGACGCTACGGACGCTCGGCGCCTCCCGGCGCCAGGTGCTCGGCTCGGTGATCGTCGAGGCGCTCGTGATGGGTGTTCTCGCCTCGGTCGTCGGCTTGCTGCTCGGTCTCCTGCTCGGAAAGGGGCTCTTCAGGCTCTTCGACGCAGTCGGGTTCACGCTGCCGAACAACGGCCTCACGGTCGAGACGAGAACGATTGTCGTCGCGCTCGCCGTCGGAATCATCGTCACGCTGCTCGCCAGCCTCCGGCCGGCACTGCGCGCCACGCGCGTCCCGCCGATAGCCGCGGTGCGCGAGGGAGCGACACTCCCCGAGGGCCGCTTCCATCGTTTCCGCGGCGCGGGTGCGGCGCTGACGGCTCTCGTCGGGCTGGCGGCGCTCGTCTACGGTCTCTTCGGCAACGGGCTCGGCACGAAGCAGGTACTGATCTGGATCGGGCTCGGGGCTCTGATGATCTTCATCGGCGTGGCGCTGTTCTCGACCCACCTCGTCGTCCCGATGGCCCATGCACTCGGCTGGCCGGCGACGAAGATCGGCGGCGCCGCCGGGACGCTCGCGCGCGACAACTCCCAGCGCAACCCGCAGCGCACCGCCTCGACCGCCGCCGCGCTCATGATCGGCCTCGCCCTCGTGACGCTCGTTGCAACGCTTGCTGCAGGGATCATCGGGACCTTCAACAGTGCCGTCGACGATCTCGCCCGGGGCGAGTTCTATGCGATCACCGCCCAGAACAACTTCTCGCCGATCCCGGTCAGCGCGGCGCAGGCTGCGGCGAAGACACCGGGCCTCGAGTCGATCGCGAGCGTCCGCGCCGGGGAGACGTCCGTGTTCGGCAACACGCGGATCCTCACGGCAGTGCAGCCCTCGATCGGAACGGTGATCAACTTGGACTGGAAGCAGGGATCGCAGGCCGTGCTCGCTCAACTCGGGGACGACGGTGCGTTCGTCGAGGACGGCTTCGCGAAGAATCACGACCTCTCGGTCGGCTCGGGGTTCTCGCTGCTCACACCGACGGGGGAGACCCTCCTATTTACGGTGAGCGGGATCTTCAAGCCGCCGGCGGGGGGCTCGCCATTTGGGCCTGTGACGATCTCGAGTGCGGTCTTCGACCGCTACTACGAGCAGCCGAAGAACGTCTACACGTTCGTGACGATGGAGGGCGGAGTGACGGAGGCGAACACGGCCGCGCTCGAGGCCAGCCTGAAGCCGTTCCCGAACGCAAAGGTTGCCGACGGCGACCAGTTCAAGACGGATCAGGCATCAGGCTTGAAGAGCGTGCTCAACGTCCTCTACGTGCTCCTCGCGCTCTCGGTTCTCGTCAGCTTCTTCGGCATCGTGAACACACTCGTGCTGACGGTGTTCGAACGGACACGGGAGATCGGGATGCTCAGGGCGATCGGCATGACCCGGCGGCAGACGCGACGCATGATCCGCCACGAGAGCGTGATCACGTCGCTGATCGGAGCCGTGATCGGGATCATCCTCGGCATCGCACTCGCGGCTCTCCTGATCTCTCGCGTGAAGGAGATCAACTTCTTCATGCCCTGGACGCAACTCGTCGTCTTCATGCTCGCCGCGATTCTCGTCGGCATCGTGGCCGCCATCTTCCCGGCGCGCCGCGCCGCCAAGCTGAACCCGCTCGAGGCGCTCCAGTACGAGTGAGGACCGCCCGAAGGCGACCCTCACTCCGGCCGGCGACCTCAGCCGCGCGAGCGTCGCGCGACGCCGTCGCGTTCAGCGGCCTCTGCAACGGCGGCTGCGACTGCGAGAGTCACATCCCGGTTGAACACACTCGGGATCACGTACTCCGGTCCCAGCTCATCGTCGGCGATCACGGAAGCGATCGCGTGACCCGCGGCAACCTTCATCCCCTCCGTGATCGTGGTCGCGCGAACGTCGAGTGCGCCGCGGAACACGCCGGGGAAACACATCACGTTGTTGATCTGGTTCGGGTAGTCGCTGCGCCCGGTTGCCACGACCGCGGCGAAGTCCTCCACCTGTTCGGGTGGCATTTCCGGAGTCGGGTTCGCCAGGGTAAAGATTACCGGATCGGGCGCCATGGCCCGCAGTTCGTCCACGGTCACGGCTCCCGGGGTTGAAACCCCGATGAACACATTTGCCCCGCGCACGCACTCGCCGATGGTCCCGGCGGTTCTGTGCGGATTGGTGTGCTGCGCCAACCAATCCTTCGATGCGTTCATGTGCTCGGTGCGGGCGCGGTGGATCGCGCCTGCGCGGTCGCAGACGATGATATCCGATACCCCGCCCTGCATCAGGATGCGAGTGATCGCAACTCCCGCGGCACCGGCGCCGCTGATCACCACGCGCAGGTCACTCATGCGCTTGCCCGTGATGCGGAGGGCGTTGATGAGCGCAGCAAGCACCACGACGGCCGTCCCATGCTGGTCGTCGTGGAATACCGGAATGTCGAGTTCCCGCTTGAGGCGCTCCTCGATCTCGAAACAGCGCGGCGCCGAGATGTCCTCGAGGTTGACCCCCCCGAATGAAGGCGCGATGGCCTTGACGGTCGAGACAATCTCGTCCACGTCCTTCGTTGCCAGGCAGATAGGCCATGCGTCCACCCCGCCGAATTCCTTGAAAAGCATCGCCTTGCCTTCCATCACCGGCATGGCCGCCTCGGGTCCGATGTCGCCAAGCCCCAGCACCGCCGTGCCGTCGGTGACGATGGCCACCGTGTGGCTGCGGATCGTGTAGCGATAGGCGAGTCCGGGTTCGTCGGCAATCGCCCGACAGACGCGCGCCACTCCCGGCGTGTAGGCCATCGAGAGATCATCCCGGGTCTTGACCGGGATCTTCGAGCGCATCTCGATCTTGCCGCCGAGGTGCATGAGGAACGTCCGATCGGAGACGCGCTCGACTTCGATACCGTCGGTGCGCCGAACGCTTTCGACGATGCGTGCCAGGTGATCCGCGTCCGCCGCTTCGACCGTGACGTCACGGATCTTCGTGTCCTTGTCGACGCGTACCAGGTCGATGGCTCCAAAGGAGCCGCCGGCATCACCGATTGCCTGCGCGAGGCGTGCGAACGACCCCGGGGCGTTGGACAGCCTGACACGGATCGTGGCGCTGAACGATGCGGACAGATGGCTCATGTTCGAATTACTCCTTCTGCGGCAAGCGCCGCGATTTCGTCGGTTGCGTACCCGGCCTCGCGCAGTATCTCCGAGGAGTGCTCGCCGACGGCGGGTGGAGCTGTCCTGTGGAAGGCCCGCTCGCCGTCGAAGGAGACCGGGAGTGCTGTGAGCTTGAGATCGGGAATGGTCGGGTGGGGAAGTGGCTGCAGGATCCCGAGCGCCTCCGTCTGTGCGGCGTGGACGACATCCGCGACGTCGGCCACCGCGGCTGCGGGTACTCCCGCAGCCGAAAGACGCTGCTGCCAGTCGGACGAGTCGCGCTCGCGGAGGGGTTGCTCGAGGATCGCGCAGAGCTCGTCACGATTGACCACGCGGTCGCGGTTCGTGCGGAAGCGGGGATCATCGACAAGAGTCGGAAGCCCCACCACTGCGCAGATCGATGCGAAGAGGCGATCGTTGCCTCCCGCGATCATCAGCTCGCCGTCTCTCGTCGGGAACACCTGGTACGGCGCCACCATCGGGAATCGCGTGCCCTGGCCTCGGGGAACGGTGCCGTCGGCCAGGTAGCCGGCGAGGTGGTAGCCGATGTAGCCGAGGGCAGTTTCGTACAACGACACGTCGACCACCGATCCCGCGCCGTTGCGGTCGCGGTCGAGGAGCGCTGCAAGGATCCCGAGCGCGGCCCACGTCCCCGTCCCCTGGTCGATCAGCGACGAGCCGACCCGAACGCCGGGGTGACCGGGCTCGCCCGTCATCGAGATCAGCCCACCCGCCGCCTGCATGAGAGCGTCGTAGCCCGCTTCCTCCTTCAGTGGCCCGACGTGGCCGTAGGCGCCGATCGAGCAGTAGACGAGGCGTGGGTTGCGTTCGCGCAGGGCGTCCGGCCCCAGACCGAGCTCGTCGGCGAGCCCCGGACGGAGGCTCTGGAGGAAGACGTCCGCGCCGTCGGCGAGTCGTAGCAGCGCCTCCCGGCCGCGTGGATCTCGCAGCGACAGCGCGAGCGATCGCTTGCCGGCGTTGGCGGAGAGAAACATCGTCCCCTCGCCCTTCCAGAACGGCGGCCCCCAGGCCCGGGCGTCATCGCCCGTGTCGGGGCGCTCGATCTTGATCACGTCGGCGCCGAGGCCCCCCAGAATCTGGGCGCAGTACGGTCCTGCGATCGATGTCGTAACGTCGAGGACGCGCGTACCCGAGAGGGGGTTGGGTGCCATTTCATCCATCATTGCCGTTCCGGTCTCTGCGAGGATGCAGTCATGTTCCAGATGATGGTCGACTGGGTCTCCGGCTCGAACTGGAGCTACGTCTTGGTGTTCGCGGTCGCCGTGATCGACGCGTTCTTCCCGGTCGTCCCGAGTGAGTCGGTGGTGATCGTCGCCGGGACACTCGCCGGCGCCGGCGACCTCAACGTCTTCATCGTGATATTCGCGGCCTGGGCCGGCGCGGTGACCGGCGACAACATCTCCTACGGGATCGGCAAGTGGGCGGGGGAGCACACGGTCAAACGGCTCTTCAGGCACGAGAAGGCGCACCGCGGCTTCGACTGGGCCGAGCAGCAACTCGAGGAGCGCGGCAGCTACATCGTCGTCATCGCCCGGTTCATTCCCTTCGGTCGCACGGCGGTGACCTTCACGGCGGGCTACACGCATGGACTCCTCTGGCACAGGTTCTTCCGCTACGACCTCGTCGCGGGCGGTGTCTGGGCGATCTACGCCACGATGCTCGGCTACGTGGGCGGGAAGCAGTTCGAGGAGCAGCCATGGAAGGGCGTCCTGATCGGCCTCGCGATCGCGTTCGGCGTGGCGTTTGCCGTCGAGCTGGTCAGGAAACGTCGGGAGAAGCGAGCGGCCGTCGCCTCGGACTGAGGCGGATCGGAGTCATCCACGAGCGGGAGCCTCTCGGTACGTTCTCGGCGATGAATGTCCATGTCACAGGCGCCACAGGATTTCTGGGCTCCGAGCTACTGCGCCGCGCGCCGCGCGCCACGGGCGACCGGGTCGAGGTACGGGACGCGGACGGCGTCCAGTCTCTCTTCATGCAGATCCGCCCGGACGCCGTGATCCACACCGCCTATCGACAGGACGGCGACGGCGCGTGGGAGATCGTCGTCGACGGCTCGGCCAACGTGGCGCGCGCAGCGATGGCAGTGGGCGCGAGGCTCGTTCACCTCTCGACCGATGTCGTCTTCGACGGTCGAAAGGGTGGCCGGTATCGGGAAGAGGATGCGCCCTCGCCGTGTACGGAATACGGGGCTGCGAAGGCGGAAGCCGAGAGGCGCGTCGCGGACATCGCGCCGACTGCCTCGATCGTTCGGACATCGTTGATCGTCGGCGGGCCGGGACACGAACCCTCGAAGCACGAGCTCGCCGCCCGCAATCCTGCCGCGACGTTCTACGACGACGAGATTCGCTCGCCGGTGCAGGTGAGCGACCTTGCAGCAGCGTTACTCGAGCTCGTCTCGCTTGATCACTCGGGGCCGCTCCACGTTGCCGGCGCCGATGATGTCTCCCGCGCCGAGCTCGCTGAGCTCGTCGTCGGTCGGCCGGTGCGTCGAACTGCTGCCCCACCGGGTAGGCCACTGGATTGCTCGCTCGACTCGTCATGCGCTCGTAGCCTGCTGCGCACCGAGCTTCGAGGGATACGTACGGTGTTGAGGTGAACCGCCTCGCCGCCGAGACGAGCCCGTACCTCCTCCAGCACGCGGAGAACCCGGTCGACTGGTATCCCTGGGGGGCCGAGGCGCTCGAGCGCGCACAGGCTGAAGATCGCCCGATCCTGCTCTCGGTGGGCTACAGCGCCTGTCACTGGTGCCACGTGATGGCCCACGAGTCGTTCGAGAGCGCGGCGACGGCGGCCGTGATGAACGAGCACTTCATCAACGTGAAGGTCGATCGCGAGGAGCGGCCCGACATCGACGCGCTCTACATGGAAGCGACCGTCTCGATGACGGGGCAGGGCGGCTGGCCGATGACCGTCTTCCTTACCGCCACGGGCGAGCCGTTCTACGCCGGCACCTACTTCCCGCCCGAGCCGCGCCACGGCATGTCGTCGTTTCGGCAGCTCTTGCTCGCGGTCGCCGAGGCGTGGCAGGGGCAGCGGGGCGATATCTTGGCGCAGGCGAACCGCCTCGTCGCGGCCGTGGGACGATCGGCCCACCACGAGCCGTCGGCCGAGCTGCTGACGGCATCGTTGCTCGACGGAGCGGAGCGCGGGATCGCTCGCACCTTCGACCGCGCGAATGGCGGCTTCGGTCGCGCGCCGAAATTCCCGCCCGCGTCCACGCTCGAGTTCCTCCTGCGCCGCAACTCGCCCGAGGCACGAGAGATGGTCACGAAGACACTCGACGCGATGGCCGCAGGGGGCATGTACGACCTCGTCGGGGGCGGCTTCCACCGCTACTCGGTCGACGATCGCTGGCTCGTACCGCACTTCGAGAAGATGCTGTACGACAACGCGCTGCTCGCGCCGACGTACCTTCATGCCTGGGTCGTGACGGGCGAATCGCGTTATCGCACGATCGCAGAAGAGACGCTCGACTACGTGATTCGCGAGCTGCGTCTGCCGGGCGGCGGTCTTGCATCGGCGCAGGATGCGGATACGAACGGCATCGAGGGGCTCACCTTCACGTGGACCGAAGAGGAGGGTGTTCCCGCCGACCTGCTCCTGCCGTTCGAGCACGGCCGGTCGATCATCCGCGGTGAGCTTCCGGCCGACCTACGTGCACGGCTTCATGAGGAGCGGGGCACGAGACCGCAACCGGGACTTGACGACAAGGTGCTTGCGTCGTGGAACGGGCTTGCGCTCGCCGCTCTGGCCGAGAGCGGGCGCAGGCTGGAGCGCGCCGACTTGCTCGATGCGGCGCGCGGGGTGGCGGAGTTCCTTCTCGGGCCGCTGTCACGCGAGGACGGCCGATTGTCCCGATCCTGGCGCGAGGGGAAGGTTAGCGGCGGGGGCTTTCTCGATGACTATGCGAACGTCGCGCACGGGCTCCTCGAGCTGCATGTGGCGACGGGGGAGTTGCGCTGGCTCGAGGAGGGTCTTCGCCTCGCGCGGCTCGCGGTCGAGCTGTTCTCGGATCCCGTGAACGGCGGGTTCTTCCTTGCGCCGACGGGAGGTGAGGAGCTCGTGGCGCGCACCAAGGATCTCGACGACAACCCGATCCCGTCGGGCAACTCGATGCTTGCGCATGTGCTCCTGCGCCTTGCTCGGATCTACGGCGTGAACGAGCTCGAGCGCGAGGCGGTGTCGGTGTTGAGGCTCGCCGAGCCGATGCTCGGCCGCGCCCCCGGGGCGTTCGGCTGGATGCTGTGCGCCTTCGACCTGTGGCTCGCCCCGCCGCGCGAGCTTGCCGTGGTCGGCCCTATCGACAGCCCGGTCGCGAGGGCCGCGCTTGCGCCCTTTGCGCCGAACGTCGTCATGGCCGTCGGACCTGCCGACGGAGTGCCGCTTCTCGAAGGCAAAGGCCTCGTCGATGGGAAGCCCGCCGTCTACGTCTGCGAGAGCTTTGCCTGCCAGGCGCCGGTGACGGAGGCTGCGGCCCTCGGAGGGTGACGGGTCTTGTGTGTTCGGGTGGTTGAGCGCGCAGCGGTACGGACGGGTGCTCGCGCAACCTCCCGGGGAGTGGCTGAGGCCCTTTCCTTCCACACGCATCGACTAGTCTCCGCGTCATGACAACTATCGAGCAGACAGGTGCCGAAGAGGTTGCGTGGGACCTCTGGACCTCTACGCCTCCGGCGACGACCCGCGCATCGAGACGGACTTCGCCGAGGCCGAAGCGGCGTCGGCCGCCTTCCGGGATCGCTACTACGGCAACGTTGCAGACCTCGCTGCCGCCGATCTCGCCGCGGCAATCGACGAGCTCGAGCGGATCCAGGCGATTGCGACCCGCGCCCTGTACTTCGCGCATCTGGAGTTCTCCACCGACATGGCGGACACCGCGCGTGGCGCTCTCGTCTCGAAGCTCGGCGAGCGGGCCGCAGGGCTCGAGACTCAGCTCCTCTTCTTCGGGCTCGAGTGGGCTGCGATCGAGGACGACGCTGCCGCCGCGGTCATCGCGAATCCGGCGCTCGACCACTGGCGGCACTGGCTTGCATCACAGCGGGTATTTCGGCCCTACGTGCTGAGCGAGCCGGAAGAGAAGATCCTCACCGAGAAGGCCGTATCGGGTGTCACCGCCTGGTCGCGCCTGTACGAGGAAGTGATCGGCGCCATGCGTGTCGACCTTGGCGAGGACGAGCCTGTCGCGCTCGAAACCGCGATGGCGAAGCTCTACTCGACCGATCGAGACGTACGTCGCGGAGCGGCTGAGGCGGTGACCGAGGCGCTGCAACCGACCCTGCGTACGCGGACATCGATCTTCAACACGATCCTCGTCGACAAGTGGATCGACGATCGCCTCCGCGGCTACCCGACGTGGATCACCTCGCGCAACCTCTCGAACGAGACGACCGACGAGGCGGTGCAGGCGCTGATCGACGCCGCGACGTCCCGCTACGACGTGCCGCAGCGTTACTACCGGCTGAAGGCAAAACTTCTCGGGCTCGAACGCCTCGAGTACTACGACCGCTTCGCCCCCGTGGCCGAGGATGCCTCGAAGACGCCCTGGGCCGAGGCGCGGAGCGTCGTCGTGGAGGCGTACGCCGACTTCTCGAGCGTGGCAGGAGACGCCGTTGAGCGGTTCTTCGACAACGGCTGGATCGATGCGCCTGTGCGCCCCGACAAGCGTCACGGCGCGTTCTGCGCCACGAACGTGCCGGGCGTCCATCCGTACGTATTCATGAACTACACGGGCGATCGCCGCTCGATCCTCACGCTCGCTCACGAGATGGGCCATGCGCTGCACGGCTCGATGGCTCAACCGCTCGGGTACTTCAACGCGTCGACACCCCTGACGACTGCCGAGACTGCATCGGTCTTCGGGGAGGCGCTCACGTTCAAGCGGCTTCTGGCTTCCGAGGACGACCCCCGGAAACGGCTCGACCTGCTGACCGGCCAGCTCGAGGACGCGATCGCGACGACTTTTCGACAGATAGCGATGAACCGCTTCGAGAACGCGACGCATACCGCGCGTCGGGAGACGGGGGAGCTTTCTTCCGATCGCATCAGCGAGTTGTGGATGGAATGCCAGTCATCGCTGTTCGGGGATTCCGTCGGCGTCGACGGGTACGAGAGCTGGTGGAGCTATGTACCGCACTTCACGAATGTTCCCGGCTACGTGTACGCGTACGCATACGGATACCTGTTCGCGCTCTCGATCTTCCGCTCGTATCAGAAGCACGGAGACGCGATGGTCGGCCCGTATCTCGACCTCCTCCGCACCGGCGGGTCGAAGGCTCCCGAGGAGCTTGCGCGCATGGTCGGGCTCGACCTCACCGACCCGTCGATCTGGGCGAGCGGCATCGAGGCGCTCTCCGACGACCTCGACGAGGCGGAGGCGCTCGCGACGGAGATCGGTCTCGGCTGAGCCAACAAAAGGAAGACGCTGGCGTATTACCCATCAGGGCGGCTACAGTCGTCCAGTTCATTTCGATTTATCCACGGAGGAGTGGCAATGCGCAGGGTCATGATGGTAGGGATCGTGTTAGTCGCAGCTCTCGGAATCACGGCCTCGATGGCAACGGCGAAGTCCGCCGAGACGGGCGTCACCGCAAAGACGATCACCATTGGTGCGACGTTCCCGCTCTCGGGACCCGCATCCTCGTACGGTGTCATTCCCGCGGGGTTCAGGGCGTACATCTCGTACATCAACGCGCGTCGAGGGCCGGATGGCAAGCGCGGCGTCGGTGGACGCCAGATCATCTACAAGTTCTACGACGACGGGTACAACCCCGCCAACAGTGTCCAGAACGCCCGCAGGCTCGTGGAGCAGGACAAGGTCTTCGCGGTTGTCGGCGCGCTCGGAACGGAGGTCAACCTCGCGATCCGGCCGTACCTCAACTCGAAGAAGGTTCCGCACCTGTTCACGGCATCGGGTGACACGTCGTTCGGCCGGGACACGAAGGCATGGCCATGGACGATCGGCTACCTGCCGAACTACCAGTTCGAGGGTAAGACCTACGGTCAGCTGATCGCAAAGAACAGCCCCAACGCGAAGATCGCAGTCCTCTACCAGAACGACGACTTCGGCAAGGACCTGCTGACCGGGCTCGAGACGGGGCTCGGCGGCAAAGCATCGAACATCGTCGGTAAGGAAGCGTACGAGGTCACGGCGCCGGATGTGCGGAGTCAGGTCGCAAAGCTTCGGGCGACGAAGGCCGATGTGCTCATGATCTTCGCGACGCCGAAGTTCGCGATCCAGGCCTACGTGATCGCCAACGCGCTCAAGTGGTCGCCCGGTGTGATCTACACGACTGGAGTCACGGCAACGACGACGATCCTCGGGCTTGCCCAGAAGTCGGGTGGTGGCGACCTCGTAGGCCGCACGCTCACGTACCAGTACGCCAAGGACCCGTCGAGCCCGAAATGGGATGACGATGCAGCGATGAAGCTCTACAAGAAGGTGCTGGCGAAGTACGCCCCGTCGGTGAATGCCAACGACGCGTTCACCCTCTACGGAGCGGCAACCGCCCATGCGTTCGTGCAGCTGTTGACGAAGCTCGGGCCCAACCCGACTCGTGCCGGTCTGATGAAGGCCGTGCGGGCATGGGACGAGGCCAACCCGTTCCTGATTCCGGGGATTCGCCAGAAGACGGGACCTGGTGACCAGTTCCCGATCAACTGTGTCCAGATCGCGAGGTTCTCCCAGGGCGCGCTCGTGCCGGTCTCGGGAGTCAAGTGCGAGAAGTAGCTCCCGGGAGCTAGAGACGTAGCTTCCGAGGACTGGGGAGGAGTGTGGGCCTGATGGCCCCACTCCTCCCTTTCTTTCGCAAGGTTCCTCGAGCCTCCCGCCTGCGGGACGCCGCGGTTCCGTCCCTCAGGGCTCGTGGCGCTCGAGGTACTTCGGGCTCGCGATCGCGAGCTTCGCGGCCACTTCCTGCTTCAACCGCCCGAGATCGGTCGCACGGATGTCGCCGGCGCGGATTCGCCGGGCCGTCTCCCAGTCGGGTTGCGCGACGGTCGGCGCTTCCCGTTCGACGATCGACAGCGCGTTCATCGCGACGAGCGTGCGGAAGCGGAGGCGGTGATCGTCGAGGGTCGGCAGAATCTCGGTCTCCAGGAACTCGCGGACGGCTGTCGCGAGCTCTCTGGCCGAGGGTCGGTCGGCGGGGATGGGCTTCAGCCCGTCATCCAGGCGTTCCCCATGACCGCTCATGCTGCCTTCTCGATCAGGTCGAGCAGCTCGTACTCCACCTCGGCCGCGAGTCGACCGAGGATGGCGAGCTCGACGTTGCGTTCCTCGCCCCTGAGGTGGCGGCGGGCCTGGGTGAGTGAGGCGATCGCCCATTTGCAGTTGCCGAGCACTTCCCAAGCGAGCAGTTCATCGAACGGGATCCGGATCCCTGTGAGCTCCGCGTAGCGGCCGAGGTACGGCGCGACGTCGGCGATGCCCCCGAGGCGTCTCGAGTCGTTTCCGAACCGCCACGCGCGGATCAACGGCCAGGCGAGATCCTCCGCCGGGTCAGCGAGATGTGCGAACTCCCAGTCGAGCACCGCCGCGATGCCTCGGTCGTTCACCATCAGGTTGCCGATTCTGAAGTCGCCGTGACTGACGACCCGAGACCGGGCGAGCGGCAGTCGCTCGCGGCACCACGCGATACCGAGCTCGATTGCAGGGTGCGGTTCGTCAACGGAATCGAGCTCCGAGTAGAGCCTTTCCCAGAGACCCGCGCCAGAGAGGAAGGGGAGGTCGGCCGCCGGAATCGCATGGATCTTCGCCAGCTCGTCCGCCATCTGCAGGTCGAGACCGGGAGGTGCGCTCCGGACGACCCGCCGCCCGATCGCCTCGCCTCGCACGAGTTCCATCACGAACGCCTCGCGGCCGTCGAGATCCCCGAGGTAGGCGAGCGGCTCGGGAACCCGGACGCCGGCGACGCGGGCGGCAACGAGCACGTCGAACTCCTGCCTGAGTGTCAGCGAGTCGAGATGCATCACACCACCGCCGGCGCGGCGGAGGAGCACCTCGCGCCCGTCGGCCGTTGTAACCGCCCACGCCTCCTTCGAGGCGCCACCTGCGAGCCGAGTGGCCTGCGTCACCGGCGCGTCGAGCGCAGCGCCCAGCGCCTCGACGAGCGCCTCGTTCACCCCACGAGTTCCGCGAGCGCCTGCAATGCCTCTGGTTGCCGGGCCTGCAGGACGAGCGTTGTCACGCCGCTCTCGCGCCAGGCGGCGAGCCGGTCCGCGATCCGCGCGCGGTCGCCGACGAGCGCGATCTCATCGACCAGCGCATCGGGCACGGCTGCAGCGGCCTCCTGCTTGTGCCCCCCGAGGTAGTGATCCTGGATCTCGATCGCCTCGGCTTCGAAGCCATACCGCTGGGCGAGGCGAGTGTAGAAGTTCTGCCCCCGGGCACCCATGCCGCCGACGTAGAGCGCCAGAACCGGCTTGAGGAAATCGCGACATGCCTGCAGATCGTCGCCCATGACCACCGGCACGAGCGGTGCGAGATCCCAGTCCGTCGGTCGGCCGCCTCGCGCTGCAAAGCCTTCCTCGAGGGCCGGCCCGTGGACGGCCGGTGCGCGCTCGGGCGAGAAGAAGATCGGAAGCCAGCCGTCGGCGATCTCGGCAGCGAGAGCGACATTCTTCGGGCCGATCGCGGCAAGGTAGATCGGGATCTCTCGGCGGGCGGGGTGGATGATGATCTTCAGCGGGCGACCGAGCCCGGTCGAGTCGGGACCGCTGTAGGGAATGTCGTAGTGCTCTCCGTGGTGCTCGAGCGGAACCTCCCGCTCGAGGATCGTGCGGACGATCTCCAGGTACTCGCGCGTTCGCGTGAGCGGCTTGCCCCACGGCTGACCGTGCCAGCCCTCTGCGACCTGGGGCCCCGACGTGCCGAGGCCGAGCAAGACGCGGCCGCCCGAGAGGATGTCCAGCGTGGCGACCGTCGTTGCCGTCGCGGCCGGCGAGCGGGCCGGCATCTGCATGATCGCGCTGCCGACCTTGATCTGCTCGGTCGTCGCTGCGATCCATGCCATCGGCGTTACCGCGTCTGTGCCGTAGGCTTCGGACGTCCAGACGGAATGGAACCCGAGCCGGTCGGCCTCTCGCGCGAGAGCGACGCCGCCGATCGGGTCGTCGTACCCGAGTTGAAGAGCGAGGCGCATGTCATGGATCCTACTGGTGTGAGCACTACTCCCTTTCCCGACGACTGGATGGAGACGCGGGCGCGGTATCGCTCGTTCGTGGAGGAGCGTGTGATCCCGGCCGAGAGCGCGCTCAACCGAGAGGACGACGACTCTCTGCACCTGATCGCATCGCTACAGCAGGAGGCGCGGGACGCGGGGCTCTGGGCTCCGCACATGCCTGCGGCCGCAGGTGGCACCGGCGAGGGGTTCCTCTACTACGCCTGCATGAACGAGGCGATCGGTCGCTCTTACTGGGCTCAACTCGTGTTCGGCTGCCAGGCGCCCGACGCCGGAAACGCGGAGATCCTCCATCTCCTCGGCACGGCCCACCAGAAGCAGCAGTTCCTCGAACCGCTCATCGCCGGTCGTGCGCGCTCCTTCTTCTCCATGAGCGAGCCGGACGTCGCAGGCTCCGATCCGCGTCTCCTCGAAACGCGCGCGGTCGTGGACGGCGACGATTGGGTCATCGACGGGCTGAAGTGGTTCTCGTCCGGGGCCGACGGCGCGAACTTCGGCATCGTGTTCGCAATCACGGATCCGGATGCCGCAACGTACAAGCGTGGAACGATGATCCTCGTGCCGGCAGATGTGGCTGGAGTCGAGGTCGTCCGGCCGACTTCGGTGATGGGACACGAGGGACGTGGCTGGAACACCCACTGCGAGGTGCGCTACACAGGCGTTCGGGTGCCCGTTGCGAACACGCTCGGCGGCCGAGGCGACGCGTTCAGAATCGCCCAGCAGCGCCTCGGGCCCGGTCGCATTCACCACGTCATGCGCTGGCTCGGCCAGATGCAACGCGCGTTCGACCTGATGTGCTCCTACGCGCTCGAGCGCGAGGCGTTCGGCGGCCCGCTCGCGGAGAAGCAGACGGTGCAGAACTGGATCTCGGATTCAGCAGCAGGAATCCAGGCGTGCCGCCTGCTGACGATGGACGCGGCTCGCAAGATCGACGAGGGATCCGAGGCGCGCGTCGAGGTCTCGCTGCTCAAGTTCTACGCGGCCGGAGTGCTGAACGACGTCATCGATCGGGCGATCCAGGTGCACGGCGCACGAGGTCTCACCGACGAGACGCCTCTCGCACAGATGGCGGCCCACGCGCGGGGAGGCCGGATCTACGACGGTCCCGACGAGGTGCACCGCATGGTCGTGGCGCGCCGGATCCTCAAGAGCTACGCCGCGGGTGGCGCCTGGGACTTCGGTTAGCCGTGCTGCGCCTGTGCCCGAGCACGCCCGACCTTTGTGTTGAATCAACA
This sequence comes from uncultured Thermoleophilia bacterium, assembly GCA_963699795.1. Taxonomy (GTDB): domain Bacteria; phylum Actinomycetota; class Thermoleophilia; order Gaiellales; family Gaiellaceae; genus Gaiella. The sequence goes on from CAVOVG010000011.1 coordinate 94,875, forward strand.
CAAAGGTCGCAAGGCGCCGCGCGGCACCCGCCCCGGATGACCGACCTCTTCGGCCTACCGTTGCCGCGCGACGAGTTCGATCTCGACGCGCGCTCCGAGCGGTAGGGCGGCGACGGCGACGGTCGTCCGCGCTGGAAACGGCTCTTCGAACTGGCGCGCGTAGACCTCGTTCATCTCACCGAAGTCGGACATCGACGTGAGATAGACGTTGACCTTCACCACATCGTCGAATGTCAGCCCTGCCGCGCCGAGAACGGCGCCGAGATTGTCGAAGCAGCGCTGCGTCTGACCGGCGAGATCATCGTCGACGAGGGATCCGGTCGCCGGGTCGATCGGCGTCTGCCCGGAGAGGAAGACGTGGTCTCCAGAGGCAACGGCCTGGGAGTACGGGCCGGCGGCCTTCGGGGCATCGGCGCTCGAGAACGTTGTCCGGGGCATCGTCGGCTCAGCTTCCCGTGAAGCGAGGCTCACGCTTCTCGATGAATGCCGCGACTCCCTCTTTGCCGTCCTCGCTGACGATGCAGCGGCGGAATGCGTCGGCCTCGCGCCGCAAGCCCTCCTCGAGGGAGAGGTCGCGCGTCGTCCGCGCGAGCTCTCTGAGAACCGCGACGGCGTGTGGCGAACGAGCAGCGAAGCTCGCGGCGACCTCCGTCGCCGTCGGAATCAGCTCGGCAGCGGGAACGACGCGCTCGACAAGTCCCCACGCGTAGGCGGTCGCCGCGTCGATGAAGTCGCCGCCGAGGTTGAGGAGGCTCGCCCGCCCGATGCCGACGAGCCGAGGCAGTCGCTGCGTGCCCCCGCCTCCCGGGATCAGCCCGAGCTTCACCTCGGGCTGGCCGAACGTTCCGCTGTCGGCGCTGATCCGGACGTCGCAACACATTGCGAGCTCGAGGCCGCCGCCGAGACAGAAGCCCTGGATCGCCGCCACGAACGGCGTGTGCGCAGCGTCCATTCGGTGGCCGACCGCGTGGAGGCCACGCGCAGCGCCGCCGTCGCCCGCACCGCTCTCACGCAGGGCAGGAAACTCCTTGATGTCCGCTCCCGCCACGAACGCGCGCTCACCTGCGCCTCGGAGGACGATCGCCCGGGTCGCGTCGTCGTTGTCGAGCCGGTCGATCTCTGCCTCGAGCTCCTGCATCAGCGCCGTGGAAAGCGCGTTCAGGGGCGGGTTGTCGATCGTGACGAGCGCGACCGTGCCTTCGTGCTCCGTGCTGATGAACGTTGCCACCGGATCTCCTCCCTGGACGTTACGAGAAGCGCTCTCTCAGAGCAGTCTTGCGGAACTTGCCGACGGCCGTCTTCGGAATCTCGTCGACCACCTCGTATCGCTCCGGTAGGCACCACTTCGCGAAGTGCGGAGCAAGGAAGTCTCGCAACTCGTCTGCCTCGGCGGATTGGCCTTCTCGGAAGACGACGACGGCAAGCGGCCGCTCTGACCACTTCTCGTCCGGGACGGCGATCACGGCCGCCTCGAGCACGGCCGGATGTCCCATGAGCACGTTCTCGAGCGCGACCGTCGAGATCCACTCGCCGCCCGATTTGACGAGATCCTTGGAGCGATCCTGGATCTCGACATACCCGTCCGGGTAGATCGTGACGATGTCGCCCGTCTTGAACCAGCCGTCGTCCGTCCAGCGGTCACCGCTGTCGGTCGAGTTGTAGTACGACGAGGAGATGGAGGGCCCGCGCACCTCGAGCTCGCCCATGGAGACTCCGTCCCAGGCGGTCAGCCCGGCGTCTCCCCGGGCGCGAATCTCGACGAACGGGATCGGGGGCCCCTGGCGGGCGCGTCTCGTGTATGCCTCCTGGGGATCGAGCCCGGTCTCCTGACCTGGCGTGCCGGAGAGCGTGCCGACCGGCGACATCTCGGTCATCCCCCAGCCGTGTGTGATGTGCAGTCCGTGTCGTTCACCGAACGCCTCGATCAGCGCGCGGGGTGGCGCTGCACCGCCGATCGTCATCGTCCGCATGGTCGAGAGATTCCAGCGGTCGGGCTCGGCGTCGAGCGCCTGGAGCAGCCCCATCCAGATCGTGGGCACGCCGGCGCTGAGCGTCACCTTCTCGCTCTCGAACGCGTCGAGCAGCGAGACAGCGTCGAGGTGTGGCCCCGGGTAGACGTGCTTGGTTCCGGCAAGGATCGACGAGAAGGGGAAGCACCAAGCGTTTGCATGGAACATCGGCACGACGGGAAGGCACACGTCGTCGCAGTTGATTGCGAGCGTCGAGCACACTGTCAGCGCGTGGAGCGCGATCGCTCGATGGGAGTAGACGACCCCCTTTGGCTGACCCGTCGTACCGCTCGTGTAACACATCGCCGCTGCGGCGCGCTCGTCGATGTCCCGATCGGGCCAGTTGTCGGCGCTCTGCGTCGCGAGGAGCTCCTCGAAGTCGATCGCTCCATCGGGTGTCGGCCCCGCGCCGATCGCGATGACCTGCTCGAATCCGACGCGATCCTTGAACGCCTCGACGAGCGGCCACAGCACCTTGTCGGCGATCAGGACCCGATCGCCGCCGTGGGTCGCGATGTAGGTCAGGTCATCCGGATGCAGGCGCAGGTTCAGCGTGTGCGTGACGAGTCCCCCGAGCGGGGCACCGATGTACGCCTCGAGGTGCTCGTGATGGTTCCAGGCGAACGTCGCGACACGGTCGCCGTCAACGAGCCCGAGCTCGGTGCGGAGTGCGAGCGCTAGTTGTTTCGCCCGGCGGCTGAAATCGGCGTAGGTGTAGCGATGCCAGCTCTTGTCGGGCAGGCGGCTGACGATCTCGCGGTTGCCGAAAAGCTGCTCGCCGCGCCGCAAGATCGCGGGCACGTTCAGTTGGTAGTCCATCATCAGGCCTTCCATCAAGTTCCTCCTCCCAGCAGGTGGGTTGCGATCTCCGCCCGAAGGCGTCCGCTCGACGCCTCCCAGGCCTGAATTCCGAGCGCGCGCTTGTAGAGCCGGTGGAGAACATGCTCCCACGTGAAACCGATGCCGCCGTGCACCTGAATCGACCGCTCGCAGGCGGCCACGGCGGCCTCGGCGCAGTGCGATTTCGCGGCGGCTGCGGCAACCGTTGCCCGCGGATCAGCAGCTGCGATGCACCAGGCGGCGAAGAGGGCGAGCGACCGGCCTAGCTCGAGCTCGAGCAGCGACGTCGCAAGCGGGTGGGAGACCGCCTGGTAGCTGCCGATCGGCTTGCCGAACTGCTGTCGCTCCTTCGCGTGATCGACAGCGAGCTCGAGGGCGCGTCTGCCGACGCCGCACGCCTCGAGCGAGAGAGCGGTCAGCGAGCGTGTACGGAGATGCGGGAGCAGCTCGGAGCTCGCGAGCCGGCGGCCGGCGGCTCCACCCGAGACGACGCCGAGCGGTCGCGTGTGGTCGTTCGTCTGCAGCACCTCCCGCTCGGCTCCGACGAGCTCCCAGATCGAGTCACCGCCGACGTAAGCGATGCGGGTCGCCGAATCGAGGTCGGGGACGAGGGGGCCGGCGGCGAGTGTCCAGCTCGCTTCCCCCCGCGCAACTTCGGCCTGGAGATCTGCCGGCAGGGCGGGAAGAACCACCGCGACGGTCGACCAGTAGGGCGCCTGGGTCAGCGCCCGTCCCATTTCCTCGAACAGGACGGCCTCTTCGAGGAACCCGAGGCCCGCTCCTCCGTCGATCTCGGGTACCGAAACCCCCGTCCAGCCGAGCTCCGCGAGCTCCTGCCACGACGGCTGTGGGTTGGCGGCGAGGTATGTCTGCGCCTGACTGCGGAGCTCCTCCTGCTCCGGGGTGAAGGAGAAGTCCACTAGCGCGACCTCGGGAGCCCGAGCACCCGTTCCGCGACGATGCTCCGGAGGATCTCGGAGGTCCCGGCCTCGATCGTGTTCCCCCTGCTCCGCAGCTGGTGGTGTTGCCAGTAGCCGCCGTAGGGGGCGTTTCCGGCAAGGAGCTGGGCGTCCGGCCCGAGTAGCTCGAGGGCGAGCTTTGTCACGCGCTGGTTCGCCTCCGACCATTGCAGCTTCAGGATCGACCCTTCGGGTCCGGGGACACCTGTCTTCACCAGGGCCGCGAGGGAGCGATACGCGGTGTAGCGGAGAGCCTCGAGCTCGATCCACTCTCGTGCAATCGCGTCGCGCTGAACGGGCGTTGCGCCCCGGTCGCGAGCGAGCTCGATCAGGCGTCGCACCGTCACGTCGAGACGCGCCGTCAGCGCGAAGCCGAGTGTTCCCCGCTCGTGGAGGAGCGTTGTCATCGCCACCCCCCAGCCCTCTCCGATCTCACCGAGGACGCTGTCCACCGGGACCTCGACTCCCGTGAAGAAGATCTCGTTGAACTCCGCATCGCCCGTGATCTGACGGAGGGGTCGCACCTCGACTCCGGGCGACCTCATGTCGACGATCAGGCACGTCAGCCCCTCGTGGCGCTCCGACTTGGGGTCACTGCGTGCGAGCAGCAGGCACCAGTCTGCGATGTGTGCGTACGACGACCACACCTTCTGGCCGTCGACGACGAAGTGGGAGCCGTCGAGACGCGCGCTCGTCCGCACCGCAGACAGGTCCGATCCAGCCTCTGGCTCCGAGAACCCCTGGCACCAGACCTCGGCCGCCGAGAGGATCGGCTCGAGGCGACTCGCCTTCTGCGCGTCCGTCCCGTGAGCGATGATCGTCGGGCCCGCCATCCCGAGACCGATGACTCCGAGGTGCTGTGGTGCCTCTGCTCTCGCGAGCTCCTCGAGGAAGATCGCGTGGTAGCTGTAGGGCTTACCGCCTCCACCGTGCTCGGCGGGCCACGTGAGGCCGCTGTAACCGGCGGCATGAAGCCTGCTGCTCCAGCTCCGGAGCCCGTCGTAGGAGGTCGGCGCAGCGCTTTCCTCGACCTCGTGTGTCGTTTCGGGGCGGTTCTCTTCGAGCCAGGCGCGCAGCTCCGCGCGGAACTGCTCCTCTTCACGCGTATCGTGGAGATCCATGAGCTGATCCTACGGTATGCCTTAACCGGGGATTCACCCGGCTCTTGAAGCGCCCTCAGTACGCTCAGTCGAGCACCGCAGCCACCGAGAAGGACGAGAAGGAGGAGCCGATGTCAGCACCCGAGATTCCGCCGGCAACCGCGTCGATCGACCACCGCGGGCAACTGGAAGAGGCCCTGGTCGAGATCAAGCGGGTGATCGCCGGCCAGGACGAGATGCTGGAGCGCGTGCTCGTTTGCCTCGTCGCGGGCGGTCATCTTCTGATCGAGGGCGTTCCCGGCCTTGCCAAGACGCTGACGATCAAGACCACGGCCGCTGTTCTCGGCGGCAGTTTCCGGCGTGTCCAGTTCACCCCCGATCTCGTGCCGAGCGACCTGGTCGGAACACGGATCTACAGGCCCGACACGGGGGGCTTCGATACGGAGGAGGGGCCGGTCTTCTGCAACTTCCTGCTCGCCGACGAGATCAACCGCGCCCCCGCCAAGGTGCAGTCCGCCCTGCTCGAGGTGATGCAGGAACGACAGGTGACGATCGGCCACGACACGCTGCAGGTCCCGGATCCGTTTCTCGTCATGGCGACGCAGAACCCTATCGAGTCCGAGGGGACGTATCCCCTTCCCGAGGCTCAGGTCGACCGCTTCATGCTCAAGGTCGTCGTCGGCTATCCGAGTCGCGACGAGGAGTTGACGGTTGTGCAACGGTCGCTGGTCGATCCTGCAGCGGTACGGCAGGTGCTCGAGATCGAGTCGCTGAAGGAATTGCAGCGAGCGGTGCTCGATGTGTACGTCGACCCGTCGATTATCGCGTACGCGGTCTCGCTTGCCGAGGCGACCCGCAACCCGGAGTCGTTCGGGATCGGAGAGATCGCCGGCTTCGTCGAGTACGGGGCCAGCCCGCGCGGCCCGATCTCCCTCGTGCAGAGTGCCCGTGCTCTGGCGTTGATCCACGGACGCGATTATGTTCTCGGCACCGATGTGCGCTCGCTCGCTCGGGACGCGCTCCGGCACCGCCTGGTGCTCACCTACCGCGCGCTCGCCGAGCAATGCACGGCCGACGACGTTCTCGAGGCGGTTCTCGCGGCGGTCGTCACGCCGCCGCTCGAGCTCGGGAGGCCGGTCGCCGCGTGACTCCCCTGCGGGCATTCGGTGTCGTCGAGACGCCGGAGCGCCCCGGCCCCGGGCCGATGCCGGAGCCGCTGCTCCGCGCACTCGAGCTCTCGATCGGACGTCGGGTCGACGGTCTCCTCGCGGGCGATCACCGCTCGAGCCTGCTCGGCCGGGGGAGCGAGCTCGCGCAGGTTCGCCCTTACGTGCCCGGTGACGATGTCCGCCTGATCGACTGGAACGTCACGGCGCGCACGCGTGAGCCACATGTTCGTGTGCAGCTCGCGGAGCGTGTTCTCGTCACCTGGGTCGTGCTCGACCGCACTGCGTCAATGGATTTCGGAACGGCCGACCGCAGGAAGGCCGATGTCGCGCTCGGCGTCGCGCTCGCGCTCGGGCACGCCGCAAGCGTGCGCGGCAATCGCGTAGGCCTCGTTCCGTTCGGGGGCGGAAGCGCCGTGCCCCTACCCCCGCGTCAGGGCCGCGCGGGACTCGTCGGCCTTCTGCTCGCCCTCGACGACGAGCGGCCGGGCGGCGGCGTCGCCGCTGAACTCCTTCCCGCACTCACCACGCTGAGCGCGGTCGCGCGACAGCGCTCGCTCGTCGCGGTCGTCTCCGACTTTCGTGGTCCGCGCGACTGGCGGTCGCAGCTCGTCGATCTCGCCGGACACAACGACGTGCTCGCAGTCGAGATACGCGATCCGCGCGAGGATCATCTCGTCGATGTCGGGGAGGTCTGGTTTTCCGATCCGGAGACCGGCGCGCGCCTCCGCGTCGATACGGGTGACGCGGTCCTGCGGTCACGGTTTGCGGAGGCTGCGGCCCTGGAGCGACGCAGCGTCGCGGACGATCTGGCAGCCGCGCGCGCGTCGCACGTCGTCCTCTCGACCGATGGTGACTGGCTTCGCGATCTCGCTGCGCACCTCGGAGGTCGAGCCCGATGACGTTCGAGGCTCCCCTCGCGCTGTTCGGCCTGTTGGTCGTGCCGATGCTGGTATTGATGCTCGTGCTAGGTGAACGGCGCAGGCGAGCACGGGCCGCGGAGTTCGGGACGCCGGCGTTACTTGCTGCGTCGTTGCCGGCACCGCGCAGGGTCAGGAGGTTGCTGCCGTTCGCCCTCGCGATCGTTGCGCTCACGACTCTCATCGTCGGTGTAGCCCGCCCTCGTGCGACGCTCTCCGTACCGGATCGATCGGCCACGGTCGTGCTCGCGCTCGATGTCTCACGTTCGATGGCTGCGACCGACGTCGAACCGTCGCGCCTCGCCGCCGCCCTCGCATCGGCTCGAGCATTCCTCGACGTTGCGCCGCGCGACTTCGCGGTCGGGATCGTCACCTTCTCGACTTCCGCTTCCGTCGTCCTTTCACCGACGACCGATCGGGACGCTGCGCGCGATGCGCTCGATCAGGTCCGACTGGGTTCGGGGACGGCGCTCGGAGACGCGATCGATCGGTCCGTCGCGGCTGCGCGCTCCGGTCTCAGCCCGCTCCAGCCAGTTCCCCTCGATGCTCCACCGGCGACCGTGGTGCTACTTTCGGACGGCGAGCAGACGACCGGCTCGAGGACGCCGGCGGACGCGGCCGAGCAGGCAAAGAAGCTCGGAGTGCCGGTCAACACCGTCGCACTCGGGACGCGCGAGGCGGTCGTCGAGGTGCCGTTGCAGAACGGCCTCAAGGAACGGGTCACCGTGGCCCCTGATACGCAGACGCTGCAGGAGATCGCCCGGGTCACCGGTGGTCTCTACTTCGAGGCGCCGACGGCCGAGCGCCTCGAGCAGGTGTACCGAGAACTCGGCGGTCGCCTCGGCAAGAAGCGCGAGGAGCGCGAGATCACGGCTGCATTTGCCGGTGCGGGGGCCGTCCTGCTCCTGATCGCGTCGGGACTGTCTGTCGCGTGGACGAGGAGACCGCTATGAGAACTCGATCGCCGTTCGCGCCCGTCGCGGTCGCGCTGGTGGCGGCCATCGCCGCATTCGCCGCTCCGGCTGCGGAGGCTGCCGACGAGTGCAAGGGCCTCAGGGTGTGCCTGCCGCTCGCGGGACCGTGGGTGGTCGTTCCTTCCGGTGGCGTCGAATACGAGCTCGCCTGTCCGTTGCCCGGCTACATCGTTGCTGGAACGGATGCGCGCGTGGCGGCCCGGGACATCGACGTCTCCTTTCGCGGCGAGTCCGGGAGCCCGGTCGGCCCGGGCGTGACGACCGGGCGCAGCGTCGTCTTCGATGCCACTCGTACACGGAGCGGATCGCGCCCCTCGAGCTTCCGGCCCTTCATCGGGTGTATCCCCACGCAGGGTGGTGGGGGGCGAGCGCTCACCTCGGTGTCCGCTGCGACGCCCGGGGTGAAGCCGAGCCAACCAGTCCGGAGCGTCGCCGTCTCTCGCCGCGTGCGGAGCAGTTCGTTCTCGGTTCGGGTCGTCTGTCCGGCAGGCTCGCGCCTCGTCGGATCCTCGCATGCCGTGGCCTTTCGGCAGGAGCTGTCGCCGTCCGGCGCGATGCTCACGTCCGTTCGGGTGACCCGTGTCGTCGTCGCCGGTACTCTCGTCGCACGCGTCACGGCGACGTCGGCCGCAGGGCCGAAGGCCGAGGTTCAGGTTCGTGCGTCGTGTGCGAGGACGAGATGACGTTCGGGTCTCCGCTGCTTCTCACGTCACTGGCCGTTCCGATCGCGGCGTTCCTTGCCTACGTGTGGGCCGAGCGGAAGCCACCGAGTGGGACGATCTCGTTCCCGAACCTGACCGTTCTCGCAGAAGTGTCGGGCAGATCGAGCTGGAAGCGGCACCTCGTCGCTGCCATCGTTCTCGGCACGCTCGTGCTTCTGTCCATCGCGGTCGCCCGACCAAAGCTCGTTCTTGCTGCTCCGGCCGATCGCGCGACCGTCGTGCTCGTGGTCGACGTATCTGTTTCGATGAACGCGGTGGACGTCGCGCCGAGCCGGCTGGAGGCGGCCCGGGAGGCGATCAGGTCATTCGTCGATCAGGTCCCGTCCCAGGTGAAGGTCGGTCTCATCGCCTTCGCCGACGAACCGGTCGTCCTCGCCACCCCGACCACCGATCGCGAGCGGGTCAGAGCCGCAATCGACGCTCTGTCGCCCGGCTACGGGACGGCGATCGGCGATGCAGTCGCACGTGGGGTCGATCTCGCGCAGCTCTCGACCGGCGAAGGAGGTGCTACGAGCGGCGCCGCGACGAAGGCCAGCGCGGTCGTCCTCCTCTCCGACGGCGCTCAGACCCGCGGGATCCTGGATCCCCTGCAGGGCGCCGATCTCGCGCGCCAGGCAGGGATCCCCGTTCATACGATCGCGCTCGGGACGCTGCAGGGCACGGTCACCATCAACCGGGGCGGCGTCGACGTCGTCGTCTCTGTCCCGCCCGATCGGCTGACGCTCGCGAGGATCGCCGAGGCGACGGGAGGCACGACGTTCGAGGCGACCGATGCCGAGCGCCTCTCGGCGGTGTACGAGGAGCTCGGAAGCGTTGTCTCGAGCAAGGACACGCCACACGAGGTGACGGCCGCCTTCGTTGTCGCCGCCGCTGCGCTCCTGGCAGCCGGCATCGGCCTGGCCGGCCTCTGGGCACCCAGGCTCCCCTAGATGAGTAGTTCCACGGGTTCAGGCGATGTAGTCGATGAGGGTGCGGCTTGGTCTGCCGAGTCTGTGGTTGAGTGCGATGGCGGCGGCGAGTGCGAGGAAGCGTGTGTTGATGCGGGTTCGGAGGCCGTGGAGGGTGCGGGCTCCGTGGCGTTCGAGGGTGAGGAGGTCTTTGCAGGTCTGGAAGATCGACTCGATTCGCTGCCGGATCGGTGCCAAGTGCGGCCCTTGGCCGACCTCGTCTTTGCGGCGGGGCCGGCAGACGGTCGTGTTGAGGTCGGCGGCGGCGGCTTCGAACCCTTGGCCGGCGTAGCCCTTGTCAGCGATCAGGGTCAGGTGTCCCTGACGTTCGACCCGCCCGAGCATCGCGAGGCAGACGTCGCGCTCCGAGGCTTTCGGCGAGGTCAGCTGCAGGGCGCGTGGGGTGCCGTCCAGCCCGAACAGGGCGTGCAACCGGAATCCCCAGAAGTAGCGGCTGTGGCTTGCGCAGTAGCCGTAGTCGGCCGCGTCCGCCAGCTGGCTCCGTTTGCTCGTCTCGACGCTGCGGCCGCACTCGACCGGAGTCGAGTCGACCAAGACGAGATCGTCTTGGAAACCAGGGCTGTCGGACGCGAACACGCTGACCAACTCCTCGATCGTGTCCGACAGCCGGTCGCGCCGCTTGAGGAAGCCCGAACGCCCCGGCAGCCGCGGAAACAGATGCAGGAGCTGTTTACGAGCGACCTTGAGGAACCGCTCATCAGAAGCGTGTCCCATCAGCGACTGAGCGACACAGAGCGTGACGACCTCCGCGTCGGTCAGCATCCGTCTTGCGTTCTTCGGTCGTGCAGGCAGGAGATCGTCCGCGGTGCAGAACACCGTGATCAGCAACAGGTCGAGGTCGGCGAGCATCGTGGCCCCCAGTGGTCGACGGCGCGAATAGGCACCGCCGACTTCGACCTGACTGCTGCCGGTCCCTACAAAACGGCCAAAGCCGTGGAACTACTCATCTAGACGGTCGAGCGGTGGGTCTGGGTGTTTCACCCGGGTTCTCCCGCATCGGATCCTCGCGGCCCGACGTCAAGGGCTACCGGTCGAGCTTCACCCCGGCCGCGTCGCACAGTAGGCTCTCCGGTTCAGTGACATCGTTGCTCTCGGTCGACCGGATCACCCTGCGTTTCGGGGGCATCGTTGCCCTCGACGGCGTCACGTTCGACGTCGAGGCCGGGCAGATTTCGGGCTTGATCGGTCCAAACGGCGCCGGCAAGACGACGGCGTTCAACGTGATCACGCGCCTCTACGCTCCGGACGACGGCCGGCTCGAGCTCGACGGTCGCTCGCTGCTCGGGACGCCTCCACACCGGATCGTCTCAAACGGCATCGCACGAACATTCCAGAACCTCAACATGTTCACGTCGATGTCCGTCCTCGAGAACGTTCTCGTCGGAGCGCACAGCCGGGGGCGTGGAGTGGGGGAGAAGGAGGCACGCGCGACGCTCGACTACGTGGGTCTCGGTGGCCGGGCCAACGAGCTCGCCGCGTCGCTGCCGTACGGGATCCAGAAGCGAGTCGAGATCGCCCGCGCGCTCGCCGCGAAGCCACGCCTTCTCCTCCTCGACGAGCCGGCCGGAGGGCTCAACCACGAGGAAGTCGAGGAGCTCGGCGACTTCATCCTCCGGCTTCGCGACGACCATGAGCTGACGGTGTTGCTCGTCGAGCATCACATGGGCCTCGTGATGCGGATTTCGGACCACGTCAACGTCCTCAGCTTCGGACGCAAGATCGCGGGCGGGCCGCCCGCCGAGGTGCGCACGAACCCGGACGTGATCGAGGCCTACCTCGGCAGCGAGATCGACCAGTGACCGCGTTGCTCGAGCTGCGCGATGTCGAGGCCCGGTACGGCCCTGTTCAGGCGCTGCGTGGAGTGAGTCTCGAGGTTCCGGAGGGATCGGTCGTCGCCGTGCTCGGTGCCAACGGTGCCGGCAAGACGACGACCCTCCGTGCTGTGTCGGCCACGGTGAGACGCAACGGTGAGATCAGGTTCGCCGGCAAGACGCTACGGGGCGGACCCGAGGCCGTCGCGAAGGCAGGCATCGCGCATGTGCCCGAGGGCAGGGGCACGTTCACGGAGCTCACGGTCACCGAGAACCTGCGCCTCGGTGCCTACACCCGCCGCGATCGGTCGGTGAAAGCGGACATCGAGCGAATGGCCGGCTACTTCCCGTGGATCCTCGATCGCGGCGACCAGCGGGCAGGCACGCTCTCGGGTGGCGAGCAGCAGATGCTTGCGCTCGCACGCGCGCTCATGGGCAGGCCGCGGTTGCTGATGCTCGACGAGCCATCTCTCGGACTCGCTCCCCTGATCGTGCGGGAGATCTTCCGGATCGTCCGGGAGTTGAACGAGAAGGAGGGCCTCGCCGTGCTCGTCGTCGAGCAGGACGCGCGGATCGCCCTCGACTCGGCGGCAACGGCGTACGTGCTCGAGGTCGGGACGGTTGCGCTGTCGGGAACGAGCAACGAGCTGAAGGGAGACGAGGCAGTGCGGCGCAGCTACCTCGGCTACTAGGGCCTGATGGCTGCCTTCTTTCAGCAAGTCGTCTCCGGCCTCGCGAGCGGCGGCATCTACGGTGCGCTGGCGCTCGCGATCGTGTTGATCCACCGAGCCACAGGGGTGATCAACTTCGCTCAGGGCGAGATGGCGACGTTTTCCACGTACATCGCGTGGACGCTCACGACGAACCACGGGTTCTCCTACTGGCCCGCGTTCGCGGCGACACTGCTCGTATCGTTCGTCGGCGGCGTCGGAATCCATCAGGTGGTGATTCGACCCGTCGAGCGCAGCTCGCAGATCCGCGTCGTGATCATCACGATCGGCCTGCTGCTGCTCCTCAACGGCCTGATGACCTGGATCTGGTCGGGCGAGGTACGCGCCGTTCCGAGCCCCTTCCCGGCCGGGACTATCGACATCGCCGGTGTCGCTATCGCGTGGACGGATGTCGGCACGATCGCCGTCTGCCTCCTGTCCGTGCTCGTCCTCTCTGCGTTCTTCCGGTTCACCAAGGTCGGGTTGGCGATGCGCGCGGCTGCAGTGAATCCCTCCGAGGCACGGCTCGTCGGCGTGCGCGTCCCGCGGATGCTGGGACTCGGCTGGGGGCTTGCCGCAGCGCTCGGAGCGATCGCCGGCATGCTGACGGCACCGAACGTCTTCCTCGACCCGAACATGATGCAGGCCGTGCTGATCTATGCCTTCGCTGCAGCGGTGCTCGGCGGAATCGACTCGCCGATCGGCGCAGTCGTCGGCGGCTTGATGCTCGGCGTCGGCCTCAACCTGCTCGGTGCCTACGTCGACTTCGTCGGAGCCGACCTCAAGCTACCCGCTGCGCTCCTCGTCATTCTCGTCGTCCTGCTTCTTCGGCCCGCCGGGCTCTTCGGCCGGCCCGTGGTGAAGAAGGTGTGATGAGTCGGTCGACTGTCAAGACGCTCGCGCTGTTCGCGGCTCTCGCGGTCGTCGTCTTCGCTGTCCCTGCGTTCGTGAACGACTTCCGCGCCCAGCAGTTCGCCTATGTCGGTATCTACCTCGTCGCTCTGACCGGACTGAACATCCTCACGGGCTACACAGGTCAGATCTCGCTCGGGCACGGCGCGTTCATGGCGATCGGCGGCTACACGTCGGCGATCCTGATGATCGACCACGGCGTGAAGGATGTCGCGACGATCCCCTTCGCGATCATCGTTGCGGGCGTTGCGGGCGTGCTCTTCGGGCTCCCGGCTGCTCGGCTCTCGGGACTCTATCTCGCGCTCGCGACGTTCTCGATCGCCGTCGCGACGCCCGCCGTGATCAAGAAGTTCGAGGGGTTCACCGGCGGTGGCTCAGGGATCAATCTGTTCGGCGTGCCCGAGTTGACCGCGTCGCTCACCCCGGTGGAGATCGTCGGCTTCTCACTCGAGTTCAACAACTGGCTCTACTACCTCTCGTGGACGATCGCGCTCGCCGGCTACATGCTCGGGTGGTTGATCCTCCGCGGCCGCACGGGACGGGCGTTCCGTGCCGTTCGCGACAGTGAGACGGCGGCCGTCTCGTCGGGCGTCAGCTTGACACGCACCAAGGTCCTCGCCTTCGGGATCAGCGCGGCCTACGCGGGGGCGGCGGGCTCTCTCTTCGCGATCGCCACGACGTTCGTCAACCCGGACACGTTCCCAGTGACGCTCTCGATCTTCCTGCTCGTGGGCGTCGTCGTCGCCGGTCTCGGTTCGTTGAAGGGCCTGGTCGCCGGGGCGATCTTCATCCAGTTCATGCCCCTCTGGGCTCAGAACGTCTCGAGGTCGCCCGGCGCGCCCGCAGTCGTGTACGGCGTCGTCCTGATCCTGCTGATCCTCGTCCTCCCGGGCGGGGTGGCGGGCCTGATCTCGGAGGCGCAGCGACGTATTCGGCGGGTATGAGTCTTTCCGAAGCCCTAACACTCGGTGGTTACCATCGTGCGACAGGCTCGACGAAGTTGACGCAAAGAGTGGCGAAGGAGACCGTCCCCGATGACCCGGAAGTTGATGTTGACATGCGGCGCGCTCGTCGCGGCGCTCGTCCTCGGAGCGACGGCGGCGCTCGCCGGCTCCGTGCGCGCCGGGGCTGACCCGGGCCTGACCGATACGTCGATCCTGCTCGGTGGCACGGCGCCGCTGACCGGCCCGGCATCGCAGTACTCATCAATCGCTCGCGGCGCCGAGGCGTACTTCAAGTACCTCAACGCCAGGGGCGGTGTCCGCGGCCGCAAGATCACGTACAAGTACGTCGACGACGCTTCGAGTGCCGCGCAGAGCTTCTCCGCGACTCGGCAACTCGTCGAGCAGGACAAGGTGTTCGCGATCTTCAATTCGTTCGGGACCGCACACAACACGATAGTTCGGCCCTACCTGAACTCGCTGGAGGTTCCCCAGCTGTTCGTCGCCTCGGGCGCGACGACGTGGGGGCAGGACTATGAGGAGTTCCCGTACACGATCGGCTTCCAGCCGAGCTACCGGGCCGAGAGCTGGGTCTATGGCAAGTACCTCGCGCGCACGGCTCCCGGCGCCAGGGTCGCGGTGTTGTTTCAGGATGACGAGTTCGGCAAGGATCTTCTCGTCGGTCTCAAGCGTGGTCTGCAGCGGTCCAAGGCGAAGGTCATCGCCGCCCTGCCGTACGACGTCGCGACGCCCGAGATCGCTTCGCAGATTGCCAAGCTGAAGGCTTCGGGGGCCGATACCCTGGCGATCTTCGCCGCGTCGGCGTTCGCAGTTCAGGCGTATCAGTCCGCGAACAAGCTCGGCTGGAAGCCGAAGCACGTGATCAACAGCACGGTTGGCTCGGGCACGAGCTCGATGCAGAGCGCCTCGGCCGGGCAGAACAGACTCGTCAACGGGACGATCTCGATCCAGTTCCTCAAGGATCCGACCGATCCGGGTTGGAAGAACGACTCGGCGATGAAGCTCTATCGCAAGATCCTGAAGCAATATGCACCCGCCGCGAACGCCGCCGATTCGAATTACGTCTACGGGATGGCTGCCGCCTGGACGGCAGCCGACGCGCTGAAGAAGGCCGGCGAGGACCTCACCCGCGAGTCGCTGCGCAAGAGGCTCGACACCTTCACGGCAACGGGCAACCCGTTCATGCTTCCCGGCATCGCGGTCAAGACCGCCGGCAAGGATCACGACCCGGTCGAACAGATGCAGCTGCGGCGATGGCAGAACAACTCGTGGAACTCGTTCGGCGGACTGTGGAGCTACCGCGCGTCGTAAGCAAGCACCAGATTCAACGGTTCAGGATTCGGGGGCGGCGCGAGCCGCCCCACCTCGTCCGGCGGACCTGCTCCTCGTCTATGCTGACCACTCCGGCGCGAGGAGACCGCCCGGCGAACCGCACCGCGCCGATGACCAACCTCGTCTCCGAGATACTCGCCGCACCTCTTGATGACCTCATGTCCGAGGCACGTGGGCTTCGCCGCGGGGCTCTCGTCACCTACTCGCCCAAGGTGTTCGTGCCCCTGACGACCCTGTGCCGTGACGTCTGCGGCTACTGCACGTTCGCGCGCCCGCCCCGGCGTGGCGAGCGGGCGTATCTGCCCGTGGAGGAGGTGCTCGAGATCGCGCGCGCCGGCGCTGCCGCTGGGTGCACCGAGGCGCTGTTCACGCTTGGCGACAAACCCGAGTTGCGATATCGGGTTGCGCGCGATGAGCTCGCCTCGCTCGGTTTCGGGAGCACGATCGAGTATCTCGCGCACTGTGCCGGCCGGGTGCTCCAGGAGACAGGCCTTCTCCCGCACCTGAACCCGGGCGTCATGAGCCGGGACGACCTCGAGCTCCTCCGTCCGGTGTCTGCGTCGATGGGGATCATGCTCGAGACGGTCGCCGATCGGTTGTCGTTGAAGGGCGGCCCGCACTGGGCCTCGCCTGACAAGGAGCCCGAGGTGCGACGCGAGACGATTCGCCTGGCCGGCGAGCTGTCGATCCCGTTCACGAGCGGCATTCTGATCGGGATCGGTGAGACGCGCGCCGAGCGACTCGAGGCGCTCTTGGCGCTCAAGGAGCTCGGGGAGGAGCACGGGCACATCGGCGAGGTGATCGTCCAGAACTTCCGCGCGAAGCCCGGGACGAGAATGGCTGATCGACCCGATGCCGCGTTCGACGAGCACTTGTGGACCATCGCTGCTGCGCGCGTTCTGCTCGGAGCCGAATGCCACATTCAGGCGCCGCCGAACCTCGCGTACGAGAACTTCCCGCTCCTGCTAGATGCCGGAATCGACGACTGGGGCGGAGTCTCGCCGGTGACGATCGACCACGTGAACCCCGAAGCGCCGTGGCCCGACATCGAGCGGCTGCGTGAAGCCGTCGCGTCACGTGAACTCGCGCTCGCGCCTCGGCTCCCTCTGTATCCCGAGTACATCGCCGACCTCGATCGCTGGGTCGACCCCCTGGTGCGTCCGGCCGTGCGTCGTGCGTCCGATGCGCTCGGGCTCGCCCGCGAGGATCGCTGGGCTCCGGGTGAGTCGGCGACGGTGCCGTTCATCGTGCGTCGAGACGCGCCTCCCCTCGAGCTGACCGGCGACGATCTCGGCCCGGACGAGCTGGAACGCTTGTTCCGCGCGCGCGGCACCGAGCGCGAGCGTGTGCTCGCGGCAGCGGATCGCCTCCGCCGAGAGGTCTGCGGCGACGAGGTCTCGTATGTCGTCACGCGGAACATCCAGTACACGAATGTCTGTTACTTCAAATGCGGCTTCTGTGCTTTCTCGAAGGGCAAGCTCGCGGAGAACCTGCGTGGACCGGCCTTTCTCGTCCCGCTCGAGGAGATCGTGCGACGATCCGAGGAGGCGTGGGAGAGAGGAGCAACCGAAGTGTGCCTCCAGGGAGGCATTCATCCGGCGTTCACGGGCGACTACTACGCGGGGGTTGTCACCGCGATTCGCGCTGCGCTCCCCGAGATCCATATCCATGCCTTCTCCGCGCTCGAGATCTGGCAGGGAGCAGCGACACTCGGCGTCTCGCTCGATGAGTATCTCGCCCGCCTGCGGGACATGGGGCTCGGATCGCTGCCGGGTACGGCTGCCGAGATCCTCGATGACGACGTTCGGGCCGTCATCTGCCCCGACAAGGTCTCGACCGAGCAGTGGCTCGACGTGCACGACTCCGCGCATCGCGTCGGCTTGCGATCCAACGTGACGATGATGATGGGACATGTCGAGCGCCCCCGACACTGGGCGAACCACCTGGTGCGGACACGGGAACAGCAGGGGCGGAGCGGAGGCTTCACCGAGTTCGTCCCGCTGCCGTTCGTGCCGATGGAGGCGCCCATGTTCCTCAAGGGCCTCGCGCGCCGCGGCCCGACGTTCGGGGAGGTGCTGCTCGTGCACGCTGTCGCGCGACTCGCGCTCCATCCCCTGATCACGAACATTCAGGTCTCGTGGGTCAAGCTCGGGCCCGAGGGCGTGCGCCAGGCTCTTGCCGCCGGCGTCAACGACCTCGGTGGGACGCTGATGAACGAGTCGATCTCGCGTGCGGCCGGATCGGAGTGGGGGCAGGAGCTCGCGCCGGAGGCGATGGAGGCGCTGATTCGCTCGGCAGGGAGGGTTCCGCGTCAGCGAACGACGATCTACGGATCGCCGCCCGACGAGCAGGTCGCCCGATCGTTCGGCGCTGCGCCTCTGAGCGAGTCGGTGAATCCTCACGTTCGTGATGCCGGCTTGAAGCGCCCGAACCGTCTCGTGCGCCCCGGGCTCGTGGGCACGCCGACGTAGCGAAGGGTGCCTGGACCGAGGACCGATCACTCATGGGGGTCCGTCTTGTCCGTCGTTCATAGTGAATTCGCATGCTTCTCCGATTCCTGGTCCTGCTCGTGGTCGTCGGCCTGGTCATCCAGGTCGTGCCGTACGGACGCGATCACGAGAATCCGAGGACGGTGCAGGAGATCAAGTGGGACTCGCCCGCGACGCGGGCGTTGGCAGCCAACGCCTGCATGGATTGCCACTCGAACCTGACGAGCTGGCCGTGGTACACGGACGTCGCCCCCATCTCGTGGCTGACGACCCGCGACGTCGAGGACGGGCGGGCAAAGCTGAACTTCTCGGAGTGGCAGCGGCCCCAGGAGACCAATCTGCAGGAGGTCGTGAAGGTGCTCCGCGAGAAGGAGATGCCGCCGCTGCAGTACCGGGCTCTTCACTCCGGGGCCCGCCTGAGCGACGTCGAGCGGCAGGACCTCGAGCTTGGACTCACCGCGAGCTGGAAGTCCGACCCACCGGGCTAACAGGTCGCGAGGACGTCCTTCGCGTTGCAGATGAAGCGAGGGCTGCCTTCGTCGCGATGACCGACTCGTTCGCCCCCGGTGATTCCGTGCTCGTGCGAAGCCTCTTTCGGAGTCGGGTTCGCTGGGCCGTCCCCCATCGATACGTCGGGACCGATGACGGGCGGCTGATCCTCTATCGCGCGCCGGGAGCCCAGGGGAAGTCGATGGGCCGGGACGCCGACGGTCGATACATCGAGCGCTGGACCGGTTGTGAGCAGCCACGCGATCTCACGTGGGCGCGTACGCACGTCCTCCAACTCGTGCGACCGCAGGAGGCACACACGCTCGAGGTGTTCTGGGACGAGTCCTGGGAGTTCCTCGGCTGGTACGTGAACCTGCAGGCTCCGCTGCGGCGAACAGCGCTCGGCTTCGACACGATGGACTGGGCTCTCGATATCCGGGTCGCCCCGGACGGGACCTGGGAGTGGAAGGACGAGGACGATTTCGCGGAGGCGATCGGTCTTGGTGTATTCGATCCGGTTGCAGCAGCGGGCGTACGTGCGGAAGGGGAGCGGGTCATTGCCAAACGGCCCTGGCCGACGGGGTGGGAAGGGTGGCGGCCGCCGGGCTCGTGGGCGCCGTTGCCGCTGCCGGCTGGTTGGGCTGCGACGGAAGGGGCGAGAGGTGCACCCGATGTCACGGTGAGGCGCGCTTCGCACTCCGATGGGATGCTCTTGAAGGACGTCCGGCTCCGCGCGCTGCGGACGGATCCCGAGTTGTTCACCGAGGTGCTCGCGGACGTTGAGCACGCTTCCGACGACGAGTGGGTCGAGTGGGCGGCGCGCGTGTCACGTCCAGGCGGAGACGAGGCGGTATTCCTCGCGTTTGCCGACGATCCGACGACGGCGATCGGGATAGCGGGATGCTTCCTTCGTGCCGACCCGCACGGCGACGCGCGCGTCTTCGGTGTCTGGCTCGATCCGGCTGCGCGAGGGAGAGGTGTCGCACGACAGCTCGTTGGCGAGGTCGTCGACTGGGCTCGAGCAGCCGGTCGCGAGCGGCTTACGCTGTGCGTGATGGAGACGAGTCGAGCTGCAATCGGTCTCTACCGGAGTCTCGGGTTCGAAGCAGAGGGCTGCGCCGTTCCCAGCCGGGTGCACCGCAGCGCATCCGAGGTAGCGATGGCTCTGCGGCTCTAGACGCTCGATGCGGATTTGACGCACGGCTGGATGCGGACCTGCACGCGGCTGATCGCATCGGCCACGGCCGACATCAAGGCCTCGAGCCTTTACGCCGACGGCGTCGAGCACGCTCCTTGGTGCAGAGCGGGCCCAGCCACATTTCTAATCCACGTCGAGCTTCGAGGTGCGCCGTTCGCCGGTGACGCGAGCTTGGACTTCGGCGAGCGTGAATCGCCCCGCAAGCAGGGCACTCCCTGCGATCGCGGACTCGCAGCCGAGTTCGAGCACGGCGGAGACGTCGTCGAGCGAGGAGATGCCCCCCGCCGCGATGACCGGAACCCCGGCCGTCAAGACGCTCGTCAGGAGGGCGAGATCCTGGACCTGCGAGCGAGCCGTCGCGCGCCGTGCTCGTCACGAGCAGACGCTGAACACCGGCCTCAGCACACTCCCGAGCGAGCGCGACCGGCGTTTTCTCCGACGTTCGTGTCCAACCGTCCACGGCCACCTTGCCGTCCCGGGCGTCGATCGCTACCACGAGGCGCTCTCCGAACCGAGCGGCAGCGCCGGCGAGGAACGAGGGGGAGAGAGCGGCGGTTCCAACCATGACCCGGTCCGCGCCTGCTGCGATCGCCGACTCGATGGCGTCGACGGTGCGATAGCCGCCCCCGACCTGTAACGGTAGGCCCCCGGCGCTCGCGACGCGCTCGAGAAGGTCGAGCGTCGGCACCCCGCTGAACGCACCGTCGAGATCGACGAGATGAAGTCGACGGGCACCCTCGTTGCGAAACCGACGCGCGAGTTCCACGGGGTCTCCGCCCTCGATCGTCACCGCCTCGCGCCGCCCCTGAGACAATCTGACGACCCGCCCCTCGAGGACGTCGATGGCCGGGATGACTTGGAAGTCTTCTGCTAACACGTTATCATGCTACCATGTTGGTATATGACTCGCTCCCAGCTACCGTCGCACTCTGCAGTGTCCACCTCTCCGGAAATCGATCGGCAGGACGCCGGCGAGGGTGTCGCCGAGCTCGTCGCGGCAATTCGCACCCTGCGGACTCCCGACGAGCTCACGGCGTTTCTTCGTGATCTCTGCACGCGTGCCGAGCTCGAGGCACTCGCGCATCGGTGGCAGACGGCGCGCCTCGTCGATCAGGGCGTTCCGTACATCGAGATCGCCGAACGGGTTCCCACGTCCACAGCAACCGTCACCCGGGTCGCTCAGTGGGTGCGGCACGGCGCCGGCGGATACCGGCTCGCGCTCGACAGGGTGAAGCGGCGATGAACGCGTTCACCCGGGCAGGGGAAAACGGACGGCTGACGCTCGCCGTGCCGGCGAAGGGTCGCATGGCAGAGACGACGCTTCGGCTGTGTGCCGATGCAGGCCTCTCGTTCGAGGCGACCGAGCGGTCGCTCGTCGTTCCGTGCGCCAACGCACCGGTCGACCTGCTTCTCGTCCGTCCGAGTGACATCCCCGAGTACGTACAGGATGGGGTCGTACACCTCGGCGTGACCGGCGCGAACCTCGTCGTCGAGGCGCGGGCCGATGTCGTCACGCTTGCCGAGCTCGGTTTCGCACGCTGCACGCTCCAGGCGGCTGTTCCAAACGACGCGCCGGAGACGGCGATCGCCGATCTCAGCGGCCTCCGGATCGCTACCGCTTACCCGTCTTCCACCGCGATGCTCCTCGGTGAGCGCGGCATCGAGGCCGAGATCGTGACCGTCTCCGGGTCGGTCGAAGCGACTCCCCGACTCGGCCTCGCCGATGCGATCGTCGATCTGGTGTCGACGGGGTCGACCGCGAGCGCGAACGGGCTACGCCTGATCGGGGCGCTTCTCACCTCGGAGGCCGTGCTGATCGGTGGTCGGGGGGCCGTGTCCGAGAAGCACGACCTCGTCGAGCGGCTCGAGCTCATGCTTTCGGGAGTCGTAGCCGCGCGACGCCGACGGTACGTGATGATGAACGCGACGACCGAGACGCTGCCCGCCATTCGGGCCGTCCTTCCGAGCATGGGAGCTCCTACGGTGCTCACGCTCGCGAGCGAGGGCGATATCGCCGTTCATGCCGCGGTTGCCGCCGACGATGTCTGGTCTCTGCTTCCGGCGCTGCGTGACGCCGGGGCGACCTCGATCCTCGTTCTTCCGATCGAGCGACTCGTTTCGTGAGAGGCTCGGATCTCGACGAAGCGATCCGGGTCGTTTCGCCGATCGTCTCCGACGTTCGAGCACGAGGCGACGCTGCCTTGCTCGAGTGGACAGAGCGCTTCGACGGGCCGCGGCCCGACGGCTTCCGCATCTCCACCGACTCGATCGCGGTTGCAGCCGTAGACGATGACGTCCTCGAGGCGATCCGCGCGATGATCCGCGCCGTCCGGACGTTCAGCGAGGCACAGCGGCCGCGCGACACGTCGGTCGAGGCCGCCCCGGGGATCGTGTCCGAGCGTCGCTGGCTGCCCCTCGACTCGGTTGGAATCTGCGTTCCGAGCGGTCGCTTCCCGTTGCCCTCGTCGCTCGTTATGGCCGCTGTCCCGGCGCTCGTTGCCGGTGTGAGGCGTATCGCCGTCGTCACACCAAACCCTGTCGATGCCACACTTGTCGTCGCGCGCGAGCTCGGCCTCGACGAGCTGTATGCGATCGGTGGGGCGCAGGCGGTCGCCGCTCTTGCTTACGGGACTGGTTCGATCGAGCCGGTCGATCGAATCGTCGGGCCGGGCAACGCATACGTCACGGCGGCCAAGCTTCTCGTCTCACCACGGGTCGGCATCGATATTCCGGCCGGCCCGAGCGAAGTCATCGTGATCGCCGACGACACGGCCGATCCGCAGGAGTGCGCTGCCGATCTCCTCGCGCAGGCCGAGCACGGGAGCGATAGCGTGGCGCTCCTGCTCAGCACGGATCCGGCTCTGTCCGCCGCTGTCACTACTCTTGTTGCTCGATATGACAACGTTGAAATCGAAACCGTTGCTTCTCTCGCTGATGCGCTTGCGCGTTCGGAGGCGTTTGCACCCGAGCATCTCGAGCTGCACGTTCGCGACGCTGAAACTCTGCTTGCCGGCGTGCGTAACGCGGGCTCGGTCTTCATCGGAGGCTCCGCCGTGGTGGGCGACTACGCGGCAGGCGCAACGCACGTCCTGCCGACGGGCGGTCTCGCGCGCTCCTCCGGGGGCCTCGGCCTCGAGATGTTCATGAAGCCGCTCCAGGTGGTTCGCGCAACGGGGGCGGGTGCGGCAGCGGCCGCGCGCGTCGTGGGGCCGATTGCGAGGGCCGAGGGACTGCCGCTCCACGCCGCTGCCGCCGAGCGCGCATTGGAACGGGCGTGAGCACGCGCTCGAACGGGGACGAGCGGCGTGGGCCTGAAGCGATCCCGCTCCCGGATGCGTTTGCGCCATACAAGTGGGCTGCAACGGTCGAAGAGGTCGCGGCGCGCCACGGGCTCTCGCCGGCTGAGGTTCTGAAGTTCGACCAGAACACGCCGCCGCTGCCGGGCGTCGCGCAGATCCCCCTCGCCGAGAGCTTTGCCACGTTGGAGCGGTACCCGGACGGCCATTACCGGGAACTCCGAGAGGCCGCAGCGGGGTACGTCAGCGCGGGATCGGGCACGGACGTTGGCTGGGAGCAGATCGTCGTCGGCGCGGGAGCGGACGATCTGATCATGCTCTGCGCTCGGACGTACCTCGAGCCCGGTAGGCGGGCCGCGATGCTCCCGCAGACGTATGCGTTCTATCGCATCGTGACCCTGCTCAACGGTGCGGAGCCGACCGGCGAGACGGATGGGGCGAGCCTGATCTGGCGCTGTAACCCCGAGAACCCGACGGGCGAGGTGACACCGTCCCTCGAGCTCGTCGAGCTCGCTCGGCGGTACCCGGCCGCCGCGGTTGTCGTGGACGAGGCGTACATCGAGTTCGGTGGTGAGTCGGTCGTCCCGTGGCTCGACGAGTGCCCGAACCTGATCGTCCTTCGCACGATGTCCAAGGCGTTCGGCTACGCCGGCCTCCGCGTCGGGTACGCCGTTGCAGCACCCGCGACCGCGGCCGTGCTCGAAGCTCGCCGTGCACCGGCGCCGATCGCATCGCCGGCGGCACGCATCGCGGCGGCGGCGCTCCGCGATCCTCGTTACGACGTCCAGTCCGAGATCGAGGAGCGGGAACGGGTCCGCTCGGCGCTCGTCGCAGGCGGCCTCGACGCCCCTCCGGCGGCGGGCAACTTCGTCTGGGTGAGGTCCGACGCCGACCTCGGCGCTGACCTGGAAAAGCAGGGCATCATCGTGCGCCGCTTCCCGAACGGGATCCGGGTCACGCTCCGAAGAGCATCCGAGAACGACATCGTCCTGCGGGCACTCGGGGTCGAGCCGGGCCCGCTTCCGGGGCGTGACGCGACGATCATCCGCACCAGCACGGAGACGGCACTGCGGATCACGCTCGGCCTGGAGGGAAGCGGGCGTTCGCACGTGAGGACGGGAATCGGGTTCCTCGATCATCTCCTGACGCTGCTTGCCTTTCATGCGGGCTTCGATCTCGATTGCGTCGCCGGTGGCGACCTCGACGTCGACGAGCATCACACCGTCGAGGATGTCTTGGCGGCGTTCGGGGATGCTCTGCAGCAGGCTCTCGGCAGCCGCGAGGGCGTCGCACGCTACGGTTCGGCCGTCGTGCCGATGGACGAGGCTCGCGCCACCGCGGCCGTCGATCTCGTCCGACGTCCACATGCCGAGATCTCGCTGGCATTCACCGGCGAGCGCGTCGGAGGGCTCTCGATCTCACTTCTCCCGCACGCCCTGGAACGCTTCACGATGCAGGCCGGGTGCACCGTGCACCTCGAATCGGTCGGCGACGACGACCATCACATCGCCGAGGCTGCATTCAAGGCACTCGGGCAGGCCCTGCGGCAGGCCGTCGCTCCAGGTGACGGCGGGATCAGGTCGACGAAGGGGATCGCGTGAGGTCGCGCGTCTGATGAGGATCGTGCTGGCCGACTACGGCGCCGGCAATCTCAGTTCCGTCGCCTCGGCGTTCGCGCGTGCCGGAGCCGAGGCGACGATCACCGTCGATCCTTCGATCGTCCGGGACGCGCCACTCGCCGTGATCGCGGGGGTCGGCCACGTCGAGAGCGCCGCGCGCGGCCTTGCACGATGCGGCCTTGACGATGCGATCCGCGACCGTGTCGCCGCGGGGCGGCCGGTACTCGGTATCTGCGTGGGGATGCAGCTTCTCTTCGGCGCGAGTGACGAGGGGGGCTGCGGCCTCGAGATCCTCGGGGGACCTGTGCGTCGAGTGCAGGCGGCACGGGTGCCCCACATGGGTTGGAACGAGCTCGCGGTGACGCGGGCATCGCCGCTCGTTGAGGGGCTCGAAGGTGAGGACGTCTACTTCGCCCACAGCTACGCCGTCGAGCCGACCGACGAGGACGTTGTTGTCGCCGTTGCCGATCACGGCGGCAGGATCGTCGCCGCCGTGCACGAGGGCGCGGTTGCCGGTGTCCAGTTTCACCCGGAGCGCAGCGGTCAGGCCGGCGCGCGGGTTCTCGAGAACGCGGTGGCATGGTCAAGAAGCGCGTAATCCCCTGCCTCGACGTCGCCGGCGGCCGAGTCGTCAAGGGAGTCAACTTCGTCGATCTGCGCGAAATGGGCGAGCCCATCGAGCTCGCGACCCGGTACTCGGAGCTCGGGGCCGACGAGCTCGTCTTTCTCGACATCACCGCGACGCTGGAGGGCCGTGGGCCGATCCTCCAGCTGATCGAGCGAGCTTCCGCCGAGCTGACCATCCCGTTCACGGTCGGCGGCGGCGTCACCGGCCTCGAGGACGCGCGATCTCTCCTCCGCGCCGGGGCCGACAAGGTCGCGATCAACCGTGCCGCGTTCGACGACCCGTCGATCCTGACCGCCCTCGCCGACGAGTTCGGCTCGCAGGCCGTCGTCTGCGCTATCGACGCACGGGCCGGTGAGGTCGTCACCCATGCCGGGAAGACGCCGCGTGGGCGCGATGCAGTCGACTGGGCCGTCGAGGCGGTCGAGCGGGGTGCGGGCGAGCTCCTCGTCACGTCGATCGACGCCGACGGCACCCGTGAGGGCTACGATCTTCCGCTCACGCGCGCGTTCGCAGAGGCGGTCGAGGTCCCCGTGATCGCGTCCGGTGGGGCTGGTAAGGCGGGACACATCGCGGATGCATTCGAGGTCGGAGCCGAGGCGGCGATCATCGCCTCGATCGTCCACGAGCGACCCGAGCGGCTACCCGAATTGAAGAACGAGCTGAAGGAGATGGGATGGAACGTCAGGACGTGAGCGCACCCGAGCTGATGGCGGCGATCGTGCAGGACGCGGCGAGCGGCCGGGTGCTCATGCTTGCCTGGATGGACGAGGAGGCGCTCCGTCGGAGTCGCGAGTCGGGCGAGGCGTGGTTCTGGAGTCGCTCACGCCAGGAGTACTGGCAAAAGGGCGCCACGTCGGGGAACACGATGGCGATCGTCGAGATCCGCGACGACTGCGACGGCGACGCGATCCTGCTTCGGGTCAATCCGGCCGGTCCCGCCTGCCACACGGGCGCCGAGTCGTGCTTCGCTCCCTGGCTGTGGCGTGTGGTTGCCGAGCGAGCGGCCACACGGCCAGATGGATCGTACGTTGCGGGCCTACTCGCGGACGGCCCGGCGGCCGTCGCGCAGAAGGTGGGGGAGGAGGGCGTCGAGGTCGCGCTCGCCGCCGTCTCCGACTCCGACGAGCGCCTCGTCGAGGAGCTCGCCGACCTCTGGTTCCACAGCTACGTCCTGCTCGCAGCACGGGGCCTCGACCCAGAGAGGGTGGAGGAGGAGCTCCGCCGCCGCCACGCAGGCTGACGGCCCCCCGGTCGGCCCGAACCAAGCTTGCGGCGGTCGGGACGCGACTCCCGGTGGACAGGGTCGAGGCTCGCTGCTCAACCGTCTTCGAGATGGCGGAGCGCCTGCAGCAGGCCGGCGACCGATGCTCCACCGCGAATCTCGCCACTGTCGATCAACGCAGGCAGGGTCGAGATCGGCACGAACACGACCTCGGGAGCTTCCATCTCGTGTGCTTCGGGTGCATGGAGCAGTTCCGCACCTATCGTGAGGAAGACGTGCCCCTGGGTCGAGGCCTTCGAGGTGTCGACGTCGAACGATCCCAGAAGCTCGAGCGAGGCGGCCGCCAACCCGGTCTCCTCACGGAGCTCGCGCGCTGCTGCCTCGACGGGCGTCTCGCCCGAGTCGATCGCACCACCCGGGAGCTCGAGAGTGATCCGGCGGACACCCTGCCTCCACTGGCGGACGAGCACGACCTGCCTGGCCGGGGTGACGGCGACGACGAGAACGTAGTCGTTGAGGACTCCGACGAGGTAGTCGTCGACGATCCGGCCGCTCGGCAGCCGCAACGTGTCGCGGCGCACCTGGAAATGGGGATGGTCGAAAGCGAGCTCAGAGCCCAGCTGCTCCCATGTCTCCGGTGGCATCGAGAGATGCTAGCGGTGGTGGACTGCACCTACACCGGCCACTCTCCGCCGAGCAGTCGTGGAATCAGGTCATCGAGGATTCGAAGTGTCATCCCCCACAAGACGTGCCCCTCGACGTCGATACCCTCTACTTCGAGTGGCTGTCGAAAGTGATTCGAGGAGAACGACAGGAGTCGCCGCTCTCCCGGGTCGTTGAGGGCCGCAACCGCCGGGGTCAGCAATTGCGCGACCTCTTCCGGTTGCAGGCGCCAGTCGATGCCATCGGGAACGACGCCGAGAAACGGATGCACTCGCCAGCCCGTCGCCAACGTCTCGACCGCGGGGAGCGTAGCGAGCACCTCCACCCGGTCGGCAGGCAGGCCTATCTCCTCATCGGCCTCGCGCAATGCTGTCGCCAGGAGGTCGCGATCGCCCGGTTCGGGACGGCCGCCCGGGAGGCCGATCTGGCCTCCGTGGATGCCGCGGTCGGTACGCACGAGGAGCAGGATTCGCAGCACTCCTCCGGCGTCACGGAACACCGGCGCCAGAACCCCAGCGTCCTCGAGCTCGGCAGCCGTGATCAGACCTCTGCGCGAAGCAGGTCGACGATCGTCTCGCGGGAGCGGATCAGACGCGCCTCACCATCCCGCACGAGCACGGCGGCGGGGCGGGGGACGCCGTTGTAGTTCGACGCCATCGAAAGCGTGTACGCCCCGGTCGCCGGCACCGCGAGAAGGTCACCCCGCTGCGGGGAAGGAAGGGCGACGTCGTCGATCAGGACGTCGCCGGATTCGCAGTGCATTCCGGCGATGCTCACGTGCTCGTCGGTCGGCTCGTTCGCCCGACCGGCCGAGACGGCGGTGTAGACCGCGTCGTAGAGCTGCGGGCGCGGGTTGTCCGACATCCCGCCGTCGACAGCAACCCAGGTGCGTTCTGGCAGCTGCTTGACCGCGCCGACGCGGTACAGGGTGACACCCGCCGAGCCCACGAGTGACCGACCCGGCTCGAGCCACACTTCGGGCTCGGGCAATCCTGCCTCGGCGAAGGCGAGCCGCCCTGTTTCGACCGCGGCCGCTGCCAGCACCGATGCGTCGGGCGCATGCTCCTCGGTGTTGTGGCGGATCCCGAAACCTCCACCGAGATCGGCGATCCTCGGAGTCCAGCCGAACGCGTCGCGACACGAAGCCGCGAAAGAGGCGAGACGAACGATGGTCTCCGCCTGGGCGTCGAAGTCGGCGAGCTGTGAGCCGATGTGGACGTGCAGTCCCAGCACGTCGAGGCCACGATCGATGGCGTCCTGGATCAGCGTCCTTGCCTGCACGGGGGGAAGGCCGAACTTCGATCCGTGATGGCCCGTCCGGATCGCCTCGTGGGTATCGGCGTCGACGCCCAGCGTGACGCGCACGAGAACACGTTCGACTCCTGCCGCGGCAGCGAGCTCGGCCTCGTCGGGTGCATCGAGCACGACGATCGCTCCCTCTGCCCCGGCTTCGGCGAGCAGAGCTGCATCCTTGTTGTTCCCATGGACGATGATCTCGTCTCCGCGGAAGCCCGCAGCACGGGCGAACGCCAGCTCGCCTGTCGAGGCGACGTCGCAGCCGATGCCCTCCTCGCGGAACAGCTTCAGGATCGCCACGTTCGAGAACGCCTTCGTTCCGAACGCGACGTGGCCTCCCGTGATTGCTGCCTTCAGAGCGCGCGCCCGAGCCCGTAGCGTCGTTTCGCAGTAGACGACGAGCGGCGTTCCGAAGTCACCCGCGAGCGCCGCGGCAGGCACCCCGCCGAGCATGAGGTCCGCCCCGTCGATCCGGGCAGAATCCGGGAACAGCTCGAGGACGTCGTCGATGACCTTGTCCTCTATGCCGTCGTGGTCGCCGCTGCGTATCCGGTCTTCATCTCCTCGAGCGAGATCGCCTCGTAGTCTTCGGCGTGACCTGCTTGCCCAAAATCGCGCATCCGCTCCGCGATCAGCTCCTGCATCGCGGCACGCGCGGGCTTGAGGTAGTCGCGTGGATCGAACTTCTCGGGGGACTCCGCGAGCACCTTGCGGATCGCGCCTGTCACCGCGAGACGTGAATCGGTGTCGACGTTGATCTTGCGAACGCCGTGCCTGATCCCGAGCTGAATCTCCTTCACCGGTACGCCCCAGGCCGGCTTGAGCGAGCCGCCGTAGCGGTTGATCTGCTCGACGAGCCCGGGCGGCACGCTCGACGAGCCGTGCATGACGAGGTGCGTCTCCGGCAGGCGACGGTGGATCTCCTCGATCAGGTCCATCTTGAGCACATCCCCCGTGGGCGCTTCTGCGAATTTGTAGGCGCCGTGGGAGGTTCCAATTGCCACAGCGAGCGCGTCGATCCCGGTCTCGGCGACGAACTCTACGGCCTCGTCCGGGTCGGTCAGGTGCACCTCACCGGAGCCGTGGCCGTCCTCGATGCCTCCGAGCGTGCCGAGCTCACCCTCGACGGTCGCCCCCCGCGCGTGGGCATAGGCGACGACCTCCTTCGTGACTGCGACGTTGTACCCGAACGACGCGGGCGTCTTTCCGTCAGCCTCGAGTGAGCCGTCCATCATCACGCTCGTGAAGCCGAGATCGATAGCCGAGAAGCACGTTTCGGGCTCGTTGCCGTGATCGAGGTGCAGAGCCACGGGAATCTCCGGATACAGCTCGACCGCGGCCTGCATGAGGTGCCAGAGAAAGAGGTCGTTCGTGTACGAGCGGGCACCACGCGAAGCCTGGATGATCACCGGCGAGGACGTGTCCCGAGCCGCCTCCATTATCGCCTGGATCTGCTCCATGTTGTTGACGTTGAACGCCCCGACGCCGTAGCCGCCGACGGCGGCCTCGTCGAGGAGTTGGCGCATCGAGACGAGCGGCATCTTCCGGTTCTCCCTGTGTCGTTGACCTCGTGGCCCCAGGGTACTCACCCACGCGGGCTCGCGAGGATCGAACATGTGGTTCGCCGGGGGAGGCGGTGGTATGATGAACGACGTGGTGCTGCTTCTCAGGTAACCCAGGAGACATGTGCGGCGGGAGCCGCAGCGATCTCCCCTGAAGCCTCTCGCCCGAGAGGTTTTTTTGTACCCGGATTCTCTCCTCCGGCGACGAACATGACGGTGACGATGGAACGCTACGACCCACAATCGATCGAGCTGAAGTGGCAGAAGGTCTGGGCCGACGAGCAGTCGTTCCATGTCCCGAACCCCGAGCCAGCAGACCTGACGGGCGACCGTTCCAAGTCGTACGTCGTCGAGATGCTCCCGTACCCGTCGGGCGACCTACACATGGGGCACGCGCTCAACTACACGATCGGCGACGTGGTCACGCACCTGCGGCGCCGTAAGGGGATGCAGGTGTTGCGCCCGATGGGGTACGACGCGTTCGGCCTTCCCGCCGAGAACGCCGCCATCAAGGAGGGCGGGCATCCGCGCACGGTCACGGAGCGCAATATCGCCTCGATCCGCTCCCAGATGCACCGCATGGGGTGGGCGATCGACTGGGGTCGCGAGGTGTCGACTCACGATCCTGCGTACTACCGCTGGACGCAGTGGTTGTTCTTGCGCTTCTACGAGCGCGGACTCGCCTACCGCAAGGAAGCGCCCGTCAAGTGGTGTCCGAACGATCAGACGGTGCTCGCGAACGAACAGGTCGTCGATGGAAGGTGCGAGCGCTGCGGCGCGGAGGTCGAAGCGAAGAGCCTGACCCAGTGGTTCTTCCGGATCACCGACTACGCGGACGCGCTGCTCGACGAGATGGAGCTGCTCGAGCAGTGGCCCGACCGGGTTCTCACGATGCAACGCAACTGGATCGGCCGATCGCAAGGGGCTCGCGTTCTGTTCAGCGTCGAGGGGAGCGGGGAGGAGCTGCCAGTGTTCACGACCCGCCCGGACACGCTGTTCGGAGCCACCTTCTTCGTTCTCGCTCCCGAGCATCCACTCGTGGCAACGCTCGTGGTGGGGTCCGAGCACGAGACGGAGGTTCTCGACTACGTGCGTCGCACCGCGGCACGCTCCGAGGTGGAGCGAGAGGAGAAGGAAAAGGACGGAGTCTTCACGGGTCGTTATGCCGTCAACCCCGTGAACGGCTCTGCCATCCCGATCTGGGTCGCGGACTACGTACTGATGGGCTACGGCACCGGCGCGATCATGGCCGTGCCGGCCCACGACGAGCGCGACCACGCGTTTGCCCAGCGCTACGGGATCGAAATCCGGCCCGTTGTCGTGCCCGAGGGCGAGAGTGTCCCCGAGGGAAGCGCGTACTCGGCCCACAGCGCCAACGAGGTGCTCGTCAACTCGGGGGAGTTCGACGGCCTTCCGAGCCCCGAAGCGAAGGAGCGGATAGTCGACTGGCTCGGCGAGAGGGGCCTCGGCGAGGCGACGATCGGCTACCGGCTCCGCGACTGGCTCTTCTCGCGTCAGCGATACTGGGGTTGCCCGATCCCGATCGTGCATTGCTCCGCGTGTGGGGAGGTTCCGGTGCCCGACGATCAGTTGCCGGTCGTCCTGCCGGACATCACCGAGGTCGCCCCGAAGGGCCGCTCGCCGCTCGCGGCGGCAGAGGACTGGGTGAATACGACGTGTCCGGCCTGCGGAAACGCGGCGCTCCGGGAGACGGACACGATGGACACGTTCGTCGATTCCTCGTGGTACTTCATTCGCTACACGGACCCTGCGAACACCGATCTGCCGTTCGATCGCGCGATCGCCGACTACTGGCTTCCGGTAAACCAGTACATCGGCGGGATCGAGCACGCGGTGCTCCATCTCCTCTACGCACGGTTCTTCACGAAGGTCATGAACGAGATGGGCATGTGCTCCTTCCGCGAGCCGTTCGCGCGACTGTTCAACCAGGGGATGGTGACGGCGGGCGGCGCCAAGATGTCCAAGTCGAAGGGCAATGTGATCAACCCACTCGAGTACGTCGAGCGCTACGGCGCCGACACGGTTCGGCTGTACACGCTCTTCATGGGCCCGGCCGACGAGGACATGGCCTGGCACGACAACGGCCTGGAGGGGATCTGGCGGTTCCTCAACCGGCTCTGGCGGATCGCCCACGAGCAGGCTGACGTTGTGTCGGGTGACCCGGGTGACGGTCCGCTCGCGCGTAAGACGCACCGGACGATCGCGAAGGTCACGGATGACATCGACCGTCGGTTCTCGTTTCACACGCCGATCGCCTCGGTGATGGAGCTCGTCAACGAGATCCAGCGAAACCCTGACGACCCGGCGGCGCGCTTTGCGACCGAGACGGCAGTCTCGCTGATCCAGCCCTACGCGCCGCACGTGGCCGAGGAGCTCTGGGGCGTGCTCGGCCCGGGGAGATTGTGGGAGCGGCCCTGGCCGGTGGCCGACCCCGCGCTCCTCGTCGAGAACGAGATCGAGATCGTGGTGCAGGTGAACGGCAAGGTCCGCGACAAGCTTTGCGTCGCCGCGTCGATGAGCGAGGACGAGCTGCTCGCGCTTGCGCTTGCGTCGGAGAAAGTGCAGGCTCACGTCGCGGGCAAGGAGCTCCGGAAGACGATCGTCGTTCCCGGCAAGCTCGTGTCACTCGTCGCCTGAGGTCGGTCGCCTCCTCGATCCGATCTGCTGGAATTGGGTTGTCCGCGTCGTGCGCGAAACGTCACCGGCCGGGCACGCGTCGACCGCGACGCGGACGTGCGCGCCGTCGGCGGCAAGGTCGGCGAACCTCACGGCCAGACTCTCGCGGGAGGCGTGCCGGAACGCGCGCCCGCTCGTTTCCGCCGTTGACGTCCTCGACGACCGTGACCACGGCCGGACTCACGCGCCGGGACTGACGTGCCTGGTCATCGCTCCTGCGCGGCCGAGCGCGAACCCGATCTCGCCCGAATGCTCGGGCAGGCGGGTGGGACCTCGGCGGCATCGAATCCGCCTATGCCGCCCGCGGCACCGTCGAAGAGCTCCTCGAACGAGGACAACGGCGCGGTCGCGTAACGGCGCATGCTCCTTCTCGCTCGACTGCTCGGCGGTTGGCGCCTTCAGATCCTGACGAACAGATCTTCGTTGGCGTAAAGCGCTTTCGCGGCTCTCGGTGGAGGGGTGGGCGCAGGTTCGACTCACACCTGGCTCGAAGCCGTTCCACCTTCGTTGCCACTATTGACGACATGATCTTCGAAAGGCTTCCACGCACGCACACTGCCATCCTTCTCGTCGTCTGTGTGTTCGTGCTGGCGTTGGTCGGGCGACGACTCGTGGCGTCCGGCACCGCGCGCGCGCCCGCGACCCAGGCAGCGATTCTCGACGAGGTCGACGCGAGTGGTGGATCTGCCGCGAGCCCGAGGCTCATCGTGTACGTCGTGGGCGCGGTCAAACGGGCCGGTCTCGTCAGGCTTCCCGAGGGGGCGAGGATCGCCGACGCGGTCGAGCGCGCAGGCGGCCCTACGAGGCGCGCCGATCTCGCCCTCGTCAACCTCGCGGCTCCTGTCGCCGATGGCCAGCAGGTCGTCGTTCCGGCTCGCGCTCCCGTGGGTGCTGCCGGGCCAGGGACGGTCGCGGCACCCGCCGGCAAGGTAAGCCTTGCGAGCGCAACCCTCGAGCAGCTCGACGGGCTTCCGGGAGTCGGCCCGGTCACCGCGCAGAAGATCATCGACTGGAGACAGACGCACGGGTCATTTCGGTCGATCGACGACCTCGATGCGATTCCCGGTATCGGCCCCGCGCGCATCGAGCAGATGCGCGAGCTGGTAACCCCGTGACCGGTGCCCGAGATGCGCTCGATCGCGGCTGGCCGGCCTTGCTGCTCGCTGCGCTTGCGCTTGGATTGTCCGCGGCGAACTGGGTGTCCGTGCCATGGATTGCTTGCGCCGTGGCGACTGGAGCTGCGATGGGTGTGTCGTCGGCATTGCCCGATCTGGCCCGGTTCGTCCTCGCCGCGGTGGTGCTCGGTGCGGTCGGCCTGTGGTGGGGAGGCCTCCGATTGGACGAGTTCGACCGGAGCTTCCTTGCTCGACGGATCGGTGACCCCGGTAGTGCTCGGGTCATCGTGACCGGACCGCCGTCCCGGTCTCCCTTCGCGATTCGTGCCACTGCCGAGGTTCGGCGGTTCGACGGCCTCGCGTTGCGGGAGCGTGTCCTTCTGGAGCTCCCGGCCGGTCGTGCGCCGCCCCAGGGCGCGGTGCTCGCGATCCGGGCGCGCCCGGTCGCCCCGCGAGGGCCCGAGACCGGTTTCGACGAGCGCAGGTGGCTCGAGCGCAGGGGGATTCATGTCGTCCTCCGCGTCACCGGCTCCTGGCGAATCGTCGACCGGCGGGGCGGGATCGGAGGCGTCGGCGACCGGCTGCGCACGGCGATCGGAAACGCGCTCGCGTCGGGAACCTCGGGCGAGCGTCGGTCGATCCTGGTCGGTGTCGTGCTCGGCGCAGACGAGGGAATCGATCCCGAGCTTCGCGAGGCCTTCAAGGCCTCGGGGCTCTACCACCTGCTCGCGGTCTCGGGACAGAACATCGTGCTCATCGGTTTCGGGGTTCTTGGTCTCGCGTACGTGGTCGGGCTCCCGCGCAGTGTCGGCCACTCGCTCGCGATCCTCGCGATCCTCGCGTACTGCCTCGCCGTCGGCTGGCAGCCGTCGGTCGTCCGCGCTGCTGTCGCCGGCTGCCTCGCGTCGTTGGCCTGGCTCCTCTCACGACCGAGCGATCGCTGGCACACGATGGCCGCCGGAGCGGTCGTTCTTCTTGCGTGGACGCCGAGATCGCTCCTCGAGCCGGGATTCCAGCTCTCCTTCGCGGCGGTCGCGGCGATCTTCCTCGTCATGCCGCGTCTGCGTCGATTCAGCGAGGGAGTTCCGATTCCGCGGTGGCTCGTCGAGGTGGTTGGCATCTCGACGGCCTGTGGCGTCGTGACGGCGCCGATCCTCTGGCTGCAATTCGGCACGATTCCCCTCTGGACGGTGCCTGCAAACGCTCTTGCGGAGCCGGCGATGCCTGTGTTGCTCGGCTGTGGGCTTGCCGCCGCTGTTCTTGATCCGGTGATCCCGTCCGCAGCCGTTGCGCTCTCGGCGATCGCCGGTGCCGCCTCTGCGTGGATTGCGTTCTCCGCGCGGCTGATTGCAGCGCTTCCCTACTCCCAGACGTCGTCCCGGGCGCTCGTTCTGGTGGTCGCCGCAGCGGCCCTCGCCGCTGTCGGGCTAAGAGTGCTGCCCACGTATCGGCGCCGGGCTGCGGCGGTCACCGCGGCGGCGCTCGTTCCGCTCGTGGCCGCGGCGTGGTGGGCGCTTCACCCGCCTGCGACCTGGTCGCCGCCTGCCGGGCTGCGGGTCACCTTCCTCGACGTCGGGCAGGGGGACGGGGTGCTCCTCGAGACGCGAGAGGGGGCGCTGCTCGTCGACTGCGGGCCGCCGGAGGCACGGGTCGACCGTCAGTTGAGGCGGATGGGGTTGCGCACGCTTGCGGCGCTCGTGGTCACTCACGCGCATCGTGACCACGTCGGAGGAGGCTCCGCAGTCCTCCGCAACATGAACGTCGGGAGCGTGATCGATCCTATGCAGCCTGGTGTGGGCGTCGACGAGCGGGAGCTTCGCAAGACTGCCCTCCTGCTTCGAGTGCCGCTCGTCCCGGCACGAGTGGGGCGGATTTACGCGCTCGGGAGGCTTCGTGTTCGCGTCCTCTGGCCGGATCATCCGGGCTCGCGAGACGAAGATCCGCATGTCCACGGGACGGTCCTCCTCGCGAGCTACGGCACGATCGACGTGCTGCTCACGGGCGACTCCGAGTCTTCGGTCACGCGATCGCTGCCGCTACGGGAAGTCGAGGTGATCAAGGTTGCGCACCACGGTTCGGCGGACGAAGGGCTCGCGGACGAGCTTCGAATTCTGCGTCCGCGCGTGGCCGTTATCTCCGTCGGCGCTCACAACCGCTATGGCCACCCGCGGGCCGAGACCCTGCGGGCCCTCCATGAGCGTTCAGGGCTGACCGTATACCGCACAGACGAGCACGGGAGGGTCGTCCTGGAGTCCGACGGAACATCACTGACCGTCCATACGGATCGTCCAGTACGGTAGGACGATGAGCGAAAAGCCCGCGCTGAAGCCTGCGTATCTCATCTCGGGCAGCGATCGTCCGAAGGTCGAGCTCGCCGTCCAGCGCCTTCGCTCGAGATTCGTCGACGAGGCGATCGAGATCGTCTCCGCACTCGAGGTTGCCGGCCCGGATGCTGTCACGCTCTGCAACTCGGGCAGCCTGTTCGGTGACGCGCGGCTCGTCGTGGTCACCGACGTCGATGGGCGCAAGAAGGAAGAGAACCGCCCTCCGACAGGTGGGTGGAAGGCGGCCGACATCGAGGCGGTCGCGTCGTACCTCGCCGAGCCGGCGCCTGGCACCGTTCTCGCACTGGTCGGCGTCGAGGTGAAGAAGGACGCCGCGATCGCGAAAGCCTGCGCGAGAGCCGGTGATCTCCTCTTGTTCGACGTCGCCAAGCGAGGGCGTGTCGCCTGGGTGGCGGAGCGATTCCGCCAGGCGGGCGTCAAGGCGGAGACCGACGCGTGCGCGCTCCTCGTCCAGTACGTCGGGGACGATGACCTCCACGGCCTCGCGAGCGAGATCACGAAGATCGCGACCTGGGCACAGGGCGAGCCCATCGGTGTTGCCGAGGTGGAACAGCTCGTGGCTCCCGTCGCGGACATCGCGCCGTTCGCACTCACGGACGCCTGGGCGGAGCGCCGCCCAGGGCGC
Organism: uncultured Thermoleophilia bacterium; assembly: GCA_963699795.1. Taxonomy (GTDB): domain Bacteria; phylum Actinomycetota; class Thermoleophilia; order Gaiellales; family Gaiellaceae; genus Gaiella. The sequence continues at coordinate 131,504 of CAVOVG010000011.1, forward strand.
CTACTGGATATCTGCGAGACGATGTTCGAGCGGTCGGACAAGCCCCGCCGTGACACCGCGCCGAGGCTCGCTGCCACGCTCAATGGACATCTCGCCCGGATGCGTCAGCTGAAGCGGCTCGCGGACGAGGGCGTGGCCGCTCGGGATGCAGCGCTCGCGCTCAAGATGCACCCGTTCCACGGCGAGAAGGTCTATCGCCAGGCAGAGGGCTTCTCGGACGAGGAGCTGGCGAGTGCGACGGTACGATTCGCGGAGCTCGATCTCGCGCTGAAAGGCGGCAGTCGACTCGCCGCCGATGTCGAGCTGCAACGGGCTCTCGTCGCGGTTAGCGCGGAGCCAGGAAACTCGTAAGAGACGACGCGCAGCGGTCGCGGGCGCTCAGCAACGGTTCGTGGGACTATGCGGCGGTCGTTGCCACGAGACGCGCTGCCTGGGCCTTCTTGCGTCCCGCAGTGTTCTTGTGGATCGACCCGTTCGACGCAGACTTGTCGATCAGGCGGACGAGCGCAAGGTGCTCGGTCGCGACGAGCTCCACATCGCCGGCGGCGACGGCTCCTTCGAGCCGCTTCGTGAGCGTCTTGATCGTCGAGCGGTAGCGGAGGTTTTCGTCCCGCTGGCGGACGGCGATGAGGACGCGCTTCTTCTGTTGCTGGATATTCGGCATCTACCCTCGAGCGTAGGAATGCCCGCAGCTTGCGGGCGTGATGATGGTAGCAGAGCCCTCGACGGCTTCGAACAGCGACGCGGGCCGGGGCGGTTCGTGCGAAGGTGACGGGCGTGTCCGCGCCGAATTCGACCGGCATGACCGATGGTGCAAACTCCGGGGAAGTCCCTGCGCAAGATCCCGCGGCGGGGCAGCATCGAAAGCTCGCCCGCTCGACGCTGATCTTCTCGGTCGCGACGGGCGTCTCCCGCGTGCTCGGGCTCGTGCGCGAGATGGTCGCCGCGTACTACTTCGGGATCAGTGGTGCGATCAACGCGTTCACGGTCGCGTTCCAGATTCCGAACCTCGTGCGTGCCTTGCTCGCGGACGCCGCTCTCTCGGGCGCGTTCGTGCCCGTGTTCAGCGACCTGCTCGTGAAAGGTGAGCGCAAGCGCGCCTGGCGCGTCGCCTCGACGATCTTCTGGCTCGTGCTCCTGATCCTCGGCGCTCTGACGGCCCTCTTCATCCTGGTTGCCCCGTTGTTGATCCGCCCCTTCGGCGAGCCCGGCGGCGACTTCGACCTCGCGGTCGGTCTCTCGCGTGTCCTCTTCCCGATCGTCGTCCTGCTCGGTCTGAGCGGCGTGATCGTGGGGATTCTCAACACGTACGACCACTTCACCGTGCCGGCCTTGACACCGATCGCGTGGAACCTGGCGATCATCGTCGGGCTCTGGCTCGGCGTTCCCCGCGTGTCCGGAGAGGACGCCCAGCTCTACGTCTACGCGCTGGCGATTCTCGTCGGCACCCTCATCCAGCTTCTCCTTCCCGTCCCCTGGCTCCGGGGCCTCGACGGGCACCTCCAGATGGTGCTCGACTGGCGCGACCCGGCCGTTCGCCGCTTCTTCAAGCTGATGCTGCCGGTGACGCTGACGCTCGGGCTGATCAACATGAACGCTGTCATCGACACGCTGTTTGCCTCGCGCCTTCTTGATCCGGATCTCGCTCCGGCAGCGATCAACGCAGCCTTCCGCCTCTATATGCTCCCGCAGGGGATGTTCTCGGTGGCGGTCGCCACGGTGCTGTTCCCTGCACTCGCCCGGTACGCGGCGCAGAACGATCTGACCGCGTTCAGGGCCACTGTCAGCACCGGCTTGCGCCAGATCGCGTTCCTGCTCATACCGGCGTCGATCGTGTCGGCGGTGCTCGCGGAGCCGATCGTCCGCCTCGTCTACGAGCGAGGGGAGTTCACGTCGTCAGACGTCACGGTCGTCGCTGCCTGCCTTGCTGCGTTCTCTCTCGGCCTCGTCTTCAACGGCTGGATGTTGATGCTGAGCCGCGGCTTCTACGGGCTGCAGTCGAACTGGGTCCCGACGGTTGTCGGCGTCGGCACGCTTGCCCTGAACGCTGCGCTCGACGTCGTGTTGTACCGCGTCGGTATCTGGGGTATTCCGCTCTCGACGTCGCTCGTGAACATCGTTGGTGCCGCGTTCCTCGTGTTCTTCCTCCGGCGGCGCGTGGGCGGAGTCGATCTTGCGCGGATCGTCGATGCGGCTGTGCGCGTGACCGGCGCCTCGATCGTGCTCGGTGCGGCCGCGTTCGGCATCTGGTACGCACTGGACGACGCTCTCGGACGTTCGACCGTCGCGCAGATCGTGTCGCTCGGAGTCGCCCTCGCAATCGGAGCGGTCGTGTACCTCGCCACCTGCCGAGTTCTGCGCGTGCGCGAGATCGACGCTCTTCGGGAGACGATCTCGCGCCGCCGCGGGTGAGTTCCTCGTCGAAGCGCTGACCGAGAGCGGTAGGCTCGCCCGCGTGATCTGCCCCGCGTCAGTCGCCGATGCTCCACGGGCTGCCGCTCTGCTTCGGATGACGCTCGAGGATCGCCTCAACACCGTCGCCGGCCTTCGCTATCGCATGGAGAGCGCGTTGCCGGAGGATCGGATGGGCTACTGGAAAGCCGAGCATGAGGACGAACTGGTCGGATGGGCGTACGCCGGAATCAACACGTTCGCCCCGACCGATACAGCTGGGTTCGGCGGGATCACGGTCGCTCCATCTCATCGGAGGAGTGGAGTCGGCTCGGCGCTGTGGGAGGCGCTGCTTGCGCACGTCGAGGCGATCGGAGTACGTCGGCTCGTAGCAACAAGTCGGGCCGACGCGGATTCGGTCGAGTTCCCGAGGCGGCGGGGCTTCACGCGCGCAGCGACGCAGACGAGTCTCGCGGTCGATCCGCGCACGATCGTGGCGCCATCGGCGCCGCCCGGCGTCGAACTGCGCCCGTTCAGTGCGTACGCTGATGCCCCGGAGTCGGTGTACGAGGTCGACCGTGAAGCAATCCTTGACGAGCCCGGCCCGAACGACCTCTCCGGCGTCACGTTCGAGACCTGGAGACGTCATCACTGGGACTACCCGGATTGCGACCGCGAACTGGGACTCGTGGCGGTTGTGGACGGGAAGCTGGTCGGCATGACCTTCCTTCTGACGGACCGCCTCAACGGCCTAGCGTTGAACGGCGGTACCGGGGTGTCCCGAGCCTTCCGTGGCCGCGGTCTCGGCTTGCTCATGAAGCAGTATTCGCTCGCGGCGGCCGCGCAGGCGGGGATTGTCAGGGTGATCACGCAAAACGACGACACGAACGCGCCAATGCTCTCGATCAACGAACGGCTGGGCTACAGGCCCTTCTCGGTCGGACACAGCTGGGTGCTCGAGCGCTGAGCCGGTGCTCGATCGACGGGCGCGATCGGTCGGTACCTGCCGGGCGCCCGCTCCTCGCGGAACGGTGTCGTCACGAACGGAGCCCCGGCCAGGAATACACCGGGGCTCCGTCTGTCAGCGGCGCGGGATCGTTGCACCTGGTTCCCGCGCTGGACTCCGTCGTTGGGGCGCGTGGCACGTGCTCCGCGCGTCCCGACATCATCGACGTTGCTGCTGTGTACTAGCTGAGAGTCATGTGAGCCTGCGCTTACAAATGGGACACTCGCTCCCCGTCGCGCTCGATTCGAGACGTGCCGCATCACCGTTCCACTGACGGCTCTTCCTGGTCGCTGCCGGGTTCACTGCGCTCAATACGCGAAGCCGATTCCGGCTCGCGAGGTTCAACTCAAGCTCATCGGGCGCCTTGACTTCCCCGTATTCGCCGCGCACCTCCCCGGGGACTCCCAGAGGCTCTTCGTCGTCGAGAAGGCGGGCCGGGTTCGGCTGTTGCTCAACGGTCGTAAGCTCGGGACATCCCTTCTCGATATTGCCGAGCAGGTCGCGGGCGGGAACGAACTCGGGTTGCTATCGATGGCGTTCAGCCCCGGGTACACCCGGACCGCTCTCTTCTATGTGTATGACGCCGACACGGGCAGGGCAACACACCTACTCGAGCTCCGCAGGTCGTCGTCAAACCTGACATCCGGCGCGTCACCGGTGGCAACGGGCGGATGTTCCCGTTCAAGGAAAGACCGAACGATCAGCAGATCCAGGCTGTGGCCGAGCGGCCCGAAATCGCTGCGCCCCTGGCTCGAGGGACTCCCCTGAACTTGGGCAAGACCGCATGACAGCTAGCATCCGGGCCTGATTCCCTTGGACCAGAGCCGGATCCGCAACTTCTCGATCATCGCCCATATCGACCACGGGAAGTCGACCCTGGCCGATCGCATTCTCCAGCTCACGGACACGGTCGCCGATCGCGACATGCGCGAGCAGTTGCTCGATTCGATGGATCTCGAGCGCGAGCGCGGGATCACGATCAAGGCCCAGGCGGTGCGCGTTGCGTGGAAGGGGCACCAGTTGAACCTGATCGACACGCCGGGACATGTCGACTTCACCTACGAGGTCTCCCGATCGCTCCAGGCCTGTGAAGGGGCCGTGCTCGTCGTCGACGCGGCGCAGGGGATAGAGGCTCAAACGCTTGCGAACGCCTATCTCGCGATCGAGAACAACCTCGAGATCGTACCGGTCGTGAACAAGATCGACCTGCCGTCGGCCGACCCCGATGGCGCCGCCAGCGAGGTGACGCAGCTTCTCGGCGGCGATGCGGCCGACGTCGTGCGCATCTCGGCCAAGACGGGAATCAACGTCGACCAGGTACTCGATGCCATCGTCGAGCGAATCGCCGCGCCCGAAGGAAACCTCGACGCACCTGCCCGCGCGCTGATCTTCGACTCGTCGTATGACCAGTACCGCGGCGTGATCGCCTTCATTAGGGTCGTCGACGGCAGCTTCGAGACGGGGGCGCCGCTCCGGGCGATGGCGCTCGGCACCAAGTTCGACGCCGAGGAGCTGGGGTTCATGTCGCCTTCCCGCGTTCCGGTGAAGGCGCTCGTCGCAGGCGAGGTCGGCTACGTGATCACCGGGCTCAAGGACGTTTCCGCACTTCGAGTGGGCGACACGTTGACCACACGCGAAGGCGCGGCAGCGCAGGAGCCGCTGCCGGGCTACAAGGAAGTCAAGCCAATGGTGTTCGCCGGCCTCTTCCCGAGCGACTCGGACGAGTACCCCGAGTTGCGTGATGCCCTCGAGCGTCTCAAGCTCAACGATGCCGCGCTGTTCTACGAGCCGGAAACGTCACAGGCGCTCGGTTTCGGCTTTCGCTGCGGATTTCTCGGGTTGCTGCACATGGAGATCGTGCGAGAGCGGCTCGAGCGTGAGTTCGATCTCGACCTGATCGTCACGGCGCCGAACGTCGAGTACCGCGTGCTCGAACGCAACGGCGAGTGGCGGGAAGTTCACAACCCTTCGGAGATGCCGGCCGAGCTGGAGGAGGTCGAGGAGCCGTACATCCGTGCGTCGATCATCGTTCCCAAGGAGTACGTCGGCACCGTCATGGAGTTGAACAACGAGCGGCGCGGGAACTTCGACCACCTCGAGTATCTCTCGCCGGAACGTGTCCACCTGATCTACGAGCTGCCACTGGCCGAGATCGTGCTCGACTACTACGACCAGCTGAAGTCGCGTACGCGCGGGTACGCGAGCTTCGACTACGACCTCTCCGGGTTCCAGAGCGGCAAGCTCGTGCGAGTCGACGTGCTCGTCGGTGGCGAACCGGTCGACGCGCTGTCGCTGATCATCCACCGGGAGTTCGCCTACGACCGCGGTCGCCTGCTCGTCGAGAAGCTCCGCGAGGAGATCCCGCGGCAGATGTTCGACGTCCCGATCCAGGCGGCGATCGGGTCGCGCGTGATCGCGCGCGAGACCGTCAAGGCGCGACGTAAGGACGTGCTCGCGAAGTGCTACGGCGGTGACATCTCCCGCAAGCGAAAACTCCTCGAGAAGCAGAAGAAGGGCAAGAAGCGGATGAAGCAGGTCGGTGGGGTCGAGGTGCCGCAGGAGGCCTTCCTGGCCGTGCTCAACCTCGACGGGGACAAGAAGAAGTAGCGCGTGGCGGTCGGCTCCGAGCCGCTCGTCGTCTGGATCAACGGCGCCTTCGGGGTCGGGAAGACGGCGGTGGCGCGGGAGCTTCTGCCGCTCGCGGCCGAGGGACGCCGGTGACCTGGGACGACGTCGTCACGAACGGGATCGCGCTTCCGGCAGTCGAGGTCGGAACGGCTGACGGAACGCCGGCCGTGCGCGTGCAGGGAAGGTTCATGTGCCGCCTGCGCGAGGACGGTGTGACGCTTGCGATCCGCTGTGATCCCGAGGAGCGACCGCTGCTGCTGGATGCCCATCCCGACGTCCTCTTCCTGACGCCGCATTACGACACCTCGCCGATGGTGCTGGTCGCCCTACCCCGAGCGGACGCTGCGCTCGTTCGCGAACCGGTCGAGGATGCGTGGGCCGAGCGCGCCCCCCGGAAGCTTGTCGAGGCGCGTAGCGCCGCCGGAGCTGAGTCGCGATGACGCACAACGCGGGAGCACGGCATCTCTACGTCCACCTTCCATTCTGCGTGCACCGGTGTGGCTACTGCGACTTCGTGACCGTCGTCGGCCGGAAAGATCAGCACGGGGCGTACGTCGATGCGCTGCTAATCGAGCTCGCGCTCGAGAGCCAGTCGCTGGCCGACGTTGTCGACACCGTCTTCATCGGCGGTGGGACGCCGACGTTCACCGAGCCCGACGCGTTGCGCAGGATCCTCGCGGCGCTGCCGACAGCGGCCGAGGTGACCGTGGAGGCGAACCCCGAGACGGTGACCCCGGCGCTCGCGGCGCTTCTCCGTCAGGGTGGCGTGAACAGGATCTCTCTCGGAGCCCAGACGTTTGCGCCTCGGCTCCTCAGTGTTCTCGAACGTGTTGCCGGACCGGACGACGTCCGACGCGCAGTCCATACTCTCCGTGATGCCTCTTTCGACAACATATCACTCGACCTCATCTACGGGATCCCGGGCCAGGAGCCCTCCGACCTCGACGCCGATCTCGCGGAAGCTCTTGCGCTTGCGCCGGAGCACCTCTCCCTCTACGAGCTCGAAGCGAAGCCCGGTACGCGGTTCACGCGCGCCTGGGGCGACGAGCTCACGCGCCAGTCGGAGGCGATGGAGGGGCACTTCGAGCGGGTGGTCGAGACGCTCATCGGCGCGGGCTACCGCTGGTACGAGACGGCGAACTTCTGCCTCTCGGGCGACCGGGCGGCAGGGCGTGACCTCCGCGCACACCACAACTTAGGGTACTGGCAGGGACGCGACTACCTCGGTGTCGGGATCGGGGCAGTGTCGACCCTCGGCGAGCGACGTCTGCGGAACGGGGTGTCGATCGGGCGCTATCTCACCGCGCTCGATACCGGCGGGGAGCCACCGCGGGAGCTGGAGCAGCTCGATCCGCTGACGAAGGCGCGGGAGCGGCTGATGCTCGGATTGCGTTTGGACGAGCCGGTCATGATCGACGGCCTCGAGGCGGCCATCGATCCTGGTGGCCTCGATCGAATGGTGGGTAGGCGGACTCGCGGTCCTCACGGGACGACCGGAAGAGGCTCGGACGCTCTCGTTGACGCGGCGCGGTCGATTCCTCGGCGGTGGCGTGACGGCAGAGCTCCTTGCCTGACCCGGTGCGTTCGGGGCACGGGGATCCCCTGGCTCAGGGTCAGGGGCATTCCTCCGGGTATCGTCGCGCGATGGAAGCTGCGCCCTCGTTCGTTCCAGCTGACTTCGAGCCGCCATTACGACTCGAGACGCCGGATTTCGCGCTCGAGCCGCTCGGGCCGGAGCACAACGAGCGCGACTACGCAGCATGGAGCTCATCGATCGACCACATCCATGCCACGCCCGGTTTCGACGGCAGGTCGTGGCCTCAAGAGATGACGCTCGGCGAGAACCTCGGCGACCTCGAGATGCATGCCCGTGACTTCGCGGCCCGTCGTGGGTTCACCTACGCGGTTCTCGAGCGAGTCGGAGGTGACGTGATCGGATGCGTCTACATCTATCCGGTCGGCGCGCCCGACGCCGATGCATTGTCTGACGCGCGTCGGCACGACGCGTCTGTTCGATCCTGGGTCCGGGTGGACCGTGCACACCTCGACGCGCGGCTGTGGGAAGCCGTTGCTCGGTGGCTTCGAGCGGAATGGCCGTTCGAGCTCGTCCGTTACGCGCCTCGAGCCGGAGAACCTCCACGCGGCCACACGGCCGGGAGGCGCGTGACGGCCCGGTAAGATCGGTTCCTTCATGGAAGAGCTCTCCTCCCGCAGGCGCGAGATTCTGCGGCGGGTGGTCGAAGAGCACGTCGCGACCGGCCAGCCCGTCGGATCGAAATCGCTCGTCGAGCGAGCGGGTATCGACGCCTCGTCGTCGACCGTGCGGAGCGAGTTGGCGGAGCTCGAGGCCCTCGGCCTCCTCACCCACCCGCATACCTCGGCCGGCCGCGTACCGACGGAGAGTGGCTACCGGGTCTACGCCGAGCAGCTCGTCGAGTCCATCCATGACCGGCCCGAGCCGGCCAGGATCGATGTTGCCGCCGTCAGGAGCGAGCTCGAGCATGCTCTACGAGCGACAACGGAGACGCTCTCCCAGGCGACCCGCCTCCTGGCGCTCGTCTCCGCACCTGCCCTCGGGTCGGCGGCGGTGCGCCACGTCGACGTTCTGCAGCTGCAGCCGCGCGCAGTGATCGTCGTCGTCATCACGTCAACTGGAGGGGTCACGAAGCGGGTGCTCGAGCTGGAACAGCCGGTCGATCCGGGGCTCGTCGACTGGGCTCGCAGCTACCTCGAGGAGCAGGTGGTCGGGCTTCGGCTTGGCTCGACGACGCTACGGCGTCGGCTCGAGGATCCCGCGCTCCCGCACCGCGAGCGGGAGTTTCTGATCCGGCTTCGAGTCGCATTCGTCGACGCCGTTGCCGCCGATGGACCGCAACTCTATATGGGTGGAGCCGCGGGCCTTCTCGGCGAGGCGCGCGGGGCTGAGCTGGAGGCCTGCCAGCACCTGCTCGACGTTCTCGAGCGCCGCGCCGCCGTGCTCGAGCTTCTCTCGGATGCACTCGACCCGCGCGGCACGGTCGTCCGCATCGGCCCCGAGGTCGACGGCGGGCAACTCCATGACGTCTCGTACGTGGGGGCGACCTACGGACTCGCGAGCCGATCGCTCGGCTCGGTGGCGCTCCTCGGTCCCCTCCGGATGGACTACGACAAGGCAATTCGCGCCGTGCGCACCGCCGCGTTCGAGCTCTCGCGGCTCGTGGAGGACGTGTACGAGGACGAATAGCGCGCAGTGGCGATGCGGCAAGGCCCGACATGATCGCCATCCCTCCTCTGCGGGACGCGTCGCGCCGGCCGGCTGTCCATGGGGCAGGTCGACCGTGAGCCCTCTTGCGCGAGCTTCACGTCAGCCGGAGCCGGTACCCTCGACGCTCTGATGGCGACTGCCGAACGCGACTACTACGAGATTCTCGGTATCGACCGAGCGGCCCCGGACGCCGATATCAAGCGCGCCTTCCGGAGGCTCGCGCGCGAGCTGCACCCGGACGTCTCCGAGGCCCCGGACGCCGAGGAACGGTTCCGCGAGGCGGCCGAGGCGTACGAGGTGCTTTCGGATCCCGAGCGTCGAGCCACCTACGACCGCTACGGGCGCGAAGGCCTTCGCGGCGGCGGATTTGCACCCGCCGACTTCGATCTCGGCAATCTCTCCGACATCTTCGGGGCTTTCTTCGGCGAGTCTCTCTTCGGACAGGCGGCGCATCCAGGGGGGCCAAGTCGAGGTGGCGATGTCACCGCGAGCGCCGAGGTCACACTCGCCGAAGCGTTTACCGGGCTTACCGTCAGTGTTGCGACCCGCGTTGCGCAGCCGTGCGCAACGTGTGACGGCAACGGCGCGGCGCCGGGAACCGCGCCTCGCATGTGTGACATGTGTGGCGGTGCCGGTCGTGTGCAGCAGGTCTCCCAGAGCGTTTTCGGCCAGTTCGTCCGGAGCGGAACCTGCCCGCGCTGCGACGGGCTCGGCAGTATCGTCGAGACGCCGTGCCCGACGTGTGACGGAATCGGCCGTACGCTGCACGACGGCGAGATCGACATCGACATCCCGGCCGGTATCGACGACGGGCAACGAATCCGGGTCCGTGGCGAAGGACACGCCGGCGCGCTTGGAGGGCCGAGCGGAGATCTCTTCGTTCAGGTGCGAGTCTTGCCCGAGCCAGGGATCGAGCGCGACGGAACAGATCTCCACAGCGTCGTCGAGCTCACCATGACGCAGGCAGCGCTCGGCACCTCACAAACCGTCCCTGGTCCGGCCGGCCCCCTCGAGGTCGAGCTGGCGCCGGGCACCCAACCCGGGTACGTCCACGTTCTTCGGGGCGAGGGAATGCCTTCGCTCGAGGGCCGCCGGCGTGGGAGCTTCCACGTCCACGTTCGGGTCCATGTCCCGCGGCGACTCGACGAGGAGCAGCGCACGCTCGTGGAGCGACTCGGCGAGGCACTCGGGGAGGAGCCGTATCGCGACGACGGGGACGGCGGCTTCTTCGGGCGCATCAAGAACGCCTTCCGGTGACCGTGACCCAGGCCGTTCGTCTGGAGCGCACTGGGCGCGTCGGCAGCGCGGTACCGGTGGAGGTGGCCGCCCGTGAGCTCCGGCGGCAGCACCGGTTCGCCTCGGTCGCCGCGATGATCGAGGGGCGCGGTCACGGAGCGTGGCCCGAGTCGAGTCCGTTCGCGGCCTCGTGACCAACCGATTCGTCCGGGTTCGGGTGAGGGTGCCGTTGCAGCGTGCCGAGGAGGCGCGCGCAACTGCACTCGATCTTGTCCCCGGAGGATTCGAAGAGGCGGAGGATGACCGGACTCTGACGATCACGTTCTATGTCGACGAGGCGGCTGTGGGGTCGATCCGGGCTGCGCTGGGCGATGTCGATGTCGATGTCGTCGAGCCGGGGTGGGAGGATGCGTGGCGCGCCTTCCACAGGCCCGTTCGGGTCGGCGGCCTCTGGATCGGGCCACCGTGGGAGGAGCCGAACCCGGGAGAGCCCGCCGTCGTGATCGACCCGGGGCGCGCCTTCGGGACAGGAGCACACCCCACTACACGACTCTGCATCGAGCTACTGGCGCGATCCAAGCGCGGCCCGCTTCTCGATGTCGGCTGTGGTTCGGGAGTGCTCTCGATCGCGGCTGCTCGTCTCGGGTTCGGTCCAATCCGGGCGGTCGACAACGATCCGGTCGCGGTCGAGACGACGATTGCGAACGCCGGTGTCAACGGTGTCGACCTGGACGTGGCGCTTCTGGACTGCGAGAAAGACGCATTGCCTCGTGCCGCATTCACCGTTGCGAACGTCCTCCTCGCGCCGGTAGAGACGATTCTCGCCCGCCTCGAGAGCGGGGTCGTGATCACATCCGGCTACCGGGCCGCGGACCATCCGGGCGCACCGGGGTGGGGCTCGACCGACCGGGTCACGCTCGACGGCTGGGCGGCAGATCGCTTCGAACGATTCTAGGTTCCGTCGTCCTGCCCGACGGGGATCACGGGATCGCCGATCCGCATCGTTCCGCCGACGAGGATGTCGGCCCGCAAGCCACCCCGACGCACGAGGGCCCTGAGCACGCCTGCCGGCGTCATTCCCTCCAGGTGTGAACAGGGCTCGGCGAGGCGGCGCCCGACACACTCGACCTCGCCAACGAGGAACCGACGGCCGACGAGCGCGTTCAGCCGAATCCCACGGGTGACGATGTTTCGACGTACCTCCTCCCACGTGATCTCGATACCGTCGCTGCGGAGGCTGTCGAGCGTCTCGGCTTCGACCAGCGTCAACTGGTAGCCGCGACCTGTTCCGGAGAACGTTCCGGCGCCAGCCGCGTACCGGTCACCCACGAGGCCGCGTCCCGCGATCGCCTGCGCCTCGGTGACGCCAACGAGCGCTTCGGTCGCTGCAGGCGCGAGCAGAAGGGCCGCGACGGTCCCGTGCTCCTCCGGGATCGAGCCGTACGGTGACGACGGCGCAAGGTTCAGGTCGAACGGAGCGAGCACAACCGCCTCGACGATGGGGTTGTCTGCCACGACTACTCCCGCCGGATCGAGAACCGGGCCTGACGGAACCCCGAACATCAGCGCCGCGTCGCGACCGGCCTCGGCGCCGATGAGCGCGGCAATCCAGTACCCGGGCCACGAGAACGAACGGGGATCGTCGATCGCCACGAGGCCGAGATTCTTCTCCGCGAGCCACTGGCGCCAGAAGACGTCGGGATCGCCGTCCGGGGTCGGCAAGTCCTCCGGCGTGAGCCCGAGTGCCGCGGCGAGGCAAAGTGGGAAGGAGGGTTCCGCTCCGATCATCCGGTCAAGCCTATTCTTCGTCGGTCGGCGCCAGCCGCCTCCCGTTGTGAACGTCTACGCTCTTCGGTTCATGACCACGTTCACGACTCGGTTCCTGGGCTGCAAGGTGTCGTTCGCCGACGAACAGGCGATCCGGGAGCGGTTGCTTGTCGACGGGCACACGGAGTCGAGAGGCACCGCCGATGTCGCCGTCATCAACACCTGCTGCGTGACGAACGAAGCCGTGGCGAAGTCGCGGCAGGCCGCGGCGCGCGCGGCGCGAACTCATGCCCGCGTCTACGTGACCGGATGCGCCGCGAATCTCTCGAGCAGTGTCTTCGCAGGTCTGCCGGAGAACGTCCGGGTCGTGGCGCGGCGCAGCGAGGAGATCGCCGATTCGGTCGCGGGAGACGTGGGTGCAATCGCCTGCGTTCAGGCAGACCACCGGCTCGACCGCGTGCGGGCGTTCGTCAAGATCCAGGACGGTTGCTCGTTTTCCTGTTCCTTCTGTGTGATCCCGCTCGTTCGCGGCGCGACGCGTAGCCGCTCCGCCGATGCTGTGCTGACGGAGATCCGTCGACGAGTGGCCCAGGGTCACCGCGAGGTCGTGCTCACGGGCGTCAACCTCGGCTGCTTCCGAGACCGCGAGGCTGGGCTCGCGCTCGCCGGGTTGATTCGGGCAGCGGGCGCACTCGACGGCCTCGAGCGGCTTCGGCTCTCCTCGATCGAGATCAACCACGTGACTCCCGCCCTGGTCGAAGCGATGCGCGAGACGCGGGTCGTGTCGCGTCACCTGCACGTTCCGCTGCAGTCGGGTGATGATGGAGTCCTGCGGGCCATGGGGCGCAGGTACACGATCGGGCAGTACCGGGCGCGACTGGAAGAGTGTGGGGACTTCAACCTGACCACCGATGTGATCGTAGGATTCCCGACGGAGGACGATCGCGCGTTCGAGAGCACGATGACCGCGATCGCGGGGCTCGGGATCACGAAGGTTCACGCATTCCCGTATTCGCCGCGACCCGGAACGCGCACGGCGGCGGACGACCCCGTCCCGCCGCAGGTCAAGCGGGAGCGAAGCGCCCGCCTGCGGGCCGCGTCGGATGCGGCCTGCCGAGCTCGCTGGGCGAGTCGCGTGGGCAGCGAAGACGTCGTTCTCGTCGATCGACCGGGACTCGGCTACGCCGACGACTACACGCCGTGGTTCGTGGATGCGCCGGTCGGCACGATGATCCGGGCGCGCGCGTTCGACGTCACCGACCGGGGCGTCCTGGCGGTGGCGTGTGGCTGACTGCCTCTTCTGCACGCTCGCCGAGAGCGGAGACCACGTGCACGCCACCGACGGATTCGTTGCGATCCGCGATATCGCCCCGATGGCCGAGACGCACCTTCTCGTCTTGCCCCGACGACACGTCGACACCTTCCGCGAGATCGACGCGTTTCCGGATGCTGAGGCTGCTCGGATGCTGCGCTTCGTGGCCGAAGTAGCCGCAGCGGAGGGGCTCGAGGACTACCGCCTGATCGTGAACGTCGGGTCTGGCGCGGGCCAGACGGTGTTCCATCTCCACTGGCACGTTCTCGGTGGGAGAGCGCTACCCGGGTTCCACTGAGCTCAATTTACGGCAGACTGTCATCGTGCAGCTGATCGCAACCATCGAGGACGAGCTGAAACAGGCGCGACTTGCGCGCGATAGCGATCGCCGTGACGCGCTGACGTTGATTCTCTCGAGCCTTCGTTCGGCCGAGAAGGATCTGCAACGCCCTCTCTCGGAGGACGAGGAACTGCAGGTGTTGCAGCGCGAGCGCAAGAAGCGGGTTGAGGCGTTCGCAGCGTTCGAGGCCGCCGGCCGCGACGAGCAGGCCGACAAGGAGGACTACGAGCTCGAGGTGCTGGAGGGATTCATGCCCGAGCCGCTCTCCGAGGACGAACTCGACGAGATCGTCGATGACGTGATCGCCGAGGTCGGAGCGACCTCGCTCCGCGACATCGGTCGCGTCATGGCCGACGTGATGCCGCGCATCTCCGGCCGGGCCGACGGCTCCGCCGTGAGCCAGATCGTGCGCGAGAAACTCGCCTAGCAGTTGAGGATGCTGCGGTGGAAGAGCGTACTGCAGCATCGTCAAATGGGTGCTCCCTGCCGCGCCTCGCGCAGATCCTGAAGCCGGGACCTACGGTTCCCCGTGACCCCTCCCTCGTCGGGGCTCATTCGGTTCGTGCCGCAGCATCTCCGGCGGCCGGAGTAGGCTGATCGACACTGTGCCACTCGAACGCCCACAGATCGACAAGCCGGAGGGCGATATTCCCTTCGACCTAGGACTCGAGGACGTCGTCGTCGGTGACGGCGCGGAAGCAACGAGCGGTCACAAGGTCTCCGTGCACTACGTGGGCGTTGCCTTCTCCACGGGCGAGGAGTTCGACGCGTCGTGGAACCGGGGCCAGACGTTCGAGTTCAAGCTCGGCAAGGGGCAGGTCATTCCCGGCTGGGATGCCGGCGTGCAGGGGATGAAGGTCGGCGGGAGGCGAAAGCTGACGATCCCGTCTGCAATGGCGTACGGCGCACGTGGAGCCGGCGGTGTGATCGCGCCGCACGAGCCACTCGTCTTCGTCGTCGACCTGCTTGCGGTCGACTGATCCGGCTACACGCTGTAGGCCGCTGCAACCGCGGTGACGGCGTATGCGGCGATCGCTGCGGCGCCAAGGAGGAGCAGGGCAGCGGCACCGCGGCGCGGGTGCCCGCCGCGTGACGGCGCGAACCGCTCGATGAGAACCGGCACCGGTGCAGCGGTGAGGGCCACCGACCCCACGATCAGAAGCAGACTGAGCGTGGTCGGGAGGATTGTGAAGTCCTCGCGGTTATCGCGGACGATTACTCCGAGCATCAGAGCGCTCGAGCCGGCGACGAACGCCAGCTCACGCCATCGCATCCGCGCGGGGAGCACGGCGCGAAAGACGACGTAGGCGAGGCCGAGCACCATCCCCATGGACGCGCCGAAGATCGCGATGAAGAGCGTGCCGCCGGCCGTGAAGTCGCCGATGATCGCCCCCATCGCCGTCTCGAACCCGAGCGTGTCTTCCTGAGCGAGAAAGACGAGCCGCATGAAGATCCGTCCCAACGCACCGCCGACGACCAGTCCGACCGCGACTCCTACACCCGCGCCGATCGCAAGACTCCGGAGCCAGTTGCGCATAGCTACTCCTAACCGATGTTCGGCGGAGTATCACACTCGCACAGCTGCACGGCAACCCGTCCCCCGGCAACGACGACCTCGCACGTCGGCGCCAGTGCACCGTCTGTCGCCGCGCGAGGAGGCGATCCCCCAGACGAGCAGGGCGACCCCCTACACTGGGCGGCATGCAGGACGTGATTGTCGTACCCAACGAGGTTGCTGCGGAGCTCGCCGGTGTCACGGACGGCGTGCTCGATTCGCTGCGCGAGCGGCTCGGCTGCTCCATCTCGCTGCGTGGCAACAAGCTGACGCTCGATGGGGATGACGGGCGTGTCGCCGAAGCCCGCGCGGTCGTGGACGAGCTCGTCGAGCTCGTGGAGGGCGGACACGCGATCGGGCCCGACACGGTCGGCGCGGTGGCTGCCGCCCTCGACCAGTCTGCCGATATCCGGGACATCTTCGACGACGTCGTCTGGCGCCACCGCGGGAAGAAGATCGCGCCGAAGACGGTGACCCAGAAGCGCTACGTCGACTCGATCCGCTCGAGCACCGTCACGTTCGGGGTCGGCCCTGCCGGAACAGGAAAGACGTACCTCGCCATCGCGCTCGCGGTCGCTTCCCTGAGCGAGAAGCAGGTGGGCCGCTTGATCCTCACCCGCCCCGCGGTGGAGGCCGGGGAGCGCCTCGGCTTCCTGCCGGGCGACATGCTCGCCAAGGTCGATCCGTACATGCGACCGCTCTTCGACGCGCTCTACGACACGATGGACCCGGATCGCCTCACGGCCTACATGGAGCGCGGTACGATCGAGGTCGCTCCGCTCGCCTTCATGCGCGGCCGCACCCTCAACGACTCGTTCATCATCCTCGACGAGGCGCAGAACACGACGCCGGAACAGATGCAGATGTTCCTGACGCGCCTCGGCTTCGGCTCGAAGATGGTGATCACCGGCGACATCACCCAGGTCGACCTCCCGCGCGAGCAGGCCTCGGGATTGATCCAGGTGCGCGACATCCTGCGCGAGGTCGACGGGATCGGGATCGTCGAGTTCGGTCACGAGGACGTCGTCCGGCACAAGCTGGTGCAGCGGATCGTCGAGGCGTACAAGCTGCACGCCGAAGAGACCGGCACCGCCCGTAAGCGGTGATCGACGTCGAGATAGAGAACCGGAGCGGCCTCGAGGTCGACGCGGCCGGCGCCGTCGCGCTCGCACGACATGCGCTCGCCGAGGAGGGGGTGGGGGCCGCCGAGCTCGGGATTGCCTTTGTCGCACCGGCCGAGATTCGAGCCTTGAAAGCCGAGCACCTCGGGATCGATGAGGCGACCGATGTCCTCTCGTTCCCGATCGACGGCCTCGACGTCCTTCCGGAAGGCGTGCCGCGCGCGCTCGGTGACATCGTCATCTGCCCGCAGATCGTCGGCGACGAGTGGCGCTGGCCGCTTGTCCACGGCATCCTCCATCTGCTCGGGCTCGAGCACGGCGACGCGATGGAACGTCGCGAGCAGGAGATCCTCGGGGGAGCCGCATGAGCCCGATTCCCGGTCGTCGGCCACCGTCGATTCTCGAGAGTTTCAACGTTGCCTTCGAGGGGATCATCCACGTGCTCCGCACCCAGCGGAACATGCGGATCCATTTCCTCGTCGCCGTCCTCGTGCTCCTCGCCGCGCTCTCGGTCGACGTCTCCAAGATCGAGTTAATCGTGTTGTTGCTCGCGATCGCGTTCGTCCTGATCGCCGAGATGATCAACACTGCGATCGAGGCCACGGTCGACGTCGCGGCGACGTCGTTCGATCCGATGGCGAAGCTCGCGAAGGACATCGCTGCCGGCGCTGTTCTGATCGCCACCGTGAACGCCGTTGCCGTCGGGTACCTCGTCTTCTCAGGGCAGGTCGCGGATCGCTCGAACGTCTTTCTCGACCGACTCTCGAAGACACCGGCCGAGCTGACGCTCGTCGCACTCGTCCTCGTGGTGGCGCTCGTGATCGCGATGAAGGCACTCTCGGGGCGGGGAACGCCCCTCCGTGGAGGGTGGCCGTCGGGCCATGCCGCCGTCGCGTTTGCGGGCTGGATGGCAGTCACGTTGACCCTTGACGGGTCCGCGCACCGGTTCCTCGTCTCGTCCCTCGCGTTCATCATGGCGTTGCTCGTCGCCCAGACACGCGTCGAGGCGGGCGTCCATTCCACCCTCGAGGTCGTCACCGGCGGTACCCTCGGCGCCATCGTGACGTTTGCCATCTTCCAGGTGTTCGCGGCATGACCGACGAGGAGTTGCTTGCGCGCGCAGACGCGATCGCCACGCGCGCGTACGCGCCGTACTCGCGTTTCCACGTCGGCTGCGCGGTTCTCACCCGCGACGGGGCCGTGGTCGAGGGAGTCAATGTCGAGAACGCCGCGTATCCGCTCGGCGTCTGCGCAGAGCCAACGACGTTTGCGCGTGCCATCGCCGAAGGCTTCAAGCCCGGCGACTTCACCGTTGCCGCGATCACGGCGTCCCCGTGTGGGGGATGTCGTCAGTGGCTCGCGGAGATGCAGGTCGAGCGCGTCGTGTTTCGCAACGGCGGTCGGATCGTGCGGATGACCGTGGACGAGTTGCTCCCTGAGCAGTTCGACGCGACCGAGCTGGGCGTCGCGTGACCCGTGCCGCAAGCCGTAGGGGCGAGGCGTATGCCTCGCCCGGGTCTGCCTCGCCCGCGTCTGCTTCGCCCGGGTTGTTGGGTCAGCTCGCGTGAAGTCGGGTTTCGTCGCCGTCGCTGGGCGCCCCAATGTCGGTAAGTCGACGCTCGTCAACGCACTCTGCGGCGACAAGGTCGCGATCACGTCGAACGTGCCGAACACGACCCGCCGACGGATCTTCGGGGTCGCGAACGGTCCGAATTGGCAGCTCGTGCTGGCGGACCTGCCCGGCTTCCAACGGCCGATGGACGCGCTGACCGAGCGGATGCAGCACACGGTCGACTCGTCGTTCGAGGACATCGACGTCGTTCTGCTCGTCCTCTCGGCGCGCGACCGGATCGGGGCGGGCGACCGGTACGTCGCCCGGCGGGTCTTCGCGCTCGGGATCCCCGTGATCATCGCGCTCAACAAGATCGACAACCTCAAGCTTGGGCACGTCGCGTCGCAGATGAAGACCGCGGCTACGCTCGGCGACTTCCACGCGCTCCATCCGGTGAGCGCGGTCACGAAGGACGGGGTGGAAGAACTGCGTGGCGATCTCGTCCACCTCCTGCCCGAGGGCCCGATGTACTTCCCGCTCGATCAGTCCACGGATCTCACGATCGAGAACCGGGTTGCCGAGGTGATCCGTGAGAAGGCCCTGCACCTGACCCGCGACGAGGTTCCCCATGCAATCACGGTGGTCGTCGAGGAGATCGGTGACAAGGTCGTGCAGGCATTCCTGCTCGTCGAGACCGAATCACAGAAGGGGATCCTAGTCGGCAAGAAGGGAGCCATGGTGCGCGAGATCGGGGCCAGGGCACGGCCCGAGGTCGAGCATCTCGTCGGACACCCTGTCTTCCTCGAGCTGCTCGTGAGGGTGCGC
The DNA here is from genome assembly GCA_963699795.1 of uncultured Thermoleophilia bacterium. Taxonomy (GTDB): domain Bacteria; phylum Actinomycetota; class Thermoleophilia; order Gaiellales; family Gaiellaceae; genus Gaiella. Next base: position 150,481 of record CAVOVG010000011.1, read on the forward strand.
TCGAAGTGGCGCCGCGACGCGAAGATGATCGAGCGCCTCGGGATGTAATGGCCGGGCGAATAGGCCGGTACCGGGAATGCCGGGAACGCCGATCGCGAACGAGAAGGGGGAGAGTTCGGGCGCTCGAGTCGGCTAGTGGACGCGCTGCACATCGGGAGCGATCCTCAGGATCACACGCTCCGACGTGATCTTGCCCGGATCGTAGTCGTGCCCGAGGTACTTGCGTGAAAGCGCATCGATGTGACTGCGGGCTGCCGACCCGCGTACCGCCTCGACGACGCGGCCTCGCACCTCTGCGTAGGTGTACGGATCCTCCTTGACCCAGATCGTCACCGTCACGCGCGGATCGCGCTCGACGGCCCTGAACTTCGCCCGGTGGATCTCGGTGTTGATCAGGACGTGGTCGTCGTCGGCATCGACCCACATCACGTGCGTCATCGCGTCACCGGAGCCGAGTCGCACCGTCAGAACGGCGAAGTTCGCCGCCTGCGCGAGGTCGCGAATCGTCGGATCGAGGTTGCCCACTACTTCAGGTCGCTCAACTCGTTGGCGCCGACACGCTCGGCAAGCGCCCTCGCGACCTTCAGCCACAGATCGGGCGTCTTGTTCATGAGGTCGAGAAACGCGCGATCGGTGATCACGAGTACGACGACCTCGGTGATGGTCGTGACCGTTGCCGTCCGCGGCACCTTCGAGAGGAGCGCCATCTCGCCGACGAAGTCGCCGGGGCCGAGCGTCGCGATCTTGCTGCCCTTCCGCCGCACCTCGACCTCGCCGTCGACGATCACGAAGAACTCGCGACCCCGCTCGCCCTCCTCGATCAGCACCTTGCCGGCACGAAAATCGAGCTCGTCGCTGATCTGGGCGATGCGCTGCAGATCCTTCTTCGAGCACTGCTCGAAGAGTGGTACTTGCTTGAGGAGATCGAGCTTCGCGTTCGCGCGGAGGGCCATGGAGGCACTCTATAGAGGCCGGATCGGCGCGTGCAACTGCCGCGAATTCCGGGCGGGCTAGACTTGCTGACCATGGCACAGGCACATCTCCTCCCGCGCGACGCCGAGCTCCCGCTCGACCTGCGGCTGCCCCGCGTCGGCGCCGTTGACGCCGTCGCGCTCGAGGCTCGCGCCGGGGAGCTCGCGAAACGATCGATCAAGAAGGGCTCCAAGCTCGCTGCGCTCGATCTTGCGATCCGGATGATGGATCTGACGACGCTCGAGGGCGCCGACACGCCGGGCAAGGTCTCGGCGCTCTGCGCGAAGGCGATGCACCCGGATCCGGGGGACCCTTCGATTCCGGCGGTTGCCGCAGTCTGCGTCTACCCGAATCTCGTCGCCGTCGCGAAGCGGCGACTTGCAGGTTCGGACGTGCGAGTGGCTTCGGTTGCGACGGCGTTCCCATCGGGGCAGTCGCCGATCGACGTGAAGCTTGCCGACGTCCGCGACGCGGTGTCGCTCGGCGCGGACGAGATCGACATGGTGATCGACCGTGGCGCCTTCCTCTCGGGTCGCTATGCGAAGGTCGTCGACGAGATCGTTCGTGTCAAGGAGGCCTGCGGTGCGGCCCACCTCAAGGTGATTCTCGAGACCGGCGAGCTGGGAACATACGACAACGTTCGCCGAGCATCGCTGCTCGCGATTGCAGCGGGAGCGGACTTCATCAAGACCTCCACCGGCAAGGTGAGCCCGGCGGCAACCCTCCCGGTGACGCTCTGCATGCTCGAGGTGATCCGCGACGTCCACGACGAGACCGGTCGGGTGATCGGAATGAAGCCGGCCGGTGGGATTCGCACCGCCAAGCAGGCGATCCAGTACCTCTGCGTGCTCCAGGAGACGCTCGGCACGGCGTGGATGACGCCGGATCTCTTCCGGTTCGGTGCGTCATCGCTTCTCAACGATGTCCTGATGCAGATCCGCAAGCAGCGGACGGGTGCCTATCAGTCCGGCGACTACTTCACGATCGACTGATGGCCGCGAAGACACCCTCCACCCGCGCTGTTCCGTCGCCGCTCGAGTGGGAGTACGCCCCCGCCCCCGAGGCGCGTGAGATCGTCTCGTTCGAGGAGCGCTATGGGCTCTTCATCGGCGGCAAGCAGGTGTCGCCGCGATCGCGCAAGTGGTTCCCGACGATCTCGCCCGCAACCGAGGAGCATCTGGCGGAGGTCGCGCTTGCAGGCCCCCGGGATGTCGATCTCGCGGTGCAGGCCGCACGAGGAGCGTTCGAAGGGGAGTGGTCATCCCTTCGGCCTGCCGAGCGCGCCAAGTACCTCTTCCGGATCGCCCGCCTCATTCAGGAGCGCTCGCGCGAGCTCGCCGTCGCCGAGTCCCTCGACGGCGGCAAGCCGATCAAGGAGTCGCGCGATGTCGACGTCCCGCTCGCAGCGGCGCACTTCTTCTACTACGCCGGCTGGGCCGACAAGCTCGAGTACGCGTTCCCGAACCGCAAGCCGCGCCCCCTCGGCGTAGCGGGTCAGATCATCCCCTGGAACTTCCCGCTCCTGATGCTCGCCTGGAAGATCGCTCCGGCACTCGCCTGCGGAAACACCGTCGTGCTCAAGCCGGCGGAGACTACGCCCTTGACGGCGCTTATCTTCACCGACATCTGCCGCCAGGCGGGGCTCCCCGCAGGCGTGGTCAACATCATCACCGGGGACGGCTCGACCGGGGCGCACCTCGTCAAGCACCCCGGTCTCGACAAGGTCGCCTTCACCGGCTCGACCGAGGTCGGTAAGGCGATCCGGCGCGAGCTCGCGGGAACGGGCGTCAAGCTCACGCTCGAGCTCGGCGGCAAGGCAGCCAACATCATCTTCGACGATTGCGCCCTCGACCAGGCCGTCGAGGGGATCGTCAACGGGATCTACTTCAACCAGGGTCATGTCTGCTGCGCCGGGTCGCGGCTGCTCGTCCAGGAGTCGATCTACGAGCCCCTCGTCGTCAAGCTGAAGCGCCGCTTGCGGACGATTCGCGTCGGCGACCCGCTCGACAAGAACACCGATCTCGGTGCGATCAACTCGCGCATGCAGCTCGACCGGATTCGTGAGCTCGTCGCGAGCGGGGAGGACGACGGCGCCGAGATGTACCAGCCGCCCTGCCGCCTGCCGGAGAAGGGCTACTGGTTCGCGCCGACGGTGTTCACGAACGTGGCGCAGAGCTCCCGCATAGCGCAGGAGGAGATCTTCGGTCCTGTACTCTCCGTGCTCACCTTCCGCACGCCCGAGGAGGCAGTCGAGAAGGCGAACAACACCCCGTACGGTCTCTCCGCGGGCGTCTGGACCGAGAAGGGCTCACGCATCCTCTGGATGGCGGAGCGGCTGCGCGCCGGCGTCGTCTGGGCGAACACGTTCAACCGCTTCGACCCGACCTCGCCGTTCGGCGGCTACAAGGAATCAGGCTTCGGCCGCGAGGGCGGCCTCCACGGGCTCGAGCCGTACCTGAGGTTCGATCGATGAGCGCGACCACGACTCGAGCCGTCACGATCCGGTTTGCGGAAGCCCACGACGAGCCGCGCCTCGTCGAGATCGACGAGGCGACGTGGGGGCCGCTCGTCACTCCTTCGCCGCGGGCCGTGGATCCCGTGTTCTTCCGGCCGCACGTCGAGCCCTCGGACACGCTGGTCGCAGTCGTCGACGGCCGTATAGCGGGCTACGCACTGATCGGCACGCCGACGCCGCTTCCCGCCAGCGAGCATGTGCAGATGATCCGCGGGCTTGCCGTTGATCCCGGATCGCAGGGAAACGGGGTCGGCCGGGCTCTCCTCGATGCGGCGATCGCGGAGGCAACGACGAGGGGCGCCGTGAAGCTGTCGTTGCGCGTGCTCGCGACGAACGATGTCGCGCGGCGTCTCTACGCGGCTGCAGGGTTCGAGACCGAGGGCGTCCTCGCCGACGAGTTCCTGCTCGACGGTCGAATGGTCGACGACCATCTGCTCGCCCGGAGGCTCGACACATGAGCCGCCTGCCCGTCCGCAAGACCTACAAGCTCTTCATCGGGGGCGCGTTTCCGCGCTCGGAGTCGGGCCGCACCTACGAGGCGGAGGGGCAGAACGTCGCCCGCGCCTCGCGCAAGGACGCTCGCGATGCCGTCAAGGCCGCGCGGGGCGCACTCCCGAAGTGGGCCGGCGCCACGCCCTACAACCGTGGCCAGGTGCTCTATCGCCTCGCCGAGATGATCGAGACGCGAACTTCCGATCTGGCTCGCGCGTGCTCGGGTCGGCGGGAGGTCGAGCGCGCGATCGATCGCGTCGTCTGGTACGCCGGCTGGGCGGACAAGCTGCCGCAGGTGCTCGGCGGGTCGAATCCCGTGGCAGGGCCGTACTTCAACTTCACGGTGCCGGAGCCGACAGGCGTGGTCGCGATCCTCGCTCCCGAAAGGCCGGCGCTTGACGGGCTCGTCTCGAGGATCGCACCGGTGATCGTGAGCGGAAACGCAGCGGTTGTCGTCGCATCGGAGACCTCGCCGCTCGCAGCGCTCGAACTGGCCGAGGCGATCGCCACGTCGGACCTCCCGGGTGGTGTCGTCAACCTGCTGACGGGTTTCCGGGCTGAGCTCGCACCGATCCTCGCCGCCCACATGGACGTGAACGCGATCGACGTCACGGGCGCCGGCCGCGATACGGCCGAGCTCGAGGTGCTCGCCGCCGACAACGTGAAGCGGGTCGTGAGGGCCGCGAGCGAGCAGAGCCCGTGGGAGATCTCGGCATTCCTTGAGATGAAGACAGTGTGGCATCCGGTGGGCACCTGAGGAGACCGCTAGCGCGAGGCCCAGTCGCAGTCTCCCCTGGATCGGCGGGTGCATTTTGTTGCTCACGGTTCGCGTGATCCCGGAGAGCCCTGCCCGAGGGCTCCTGCTGACGAACGTCCGACTTGCTAGGGTCGCCGGCCAGTGGACTCGCAGTCGTATTCGACCGATGTTCGCGAGGCTCCGCTCGGCCTCGATCCGCGGATTCGCCGCTTTCGCTGCGGAGACGAGGTCGACACGTTCGTCGTCGTGACCGAGCGCTGGCTCGTGATCGTCGATACGCACAGCACGCCTGCGCTCGCACTCAGGCTCGCTGCCCAATGTGTCGGGCCCGCGGATGCGAGCCGACTCCTCGTCGTCAACACTCATGCCGATTACGACCATGCATGGGGAAACCAGGTCTTCAGCGGTCCGGGCGCTTCGTATCCGGCGCCGGTGATCGGCCACGTCCTGTGCGCCGAGCGGCTCGTCGGCGACGACGCACGCGTGTCGCTCGCGAAGATGAGGAAGCGCGAGCCCGGCCGTTTCGACGAGCTCGTTCTCACGCCGCCCACGCTTCGCGTCGGTGACGGCGGTCTCACGATCGACGGTTGCGACCTCACGCTCAGCCTGATCCACACCCCCGGCCATACCGAGGATCACTTCTCGATCTGGATCCCGGAGGTGCGGACGGTCATCGCAGGGGATGCGGCCGAGCACCCGTTCCCGCATGTCGATAGACCCGACGGGATCGACGAGGCCCGCGCATCGCTCGTGCGGCTGCAGGAGCTCGACCCGACCTACGTCCTGCCCTGCCACGGTGACACGACCGAGCCGGAGATCCTCGAGCGAAACATCGCCTACCTGGATGCGATCGTCGCGGATCCCGAGCTCCCGCTCGCCGCGGCCGCACGCATCGCAGGAGTTCCCGTCGACGGGCTCGATCCGATCTACCACGCGTTTCACGCCGACGCCCTGACGGCGAGCCGCGCGCGCGGCGCCGGGTCCTAGCCGTCGCTCGCCAGCAAGCGATCGACTGCGGCCCGGCTCGCGCTCAGGCGAGTCTCGTGAGGTCCTTCGAGCAGCACCCACGGTGAACCACTCACCCGCGCACGTTCCAGATATCGCTCGTGCATCCACTCGCGCTGATCGTCGAACTCCCTGATTCCGTCGTGCCGCCAGGGCACGTCCAGACCGCAAACGAGGAAGAGGTCGTAGTTCCGAGCCGCGAGGTCGTCGAAGACATCCGTGGGACTCCCGAGGTACACCTGATGAAACAGCTTGGTCGTGAACGCATCGGTGTCGCAGAACAGCACTCGGCGCGCCGACTCGGCCAGGCAGTCCTCGTACCAGCACTGGATACGCGCGATGGTGGTGAACTCGTCACTGGTCCACGGCGCGTCTGGGTTTCGACCGATCTCGGTGTAGGGACGGCCGAACTCGGGGTTCCAGACGGTGTCGTACACGGAGGCCAGAGCTCGCGCCAGCGTGGTCTTCCCGGTCGACTCTCCGCCCAGCAGGCAGACGCGCTTGATTGGCCGGGACACCGCTGCAGCCTACGGGATTCGCATCGGGTTCCGCGGGCCGACGCCCGCTCCCAGTAGCATCACGCTCGGTGGACGGTTCAAGGCGGCTGAGTCAGGCGATCGCGGAGGGCGACGGGATCTCCGTGCTCGTGGAGGTCTCGGACGGCGCGGGGGCTCAGGCTGCCCAGGGGCAGGGCGCGGAAGGACTCGTCGTCCGCGACCATGCCGGCACGATCCGCGAGACCTGCGACCTACCGCTGTTGGCGTTCGGACACGGCGCCGATCTCGGACCCGTCGACGCGGTCGTCGTCGACAGCACCGACGACCGTGACGTGCTCGCCGAGGTGATCGCGGCGGTGCACGCACGGGGGCTCGAGTGCGTTCTGCGGGTGAGCGATGAGGACGACCTCGAGGAGATGCTCGACCACGTCGATCCCGAGATCCTCCTCCTCACCGCGGAGGAGGGTGAGATGGATGACCGGGAACCGCTCCTCGAGCACCTTCTCGGGCTTCTCGCAGACGTGCCCGCCGGCAAGCTCGTGATCGCCGAGCTGGCGGGAGCGAGCCGCGCAGACGTCGACGCCCTCGAGCGGGCCGGCGTCGATGCAGTGATCGTCACGGGTAGCGACGTCGGATCGCTCGTGGGTGACGCCCTTCCCGATCTCTGATCCGGGGGTGCGGCCGGGTTACCCGAGGAACGGTCGCGCAACGTCATACCACTCGGACGGCACCGTCTTCAGCTCGGCGGTTCCCTCTTCGAGGGAGACGTCGACGATCGTGTCACCGTGTAGCGCGGCCATGCGTCCGTATGTGCCCTCGATCGCGAGGTCGGCTGCCTTGAGGCCGAAGCGCGTGGCGAGCACTCGATCCCGTGGGGTCGGCACGCCACCGCGTTGGACGTGACCGAGCACGGTGACCCGTGTCTCGAAGCCCGTGCGCTGCTCGATCTCGCGCGCTAGCTCATCACCGACGCCTCCGAGAACGACATGACCGAACTGGTCGGTCGCGCGTGCCTCGCCGGCAACGAGCTTGCTCTCGCCCGATGCGTACGTCAGCTCGTATCCCTCGCTGACGACGACGATCGAGAAATCCTTGCCGCCCTCGTGTCGTTTCGCGAGCTGGGCACATGTGTCCTCGACGGTGATCGGGTGCTCCGGGATCAGGATCGCATCGGCACCGCCCGCGATTCCGCTCATGACGGCGATCCAACCGGTGTGTCGGCCCATCACCTCGACGACCATGACGCGGTTGTGCGACTCGGCGGTCGTGTGTAGCCGGTCGATCGCCTCGGTCGCGATCGTGACCGCGGTGTCGAAGCCGAACGTGTAATCGGTGCCGGAGAGATCGTTGTCGATCGTCTTCGGAACCCCGACGACGGGGAAACCGTGCTCGTTGTGAAGGCGTGAGGCAACACCGAGCGTGTCTTCGCCGCCGATCGCGACGAGCGCGTCCAGCCCTCCTGCTTCGAAATGCCGGAGGACGGCCTCGACGCCACCGTCGACCTTGTACGGGTTCGTCCGGGACGTACCGAGGATCGTGCCGCCTCGAGGAAGGATCCCCGAGATCTCCCGCCGTCCCAGAGGTGCAAAGATGCCGTCGACGAGCCCCCTCCAGCCCTCTCTGACGCCAACGATCTCATGGCCGCCGTCGAACGATCGCTTGGCGACTGCACGGATAACTGCGTTCAGTCCGGGGCAGTCGCCGCCGCCTGTCAGAATCCCGATCCGCACTGTCTCCTCCTCGTTCGTTTGTTCGATGCCGATACTAATTGTTTCGCCGTCTGGAGTGCAGGATCTGCCCGCGCTGCGAGCGGGGTACGATCTCCGAGAAGGCCGAAGTGGCGGAACTGGTAGACGCACCGGACTCAAAATCCGGCGCCTGAAAGGGCGTGGGGGTTCGATTCCCCCCTTCGGCACTGGATGAACAGTGGGTTTGCGGCTCGTCTCGGTTAGGGCCAACCGCCTTCCGAGGGGGTGTGGGTAACAGAGTGGGTAACACGCCGTGCTTCGCATCCGATGGTGCTCCACCCGGGGAGCCGTGACTGTGGCCGCATCGGTAGGCCCAGGAGTGCGCGAGAAGCTCCGCCGGGCCAACATGCACCGTGAGGATTTTGAGCGGCGGCTCAACGTGTTTCGGCGCAGCGGCGGTTACGACGTAGTCCGTGAGGACGATGTGGACGCCGGAGAGCGCCGATGGGTGCTCCGGCTCACCCGTCAACCTCCGTTCGTGCGTTGGGGGGCACTGATCGGTGACGCGCTGTTCAACTATCGATCCGCGCTCGACCACTTGGCGTTCGATCTCGCCACCGCCAACGCTGGAGCGCTGACGACCGAGCAGGAGTCTCGGTGTGAGTTCCCGATCTTCCACAGGCGAGCACCGACGACGGCCGAGTTGGAGCGCAGAACCGGGGCAATGCATCCCGACGCCCGGCGGTTGATCGAGACGATGCAGCCCTACGGTCGCGACGACCGTCAGGCGCTGATGTACCTCGACATGCTTCACAACGTCGACAAGCACCGAAGGCTTCATCTCGTCGTCTTTCAGCCCAAGGCCGTTAGCCACTTCGGAGAGTTGCCGTTCGACCACGTCAACTTCAACCCGCTTGGCGACGGCGACGTGCTTGCCAGCATCTCGCTTGCCAAGTCCGCGGAGACAGACCCGACTCCCCAGTTCACGTTGGGCGTTGGATTCATCAACGACGGGCCAGGTGCAGCCATACCTGACGTTGAGATGATGCTCAGGTGGATAGATAGCCATATCTGCCGTGGCGTCATCCCACCGCTGCTGCCGTATCTCTGATCGCGGCCAGCCCCTGCCTTCCGTCAGGGCGTCGGTGCTACGGGAAGCGGCGTCGCTGGTCGAGTTGCGCGGGGCGCTGATGCGGGAGCAGCGTTAGGGACTGCCTGGGAAGCATCGCTTGCTTCTGGGGTACGGTGGTCGGGTGATCAGACGGTCGGTCGTGTTCATGGGTGCGCGGCGTGCAGTGGTCGCGTGTGGCGTGTTTTGTGGTTTGTACGTTGCGTTTGTTTTGTCGTTGGTGTGGCGGTTTCCGCCGTTCAATGATGAGGGCATCTATGCGTCGTGGACGGCGGTCGTCGAGCGCGATCCGTCGCAGCGGTTTGTGACGCTTGCAGGCGGCAAGGAGCCGCTGTTGGAGTGGCTTGCCGCCGTTCTTGTCCGTTTGGGGGTGGAGCCGTTGACGGCTGTCCGTCTGATCTCGGTAATGGCGGGCGTCGGGATCGTGATGCTGGTGGTGGTGCTCGGCTGGTGGCTGGGTGGCGCTCGGGTGGCGGTGGTAGCCGCCGCTCTGGGGTCGGTGTCGCCGTTCTTGGTTCTCTACGGTGCTCTCGGCTTGTACGAGTCGCTGGCGACGTTTCTCGTGCTGGCTGCGCTCGTGTTGCAGGTGTTGCTCGCGAAGACGTTGCGCCTTGATGTCAGCCTTGGCCTCGGGATCGTGCTCGGGCTTGCCGTCCTCACCAAGCAATCAGCGCTGGTCGTCTTCGCGCTTTGGCCTCTGACCCTTCTGTGCCTGGATTGGTCTGCGGTTAACCGTTGGCGTCGTGTTCTCCGCGCTGCCGCCCTGGCGGCACTCGCGCTTGTGCTCGCGGCGGCGATTTCGTCGCTGCTGTACCTGACCGACTTCCACGACGAACTCGTCCTTGAACGTACCAAGCAGCCCGTGCACTCCGTCCGCGAGGCACTTTCCCATCCCTTGCACTGGGTTCTGGTCAATGATCAACAGATTGGTGTGCTCGTCGCCTATCTCTCGCTGATCGTTGTAGCCGCGGCGATCATAGGCGGGGTAGTCGGGGCCTGGCGGGGATCACGGCTCACGTTGGTCATCGCAGCATGGGCGATTGCCCCGCTGCTGGCGGCCATGCTTCTCACCAATACGCCGTTCCCCCGCTATGTCCATGCCGCTGCACCTCCCGTCATCGTGCTCGCGGCATTCGGTGCCGTTGCCGCTGCCGATTGGCTGCGCACGCGGTGGCCAAGGTCTGTCGGCAACATCCCCGTTGCCACGGTCGTCATCCTCTCCCTTATCGTTGGTTGGCCCGCCCTCTTGACCGCCCGGATCGTGGCCGCGCCTCTTGCGTTTCGCTATCCAGGTCTTGACGATGGGCAGTTCATCACCGGCTGGGGAGCCGGAACCGGCTGGAAGACAATCGCTCGCGACCTCCGAAAAAGGGCGGGAACCGGGCCTACGACCGTGATGCTCGGCCCCCGCGGGAACGACTGGCTCGCACTCACCCTGCGAAAGGACGACCGCTTTCACTTCGTCCGCTACGACTCAGACCAAGCACAGGACGCCGTAATCGCCATCCAGAACGGCGACCCACTCCCCAAACGAGAATCCGGCCTCGGCTGGAAACTCGTCGGCTCCGTCCCCCGCCCACGCAACGGCACGCCGCTACAGATCTACCTCGGCGGAACCAAGATCAGAAGCACGTTCGCCACAACCCCCACCGAACTACGAGCAGCACTCGCATGGGACGACGCACGCTACGACCACTACACCCACTCACACCCCGCCGTCCAACGCTGGCTCAACGCCTACGCCCTCGCATACCCAACTGCCGTTCCCGGGAGCTGACGACGGTCGACGTACCCCCCCGTGTGCTCCGTCTGCTCGGCAGCCCGATCAGCGACGACGACGCCCGTGGCCTGATCGCCACGCTCATGGCCGAAGGATCACTGGATGCGCTGACGGCCGCCCGACAACTCACGAAGGGTGTGGAGCGTGACCTATACGCGGTCGGGCTAACCAGGGCGGAGCTCGGAGCGGACGGCGGTGCTGGCGTGTCTGGAGGATCCGCCCGACGGCGTTGTGGTCGCGGCTGGCGACGGCCCCGGCTGCGACGTTGCTGTTCGCGAGGCTGGACGGGTCGCCGTTGTCGCGGTCGTCGCTGTATCACGCGGTGCAGCGGGCGGGGGAGAGGGCGGGGATCGGCTGGCCGTTGGGTCTGCACGCGCTCCGTCATTCCTACGCGACGATCATGCACTTGCGCGGGGTGCCGAAGGAGCAGATTCGGAACGCGCTTGGGCATCACTCTTGGGAGTTCACGGAGTCCGTCTATGTGCATGACGATTCGATCCCGTCGGCGGGGGTGCTGGCGGGCTTGGGCGTGGGCAACACGGTGGGTAACACGTGGCAACTAGACCCACCGAGACTGGCCGAGACGCTCTGGCGTCTGTTGAGGCGGGAATCCTATGAACAGCCGGAACAGCCCAGACGGACAGAGACACACCGAGACAATCGCGGCGACTCAAAATCCGGCGCCTGAAAGGGCGTGGGGGTTCGATTCCCCCCTTCGGCATGGCACATTCATGCGGTTTGGCTTCGCTGCGGAACATGCCGCGCAAGTCGGTAGGGCAACTCGAAGGGCAACGGGGTGCCGCAGCGAGATGCGGGGCGAGTGCGACGGGGGTCGCACCGCAGCGAACAAGAGTACTCTCGTCCGGCGCGCATCCTCGGCATCCCCGTGAGCGACGATGACACGCCGGTCTCGCCGCCACGCTGATGGTCGAAGGAACACCCGACGCGCTGGCGTCTGCTGCGCAACTCACGAGGGGTGTCGAGCGTGACCTGTACGCCGTCGGGCTGACTCGCGAGGAGCGAACAGCGGGCTGGCCGGGCCGCTGGGCGTCAGACGCTGGGTCAAACTGTACGCTGCTCCCGTGGGCGAGTCGCAGCCGCCGATCCTCGACGTGGCCCGGCGCTTCGCGCAGGCGCTGGAGCGACGAGACACCGACGCGGCCGCGCTCCTGCTCGCAGAGGACGCGGAGCTCGTCTTCCCGGGGACGACCGTCCGAGGGCGCGAAGCCTGGAGGCAGGCACGGGCTGGCCAGGGGCAGCCGGAGCATCTGACCGAGAGCGTTGAGGACACCGTGTTCACCGAGTCGGACGAGACCGTGGAGATGACCGCCCGCCTCGTTCAGCGCTGGGCCGAGTCCGGCGAGATCGCGAACGAGCAGGCGCTGCGCGTCCGCTTCCGGATCGCCGGCGGGCTCATCGCCCGGCTCGAGTTCGTCCCCGGCCCGTAAGGGAGCGTCTCCAAGCCTTGCACCTCAAGCGCTGTCGGGGCGGGACGTTTCCCGCCCTGGTGTAGAGATGCTGCCGCTGCGCGAGGGAGCTTGCGATGTCCATCAACTCGGCACACATCGCGTGGGCGCGACTCCTTCAACTCCGCGGCGGTCTGTGAGACGGCTCACAACGCGTACGCGCTCGGAACCGATGATTCGGCCGATGCTGCAGGGGACGACCGTCGGGGGCAACACGAGGGCAACAAGACCTGCCGGGATCAGCCGAGACGAGTCGGTCTCGTTCAGCGTGAAATCGCCGTGATCCTGACGAATGTCCAGATCAACCGAGACCAGCCGAGACCGTGGGGCGCAACTCAAGATCAAAGGACGTGGGGGCGATTTTGCCCCCTTTGGCATCGCTTCTGTCGGCGGGCGGCGCCCGTTGCCTCCTGACGTCCTCGCCGGTCAGGTTGTGCGCTCGACTCGGAACGCCTAGACTTGCGCCACTCAATTGGAGGTATAGCCCTGCGCACACGCGCACGGCCGTTTTTTCCAACGAATGAACGAATGGAGGAAAAGGACTTGAGGATAAAGCCGAAGGGAATGTTCCTCGTCGGTCTCCTGATTGCAGTCGTCGCGCTCGTCGCGGCTGGTTGCGGCGGGAGCGGTGGGGGCGGTGCGCCCGAGGCGCTGCCGTCATCGTCGTGTACCGCCATCGAGTACGAAGGCGACGGCGACCCCGACTACCTGATCGCGTCCGACCTGCCGCTCCAGGGTGCCTCGCGCACACAGACCGTGCAGATGGTCGACGGCATCCGCTCCACGCTCAAGCAGGCGGGGTTCAAGGCCGGCGACTACTCGATCGGCTTCCAGTCGTGCGACGACTCCACCGCCCAGGCCGGGAAGTGGGACTCGGGTAAGTGCAGCCAGAACGGCAACGCGTACGCCGCGAACGACAAGGTTATCGGCGTCATCGGCACGTTCAACTCGGGCTGCGCGGCGATCATCATCCCCGTTTTGAACCAGGCGGCGGACGGCGGCATCCCGATGATCTCGCCCGCCAACACCCTCGTCTGCCTCACCCAGGCAAGCCTCGCGTGTGACACGACGGAGCCGGACAAGTACTACCCGTCGGGTACGCGCAACTACGTGCGGGTCGTCGCTCACGACGCGTACCAGGGAGCGGCCAACGCCGAGTACACGAAGACGCTCGGAGTCAAGAAGGTCTACATCCTGAACGACAAGGAGGCGTATGGCCTCGGCGTTGCGACGAACTACCGGAACGCGGCGGAGTCGATCGGTATCGAGATCGCCGGCTTCGACGCGTACGATCCGAAGGCCGCCTCGTACGAGGCGCTCTACAAGAAGATCCAGGGAACGGGAGCCGATGGCGTCTTCATCGGTGGCCTGATCGACGAGAACGGCTCACAGCTGATCAAGGACAAGGTCGCCGTGCTCGGCCCGAACAACGGTGCCGTCAAGCTGTTCACGCCCGACGGGTTCTTCTACCAGGCGACAATCGATGACACCGGTCCCGCGGCCGCCGACATGTACGCGTCGGTCGCCGGCCAGCCGATCAATGCGTTCCAGGGTGCCGCGAGGGAATGGGTCACCAACTTCTCGAAGGAGTACCTCGGCGGGAAGTTGCCCGATCCGTATGCGATCTACTCCGCGCAGGCGGCCCAGACGCTCCTCGATGCGATCGCTGCTTCCGACGGGTCGCGCAGCGACGTGATCTCGAAGCTGTTCGCCTCGACGGTCACGAACGGCCTGCTCGGATCGTTCACGTTCAACGAGAACGGGGATCCTGCGGGCGCGAGCGGTGCCGTCGTGGCGATGAACATCTCGAAGGCGGGGAAGACCTGGGTCTCGGCCGCGGTCGTCTCGCCCGCTCCGGAGACGGTTGCCGCCGCAAACGGCGAGTAGATTGAGCTGACAGCGGTGTGGAGCCCCGGCTCCACACCGCTGCTCACGCGCGGTGGGAGGGCATTGCCCTCCCACCACGTTTCTGATTGAGTGCACCGGATGTCGGGCAGTCTGACCAAACTCCGAGGGGCGAGTGTCTCGGATCTCATCGGGCTCTCGCTCGTCGGGTTGGTCATCATCTGGCTCGTCATCAACTTCGTCGACGATCCGATTGCCTTTGTCGACATCGGCCTGATCGGCCTCACGAACGGGACGATCTACGGAATCGTCGCGCTCGGTTACACCCTGGTCTACGGAATCCTGCAGCTGATCAACTTCGCGCACGGGGACGTCTTCGCGCTCTCCGGCCTCGTTGCCAGCACGGTGATCGTCAGCGTCCTCGGCCTCGACACGGACTCGAGTGTCCTCTTCATCATCTTCGGCCTCGCGTTCACACTCCTCGTGATCATGAGCGGCTTCGCGTTGTTCAACGCTTCGATCGAGCGCGTCGCGTACAAGCCGTTGCGCAATGCGCCCCGACTCGCTCCGCTCATCACGGCGATCGGCATGTCGTTCATCGTCCAGAACATCGGGCTCGCGTTCTACGGGGTCAACTACCAGACAGTGCCGAACTTCATCCCGCGTACGGACATCGTCAGCATCGGCGACATCAGCTACTCGTGGAGCAAGGCGTCGGTTCTGATCATCGTCGTCCCGCTGCTGATCGTGCTCTCCTGGTTCGTTCGCTCGACGAAGCAGGGGAAGGCGATGCGGGCCGTTTCGCAGGACACCGAAGCATCGGCGATGATGGGGATCGACGTCAATCGCACGATCTCGGTCACGTTCCTGCTCGCAGGCGCCCTGGCGGGTGCCGCCGGCGTCATCTACCTGCTGCAGTTCAATATGCGCTACGACACGGGGTTCGAGCTCGGGCTGATCGCCTTTACGGCAGCCGTGCTCGGCGGGATCGGTAACCTCACCGGCGCCGTGCTCGGGGCGCTGATCATCGGCTTCGTGCAGGCGTTCAACGAGGGGCTCGCCATTCTCGCGCCGGGCAGCGACTGGACCCGCTCGATGGTCTTCGGAATCCTGATCCTGATTCTCGTCTTCCGGCCCGAGGGAATCCTCGGCGAACAGACACCGGAGGGAGCATGACCGACCTCACCGCCCGTGCGCGCTCAGCGGCCGGTAACCGGAACACGGTCGTGGTGGTCGTCCTGATCGTGCTGGCCGTGCTCTATCCTCAGATCGTCTCCTCGCTCGAATCGCTGCCGCTGATCGGCGACTTCATCCCGAGCACGGACGCCATGGTCGCGATGATCGTCTTCACGACGATGGCGATCGGGCTCAACATGGTCGTCGGCTACGCCGGGCTCCTCGACCTCGGCTACGTCGCCTTCTACGCGGTTGGCGCGTACACCGCGGGCTGGTTCGCCTCCCAGCAGTTCGAAGATATCTCCTTCGAGTTCGGCGGGGTCGGTCTCCCGGCGGGGTTCCCGGACGGCGTGCCCGGCATCCACATCTCGATGTGGATCGTGCTCGTGGTCGCCGGGTTGCTGACGATGCTCGCGGGCATCCTGATCGGCCTGCCGACGCTGCGGCTCCGTGGTGATTACCTCGCCATCGTGACTCTCGGCTTTGGTGAGATCGTGCCGCAGTTCGTGCGGAATGCCGACAATCTCGGCGGCTTCGACCTCACGCACGGAACGTTCGGGATCGCGCCGATCGATTCGCTCGGGTTCGGAGCGCTCGGTGCGGCAATCGGCCTGCCCGAGAGCTTCCGCCAGTCGTCCGATCGGTCGCAATGGTACTTCTGGACTGCCGTCGTGATCCTCCTCGTGACGATCTTCTGCAGCGTTCGCCTGCGAGACTCGCGGCTCGGGCGTGCCTGGATCGCGATACGGGAGGACGAGACGGCGGCCGCCGCGATGGGCATCCCGTTGATGCGCACGAAGACGTGGGCCTACGCGATCGGCGCGTTCTTCGGAGGCGTTGCAGGGGCGTTCTATGCGAGCTTCAAGG
This sequence comes from uncultured Thermoleophilia bacterium, assembly GCA_963699795.1. GTDB lineage: Bacteria > Actinomycetota > Thermoleophilia > Gaiellales > Gaiellaceae > Gaiella. Next base: position 166,670 of record CAVOVG010000011.1, read on the forward strand.
GCGGTGCTTTTCCGGCCGATTTCTACTTCCAGATCTCGGTTTTCCTGCTGTGTATGGTGATTCTCGGTGGGATGGGGAGCGTGTGGGGGGTGCTCCTCGGCGGGATGATCCTGGGCTATCTCAACGTCTCGGGCCTGGCCACGATCGGCTCGAAGATCCAGCAGTCGGGCATCCCGAAGCTGGACGGCTTCGATCCCACGAAGTATCAGTTCGGGATCTACGGGATCATCATCGTGCTGATGATGTTGTTCCGGCCGACCGGTCTCATACCTGAACGCAGACACAAGATCGAGATGGCCGAGGGTGTCCACGACACGCCGTTCTACGACGTGCAGCTCGAGGGCACGCTCACCGACAGGGATCCGTCCGATGACTGACAACCTCATCGAGGTCGTGAAGCTCCGCAAGGAGTTCGGCGGTCTCGTAGCGACGAACGACGTCGACTTCACAATCCCGCGCGGCTCGATCGTGTCGCTGATCGGGCCGAACGGGGCGGGCAAGACGACGTTCTTCAACCAGCTCACCGGCGTCTACAAGCCGACCTCGGGCTCGATCACGTTCGACGGGCACGATGTCTCGAACGACCCGCCGCACGTGATCACGGCGCTCGGGATCGGACGCACCTTCCAGAACATTCGCCTGTTCGCGCAGATGACGGCGATCGAGAACGTGCTCGTCGGCATGCACTGCCGGATGCGTGGAGGCATTCTCGGGTCGATCGTCCGCACGCCACGGGTGCGCCGCGAGGAAGCCGCAGCACGCGAGAAGGCGCGCGAATTGCTCACCTACAGCGGACTCCCCAAGCGCCACGAGGAGCAGGCAGGAGCCTTGCCCTACGGCGATCAGCGGCGCCTCGAGGTAGCGCGGGCGCTCGCGACAGATCCCAAGCTCCTCCTTCTCGACGAGCCGACGGCGGGCATGAACCCCCAGGAGTCCGCGGCCTTCACCGACTTCGTGCATCGGGTGCGCGACGAGAAGGGCTTGACCGTGCTGTTGATCGAGCACGACATGAAGGTCGTGATGGGCGTTTCGGAGCGCTGCACCGTGCTCGAGTACGGTGAGAAGATCGCCGAAGGCACGCCGGCGGAAGTCCAGGCGAACGAGCGCGTGATCGAGGCATACCTCGGCAAGGGAGCGGCCGGATGAGCGTGCCGAACGGCAACATCCTCGAGATCGAAGACATTCACACCTACTACGGTGCCATCCACGCGCTCAAGGGGGTCTCGTTGCACGTCGGCGCCGGCGAGATCGTCACGCTGATCGGTGCAAACGGCGCCGGCAAGTCGACCACACTGAGGTCGATCAACGGCCTCAACCACCCGCGTCAGGGCACGATCAGGTTCCGGGGTGAGGACATCACGAACGCATCGCCGCACACAATTGTCAAGAATGGGATCGCCCAGAGCCCCGAGGGACGCCGCCTCTTTCCGCGCATGTCGGTGATCGAGAACCTCGAGATGGGCGCGTTCCAACGCACGGACAGCGAGAACTTCAAGGCCGACATGGATCGTGTCTTCGAGCTGTTCCCGCGCCTCTATGAGCGGCGAACTCAGAAGGCCGGGACGATGTCCGGCGGCGAGCAGCAGATGTGCGCGATCGGGCGAGCGCTCATGGCTCGCCCGAAGCTGCTCCTCCTCGACGAGCCGTCCATGGGCCTTGCACCGATCTTCGTCGAGAAGATCTTCGAGATCGTGATCGAGATCAACCAGCAGGGCACGCCCGTGCTGCTCGTCGAGCAGAATGCGCTGATGGCGCTCGATATCGCGAACCGCGGCTACGTGCTCGAGACAGGCAAGGTCGCGCTCGAAGGGCCCGCGGCGGAGCTGAAAGTGAACGACCAGGTGCGCAAGACGTATCTCGGCGAAGGGTAGAGCGTGCGCGCCAGGCTCCTGCCTGGCTCACAGAGGTCTACTCGACGATCAGCGGCGCGTAGGGCGGAGCAAGCATGACGCCGAGGCGGTTGCTGCCACCGGCAACGCCGTGCGCCATCTCGAGCGCGGCACCGATGCTGTGGGTCGGGACGAACCCGAGTGCCCGCGCCGCCGCGGCATCGCGGCAACCGGCGACGAGCACGCGCCCGGCTCGGTCGAGAGCGGGACGGCAAGTGGCCCAGTCGAGGTAGGGAAGGAGCGGATGAGGTGCCCGGCCACGCCGGTACGCGTCGACTGCCCGGTCGTCCAGGATGGCCGCCTCCCGTGCCGTCGCGAGGTCGTCGTTCTTCCCCCCATCCCGGAGGATCTGGAAGAGCGGGCGATACGGCGCCTGCGGGCCGTTCCCGAACGTCCCTCGCAGGTCGTGCAAGAGCACGATGGTTCCTCCGTCGACGAGTGGCGACGAGTCGCGCCAGAGACGCATTGCGTGACCGAGGCCGGTCGCCGCGGTGGTGATCGGGTTCAGCGGCTCGCGCGGCGCGTTGCTGCCGCACCACGGCAGCGGCACGACGATGGTGTCGAGCTGACCCACGAGCGAGGTGCCGCGAATCGAGATCCCCCGCAGGAGCGCCTCGGAATGGGCGACTGCCGGCGGCCCGGCGAGGACTCCCGTGGCTGCGACCTCGCGACCGAGGCGGTGGAGCATCTGTTCGCGCAGCGAGCCGGGAAGCGTATTGACGAGACGGCGGAACGGCGATCGAGCGAGCGCCACGACCGCCTGAGGCGACGACGGGTAGCCGCGGTAGTTGCCGGTCAGGCGTGGATGGTCGAGCACGAGGGAGACGCCGATTACAGGCGTCGTGCGGCCGAGCGACGTCGCGATCCTTCCTGCCAGAGCCCCGACCGTCGAGTGCGACGGAGCGAGGAGAGAGCGTGCCGGTTGAGTAGAACCGATGGTGGCCACCCCACAGCTCGAGAGGAGAGCGCAGGCGCCGCCACGCTCCGAGGTCTCGGCCGCCGTCACACACACGACGAGGTCGGCGTCGAGGATGGCGCGGTGAATGCAGGTGGGCGGTGCGCCATCGACCTCCAGCGGCTGAAGGTCAGGGCTCGTCGCGTCGTGAACGACGACCGAGCCCTGGAAGTCGCGCGCCTCCAGAGGAGGGAGAACGGCCTCGAGCTCGCGTCGTCCGGCCCGGCGTCCGAGGCCACCGGCGATCAGGATCGTGAGCTTCTCCGCTCGCATGCCCAACCGGCCGAGCTCGTCGACGACGGCGGCAACCGCTTCCTGGCGCGGGTCGTTGGGTACGGCAGGAAGCGGTAGCGCGCGGGACTCGACCACGATCGTGGCACGGCCGTCCCGGGTGACGAGATCGGTGATGGCTGGCCCCGAGAGCGGATACCGGAGCGCCTCGCCGACTGCCGCTGCCACGTTCCGCAACGGATCGAGCGGGCCCGGGGGCCGGAGCAGAACTGCGTCGTCCTCGACCGTGACGAGCGGGATGTGCGAGCCGGAGAGGAGAGGTACGCGTGGCATATGCCCCATCCAAGCAGGAGCACGGCGATCCCGGCTCGATCGCCGGGCCAGGAAGGGCGCCGCCGACGGGTCGGCGTTCGTCATAGACTCGCAGGATGTCCCCGAAGACGATCACCGGCGCCGAGCTCGAGCTCGACGATGGCCCGGTGCGTGGCGCCGAGCTCTTCCTCGTCGACGGCAACAACCTTGCCTACCGTGCGTTCTTCGCGTTGCCCGAAGAGCTCGCCACGAGCGATGGCCTGCCGACGAACGCCCTGCTCGGTTTCGGCAACATGCTGTTCAAGCTGCTCGCCGATTACCGGCCGCGAGGCGTGGCCGTGGCGTGGGACACGAGGCCGATCCATCGTGCGGCGGCTGCCGAGGCGGTCGACGTCGTCTACAAGCAAGGCCGCAAGCCGATGCCGGATCTCCTGCGCGAGCAGTTCCCGCACTTCCGCCCGATCGTCGAAGCTTTTGGCTACCGGAACCTCGAGTTCGAGGGATGGGAGGCCGACGACGTCATCGCGACGATAGCGACCCGCGCCGACGAAGCGGGAGTGAAGACGTGCGTCGTCTCGACCGATCGCGACGCCTTCCAGCTCTGCTCCGAGAACGTCACGCTGATGATGACGCCACGGGGCGTCTCCGACGTCAACGTCTATACACCAGAGCGAGTGGAGCTGCGGTACGGCGTGCGGCCGGACCAGGTGCCGGACTTCATCGGCCTCAAGGGGGACGCGTCCGACAACATCCCCGGAATCCCGGGGATCGGTGACAAGACGGCGGGCCAGCTGATCGCCCAGTACGGTTCGCTGGAGGAGGTGATCGCGCACGCCGAGGAGCTCTCGCCTGCGCGAGGGAAGGCGGTGCGGGAGAATGCCGATCAGGCGCGTGCCTCCAAGGATCTCGCAACGATGCGCCGCGACCTGCCACTGGACGTCGACCCGACCGCGCTCGTGTCGGAAGCTCCCGACCGCTCGCAGCTCAAGGAGATGTTCCGCCGCTTCGAGTTCCGCAACCTGCTCAACCGCGTCGACGAGCTCGACGATGCGGTACCGGCGCAGGAGCGCGAGAAGCTCGAGGGGCAGGCAATCGGCTGGAGCGAAGGCCCCCTCGCGCCGGTTCGGGGAACCGTCGGTGTTGCGATCGAGAACGGCCGTATCGCCGTCGCCGACGGCGATCACGTCCTGGTCGCAGCCTGGGAGCCCGAGAGCACGTCTCTGCTTCGCGACGCCGGGATCGTGGCCCATGACGCCAAGGCCCTGAAGCTGCCGTTCGCCCCGGTCGACGACACGATGCTCGCCGCCTATCTGATCGAGCCCGGCCGCTCGGCGTATCTGATCGACGACCTTGCGGCCGAATACGGCGTCGAGATCGAGCCGGAGCCGCCGGCCGAGGAGACGACCGCGATGCTCGTTCGGCACGCAGAGGCAACCCGGCGATTGGCCGCGCCGATGCGGGAGCGGCTCGTCGAGCGCGGATCGCTCGATCTCTACGAGCGGATCGAGTTGCCGCTGACCGCGGTGCTCGCGGCGATGGAGGCCGCAGGCGTGAAGATCGACACGTATCGCATGGGCGAGATCACCGCGCGCCTTCGCGACCGGGTCGAGGAGCTCGAAGCCATGGCGACCGACCTCGCCGGGGAGGAGTTCATGCTCGGCTCGACGCAACAGGTGGCGCGGATCCTGTTCGAGAAGCTGGGCCTCGAGCCCGGCAGGAAGGGGAAGACGGGGTATTCGACCGACAGTCGTGTGCTCCGCGGGTTGCGCGATCGGCACGAGATCGTCCCCGTGATCGAGGAGTGGCGCGAGTACTCGAAGCTTCTGAATACGTACCTGCTGCCGCTGCCCTCGCTGATCTCCGAGGTAGACGGGCGGCTGCATACGACCTTCAACCAGGCTGTCGCGGCAACCGGCCGGCTCTCGACGTCCAACCCGAACCTTCAGTCGATCCCGATCCGCACCGACCTCGGTCGCCAGATTCGCTCGGCCTTCGTCGCCGAGGACGGCCACCGATTGGTCGCGGCCGATTACAGCCAGGTCGAGCTGCGCATCCTTGCGCACGTGTCGGGCGAGCCCGTCCTGCGGGAGGCCTTCGAGCGTGGGGAGGACATCCACACCCGCACCGCGGCCGAGGTGCTCGGCAAGGACCCGGCCACGCTCTCGCGCTCCGAGCGGGACGTCGCGAAGATGGTCAACTTCGGGATCATCTACGGCATCTCCTCATTCGGGCTCGCCGAGAATCTCGAGATCCCGCGCGACGAGGCGCAGGCCTACATCGACACGTACCTGGCCCGCTTCCCACGGGTTCAGGAGTTCATCGCGCGCACGATCGCGCAGGCCGCGGCAGACGGCTACGTGACGACGTTGCTGGGGCGCCGTCGTCCGATCCCCGAGCTTCGGGCCTCCAACCGCCAGACGCGTTCGCTCGGTGAGCGCCTGGCGGTCAACACCGTCATGCAGGGCACGGCGGCAGACGTGATCAAGGTGGCCATGATCCGCGCACACGATCGACTGCGCGCCGAGGGTAGACGTGCACGTCTCGTCCTTCAGGTGCACGACGAGCTGCTGCTCGAGGTCCCGGACACCGAGATCAGCGCTGTGCGTGAGCTCGTCCGCGAGGAGATGGTTGGCGCGTATCCCCTCGATCCGCCGCTCGCCGTCGATGTCGGCGCCGGCGACAACTGGGCCGACACGAAGTAGCGCTTTCGGCCTCGGTTCAGCCCGCCGCAGGCGGTGATCGACGCGACGGCAGGGAGGCGGAAACTCGTCGATTCGTCGCTATACTCGTCGTTCGCCCATGGCCAACCAACCTACCGAGAGCACCCAAATGTCCACTATGGAAATTCCCGTCCTCGAAGACGGTGTCTGGATCATCGGCCCCGACGGGGAGCTGATTCCCGACTACGACGCGACCTTCCCGACCATCAACGAAGGCGAGGTCGTGCACGGCACCGTCGTGCGCGTCGACAAGGACGAGGTGCTCGTCGACATCGGCTACAAGTCCGAGGGCGTCATCCCGGTCGGGGAGCTGTCCATCCGGAAGTCGGTCAACCCCGCTGACGAGGTCTCGCTCGGCGAGGAGATCGACGCCCTGGTGATGACGAAGGAGGACGCCGAAGGGCGTCTGATCCTCTCCAAGAAGCGTGCGCGGTTCGAGCTCGCCTGGAAGGCGATCGAGGCTGCTGCCGAGAGTGGAGAGGCCGTCAACGGTCGCGTGATCGAGGTCGTCAAGGGCGGGCTCATCCTCGACCTCGGCGTCCGCGGCTTCCTGCCGGCGTCGCTCGTCGACATCCGGCGCGTTCAGGATCTCGACGAATTCACAGGCAAGGAGCTCCGCTGCAAGGTGATCGAGCTCAACCGGTCCCGCAACAACGTCGTGCTCTCGCGTCGCGCCGTTCTCGAGGACGAGCGCAAGGAGATGCGACAGGGGATTCTCGACCGGCTCAATCCGGGCGACGTCGTCGACGGTCAGATCTCCAACATCGTCGACTTCGGCGCTTTCGTCGACCTCGATGGGATGGACGGCCTCATTCACATCTCCGAGCTCTCCTGGAGCCACGTCAACCATCCGTCCGAGATCCTCGAGATCGGCCAGACCGTTCAGGTCAAGGTGCTCGACATCGACCGCGAGCGCCAGCGGATCTCGCTCGGCCTCAAGCAGACGCAGTCCGATCCATGGCAGCAGGTGCTCGAGCACTACCACGAGGAGGACGTCGTCGAGGGTCGCGTGACGAAGGTCGTGACGTTCGGCGCCTTCGTCGAGATCCTGCCCGGCGTCGAGGGTCTCGTTCACATCTCCGAGCTCGCGCAGCATCACGTGGAGAACCCGCGTGAGGTCGTCTCGCAGGGAGATCCGGTCAACGTGCTGATCCTCGAGATCGACGGCGATCGGCGGCGCCTGTCGCTTTCGCTGAAGCGCGTGGAGGAAGGCGCAGAGCCGCTTCCCCGTGCCGATGGTGGCGAGTCCGTCCACCTGACACCGAACTTGCGTCTCTCGGAGGAAGCGTTTCCTGCCGAGTCTGGATCCGTCCCGAACGAAGAAGAATCTGTGAACGATATGAATCCCGAGGCCGTCGAGTTCGCCGAAGCGGCGCTCGAGCTCGACGCAGACGCGCAGGAGCTTGCCGTCGACGCCGTCGTGGCAGAGGAGGTCGCTTCCGAGCTGGCCGAGGAGGCCGTCGTGGCAGAGGAGGTCGCGATCGAGCTGGCCGAGGAGGCTCTCGACGCCGACGCCGTTGCCCGCGAGCTTGCCGCCGAGGCGCTCGAGGCCGAAGCAGCCGGTGACGGCGAGGCGGCCGTCGAGCTGGCCGAAGAGGCGCTTGCCGTCGAGGATATCGCTGTCGAGCTTGCCGAAGAGGCGGTCGTCGCGGACTCCGTCGCGGTGGAGCTTGCCGAGGAGGCCGTCGTCGCGGACGCCGTCGCAAACGAGCTCGCCGACGAGGCAGTGGCCGAGGAGATCGTCGCCGAGGAGCTAGCCGAGGAAGCCGTCTCCCTCGCCGACGAAGATCCGGTCGCCTGAGCCACGAGGTTGACGTGCCTCGCCGCCCGATCGCGATCGCGATCACGGGCGGCATCGGTGCCGGAAAGAGCACCGTGCTCGCGGCCTTCCGCGCACACGGTGCTGCCACCGTTTCGAGCGACGAGATCGTCCACAACCTTCTGAACTCCGATCTGCGAGGTGCGGGGCGCGCTCGTGGAGCGACTCGGTGAAGGGATCCTCGGCGCGGACGGCGTCCCCGATCGGGCAGCGATCGCCGCGATCGTGTTCGACGACGCCGATGCGCTCGCGTTTCTCGAGGCGCTGCTTGCATCCGCTCGTTTCGCGTGAGTACCTGAACTGGCGCGAGCAGCTGGCGGCGCTCGACGATCCGCCACTCGTCTGTGCCACCGAGGTGCCACTTCTCTACGAGTCGGGAGGCGAGACCCGCTTCGACCGCGTCGTCGTCGTCACCGCGCCGCGGCAGCTCCGCGAGCAGCGCCGTCATGCACCTCAGGACGACCGGGAGGCCCGGTTGATCTCGACGACGCCGAGAAGGTCGAAGAGGGCCGACTATCACTTCGTCAACACGGGAACGCTGCGAGGATCTCGACTCGCTGGGTCGCAGGCCTCATGGAGGAGCTGACGAACGAGACCCTGTGAGACGCCTCGTCGTCGTCGCTCGTCGCGATGGCGGTCGTCGCGCAGTCTGTGTCGCGCTCGGCTGCGGTCAACCCGGGTTCGATCGACGGTTCCGATATCCGCTGCGGTACGAGGGGATCGTGCGCAGTCACGCGAAGAACTACGATCTCGATCCCGCCCTCCTCGCTGCGGTGATCTACACCGAGAGTCGCTTCAACGCGCGCGCCGAGTCGTCGGCCGGGGCAATCGGGCTGATGCAGCTCGCTTCCCGACACGGCCCGCGGGATCGCCATCCGTACCGGTGGCAAGGGGTTCGTCGTGAAGGATCTCTACGTCCCGGAGATCAACGTCCGCTACGGCGCCTGGTACCTGCGCAACCTGCTCGACCGCTACGAGGACGAGCGAGTCGCGCTCGCTGCCTACCACGCGGGCCAGGGGAACGTCGATCGCTGGCGCGAGCAGGGCGTCGAGATCCAGTTCCCCGAGACGCGGGACTACGTCGACAACGTCGAGAAGGCCAAGCGCATCTACGCGGACAGGTATGCAGACGAGCTCGGGCTACGCTAGCCTGCCCGCCGATGGCCGACCCCCGCGATCGCGAGTACGCCGAGCTCATCGTCGACGGCTGCCTCGGCGTCCAGCCCGGATGGCAGGTTCTCGTCGGCGGGAACCCGCAGGCGCGTCCGCTCCTCGAGGAGGTCTGCGGCGTCGTCGCTCGACGCGGTGCGTACGCGCTGCTGCGCGTCTCGTTCGAGGGTTTCCTCGCGCAGTCGCTCGAGCTGGGTCTCGAATGCGCCACTCGAGCTGCTCGCAGAGCCCGCCGGCGATCACCGTCCACGAGATCGAGACCGTCGACGCGATGGTCTTCGTCTCCGCGCCCGACAACACGCGTTCGTCGGCGGCGATCGGAGCGAGCGCATGGGCGCGCTCCAGGCGGCATACCGGCCCGCCAGCAAGCGAATGATGAATCACGACATTCCGTGGGTCGCCTGCCAGTACCCGACGGCGGCGCTCGCCCAGGAGGCAGGCCTCAGCACCGAGGACTTCGCGGAGCTGCTCTACGGATCCGTGCTGCTCGACTGGGCCGCCGAGGGCGAGCGGATGCGCGCGATCTCCGCCACTTCGACGCGGCGTCGGAGATCCGGATCGTCGGCGAGGGCACCGACCTGCGGCTCTCGCTCGAGGGGCGGTCGATGAAGGTCGACGCGCTCGGCGCGAATCTGCCCGGCGGCGAGTTCTTCGGGTGCCCGCATCGAGGATTCCGCGGAGGGCGAGATCTCGTTCGCCGAGTTCCCCGCCGTCTATCGCGGCCGCGAGATCACGGGGATCCGACTCGTCTTCGCCGGCGGCCGCGTCGTCGATGCGTCGGCCGAGACGAACGAGGCGTATCTGCTCGAGATGCTCGACACCGACGAAGGGGCCCGCCGGCTCGGCGAGCTCGGGATCGGATGCAATCCCGGGCATCACCCGCTACATGAAGAACACGCTGTTCGACGAGAAGATGGACGGCACGGTGCATCTCGCGCTCGGGAACAGCTACACCGATCTCGGCGGCGTCGAACCAGTCGGCGATCCACTGGGATCTCGTGAAGGACCTTCGGCTCCCGGCTCGCGAATCGAGCTCGACGGGGTCGTCGTGCAGAGCGAGGGTGCCTGGTGGCGGTAGGCGGGTTGGCTCCTTCATGACCGGCTCGCCGCTGCGCTCCCGGCCACTGGTCGCTCTGCTCGCAGGCGAGGCGGTGTCCTCGCTCGGGTCGCAGATGACATTCCTGGCGCTGCCCTGGTTCGTACTCGTCACGACCGGCTCGGCCACTCGCATGGCCATCGTTCTCGCCGGTCGAGCTCACTCCGGTCGCGCTCCTCGGCATTCCGAGCGGCGGCGTGATCGCACGCTACGGAGCCCGACGGACGATGATGTTCGCGGACCTCTGCCGTGCACCCGTTCTCGCCGCCGTGCCGCTCTCTGCACTCGCTCGGAGTGCTCGATTTCTGGCTCCTCCTGGTGCTCGTCGCCCTCGTGGGCGTCTTCATCGCGCCGTCGTTCGCTGCACAGCGGCTCGTGCTACCCGAGCTCGTGGGCGAGGACGAGACCGTCGTCGCGCAGGCGAACGCGGTGTTCGAGGGCGTGCAACGTGCGACCGTCCTGCTCGGCCCGGTCGCCGCCGGGCTGCTGATCTCCGCGGTCGGAGCCCCGGCGGTGCTGTACGTCGACGCTGCAACCTTCGTGTTCGCGTTCGTGATGCTCCGCCTCTTCGTACCCCAGCGCCGCCGAAGGCCGGCGACCGACGAGAGCCGCGGCGTGCTGGCCGGCGTGCACTTCATCCAGCGGGATCGTCTGCTGACGGTCGTGGCCGGCACGTCGCTCCTCATCAACATGTTCTCCCAGATGCTCGTCGCCTCTCTCCCCGTCCTTGCGTACGAGGATTTCGGCGGCAGCTCGCGCGTCGCCGGAGCGTTCTTCGCTGCGTTTGGGCTCGGCGCCGTCGTCGGATCAGTGCTCGCGGTGCGTCTCGTCCCGCGTTACGAGCCCGTCCGACTCGGCGCAGTCGCGTTCGCAGCGATGACCGTGCCCATCTGGTTCCTCGCGCTACCGCTTCAGGCCGTCGGGGTCGTGCTCGCTCTTGCCGTGTCGGCACTCTTCGGTCCGATGATCAACGCACCGCTGATCGGCGTGATCACGATGCGTACGCCCGAGGCCCTGCGGCCGAAGGTGATGACCGCGATCATCACCCTGGCGATGCTCGCCGGACCTGTGGGGCTCCTCGTCGCCGGCCCGCTGCTCGAGTCGATCGGGCCGCAGGCCGTCTTCCTGCTCGTCGCGGCAGGCGAGACGCTGGCCGTAATCCCGTTCGCTGTCTTCGCCTTCCGGCGCGGCACAGCAGGTCCGCCGTTAACCGCCTGAGGGAGCTCGGGGGCCTCGCCGGCGGTGGGACGACGTCGGCGAGCATGTGGCTCCAGAGGTTCTCGAGCAGCCGCTGATCGGCCAGAACGTCGCCGAGCCGCCGAAGTCGAGCGTGCCCGCGGAGAAGACTCGCGCCCCCGCCTCGGTCTCGTAGTAGGTCATCTCGCCGCTGAGGCCGGGGCCGAAGAGGTCGACGACGCGCGCGAGGACGATCGTCCCCGGAGGGGAGTCGGCCGTGGTCGTGTCGATCTCGATCCCGTAGCCGCCGACCGTCTCGCCGAACGTCGACCCGGTGACGAGCCCGGTCTTGTCGAAGAGCCACGGCGCCGCCTCGGCGGCGACGACGGTGTACGGGCCCTGGCGCCGGCCGTCGTCGTTGGCGCGGTACTGGACCCCGCAGCAGGCGCGCCTCGGGGCGGCCGATCGTCGCGCCACAACTTGATGCGCCGCAGCGTCGATCCGGTCTGTCTCGACCTTCCAGAAGAAGTTGTTCGCCGAGAGGAAGATCGAGCCTCCCGCCGAGGTCGCGGTACCGCTCGATCGACGTCGTACTGCGTGGGCGGTCATGTACTCGCTGTGCCCCGGGAAGACGACGAGGTCGTAGCGCGCACGGAGGTCGTCGCCGGTGGCGATACGTCTCGAGGTCGTCGTCGGCCGCGAAGTCGGGGGTCTTCGCCGGTCCGCGCGAGCCACCGCAGGAAGGCCCGGTCGTAGGTCTTGAATCGCGGCGGTACGCCGCGGTCGCGGTACGGCCGAGTCGAGCTCGACAGGCGGGTTGCCGCCGGCGTACCACGTGTCGCCCCAGCCGTCGCCGTCCCGGTCGTAGAAGTTGTACGCCTGCCAGGTGTTCGTCGGGAGCACGATCAGCTGCCGGTGCGATCCCGGGCTCGGCGGGGCGAAGGACGAACGGGGCGAAGCCCGATGCGACCGTCGTCGGTCGTCAGCCGGGCGACATAGAAGCCCGGTCGGCCAGGCGCCCGTCTGGACGCGTGATCGTCACGGGGCCGAGCGCTTGCCTGTCCAGTCGATCGGCACCGGGTCGCCCTTCGGCGCGCCCGCGAGCTCGTCGTTCCGTTCGGTGCTCACCGTCTCGGCGCCGCAGCGGAGGAACTGGAGAGTCAGCGACGGTGCGTCTGCGAAGATCCGCAGCTCCATCGGCTCGCCCGGGAGGTAGGAGCGGCGAAGGAATGCTGCCTCGACGCCGAGGACGCGGACGACGGGCGGCTTTCTGCTGTCTCGACGCGACGCCGGGCGGCGGCTCCGAGGACCGTTCTGCGCCCGCCCTTCCGCTCGACGGTGAGGCGCATCACGTACGAGCCGACCGGCGGTGTCGGTGTCGGGCGTCCAGTTCAACGTGTGCTCTCCGCGCGCGAGCTTCTCGCGTCGTCTCCCAGACGACCTGACCCTTGCGGAGCGCTGTTCGGACAGCCTCGAGCTTGACCGACGCCGGGGCGCGAGGCTGGAAGCCTGATCGCGGCGGTGTCGCGGCCGGGGACGCCCGGGAGCGACCGTCGCGAAGAGCGAGCGATCTCCCGCGTACCGTCGCCCGATGTTCCTCGCCGATACGGTCAGAGCGGCGGGTGCGCTCCGTGCGCCCGCAGCGCGGCTCCGGCGGGAGCGAGGACCAGGGCGAGCGAGCTCGCCGCCCGCCTGAGGAGGCGGGCCGGTGAGCCGCCGGCCATGGCTCGAAGGTAGATGAGGAGTGAGCGATTCGTGTGGCGATCGTGCTCCGAGACGAAATGTGTGGAAATGTCCGACGCATTGCTCGGGCGCATTTCCCCTCGCCTCCGCGCTGAACAGCGCGAGGAGTCCGTCGACGTGGGGCTTCACGGGTGCTCTCCGGGGTACGTCGAGCTTGGCCGCTACGGCACCGAGAGGCTGCTGCCAGAGGTTCTCCAGCATCCGCGAGACGGCGGGGAGCAGCGCGGTCCCGCCGAAGTCCATCGCGCCGGCGGCGAACACCTTCGCGCCCGCGGGCGTCTCGTAGTACGTCATCTGGGCGGTGAACGCCGGGACCGTAGAGCTCGGGGATCTCGGCGAGCACGATCGCCCCCGGCGGGCTCGCGCGCGTCGTCGCGTCGATCTCGATTCCGTAGCCGCCGAGCTCCTGGCCGAACGTCGCGCCGTCGGAGAGGTCGGTGCCCGCGAAGAGCCAGGGCGCAGCGGAGGCTCCACGCACGACGAACGGCCGCTGGATCCGTCCGTCGTCGTTGCCGCGGTACTGCACGCCGATCAGCGCCGACTCGGGTCGCCCGATGTCGCGCCACTTCGCGCGTCCGCGTCAGCGTCCCGCCCCGCGCGCTGCACCTGCCAGAAGAAGTTGTTCGCGGAGAGGAACATCAGATTGCCGCCGAGGTCGCGGTAGCGCTCGATGCGCGTTGAACTCTGCTCGGCGTCACGTACTCGGTGTGACCGCCGAAGATGACGAGGTCGTAGAGCCGATCGAGCGTGTCACCGGTGCAGGATCTCGAGATCGGTCTCGCTCAGGTAGTCGGGCTGCTTGCCGCGCTGAGCGAGCCAGCGGAGGAAGCCGAGATCGTACTTCCGGTACTGCGGCGGGACGCCGCGGCGAAGGAATGCGCGGCCCGAGCCGGACGGTGCTCTGCGAGCCCTTCGCGTACCACGTGTCGCCCCAGCCGTTGCCGTTCTCGTCGCGGAAGTTGTAGGCCTGCCAGGTGTTCGTCGGGAATGATCACGGCGACCCGAGACGCACCGAGCTGCGGCGGGCCGTACGACGAACGGGGCGAAGCCGATGCGACCGTTCTCGTCGGTGAGCTTCGCGAAGTAGAGGCCGGAGGCCCACGGGCCGATCGGCACTGCGACCGTGCCCGGCCGGTCGACGCTCGACCAGCCGACGTTCACCGGATCGGTCACGGGGACACCGTTCATCACCGTGTTGTCGTAGGTCGGGACGTCCTCGGGCCCCGCGCGGAAGATCTGGAGCGGAGAGCGCACTCGCGTCGGTCTCGACGACGAGCTTGGCGGTCTCGCCCGGAACGTAGCTCTCCCGTCGGAACCCGGCCTCGACGCCGAGGACGCGGATCACCGGCGCTGTCGGCCGTCGTCCCGTCTCCGCATTCGTGCGCGCCGTATGTGCGCCGATTCCCTGCCGCGTCGGTGACCTCGAGGAGCGTGAGGTACGTGCGAGCCGGCATCGTCGATTCGGGATCCCAGGTGAGCACGTGGCGGCCGGGCCCGAACTTCCCGACATTCTCGTGGACGGCCTCCGGACTGCTCAGCGTGCGCGCGATCCGGAGGCGTAACGCGTTGCCCGCTCGGTCAGCGTGAAGCTGATCTTGACCCTGTCCCTGACGCCGTCGCCGTTGGGCGAGATCGTCACGAAGAGCTGCCGGTCGCCGGCGTACTTCTGCGGCGAGATCGTGTACGCGCGCAGCCCGACGGCCTGCGGTGCCGTGCGATCGTCGGCGGCGCGAGTCGGCGTGCGTCGACGGCGCGATCAGACCTGCGAGAACGACGACGAGCGCCGCCGAGAGCATCACTATCCGCGGGCTCATCGGACGAGCATGGTAGCCGTCGTCGCTCGGACGTCACGGCGGGTGTACCCCGGTCGACCAGGGCGAACGAGTGTTCGTGCGGCTGGTAGGTTTAGGGATAGTGCCCGAGCTTCGCGTCACCGCCGACTACTCGCCCACGGGCGATCAGCCACACGCGATCGTCGAGCTCACGGCCTCCCTGGAGGCGGGGAACCGCTTCCAGACGCTGCTCGGCGCGACGGGTACGGGCAAGACCGCGACGATGGCGTGGCTGATCGAGAAGTTGCAGCGGCCGGCGCTCGTGATCGCCCACAACAAGACGCTCGCAGCGCAGCTCTGCAACGAGTTCCGCGAGTTCTTTCCTGCGAACGCCGTCGAGTACTTCGTCTCGTATTACGACTACTACCAGCCGGAGGCGTACGTCCCTCAGGCCGACCTCTACATCGAGAAGGACTCGTCGCGCAACGACGACATCGACCGCTTGCGGCATGCCGCCACGGCGTCTCTGCTCTCGCGCCGCGACACCGTGATCGTCGCGTCCGTCTCGTGCATCTACGGCCTTGGCTCGCCGGAGGAGTACGAGAAGCGCCTCGTGAATCTGGCCGTGGGAGAGGAGCACGATCGTGACGAGTTGCTCCGTAAGCTGATCGACACGCAGTACGTTCGGAACGACACGCTCCTCGGCCGTGGCCGTTTCCGGGTCAAGGGCGACGTGATCGAGGTGCAGCCGGCGTCGTCCGAGACGGCGTATCGAATCTCGCTCTTCGGCGACGAGGTCGAGCAGATCACGCATTTCGATCCGCTCACCGGCGAGGTCTACGCGAAGCTCGACAACCTGACGATCTTCCCTGCCACCCAGTACGTGACGTCGAAGCCGACGATCGAGGCGGCGATGGGTGGGCTCCGGGCAGAGCTCCAAGCGCAGGTTCAACGATTCGAGGCGGAGGGCAAGCTGCTCGAGGCGCACCGGATCCGGCAGCGCACCGAGTACGACATGGAGATGATGAAGGAGCTCGGCTTCTGCAACGGGATCGAGAACTACTCGCGGGTTCTCGAGGGGCGGCCCGCCGGCTCGCCGCCGCACACGCTGCTCGACTACTTCCCCTCCGACTTCCTCTGCTTCATCGACGAGTCACACCAGTCGGTGCCGCAGATCGGGGGCATGTACGAGGGCGATCGTTCCCGCAAGCAGACGCTCGTCGACTTCGGCTTCCGCTTGCCGTCGGCGCTCGACAACCGCCCTCTGCGCTTCGACGAGTTCCTGCAGCGCGTCGGCCAGACGATCTTCGTCTCGGCGACGCCCGGCGCGTACGAGCTGCGCAACTCGGCGGTTGTCAGCGAGCAGCTGATCCGGCCGACCGGCATCGTCGATCCGGTTGTCGAGCTGCGCGCGACGAAGAACCAGATCGACGACCTGCTCGGTGAGATTCGCGCCCGTTCGGACGTGGGGGAGCGGGTGCTCGTGACGACGCTGACGAAGAAGATGTCCGAGGACCTGACGGACTACCTTCTCGAGGCCGGCGTCAAGACGCGGTATCTCCACTCCGAGATCGACACGCTCGAGCGGATCCAGATCATCCGCGAGCTTCGCCTCGGCGAGTACGACGTGCTCGTCGGGGTCAACCTCCTCCGCGAGGGTCTCGACCTGCCGGAGGTGTCCCTCGTCGCCGTGCTCGACGCCGACAAGGAGGGCTTCCTGCGCGGCAAGACGGCGCTCGTGCAGACGATCGGCCGCGCGGCGCGGAACGTCAACGGCCGCGTGCTGCTCTACGGCGACAAGGTGACCGAGGCGATCCAGTTCGCGGTCGACGAGACCGACCGTCGCCGCGCCAAGCAGCTCGCCTACAACGAGGAGCACGGGATCACGCCCGAGAACATCGTCAAGGGCGTCTCCGACATCGCCGAGTTCCTCTCGCTCGAATCGCCGACCGTCCCGGGTCGCCGGCGGCGAGGCAAGGAGAGGATCGAGGGCCTCGATCCGGCCGAGCTGGAGAAGCTCGTCGATCACGCTCGAGGAGGAGATGTTCGTCGCCGCCGAGGAGCTGCGCTTCGAGTACGCGGCCAAGCTGCGCGACGAGATCAAGGAGCTGCGCCGCGAGCTCGTGGCGCTCGCCGGAGGCTTGATCTTCGTATGTCAATCACGACATACTCTATGTATGTCGAAGATGATCACCGTCCGAATGTCCGAAGATCGCGTGGCGCGCATCGACGCGCTCGTCGAATCGGAGTCCTACGAGAGCCGCGCGAGCTTCATCGTCGAGGCGATCAACCGGCTCGTCGAGAGCTCGAGGAGCGCGAGATCGATCGCACGATCGTCGAGGGGTACACGCGCTTCCCGCAGACGGACGAGGAGCAGCGCTGGGCCGAGGAGGCGGGCTCGGCGGTCGATCGCAGACGGAGCCGTGGTGACGAGAGGAGAGGTCTGGTGGGTCGAGGACCCGGAGGTCGGGCGACGCCCACATCTCGTTCTCACGCGCGACGCTGCGATTCCGGTTCTGCACAACGTGCTCGCCGTGCCGGCCACGACCTCGATCCGGGGGATCCCGACCGAGGTCGCGCTCGGCCTCGAGGACGGCATGCCGAAGGACTGCGTGCTTGAACGTCGACAACGCAACGCTGCTCCCGAAGAACTTCT
Source organism: uncultured Thermoleophilia bacterium (assembly GCA_963699795.1). Classification (GTDB taxonomy): domain Bacteria; phylum Actinomycetota; class Thermoleophilia; order Gaiellales; family Gaiellaceae; genus Gaiella. The sequence goes on from CAVOVG010000011.1 coordinate 184,209, forward strand.
TCGTCGAGCCGATTTGCACGCTCGGGCCGGAGCGGATGGCGAGCGTCTGCGGGCGCTCGCACATGCGACCGGCTGCCGCTGAGAGGGAGGACAGAACCATGTGCAGGAACATCAAGCAGCTCCACAACTTCGACCCGCCCGCGACCGACGACGAGGTGCACGCGGCCGCGCTGCAGTACGTGCGCAAGATCAGCGGCTCGACGAAGCCGTCGAAGGCGAACGAGGCGGTGTTCGAGCGGGCCGTCCGCGAGATCGCCCACATCTCGCGCCACCTGCTCGACGATCTCGTCACCACCGCGCCGCCGCGCGACCGCGAGGTCGAGGCGGCCCGTGCGAGGGCACGGGCCGCGAAGCGCTTCGGTCGCACCGCCTCTGCGTGACGGTCGTGTCCGCCGCGTAGGCGCTCAGGGTCGGATCGCCTGCCGCGAGGCCAGCTCGTCGCGTTCGAACCGGAGGATGCCTCGAACGCGACGAGTCTCGAGAGCCGTTTTGTCGGCCCGCCGCAGGATCAGCGGACGTGCGTCCGAGACGGTGCTCGGCAGGTCACGTCCTACCCGGTGATCACGATCGTGTCCGCCGACCTGCTCGGATTCCGCCCCCGAGGTCCTTCACCCGGACGTAGCCTCTGGCACCTGCGTAGATGCCGGTGCCGCCGACGACGGGCACGTCGAACTGGGGCCCCTGCAGGATCGAGCCCGAGACCGTGATCTGACCCTCCGGGCAGCAGGGCGGCGCCGGTGCAGACCTCCCAGCGCTCCAGTTGGCGGTGATCTTCGTGAACGTGCACACGACCTGGACCGTGCCGACGTGCGCGCCGCGCTTCCTGCCGTTCCACTGGTAGAGGTCACTGCCGCTCACGAATCCCTGACCGACTTTCGGTGGGCTGCTGAAGGTCACGTCGAGACCGCCGATGCCCACGAGCGAGTTGGAAACCTCGAGCAGGCTGATCGTCTGAGGCTTCACCGCAGCACCCGGGGTTGCGGCGACCACCAGCGCACCCAGCACCAGCGACGTCAACAAGACACCTTTGAGACGCGGTTCATCTCATACCCCCTTCATTGCCGAGTTGGATGGAACGAGTGTGGTTCACGCACCGAACGTAGAGCATCGGAGCGCCGAGCGCGCATCGGCCCCAGGGCTGGATCTTCCGTCAGCCCTGGGGCGGATGCGAATGTGCTGACGCAGCGCTACGGTGCCGATGATGCGACGCCTGCCCGTGCCGCTACTCGACGTGGTGCTGGCGTTGCTGTGCCTCGCCCTCTCCTGGGCGAGGGCTTCTGGTCTCGAACGAATGGGCGAGCGGGTCGCACGCGATCCAGGCCGTCGGCGCGACTATCGCCTGCGCCGCGGTCACGGTCAGGCGGCGTTTCCCGTTCGCTGCGGTTGCCGTCTACGCCGGGGCGATGCCTGTTCATGGTCGATCGGCGGCGAGCCGCCCGAGATCCTCGGCGTCTCGTTCGCAGGCGTAGTGATCACCTACACGTTTGCGGCGGCTCTCGACGGAACGACGCTGATCGCTGCGTTAGCGCTGTTCGCTCTGGCGTGGCTGATCCGCGACATCGACGACTCCGCAGCTCAACGGCGGCGACATCTGGGTCGATTACTTGTTCTTCGGGATGGCCTTCATCATCGGTCGCGTCGTGCGGCGGCGAGAGCGCCAGGTGGAGCATGTCGCGCGCGTCGCGCGACGACCGCACTCACGACGCTATCCGACAGGAACGGGAGCGCATTGCGCGCGAGCTCCACGACGTGGTCGCGCATGGCATGAGCGTGATGGTCGTCCAGGCCGACGCGGCGCGCCACGGGCTTCCGGCAGACGAAGACGAGACCCGGACAGCGTTGATCGAGATCGAGCGCACCGGGCGCGAGTCGCTCCGCGAGATGCGGCGGCTGCTCGGCATCCTGCGCGACGGGGACGAGGGCGGGGCTGCTCTGATGCCGCAGCCTGGAATGAAGAGTGTCGACGCGCTCGTCCAGTCCGTGAGGCAAGCTGGGCTGCCGGTCGATCTCCGTGTCTCCGGCGAAGCACGCCCGCTGTCGCCCGGCATCGATATCACCGTCTTTCGGATCGTGCAGGAGGCGCTCACGAACGCACTGCGCCACGCCGGACCCGCACGGGCGACGGTCGAGATCGGGTACAGCGAGCAGGGAGGTCACGCTGAGGATCGAGGACACCGGTCGGGGAAGCGGCGCGGTGCCAGGCAATGGTGGCAACGGCCTCATCGGGATGCGCGAGCGGGCTCGCCTCTACGGCGGCTCGTTCGAGGCGAAACGGGGGCCGGACGGATTCGTGGTCGTCGCGTCCCTCCCGCTCGAGACACCGCGATGAGCCGCATGACGCGCGTGTTGCTGGCGGACGATCAGCCTCTCGTGCGGGAAGGGTTCCGCCGCGTTCTCTCTCGCGCGGAGGGACTCCAGATAGTGGGTGAGGCGGCCGACGGGGCCCAGGCGGTCGACGCGGCCCGACGGTTCAATCCTGACGTCATCGTGATGGACATCCGCATGCCGATCATGGACGGCTTGACCGCGACGGAGAAGATCCTCGCTGCGAATGATCACGTGCGGGTGCTCGTGCTGACAACCTTCGACCTCGACGAGTATGTCTTCCGCGCCCTGCGTGCCGGAGCATCGGGGTTTCTCCTCAAGGACACGCCGCTCGACGAGCTAGTCGTCGCGATCCGGCTCGTTGCAGCGGGTGACGGTCTCCTCGCACCGTCGGTGACACGGCGCGTGATCGAGGAGTTCGCGCGGCGGCCGGGGCCGGTGAGCATCGGGCCCGCCGGGCCGCTGCCGGAGCTCACGGCGCGTGAGCGCGGGGTGCTGCGCGAGGTCGTGCGTGGGCTCAGCAATGCCGAGATAGCGAAGGAACTGTTCGTCAGCGAGGCGACGGTCAAGACGCACGTCCGCTCGATGCTCCACAAGCTGGGGTTGCGGGATCGAACTCAGCTCGTGATCGCAGCGTATGAGTCGGGCTTCGTCTGGGCCGCGCCTCGCTGACGGGGCGTTCCCATAGAGGGGCGCATCGCGCGGGAGCTCGACGCGTTGAAGCTCCTTGTCCGGGTCCTCCCGTAGCTCGTCGGGCCGGCGCGTCGACCTCAATCCCCGCCCGCACGCCGGTCGCCCGGGCGAGCCGGCGCTGCGCGCGACCGGAGGATCGCGTGGACGTCGTGGCGGAACATCGCGGATCTGGATCGCCTTCGGCACCGCCATCTGGACGGCGGGGCAGACATCGTCAGGCGGCGCCGACGCCGTGCTTGCCGCGCAGGTAGCGCAGGTACGGCTCCGGGTCGATCGGCCCGCCCACGACGCGCTCGAGCGTCTCCTTCGGCGTCAGCTTGCGGCCGAGGGAGTAGAGGTTCTCTCGAAGCCAGGTCCCGAGCGCCGAGAAGTCGCCCTGCTCGAACTGCTCGTCGAGCCCGGGTAGCGCGGCCTGCGCCGCCTCCCAGATCTGAACGCTCATCACGTTGCCGAGCTGGTAGGTCGGGAAGTAGCCGAAGTAGCCGCATGACCAGTGGACGTCCTGGAGGACGCCGACCCGATTCTCCGGGACGGCGAGGCCGAGGTACTCCTCGAACCGCGCGTTCCACGCTTCCGGAAGGTCTGCGGTCGAGAGTCGCCCCGAGACCAGCTCTCGCTCGAGCTCGAACCGCAGGATGATGTGCATTCCGTACGTGACCTCGTCCGCATCGACCCGGATGAACGACGGCGTGACTCGGTTGACGGCACGATGGAACTCCTCGGCGCTGAACGCGCCGAGCGCATCGGGGAAGGTCGACACGATTTGCGGGTGCAGCCAGCGGCAGAATGGCAGCGAGCGCCCGACGATGTTCTCCCACAACCTGCTCTGGCTCTCGTGCAGCCCCGACGAGCAGCCGTGAGCGAGCGGCGTGCGCTCGAGCGTGGGGCTGACGCCGCGCTCGTAGAGCCCGTGCCCGATCTCGTGCATGCAGCTGAAGAGGGATTCGAGGTCGTGTTCGTGGTACCGCGTCGTGACGCGAATGTCGGAGGTCGCCATCGACGAGCAGAAGGGGTGCACCGTCGAGTCGAGGCGAAACGAGTCGCTGTCGAAGCCGAACGCTGTCATCGTGGCGAGGCCGAGCGATCGCTGCCCTTCTTCCGGAAACGGTCCGTCCCCGAGCCCGCCGCCGTCAGCCACGGCGCCGAACGCGCTGATGAGCGGCACGAGCGCCTCCTTCAGCCGCGAGAAGACGGCCGCCACCTCGGCGGTCGTCGTACCGGGCTCGAAGTCCTCGAGGAGAATGTCGTATGGGTCGGCGGCCGGCTCGAAGCAGGCGATGTACTCCTGCTTCAGCTCGAGTTGCCTGTCGAGCCAGGGGCGAAACGCGTCGTAGTCATTCGCGGCGCGCGCCGGCACCCATGCCTCCATAGCCTCTGAGGCCGTTTGCGTCAGTCGAGCGGCCAGATCTGCGGGGATCCGGCGGGCCTTCTCCCAGTCCCGTCGTGTGACCCGGATCAGGCTGGCGTCGTCGGAGTCGTACGGAAGGGACGCCTCGAGATCGGCGAGCTCGCTCACGAGCTCTCCGATCCGGTCGTCCGTGAAACGCTCGTGGGCGACGCGCTCCAGCGTCGCCTGACGATGGGCGCGAACGGCGGCGCCTGCGGGCGGCATCATCACCAGCTGATCCCAATTGAGGAGAGCTGATGCCGAGCGTAGGTCGGCTACCTCCCCGAGGCGGGTCCTGAGTTCGGCGAGCCGGTCGTTCATCCGTGCTCCTCTCGACACTGGTGACGGTCAGGAGGGTAGACGAAGCTCAGGGACGCCAGGCGGGCGAGCCGTCCGTCCACACGCCGCTCGTGAGCACGTGCACCGCACTGCCGTCTGCGTTCATTCTGAAGATGTCCGGGTCGCCGTCGCGGTCACTTGCGAATGCGAGCATCGACCCATCGGGAGACCAGGAGGGCCCCTCGTCGCTGATCGCGGTGTTGTTTGTCAGCCTCGTCACGCCTCGGCCGTTCGCGCCGACGGTGAAGATCTCGCTGTCACCCCCCGCCTCACTGACGAAGGCGATCGTCTTGCCGTCGGGCGACCAGGCGGGAGACGAGGAGAGCGCCTTGAGGAGCCTTCGCTCGCGCGAGCCGTTCGCCTTCATCGTCCAGAGACGCGGGAAGCCGCCGCGGCGGCTCGTGAAGACGATCTTGGATCCGTCCGGCGACCATGCCGGCTCGGTGTCCTCGCAGCGGTTCGAGGTCAGCTGCTTCAGGCCGGTTCCATCGGGATGGATGATGTAGATCTCGAAGCCTCCGGTTCGGTCGCTCGCGAATGCGATCCACTTGCCGTCCGGCGACCACGCCGGCTCCTCGTCCCAGGCGGGGCCTTCCGTGATCTTTCGGCGGCCCGAGCCGTTGGCGGCGACGACCGCGATGTCGAAATCCTGGCCTGTCGCGTCGGATGTCGCGAGGGCGAGGTATCGACCGTCGGGCGACCACGTGGGAGCGACGTCCATACCGGAGCTCCGCGATTGGAGAACCCGGCGCTCGCCCGCTGTTGCTCCGTAGACGTGGATGCGACCCGGGCCGCCCCGTTCGCTCCCGTAGGCGATCACGGTGCGCTTGGAGGCGGCGTCCGGCAAGGCTCGCGGCCAGCACGAGGACGCCCAGCAGGGCGACAGTCGCAGTTCCGAACGTCATCGCTCCTCGCGACGATCGCATCCCACATCCCCCTCCACGTGCACTAACGGCTTGCGCATGGTGCCACGATCCGTCTCAAATAGCAACACCTGCAATCAGAATACCCCTGGAAATGGGGTTTTCTATCGCGGCACCCGGTACGTGCTCCACGGCTTGAACGCCTGGCGTTCCCAGATCCTCGTCTCGATCAGGATCTCTGCGTCCGTCCAACGGACGATGTGGAGGCCGTTCGCCTCGCCGAGTCGGTGCGGTCGCGGGCGACCGAAGCCCGGTGCCGTCGCGAGGACGAGCGACCTGCCATCGTCGTCCAGCGCCTCGAACGCGCGACGGCTGACGGCCGTGCTCTGATGGATATGGCCACTCAGGACGAGCTCCGCTCCGGCGTCCGCGAGCGCTCGCAAGACGTCGTCACGATGCTTGAGCGGGAACTTGCGCGAGGCGCGCCAGGGCGCTCCCGCAAGATGGTGGTGGAGGACGACGACGCGAAGTGCGTTCGGCGGCGGATCGCGCAGGGCTGCCGTCACCGCCGAGAGCCGCGAGGCGTCGAGTCGTCCTCCCTGATGTCGCCACGGCCGGGCCGAGTTGAGGCCGCACACGACCACGTCGTCGGTGCGAAAGACGGGATCAGTGGTGCCGAAGGCATCTGTGAACCGATCCCAGGGCCGCGTGAATCGGGCCGGCACCGTGTACGGAAGGTCGTGATTGCCGGGCACTGCGAGCGTGGGGGCAGGGAGTCGGTCGAGGAGCGCCCGGGCCCGCGCGAGCTCTCCCGTTCGCCCGCGGTTCGCAAGATCGCCGCTCGCGATCACGACCTCGGGGGACAGCTCCTCACACAGCGAGACGAGCGCGTCGTCGAGCGCGGGCGCCTCGCGGGTGCCGCGATGGAGATCCGAGATATGGACGAGGCACGCGGTCACCGCCGAACGAGGCTATACACTCGGAGCATGTCGGAACAGTCCCCCGAGATCTTCGACGACCTCTATCTCGGCCTGCAGGCCGGGGGAGCGCTGCGGAAGCAGCGGCGCGGGGAGGACCTGACCGAGCAGGAGGAGGCGGCTCTCGGCCACTGGCAGCGGCTGTCCGTGTGGCGCAAGGGCCTCGCGATCGGCACGTTCGCTCTCGGCACGTTCGGACTCGGGTTCACCCTCGGCGGTCTCATCTTCGGCCGCCGCCGAGCAAAGGCGTAGCCGGAAGAGACGGGGAAGAGGCTCGGGTCTCTCCCCGGGTGCTCGCGACGTCCGAACGAACACTTGTTCGATCGGTTCGAACGCGGTAAGCTGGCTCACATGCCCGTCGAAGAGCTCGTCGTCCACGGCGCCCGGGAGCACAATCTCAAGGACGTCACCGTCCGCCTCCCGCGCAACGCCCTCATCTGCATCACCGGCCTGTCCGGCTCGGGCAAGTCGTCGCTCGCGTTCGACACGATCTACGCCGAGGGCCAACGCCGTTACGTCGAGTCGCTCTCGGCCTACGCCCGGCAGTTCCTGCAGATGATGGAGAAGCCCGACGTCGACTCGATCGATGGGCTCTCGCCCGCGATCTCGATCGACCAGAAGACGACCTCACGCAACCCGCGCTCGACCGTGGGCACGGTGACGGAGATCTACGACTACCTGCGCCTTCTCTACGCGCGGGTCGGCCGGCCACACTGCCCGGTCTGCGGGCGCCCGATCGCCGGGCAGAGCCTCGACCAGATCGTGGAGCAGATTCTCGCGCTTCCCGAGGGCACGCGCTTCACGGTCAACGCGCCGATCGTGCGCGACCGGAAGGGCGAATTCCGGGATGTGCTCGAGGAGTTGCGCCGCGACGGCTTCACGCGCGTCAAGGTCGATGGCGACGCGCGGCTGCTCGAGGACGAGATCGTCCTCGACAAGAAGTTCAAGCACACGATCGAGGTCGTTGTCGACCGGCTCGTGCTCAAGCCGGATCTCCGGCAGCGCCTGACCCAGTCGGTCGAGACCGCCACGTCGCTTGCCGAGGGTCTCGTCGGCATCGATGTCGTCGACGGCGAGAGCTTCCTCTACTCCGAGAACTTCGCCTGCCCCGAGCACGGCGTCTCGCTCCCCGAGCTCGAGCCGCGCATCTTCTCCTTCAATGCGCCGCACGGTGCCTGCCCGCGCTGCACCGGGCTGGGAGCTCAGCTCGAGATCGATCCCGACATGCTCGTTCCCGACACGTCGCTCTCGGTCGCCGACGGCGCGCTCGTGCCGTGGTCGGTGGGCAGCTCGAGCTTCTACGAGGGAGTGATCCAGGCGATCGCCGACCGCTACGAGGTCGACGTCGATCTGCCGTGGCGCGATCTCACCGACGAGCAGCGCAGCTGGTTCCTCTACGGCACGAACGGCGACCGCATCCTCGTTCAGTACAAGAACCGAATGGGTCGCAAGCGCCAGTACGCGATGGCGTTCGAGGGCATCCTCCGCAACCTGGAGCGGCGCTACCGCGAGACGGAGTCGGCCCAGCAGCGCGAGCGGATCGAGGAGTACATGAGCTTCCGCCCCTGTCCCGACTGCAACGGCGCCCGTCTCAAGCCCGCCGTCCTCGCCGTCACCGTCGGGGACCGGTCGATCAACGAGTTCGCGTGTCTCTCGGTTACGGGCGCGCTTCGTTTCCTCGACGAGCTGGGGCTTACTCCGACGGAGGAGTTGATCGGCCATCGCATCGTGAAGGAGATCCGGGAGCGGCTCACCTTCCTCTCCGACGTCGGCGTCGGCTACCTCCAGCTCGACCGGGCAGCGAAGACGCTATCGGGCGGCGAGGCGCAGCGCTTGCGACTCGCGACCCAGATCGGCTCCCAGCTCGTCGGCGTTCTCTACATCCTCGACGAGCCGTCGATCGGATTGCACCAGCGCGACAACGACCGGCTGATCCAGACGCTGCAGCGGCTGAAGGCGCTCGGCAACACGGTGCTCGTCGTCGAGCACGACGAGCAGATGATGCGCGTCGCCGACTGGGTCGTCGACATGGGCCCCGGGGCGGGCGAGCACGGCGGATATGTCGTTGCGGAGGGGACGGCGAAGCAGGTGATGCGCGCAAAGGGCTCGGTTACAGGCGAGTTCCTTTCCGGCCGCCGCACGATCGCGATCCCGCCGCGGCGCGAGGACGATCGTGGTGTCTTCACGATCCGCGGCGCAGCCCAGCACAACCTCAAGGGCATCGACGTCGACTTTCCGGTCGGAAAGTTCGTCTGCGTCACCGGTGTCTCGGGGTCGGGCAAGTCCACGCTCGTCAACGAGATCGTCTACAAGGCGCTCGCGAACCAGCTCAACAAGGTTCGCGTCAAGCCCGGCGCGCACGACGACGTGGAGGGGATCGAGGTCTTCGACAAGGTGATCGACATCGACCAGACGCCGATCGGCCGTACCCCGCGCTCGAACCCCGCCACCTACACCGACCTGTTCACACACGTCCGCGACCTCTACTCGCTTACGCCCGAGGCGAAGGTGCGCGGCTACAAGCCCGGGCGCTTCTCGTTCAACGTGCGTGGCGGCCGTTGCGAGACCTGCAAGGGCGACGGACAGATCAAGATCGAGATGCACTTTCCTGCCGGACGTCTACGTGCCGTGCGAGACGTGCCACGGCAAGCGCTACAACAAGGAGACGCTCGAGGTGCGCTTCAAGGGCAAGTCGATCTCGGACGTGCTCGAGATGTCGGTCGAGGAGGCGCTCGAGTTCTTCGCCCGGATACCCAAGATCCGCCGGCGGCTCCAGACACTCCACGACGTCGGGCTCGACTACATCCGGCTCGGTCAGCCGGCAACGACGCTCTCGGGCGGCGAGGCGCAGCGGGTGAAGCTCGCCTCCGAGCTCTCCAAGGTGGCGACCGGAAGGACGCTCTACATCCTCGACGAGCCGACGACCGGGCTCCATTTCGCCGACATCGAGAAGCTGCTCGAGGTGCTGCAGCGACTCGTCGACACCGGCAACACGGTGCTCGTGATCGAGCACAACCTCGACGTGATCAAGCAGGCCGACTGGGTCGTCGACCTCGGGCCCGAGGGCGGGGAGGCGGGCGGCGAGCTGATCGCTGCGGGTACGCCCGAGGACATCGCCGCGGTGGACGAGTCGTACACCGGGCAGTTCCTGCGTGGCGTGCTCGCCGAGCGCGAGACCGCCGTCGCTGCGGCGTAGGAAGAGCGATCCCTGCTTCGGTACCACAAAAATGGTATCGCCGATGGTAATATTTGTGGTATGCGAACGACCATCGATCGAGCAGGGCGCGTTGTCGTCCCGAAACACCTTCGCGAGGAGCTTGGCCTGACCGGCGGCACCGAGATCGAGATCGACGTCGTCGACGGGCGGATCGAGATCGAGCCGGTGACATCGCACATCCGTCTCGAGCGGAAGCGGGGAAGACTCGTCGCTGCGTCCGACCGCGAGATGCCGGTTCTCACGGCCGAAGACGTGCGCGCCGTCGTCGAGAAGCTGCGGCGTTGAAGGTCGCGGACGCGAGCGCCGCCGTCGCCGCCGCCTCACCGTGGCACTCGAGCCACGAAGCGGCGTTCGACGCACTCGCCGTCACGCGTCCCGGAATCGTGGCGCATGCGGCAGTCGAAACGTACTCGGCGCTGACCCGGATGCCCGATCCTCACCGCATGCACCCCGCAGAGGCGATCCTGTTTCTCGAGGACTGGTTCGAGGATCGGTGGATCGGGCTGACGGCGGCTGCGCAGCACCTTCTCCTGGCGCGATTCGCTGCTGCGGGCGTTCATGGCGGCGCGACATACGACGCGTTGATCGGTGCAACGGCTGCCGCCGAAGGCGCCACGCTCGTCACCGCAGACCGGCGCGCCCTCGGGACCTACGCGCTCGTCGGGGCAGAGGTCGAGCTTGTAGCCTGAATCGCGTTTCGCATCCACCGTCGGGCGCGTGGCTACCTACCGCCAGGCGAACACGGGTTGCTCGAACGCGTCGACGCGTTCGTCGGCCCGACCCTCGATGGCGACCCAGCGGAACTGAACGAGCATGGCTCCGGTTGGGGCGAAGATCAGATCGCCACCCAGCGGGACTCCCACCACGGCTCGATCGCTCTCGGCAATGCTCGCGAAGCGGGGAGAATCCTCCCGACACAGCTCGTGCAGCCCGATGCGATAGGCGTGCGCGACCTCGGCCGGGTCGGGCACGAGGTCGACGTCGCTGCCGCCCCACACGACCACCGGCGTGATCACGTACCCGGAGCGCGTCGGGTAGTCGTCGAGCAGGCCGAGAATCGAGTCCTCGCCGAGGAGCAGCCCGAGCTCCTCGTGGAGCTCGCGCAGCGCAGCCTGCGACGCCGTCTCACCGTCGTCGCAACGCCCGCCTGGCAGCGCCCACTGCCCGGCGTGTGCGCTGAGCTTGGCCGCGCGGCGACACAGCAGGAACGCCGCTCCCCCGGCGACACCTGACATGCGTCCGTCGAGGCCAGCCACGTCGGACGGAAGGTCCGCGAAATAGTCTGGCTCCACGGGAAAGGGGTCGTGGCCGTCACGCTCGGCGTCACTGTCGACGACGACGACTGCAACGGCTGCATGACGTCGTCCGTTGAGCGCGTGCGCGCGTCGTGAATGCCGTGCCAGGTTGCCCGCGAGCTGCTCGCGGAGCGCGGGTGTGAACGCGATCATGCAGGGCCGCCCTCGGCTGACCTACGCGCTCGTCGGCGTGGACGTCGAGCGCGTCGCCTGAAGCGCGTCCAGCCGCTCCAGGCTCGGCCGTGCCCGGAGGCGCTCGAACACCTCGCGTGCCTCGACGAGCAGAGGCGCCGTCTCGTCCTTCCGTCCGTGTTCGTCGAGCCACGCGGCCTGCTCGAGCAGAGGCGGTGGCGATCCAGAACGGCACTCCGACATCGCGCAGCGCGGTGACGGCCTCGTCGAACGGTGGCTCGGCCTCGCCTTGCAGTGCGGCGAGTCGGGCACGCTGCAACAGCACCTTGGGCTTGAACGACGGGGACCGCGCGTCGATGAGGACGTTGCGAGCTCGAGGAGCTCCGCGAGTGTCTCGGCATCGCCGTTGTGCGTGGCCGACTCGCAGCCGCAGCTCGAGGAGATCCTTCGACCGCTTCGGGATCGTCGTGGCGGTTGCTCGTCTCGAAGGGCGTTCGCGCACTCGGATGACGCGTCAGCGTGTCGGCCGTCCGCCTGCGCAATGAGCACGCGGGCCCAGACCGCGGACGCCTGCCGCAACGGTGTACTCGGTCTCCTCCCAGGCCGCGTACCCGGCCGCCAGCTCGGGGATGCGCTCGAGCTCTCCGCGATGGAGCGCCATCTCTGCCACGGCGAGCATCATCGCCGCCTGGACGGGATCGTCGGAGAGACGTCCTTCCTCCGGCATCTCGGCGATGACGTGCTCGACCTCCTCCCAGCGGCCGGTCGATGAAGTAGGAGCTGACGAGGTTCGTCGTCAGAGCGAGCTCCCAGACCCGATCACCGCGACGTCGCGCGAGGGCGATCCCACGCTCGATCACGCGTTCCGCCTCGTCTCCTCTTCCCGGCGAGGAAGAGGAGGTAGCTGAGGTTCATGTGCGCACGCATCGCTCCGCGAGGGATGTTGGCCTCCTCCGCCAGGACGAGCGCCTGCCGCATCAGACCGAGGCTCTCGTTCGGGCGGCGCTGGAGCAGCAGGCCCTTGGTGTTGAGTGCCTCGACCACGACGTCGTAGAGGCGGAGACGCTCCCCCAGCTCGAGCGCTCTCTCGATGTGCGGGATCGCCTCATCGGGACGACTCTCGAAGAACAGAAGACGGCCGAGCTGCGCCGAGACGGTGGCAATCGCCCTGCTCGTCGCCGGCGGTCTCGTTCGCGTCGAGCGCCTGCCTCAGTTGCGCGACACCGCCCTCGATGCGCCCGGTCACGAAGAGAACCTCACCGAGTTGCGCCTGGGCACTCGCTGCCTCTCCCCGGTGATCGCAGGCCTCGAGGATTGCGATCGCCTCTTCGAGCAGCGGTTCTGCTTCCTCCACCCGGCCGCCCATCATCGCGAGCTCCCCGGCGCGAGCGAGGGAGCGCCCGCGCTCGACCCCTTCGTCGGTGAGCCCGGCCGCGCGCTCGAACGCCCTCTGCGCCTCGAGTGATGCCGCGAGCGACGCGGCCCGGTCGGCGGCGCGCGTGAACCACGAGCGTGCCTTGGCCCTGACCTCGTCGGCGTCGGCTGCGCCCGGATCGGCTTCGTGCGCGTCGAGGTAGTGCATCGCGATCACCTCCGCAATCTCGTCCGCGTCGATGCCGGAATCGGTCGTGAGGTACTGCGCGACCGCGAGGTGGCGAGCCCTCCTGTCACGGCGCGCGATCGTCTCGTACGTGACGCGCTGTACGAGGGCCTGCAGGAATCCGAGCTGGCCGCGTTCGGGTGAGAACGGGTCGGTCTCGAAGGCCAGGAGCTCCTTGCGCACGAGACTCGCGACGAGAGCGTCGACGTCCTCCTGCGGGAGCCCCGAGAGCGCGGCGAGCCCGCGCGGCGTGAACGTCTTGCCGAGAACCGACGCGTCCTGAAGCAGCCGTCGCTCTTCCTCGGGGACGCCGTCGAGCCGCGACGCGATGAGGGCGTGGAGTGTCTCGGGAACCTCGAACGTGCTCAGATCGCCAGTGACGACGACGCCGTCGGCGGCCCGTTCGAGCACCCCGCGGTCGCGCAGCATCCGCACCGTCTCGACCGCGTACAGCGGGATCCCGTCGGCTGCTTCCCGTAGCCTCGTCCGAAGCGCCTCCGGGAGTCCCGGTACGAGGCCGTTGAGGAGCTCGTCCATGGCGTCGTCGGTGAGCGGATCGAGTGGGAGGGTCGCTGCGCTCCTCGTCGAGCCGGGGAAGCCGGGGTGCCGGTCGGCGACCTCGGGCCGCGCCAACGTCAGGACGAAGATTGGATGGTGGCGTCCCCAGTCGAGCAGGTACTCGATGAACGCGACGAGGCCCTCGTCGGCCCAGTGGATGTCCTCGAACACGAGCACGAGTGGCCCCTGCTCGGCCAGGAGCTCGAAGAACCGTCGCCAGGCGGCGAAGAGATCCTCACGGTCGGCGGCGACCCGCTCGGTCAGGCCGAGGAGGTGAAGGAGGCGTGGCTCGATCCAGGCGCGCTCCTCGGGATCGGCGACCTGCTCTTCGAGCACGGTCCGCAGCTTCGCGATCGACGACTCCGCGTCCTCGTCCTCGAGGATCTTGGCGCGACCGCGCACCATCTCGGCGAGTGCCCAGTACGCGACACCTTCTCCGTAGGAGAGGCAACGCCCACGGTGCCACCAGACGTCTGCGGCCACGCCGTCGATGTACTTCTCGAACTCCCAGGAAAGGCGCGACTTGCCGATGCCCGCCACACCGACGACGGACACGAGTCTTGCCCTGGACTGGTCGGCCGCTGCGTTGAAGAGGTCCTTCACGAGGCGCAGCTCCGCGTCGCGGCCGACGAACGGCGCCTCGACCCCGACCGTACGGCCCTCGCCGCGGCGCTGGGACGCGACCCGGACTGCGCGTGAGAGGAGCATCGGCTCGGCCTTGCCCTTGAGCTCGTGCGCCGCGGCATCCGCGAACGCGATTGCGGCCTGGGAGGCGCGTCGCGTCGTCTCGCCGACGAGGACGGTTCCCGGCTCGGCGGCGGACTGGATCCGGCTCGCAGTGTTGACGAGATCTCCTGCGACCATGCCCTGGTCAGTGGCGCCGAGCGTGACGGCCGCCTCTCCCGTGAGCACGCCGGCTCGTGCGCGCAGGGCTGGATCGAGGCCGGGAATCGCGTCGACGAGCTCGAGCGCTGCCCGGACGGCACGCTCGGCGTCGTCCTCGTTCGCGACGGGCGCGCCCCAGACTGCCATCACGGCGTCGCCGATGAACTTCTCGACGGTGCCGCCGTAGCGCTCGATGATCGTGCGGGACGTGTCGAAGTAGCGGGTCAGGAGCTCGCGGGTGTCCTCGCTATCGCGACCCTCGGAAGCGGTCGTGAAGCCGACGAGATCGGCGAAGAGGACGGACACGAGCCGCCGCTCGGCTGTTTGTGTCGCGGATGGAGCGGCCGGGGACGTCGCGGTAGGCGCACCGTCGAACGGCGTCCCGCAACCGGCGCAGAACTTCGCGTCGGCGTCAGCCGCGCGGCCGCATGAAGGGCACGCGCGCGAAAGCGCCGTGCCACACTCCTTGCAGAAGCGGCTATCCGCTTCGTTGGCCGTCTGGCAGGAAGGACAGGTCATGCGGGCGCCTTCTGCGGGATCCTGCCTTCGAGCGCTTCCACGGCGGGGATCAGGCGCACCGCGCCGAGTTGCTCGAGGATCTCCCGGGCCTCGGCGACGAGTGGCGTGGCCTCGTCGGCACGGCCGTCCGAACAGAGCGCATCCGCGTAGTCGAGCAGCAGCTCTGCGAGCCAATGTGGCCAGCCGAGGCTCCGCATCGGTGACAGAGCGGCAGCGAAATGACCGATCGCCTCGTCGTGCCTGCCCTCGATCGTCGCGAGCACGCCGGCGAGCTGTTCGTACGTCGCAGCCAGAGGTCGCGTCGAGCGCACGGACATCGCCTCGCCCGCCTGCTCGAGTGCGCCTGCGGCGAGCGACCGGTCGGAGCAGGTGCGCATTGCCTCTGCGACGAGGCGGAGACCTTCACCGAGGTTCGTCGTCCACTCGCTGTGTGCGACGTTCGCAGCAAGATTTGCTGCGGCGGCGGCGAGCATGGCGTCTCCGTCGAGATCGAATCGTGCCAGCCGACTGTCGATCGCACTTCGCACGTGCCTGAAGACGATGTTGGTCGGGTCCTCCGGCAACGTTGAGGCGTCGTCGAGGAGGGCGCGGGCCTCGTCACTCTCCCCCCTGAACCAGTGGATATCCGCGGGAGTGAGGTACGCCTGGGCGGTGTAGGCGTCGGTTACGGCGGGACGTGTCGCGGTGGAAAGGCGTAAGGCGTCATCCCAGCGCCCTGCCAAGTGGTACTCCTCCGCGAGGGCGCCCCCAAGTCCGTTCTGCCATTGGCGGTCGCCGTAGCGCCCGGCGACGTCGTAGCCCTCCTCGGCGACAGGGAGGATCTCGTCTTGGCGATCGAGGCGATCGAGACTGACCTGGAGGTTGTTGTAGGCGCGCAGCGCCTCGTAGGCGAGATCGTGGCGGAGCGCGACCTCGAGCGCGCCACGGACAAGTGCATGCGACTCGATCGGATGGCCATACGCGATCACCACGGACTTGGTGTTGAGCGCGCTCGCGATCACGGTGGGCAGTTGCAGCTCTTCGGCGATGTCGAGCGCGGTCTCGACACGCTCACGGGCGAGGTTGCCGTTGTCTGCGAAGTGGTGGAGGCGGGCAAGCTCTGCGGCGAGTGTTGCGGTGTCGGCGTCCGCCGCATCGCCGGCGAGCACAGCGTACGCCTCCTCGCCGATCGTGATCGCCTCGCCGGTGCGACCCTGTGCGAACAGCGCGCGGGCGAGCCCCGCCGCCGCGCGGGCCGCCCCGTGGGTCTCGCCCGCACCCGCGTACAGCTCGCGCGCCTCCGCGAGGAGCCGCTCGCTCTCGTCGAGACGGGCGCCCTGCCGGGCCATCGTTCCAGCACGTTCGAGCAGCTCCGCCTGTTCGGTAGGCGTCTCGGCGAGCGCGGCCGCGCCCTCGAAGGCCCGCTGAGCCTCGTCGGCAGCGGCCAGGGACGCGGCGCGCTCGCCGGCGCGCTCGAGCCAGGTGCGCGCCTGCGCCCTGATCGCGAGGGCATCGTCTGCATTCTCGTCGGCCCGAGCCGCGTCGAGGTAATGGGCTGCGATCACCTCTGCGATCTCGTCCGGGTCGATTCCGGCCTCCTCGGCGAGGTACAGCGCCGCAGCGACGTGCTTTGCCTTGCGGTCGTTGCGCGACAGCGTGTCGTAGGCCACCCGCTGGACGAGCGCCTGGAGGAAGCCGTACTGGCCCCGCTCGGGCGAGCGCGGGTCGGTGTCGAGCACGAGCAGCTCCTTGCGCACGAGGGAGGCAAGAAGGTCGCCTGCGTTCTCGCCGCCGGAGATTGCCGTGAGCCCGCGGGCCGAGAACGTCTTGCCGAGCACGGCGGCATCCTGCAGGCAGTGGCGCTCCGTCTCCGGAAGGCCGTCGAGGCGGCTCGCGATCAGCGCCTGCAAGGTCTCGGGCACTGCGAGCGCGTCGAGATCGCCGACGACGCGGTAGCCGGTCTGGTCGGACTCGAGCAGACCGCGGTCGATGAGCATCCGCACCGTCTCGACTGCGTAGAGCGGGATGCCGTCTGCGCGCTCGCGGATCCGGGCCATGGCGTCATCGGGCAGGCCGGGCACGAGGCCGCGCAACAGCGCATCGATCGCCTCACCGGGCAGCGGGTCGAGCTGGAGCGAGGTGAAGCTGCGCATGCCCGCGCCCCAGGTCGGGTGGCGATCGGTCACATCCGGCCGGGCAAGCGTGAGCACGAACACAGGGAACGCCCGCGACCATTCGAGCAGGTACTCGAGGAACTCGACGAGAGCGGTGTCTGCCCACTGGATGTCCTCGAACACCATGATCACCGGGTGTTGCTCGGCCATCCGCTCGATGAACAGCCGCCAGCCCGAGAAGAGATCCTCGCGGTCGGGCGCAACACGATCGGTCAACCCGAGGAGGTGTTGGAGGCGGGGCTCCACGAACGCGCGGTCGCTGGGGTCGGGGACGATTTCGTCCAGTACGACGCCGAGCTTTGCGAGAGCATCTTCGATCGGCTCGTCCTCGGCGATACGGGCGCGCATGCGGATGATCTCGGCGAGCGCCCAGTAGGCGACTCCGTCACCGTAGGAGAGACAGCGCCCGCGGTGCCACCACGCGTCCTGTGCCAACCCGTCGTTGTACTTCTCGAACTCCCAGGCGAGACGCGACTTGCCGATCCCTGCGACGCCGACCACCGACAGCAAGTGAGCTCGCCCCTCGTCAGCCGTCGCGTGGAACACGTCCTTCAACAGGCGGAGCTCGCGGTCGCGGCCGACGAATGGCGCCTCCAGGCTCGCCGATCGACCCTCGCCGCCACGGTTCGCAACGACGCGCAACGCCTCCCACAACGGCACCGGGTCGGCCTTTCCCTTCATCTCGTGCCCGCCAGCGTCCACGTATGCGATTGCGGCCTCGGAGGAGCGCCGCGTCGCCTCTCCCACGAGCACCGTGCCCGGCTCGGCGGCAGACTGGATTCGACTCGCCGTGTTGACGAGGTCGCCTGCCACCATGCCCTGGTCGGAGGCCCCCAGGGTCACCGCCGCCTCACCGGTGAGGACGCCGGCTCGTGCCTTGAGCGCGACGTTCAGTGAAGGCACTGCCGCAACGAGTTCGAGTCCAGCACGGACTGCTCGCTCTGCGTCGTCTTCACGTGCGACCGGTGCGCCCCAGACGGCCATGACGGCGTCGCCGATGAACTTTTCGACGGTGCCGCCGTAGCGCTCGATGATCGTGCGGCAGGTGTCGAAGTAGCGGGTCAGCAGTTCCCGTGTCTCCTCGGCGTCGCGGCCCTCCGAAGCGGCAGTGAACCCGACGAGATCGGCGAAGAGCACGGACACGAGCCGCCGCTCGGCGACCGGGCCCTTCATCGCCGCGCTCGTGGCCTTGTCTTGAGTCAACACAAGGTCCGTTCCGCACTCGCCGCAGAATTTTGCGCCCGGAGTTGCGGGCGCGGAGCAGGACGGACAGGCCCGCGAGAGCGGTACACCGCATTCGGAGCAGAACTTGGCGCCGACCGCGTTCTCCGTCCCACATGCGTTGCAGTGCATGGTGTCGACTCTACTTCGCCGCGCGGCCGAGCGGCAATGCCTCCGAACGGCGTTACGAAGTGCAGAGGAAGGAACGGCTTCGAGCCGACCGAGTCGCGCGCTCCTCGCCCGGCGACGTCGGCGACTGGGACTGGGCGTCCTCCGTGGCTATGCGCGATGAAGCTCGCCTCGACCGAGACGATCCTCGGTGATGGTGCCCACCCCGCACCTATCGCGGTAGGCTCGCCGTATGAGCGAGAGCCCTCCGAAGTCCGGTGCGATTGCGGACGCCCAGGCGCTCGCCGGGTCAGATCAGGCGCAGGAGCGGGTGCGGCGCTGGTGGCGTCTCGTCCCACGCGTTCTGACGCGTCCGACGGAGGTCTTCGTGGCCCTGCGAAACGACGATGAGACGGACGTCGACGCGCGCTCCGAGCCGATTCTTGCCATCGTCATCGTTGTTGGCATGGCTGCGATGTTGCTGACGCCGGCGTGGGGGACGCTGCTGGACGAGGAGTCGCTCGACTGGATCGTGCTCGCCGTCATCACATTCATCGGCGGGCTGCTGTACGGAGCCTTCGGGTACTTCCTGCTGGGGTTCGTCGTCTGGCTCGGCGCTCGTGGCGTAGGGGTCGACACCGCAGCGCGCAAGGCGAGACAGGTCGTCGCATTCGCCGCGTTTCCGTTCGCGCTCTCGATCCTCGTCTCGGTGCCGGCGATCGTCCTCGTCTTCGGCACGGAGTGGTTCAGGAGCGGCGGGTCGGACGAAGGCGCAGGGCGCGTCGTCGTTGTCGGCGTCGGCCTCGCGCTCGCGCTCTGGTCGCTCGGACTGCTCGCAATCGGGCTGCGGACGACGTTCGAGCTTCCGTGGCGTGGCGTGATCGGCGCGCTCGCGCTCGCAGGGGTCATCGTCGCAACGCTCGCCGTTCTTCCACGCTTGCTCTAGGAACGCAATCCCCAGTGCGAGGGATCCCCGGAATCCCCCCAAAGGGGCGGGTGTTGATCCCCGAAATCCGCGATGGTCTGCGTGGATCTTGTGGCGGGCAGATGGAGCCCTGAACTCTGCGGAAGGCGTAAGCGTGGCGACGTATCTCTACGGCCCGATTGGAAGGTCACTCGGTTCTCTCACGCTCGCGCTCCTCGGCGGCGTGCTGGTCGTCGCGGCTCTGCCGGATGTCGCTGTTCCCCTCGAGCCCGGCGCAGCCCCGTGGTGGCTCGTCGGGGTTGGCTTCGTGCTCGCCGAGGCGTTCGTCCACCTGACCCGGGGCAGGGTGAGCGTCGTCGCTCTGTCACCGCACGCCGCAACGCTCGGTGTCGCGCTGTTTCTCCTCGGTCCCGTAGAGCTGTTCACGGCCCAATTCGCCGGCGTCGTGATCGTCCTCGCCGCTGTCGGTGTCGGCCGGCGCGAGGCGGTGGTTCGCCTCGGTGCGACAACGGCCGTCACCGCCCTCGCGCTCGCGATCTTCCTCGCCATCGGGGTCGTGGCCGACATGTCGGGCCCGGTCGGCTGGCTTGCGGCCGCTATCGCCGTCACGGCGGCGACGGCGGCGTCTCTCGCGTTTTCCGCCATCCGGCGCTTCTCGCACGGAGGGAACGACGGTGGGATCGTGCCACACCTCAACTGGCTCCTGATCCTGGGTGTTGCGGCGAGCGCGGGAGTCTCGGTCGTCGCGCTGGAGCTCATCCGCCTCGGCCATCCTGCACAAGTCCTGCTTCTGGTCCTTCCGTTCATCTCGTGCGCTGCGGCGGTCTGGGCCACGACGTCCGAGCACCGACGCCTTGTCAATCTTCGCATGCTCGCCGATGCGATTCGGCGCGCACACGAAGCTCCTGGGCGCGACGAGAGCGTGCTCGAGCTACTCGATGCGCCGCGGGCGCTCATCGACGCAGAGTACGCCTGGATCGCCCTCCTCCCGCGCAGCAGCACGGAATCAGTGCAGGTCGCCTCGGTCGGGCCGGAGGGAGTCACTCCTCTCAGAGCGTGCACGCTCCGGCGTGACCGGGCGGCATGCCTCCGCGAGGAGGTCGGCCGACACGGGCCGCGTGAGGTTCTCGGGGGCGACGTGGCCGACGGCCTTCACGGTCTGATGTCGGATCTGGCGCTCCAACGGGCAATCTCCGTTCCACTTCGTGGCGAGGACGGTGTGAACGGCCTCCTGCTCGTCGGGACCCGCGAGAGCTCTTCGACGGGGTATCGGTCGGAGGACATCCTCCTTCTCGAGACGTTCGCGGGTAACGCGGCCGTCATGCTCGAGAACGACCGCCTGGAGCGCTCGATCAGCGACCTGAGCGCGCTCAAGGAGCAGTTCCATCGGCAGGCCCACCATGACTCGCTCACCTCGCTCCCGAATCGGGCTCTCTTCACAGCGAGTGTCGTCGCTGCCGTCGAGGACGTGAGCAACGTTCAGCGGCCCGCCGTGCTCTTCCTCGATCTCGACGACTTCAAGACGATCAACGACAGCCTCGGCCACCACGCAGGCGACGAGCTGCTCGTTGCCGTCGCCGGGAGAGTGCGAGGCGTTGTGCGTGCGGGAGACCTCCCGGCCAGGATCGGCGGTGATGAGTTCGCGGTGTTGACCCGCGACGGCTCCGATGGGACGGCCGAGCAAGTCGCAGAGCGCCTGGTCGAGGCGCTCGAGGCACCGTTCACGATCGCCGGTCGCAAGATGTGGGTGCATGCAAGCGTGGGGATAGCGCACGGCGGTCCGGGCGTCAGAAGCGCCGACGAGCTGCTCCGCAACGCGGATGTAGCGATGTACAGCGCCAAGCGGGGCGGAAAGGGCTGCTTCAACACCTACCTGCCCGAGATGCACGCGCGGGTCAAGCACCGCCAGGAAACCCTCTCGGCGCTCACGCTGGCCGTCGAGCGGCGCGAGATCAACGTTCACTACCAGCCGATCGTCGAGCTCGAGACAGGGAGGACGGTCGCGATCGAGGCGCTCGCTCGGTGGGATCGCCCCGGCCACGGTCTGGTTGCACCCGCCCACTTCATCTCGATTGCCGAGGAAACGGGTCTGATGATCCCGATCGGCCGGTACGTTCTCGGCGAGGCGTGCGCTCAGGGTCAGTCCTGGCGGAACTCGTTCGAGAGCATGACGGACATCCGAGTCACCGCGAACCTTGCCCCATCCGAGCTCATGGCGGACGATCTGGTCGACGACCTCGCGGGGATCCTCGAGCGAACGGGACTTCCAGCCGATCGGCTCGTCCTGGAGATCACGGAGAACGGTGTGATGGAGAACCCCGACGAGGCCCTTGCGCGGATGAACGAGATTCGGTCTCTCGGCGTCTCGCTCGCGCTCGACGATTTCGGTACGGGGCACTCGTCACTTGCGCACCTGCGCGGCTTTCCCATCGACACGCTCAAGATCGCCCGCGACTTCGTCGTAGGGCTGCCGGACAGCCCTGTCGACAAGGCCTTCTTCGAGACGATCGTTCGTCTCGGGCGCTCCCTCGGGCTCGAGGTCATCGCGGAAGGGATCGAATCCTCCGGGCAGGCGCTCGCGGTCCGTGAGCTCGGTTGCGCGCTCGCCCAGGGATTCCATTTCGGCCTGCCCCTTGCGCCCGTTGGATTTACGTATGCGTTGAGCTCGGCGCGACAGGTTGAGCAAGTCCTCCGCGTGGCGTAGCCTCGAGCGCTGCTTCGAAGGCTGCCAGCTCCTGGGCCGGCATCCCGTACGTGTGCACCTCCTCCGGGAAGCGGCGCTCGCGCACGTCGCCGATGTACGCCTCTAGCGCCCACTGGATATCGGTCGCGAGGTTGGCGTACCGTTTCACGAAGCGCGGCGCGTGGCCGTCGTAGAGCCCGAGCAGGTCGTGCCAGACGAGCACCTGGCCGTCGACATCTGCGCCGGCGCCGATTCCGATCGTCGGGATCGCGATGAGCTCCGTGATCCGTGCGGCGACCGGGGACGGTACCGCCTCCAGCACGAGTGAGAAGCAGCCTGCCGCCTCGAGTGCGAGCGCATCGTGGACGAGCTGCGCCGCCTTCGCTGCTGTGCGACCCTGCGCCTTGAAGCCCCCGAGAGCGGTCGCTGACTGCGGGGTGAGGCCGATGTGGCCCATCACGGGAACCCCGGCACCCACGATCGCGTGGACCCGCGAGAGCATCGTCCCGGCTCCCTCGATCTTCACCGCGTCGGCGCCCGCGTCCTTGACGAAGCGGATCGCGTTCGTCACCGCGAGCTCGTCGGACACCTGAAAGGAGCCGAACGGCATGTCGGCAACGATGAGCGGTCGGCGTGCGCCGCGCGTAACCGCGCGCGTCAGAACCAGCATCTCCTCCATCGTCGCCGGCACGGTGGAGTCGTGACCGAGCACGGTCATCGCGGCGGAGTCGCCGACCAGGATCACGTCCGCGCCCGCAGCGTCGGCCAGCCGGCCGGAGGGGGCATCGTAGGCGGTGATCATCGCGATCGGAGAGTGGCTCTCCTTCATGCCGATCAGATCGGTGATCGGCAGCTTGCCGGGGGCGGGCGCGCCGTGGCCGGGGCTTCGGGGTCGAGTGCTCATGAGTCCTCCTCGAGAGAGACGTTGTCGATCAGACGGGTCGAGCCGACGCGCACGGCGGCAGCGATAACAGGGGGGTCAAACGGGGCGACCTCGACGTAGTCGACGTCGATACCGCTCTCGTCCAGCATGAGCCGGGCGCGCTCCGGGTCGCGGGTCGCAAGCGCACGCGGGAGGGCGAGGGCGAGCTCCCGTTCTGAGCCCGAGAGATGATCGTTCCGGGAGGAAAGGGCGAGCCCGTCTGCATCGCGCACCGTCGGGAGTGCACGGAGCTCGATCTCCAGCGCAAGATCGGCGATCAGGCGGCGCAGGACGGCCACCTGCTGTGCGTCCTTCTGGCCGAAGTACACGAATTCTGGTCGGACGATCGTGAAGAGCTTCAGGCACACCGTGGCGACGCCGCGGAAGTGCCCGGGGCGGTGCACGCCCTCGAGAACGGCACCCAGTTCGCTGACGTCGACCCACGTCTGGAATCCGGGTGGGTACATCTCCGCGGCGGAGGGTGCAAAGACGAGGTCGACGCCGGCCGTGGCTGCGACCGCCAGATCTCGCTCCTCGTCGCGCGGGTAGCCGTTCAGATCACCTGCGCTTCCGAATTGTGCCGGATTGACGAACAGGCTCATCACGACCGTCGCGCATTCTGCTCGTGCCGCCGCGATGAGCGACAGGTGTCCGGCGTGCAGCGCGCCCATGGTGGGCACGAGGCCAACCGTTCGGTCGACGGCACGGTTCGAGCGTGGTGCGGATGTCCGCGATCGTTCGGCAGACCTTCACGCAAACGCCGCCGTTACGTCGGCAAGCGCGCGGTACATCGCCTCGAGCTCCGGACAGGTTGCGCGGATCGCCTCCACGTGGCGCTCGACCGTTTCCCAATCACCGCGCTCGATCGGGCCCGTGAGCTCGAAATCGTTCTCGATCGTCCTCGTCATCAGAGGGTCGAGGGCCTCGGGCGGTGCCCCCGCCGCTTCGAGCAGCGCGCCTGCTGCGTGACGGAGCGTGACGAGATAGTTCGAGGCGATCGCTGCTCCGGCGTGGTAGGCCGCGCGGTCCGCATCGAGCAGCTGAAACGGCTTCAGTCCCAACGTCTCGGCAAGCCACGTCGCGGCGGTTCGGGCATCGTCGCTTTCGGCCGTGACCGCGCCCCACGCGCCGTCGAACTGGTCGGCCCCACGACGAAGCGTGAAGGTCTGGAGCGGGTGGACGCCGAAGCGTCTTGCGTGAGGAGCAAGAGCCTCGAGAGGTGTTGCTCCACTGACGTGGGCAACCCAAGGCCCCGGTTCGATCGCGGCGGCAGCCTCGCCGATCACGCGGTCGGGGACACAGAGCAGAACGAGGTCGGGAGACGCCGATCCGAGGGTCAAGCCCCTCTCTTCGAGACGTGCCGAAGCGGCCGAGCCGACCCGGCCGCTGCCGATGACGTTCACGCATTCGATCATGTTCTCCGCGCTCCAGTTCCGAGGGATACCGGGCTTGTTCGGAGTGTAACGGTCAGGGGCGCCGAATCAGTCCCGGACTCCTCGGCCGACCTCGTAGGGGCACCGAATCGGGCTCTGAACCGTCACGTCACGCGAGTCGGCGGCGAAGCTCGTCGCGAACGGACGGCCAGTCGTCGTCGACGATGCTGTACCAGGCCGAATCGCGATTCTCGCCACCGCGCACGAGCATGTGCTTCCGGTGGATTCCCTCGAACTCCGCGGGCAGTCCGGCGAGCGCCGGGTTGGCGCGTTCGTTCAGCGCGTCGGTCTTGAACTCGACCCGCCTGCAGCCGAGGACGTCGAAGGCGTATGCCAGCTGAAGGAGCTTCGCCTCCGCGTTGGCCCCAGTGCCCCACGCGGTCGGCGTGATCCACGTCCATCCGATCTCGAGGCTCTCGTGCTCCGGGCGTAACGCGAGGTACCGGGTCGAGCCGATCGCAGCGCCCGTCCCCTGTGAGACCGTCGCGAACGCGAGCTCGAGGCCCGCGGCTGTACGTTCGAGTGCGGCGGCCATCCACTCGTCCCAATCTGCCCGGGTCTCGGGCCGAACGATCGGCAGCCAGCGCCAGACACGCGCATCACGGGAGGCCGCGAACAGATCGTCTGCATGGTGCATCTCGAGTGGCTCGAGACGCACGATCGTGCCGGACAGCGTCGGGGTCGTCCATCGCTCCATGCGGCCGTCACAGTACACTTGGGCCATGCCCATCTACGAGTACGCCTGCATGGAGTGCGAGGATCATTTCGACGAGCTCGTTCGTAGCGACGAACAGGTGATCACCTGCCCCGCGTGTGGTGCGAGCAACGTTCTGAAGCAGATCTCCGCCTTCGCCGTCCATGGCGCCACTGCGAAGCCGTCGTTCGGCGGCGGTGCCGGTGGGTGCTGCGGCGGCGGCTGCGGCTGCGGCTGATTTCTCCCATCCGCTGAGCCGCCTAGACTGGCCGCTTGATGGATGCTCTCGCGCGCGTCGGTGCGCTCACCACCTACGCGACCGAAACGGCCGCATGCGAGCGGTGCTCGCTGGCCGCTACACGCAATCGCGTCGTCTTCGGCTCGGGCGACCCTGACGCAGAGCTGATGCTCGTCGGCGAGGCGCCGGGGTTTCAGGAGGACCAGGGCGGAGAGTGGTTCGCGGGGCAGGCGGGTGAGTTGCTCGAGCGACTGCTTGCTGCAATCGGGCTCCATCGCGACGACGTGTACGTCGCGAACGTCCTCAAGTGCCGTCCACCTCAGAACCGCGATCCTCACCCCGGGGAGATCGCTTCGTGCGAGCCGCACCTCTTCCGTCAGGTCGAGCTCGTCCGGCCCCGCGTCGTTGCAACGCTCGGAAACTTCGCCACGAAGCTCCTCTCGGGGCGCCCACACGGGATCACGCGGGTCCACGGACAGGAGCACGAGGTCGCGCTCGGGGCGACCACCGTCGTGCTCTTTCCCCTCTATCATCCTGCTGCTGCGCTGTACACGCCGTCGATGTTGCGGGCGCTCGAAGACGATTTCGCGCGATTGCCGTCTCTCCTCGGGCGAGGATCGTCTACGCCCGCTCCGGTGCGTTCATCC
Organism: uncultured Thermoleophilia bacterium; assembly: GCA_963699795.1. Taxonomy (GTDB): domain Bacteria; phylum Actinomycetota; class Thermoleophilia; order Gaiellales; family Gaiellaceae; genus Gaiella. The sequence goes on from CAVOVG010000011.1 coordinate 210,023, forward strand.
CCACGTGCCGAGACGTCGTCCGTCGCCGAGGACGAGATCGTTGGCGTCGGAGCGGCCCAGCTCGGGCTCTTCTGAACCATGATCGAGCGGTTGACGAGTTCGGTGGCCGAGACCGAGGCATTCGGATCCCTGCTCGCCGGGGTGCTCCGTCCCGGCGACGTCGTCCTCCTGCGGGGAGACCTCGGATCGGGCAAGACGACGCTCGTTCGCGGGGCGTGCCGGTCGCTCGGGATCGACGAGCCGATCACGAGCCCGACGTTCACGATCGGCCACCTCTACCGAGGAACGACGACCGTTGCCCACCTCGACCTCTACCGTTTCACCGGTCTGAGCGACGCGGAGTGGGGGGACGTCGAGCCCTACTTCGACGGTACGATTGCTTTCGTCGAATGGCCGGAAGCTGGACATGGAGCTCTCCCGCCGGCAACCGTCTCTCTCCTACTCGAACACGTGAGTCCCGACGAGCGCCGCATCTCGGCGACCACGGCACTCGGGACGCTGCTGGAGGACATCGCACGTGCTGATCCTGGCATTCGACACCGCGACTGACATCGCGACGAGTGCGATCGTGGCCGACGGCGAGACGCTCGGTGAGAAGGCGACGCGCTCCCAGCAGCTTCTCGCGGATGTCGACGCTCTACTTCGCCAGGCGGGCCTCGCGGCCTCGGACCTGACGGGAATCGTCGTCGGGACAGGGCCGGGTAGCTTCACGGGAATGCGTATCGGGCTCTCCGTCGCGCGCGGTCTCGGGCTCGCGCTCGAGCTTCAGGTCGCCGGCGTCTCGACGCTCGATGCTCTCGCCGCAGGAACCCTCAACGCCTATCCCGTGATCGACGCCCGTCGCGGCGAGGTGTTCGTTCTCGGGCCCGAGGCCGTTCGTCCCGAGAAGCTCGTGCCGCCACCCGGCGCCGTCTGCGTCGGGAGCGGCGCTCGACGATACCGCGACGTACTCGTCGCCCGCGGCGCCGAGGTTCCGCCGGATGACTCCGACCTCCACGTCCCGCGTGCCTCACTTCATGCCTCGCTCGCGACCGACGACGGTCCCGCCGACGGAGTCGAACCGGTGTATGTTCGGCTTCCGGATGCGGATGCGTGGGTTGCGGTGAGCATCTCGATTCGCCGCCTCGAGCTCGCCGACCTCGATGCGATCGAGAAGATAGAGCGAGCGTCGTATCCGACGCCCTGGTCGCGCTCGATGTTCGTCAGCGAGCTCGCGAAGCCCAGCTCGCTCTCGATCGCGGCCGCACTTGGCGACGGCACGCTCGTGGGCTATCTCGTCCTCTCACGCTACGTCGATGCCTGGCACGTGATGAACGTCGCAGTGGTCCAGGAGCACCGGCGCCTCGGGATCGCCTCGGCGATGCTGGGGAGCCTCTTCGACGCCACGCGTGGCGATGCCGAGCGCGGTTACACGCTCGAGGTGCGCGTCTCCAATGTTGCCGCGATCAGTCTGTACGAACGGTTCGGGTTCGTCACGCGCGGCGTCCGACGCGGTTACTACACTGACAACAGAGAAGATGCATTGATCATGTGGAGAGACCCGGAGCGGCACGAGCCGGAAGAGGGGGAGCAAGGAGACATGCTGGATCGGGGAGAGGTTCTGGGCCAGGGAACGATTCCGGATCCGGGAGATGTGGGGGGCGGCGCGTGATTCTCGGAATCGAAACCTCGTGCGATGAGACCGCCGCGGCAGTCATCACTCTCGAGGGAGAAATCCTGTCGTCGATCGTCGCCTCGCAGGGCGCGTACCATGCACGCTACGGTGGCGTTGTTCCCGAGATCGCTTCCCGACGCCACGTCGAAGAGGTCGGGCCGGTGATCCGAGAGGCGCTGGCGGCGGCCGGGACGGGGCTCGACGGCATCACGCGCATCGGCGTGACGTGCGGGCCAGGGCTGGTCGGGGCGCTTCTCGTCGGCCTCTCTGCCGCGAAGGCGATCGCCTGGGCGCGCGGCATCCCACTCGTTCCCGTCAACCATCTCCAGGGTCACGTTGCCTCGCTCTACCTGGGTGCGGCGCCGCTTTAGCCGCCCTTCACCTGTCTCCTCGCAACCGGCGGCCACACCCAGGTGCTCGCCGTGCGTGAGCACGGCTCGTTCGAGCGGCTCGGAACGACGCTTGACGATGCAGCGGGCGAGGCGTTCGACAAGGGCGCGAGGCTGCTCGGCCTGCCGTATCCCGGCGGAGTCGAGATCGACGCGCTGGCGCAACACGGCGACCCGCTCGCCTTCCCGTTTCCGATCGCGAAGGTCTCCCGGGCTCGACTTCTCGTTCTCGGGCGTGAAGACCTCGCTCCTCTACACGGTCCGCGATCTCGGTGAGCAGGCAGCGGTCGAGCGCCGCGCGGATCTGGCCGCGTCGTATCAGAGAGCGATCGTCCTCGCGCTGACGAGGCGCCTTCGCCAGGCGGCAGAGGCCGAGGGCCTGCCCCGCATCGCGGTGGTCGGCGGAGTTGCAGCGAATTCCGAGCTTCGTGCCGCGCTGCCCGACGCCACCGTTGCTCCGCTTTCCCTGTGTAGCGACAACGCTGCCATGATCGCGTCGGCAGCGCGATACACGGATCACCTGTCGCCCGCCGAGGCGCTCGTCGTGGATGCGTATGCCTCGGCTGCGTGACCTCTCGCGTAGTCGCTCGCGACGGCGTCCCTTCTCGCGGTTGCGCTTGTCTTGCTCGGGGAGGAGCAGCCGCTGCGGCCGATGAGCCGGCGACGGGCGCCGCGGGCTCGGAGAGCCTCCTCGGAGACCGGCCCCGCCCCACAGCTCGGCGGTCGGTCGGATCGTCGTCCTCGACAAGCCTTCACTTGCGACGCGCGTTGCAGCCGCCGGCGGTGTGGCGACCGAGGAGCAGGAGCGGGCTTGGACGCGGAGCGCGCGTCAGGCGCAGCAAGACGTGATCGGGCAGCTTGCCCCCGTCTCGGCGCACCGATCGAGCCCGAGCGATCGTACTGTGGGGTCCAACGGTCGTTTTCAGCTCCGCTCGATGCCCGCTCGCTCGCCATCGTCGTCCGGGCACCGGATGTCGAGGGGGTCTATGCCGTTCGGGCGGCGATTCCCGCCGCCGTCGACCCGAGCGTCGTCGAGCAGCTGACCGCGAACGGCGGTGAGCGGCGGGCCGCCGTTGCAGATCCCCGGGTTCTCGGGCGCCGGCGTCACGGTCGCCCTGCTCGACACGGGGGTCGATCGGATTCACCCGTACATTCGTCGGTCGCTCCTGCCGGGCCTCGACGTTCTCGATCCCGGTGGGGACGCGAGCGCACGCCGAACCCGACCGCGCCCGGACGGCCCGAGCGTCATGGAACGAGATGGCCGGGCTCGTCGTGGGCTCCGAAGGCCCGGTCGACCTCGCGGGCACCGCCCCTGGGGCGTCGTTGCTCCCGATCCGGATCGCCGGCTGGCAGCCCGACGCGAGTGGCGGCGTCTCGATCTACGGCAGGACCGACCAGCTCCTTGCCGGCCTCGAGCTCGCTGTCGACCCGAACGAGGACGGTGACGCCCATGATGCGGTTCGCGTCGCCCTCGTGGGAGTCGTGGAGCCGTTCGCCGCATTCGTCGACGGCCTCTGGCAATGGCCGCGGCAGGTGCCTCGGTCTCGACACCGTTCGTTGCTCCCGCCGGGAACGATGGTCCGGCTGGGCCGTCGTACGGCGGCATCGGAGGGCCGGGTGGCGCACCAGCGGCTCTGACGGCGGGTGCGGTGCGGCACACGGCGGCGAAGTCCGACGGGTCACGTGCTCCTGCTCGCAGGGCTCCGAACGCTCGTTTCCGGGACTCAGCCACTCGGAGGCGTTGTGGCTCCGGGGATCTCGATGTCCGCCCCGGTCGTGGCGCTCCCTCGGTCGGCGCAGGCGGTCGTTGGTGCGCCGGGCGGGTTCACGCGCCTCTTCGACAGTAACGGCTACAGTCGGGTCGGTGGGACGGCGGTGCTGTTGCCGCGAGGCACGTCGTCGCCCGAGGCGGTCAGGGAGGTCGTGGCTGCGGGCGCGAGAGCCGTTCTCGTCGACGGGGCACTGCCGGCTGGATCGCTCGGTACCGACGGGCCGATCGCGATTCCGATCCTCGGACTGTCCGTCGCGTCCGCCGAGGCTGTTCGCACCGCGCTTCGAGACGGTGTGCCTGTCAGCTTCGCCGTTGGTGCCGCTGCGTTCGACGTCAACGGCGACCGAGGGCGGTCAGGCGCCTTTCTCCTCGGAAGGGCTCGCGTTCGATGGGTCACAGAAGCCGGAGGTGAACGCGGCCGGCATCGGCATCGCCACATCGAATCCCGGCCGGAACGAAGACGGCGCAGCCCGGTACGGGACGATCAGCGGCTCGAGTGCGGCTGCGGCGCTCACGGCCGGAGCTGCGGCTCTCCTCGCGCAGGCGCGCCCCGACCTCGACGCCGCGGGCCTGAAGCAGGCTCTCGTTGCGAGCGCGCGGCGTACTGCAGGTAGCGCTGTCGGCATGGTCGATCCCGTCGGCCGCGGCCGCGGCCGAACTTCTCGCAGACCCGCCGCTCGTCTCGCTTGGCGCCGTGTTCGCCAAGGACACACAGGTCGGCCGGGTCGTCACCCTGAGGAACACCAGCCGCCGTGCTCTCAGCGTCGCGATCAGTCCGGGAACCGCTGATGGAGCCGATATCGAGGTCGATGTCGCTCCCACGACGGCGGTACTTCGCCCCGGAGCGAACGTGCAGGTCGCGATCACCGCGCGTGTCCCGCTTGCTTCCTCGCGCGCCCGCCGCTCTCCGCGGGGCCGTGACCGTGAAGGTACGAAACGGCACGAACCTGAGAATCCCGTGGACGATCACTGTTCCCGTCGTTGGTCTCGACTTGATCCGGAATGTCCGGATGTCGAGTCGCTCGTTCGCGCCATCCGACGTTGAGCCGGCAGTCATGACCCTCACCCTGGGGCGCGTCGACGGGAGTCCCGAGAGACCCCAGCTCATGCCGCTCGAAGAGGCGAAGCTCGAGGCGCTTCACCAGGGGCCTCGACTGCTCGGCCAGCTTGCGCTCGTCCGCGACCTCCTTCCGGGCCGGTATTCGTTCGGGATCACGGGGCGCGGCCGGAACGGCAAGCGTCTCGCCCCCGGGGCATATGCACTGCGGATCACTGCGATCCCGGTCGGCGGTGGGTTTCCGAACGAGGAGACGGTTCCGTTCTCGATCGAGTAGAGGCGTCGGCATCGCACCTGGCGGCAACGACGGTATAGTCGTGTCGCCGTGAGCGATGGTGCATACGCATGAGCGCTGGATCCCCCTTGCCGACGCATCTGCACGAGAACCCATTCGCGCTCGCGCAAGCGCAGCTCAGGCGCGTCGGCGAGACCTTCGACGTCGACCCGAACTTGATTCAGATCCTCTCTCAATGCAAGAAGAGCGTCGAGGTCTCGGTCCCGGTACAGATGGACGACGGCTCGGTCTTTGCATTCCAGGGCTACCGCGTCGTCCACAACATGACCCGGGGCCCGGCCAAGGGCGGGATTCGCTACCACCCGGCGGTCACCCAGGACGAGGTGAAGGCACTCGCGATGTGGATGACGTGGAAGTGTGCCCTGATGGGCCTCCCGTTCGGCGGCGCGAAGGGCGGAGTGATCTGCGACCCGAAGCTTCTGTCGCTGCTCGAGAAGGAGCGGCTGACACGGCGCTACACGACCGAGATCATCAATGAGATCGGGCCCGAGAAGGACATCCCGGCACCCGACGTCGGCACGGACGCGCAGGTGATGGCATGGATCTTCGATACCTACTCGATGAATGTGGGGCACTCCGTCCTCGGCGTCGTCACCGGAAAGCCTCTCTCCGTCGGTGGGTCGGTCGGACGTGACGGCGCGACGGCGCGCGGCTCGCTCTACTGCATCCGCACGGCTCTGCAGAAGCAGGGCTCGCGTCTCCATGACACGCGCATCGCCGTTCAGGGATTCGGCAATGTCGGCTCGAATCTCGCGAGCCTCCTTTCGGATGAAGGCGTTCGGGTGATCGCGGTCTCCGACTCGGGTGGGGGAATTCACAACCCGTACGGTCTGGATGTGCCTGCAGCGATCGCCTACAAGGCCGAGCACGGCGTACTCGAGGGTTTCCCCGGTGCCGACGCGATCACGAACGATGAGCTGATCGAGATCGACTGCGACGTGCTGACGCCCTGCGCCCTCGAACAGGTCATCACCGCGGAGAACGCGCCGCGCGTGCGAGCCAAGATGATCTGTGAAGGCGCGAACGGCCCGACGACCCCGGGGGCCGACGAGATCCTCGAGGATCGTGGCATCTTGGTGCTCCCCGACGTTCTCGCGAACGCCGGCGGCGTTGTCGTCTCCTACTTCGAGTGGGTTCAGGGGCTGCAGGAGTACTTCTGGAAGGAGTACGAAGTCCACGCGAAGCTGAACGACATCGTCGTTCGGGCATTCGAAGAGACATGGTCGACCCGCGAGCGCTACGCCACGAGCATGCGTACTGCCGCCTACGGCCTCGCGGTTCAGCGCGTCGCGGAGGCAACCACGATCCGCGGCCTCTACCCGTAGGGGCGAGGCGCATTCCTCGCCCGGCCTGGCTCTACGCTCCAGAAGGATCGCCTGGCGACCCGGGGACGTCGCCGCCAACTCCAAAGCCCCGGGTTACGCTCTACGGTGCCGAAGGTTGCCACCTTTGCGACCAGGCTCTCGCCGTCGTCTCGGAGGCGCAGGCGATAGCGCGCTTCGAGGTCGAGATCATCGATATCGGGGGCGACGACAGGCTCGAGGCCTTGTATCGGTCGCTGCTTCCGGTGATCAAGGTCGACGGCGTCCAGGCGTTCACGTATTTCGTCACTGTCGAGGCGCTTCTCGACCGTCTTGGAACGGACGGTTCCCGGCGCGCTGAATGACGTGCGCAGGCAGTATGCGACTTGTTGTCACAAGGTCGCGGACGAAGGAGAGACGGGTGGCGGAGAGACTCACGGTTGGTGTCGCGGCGCGGCTCAGCCGCTACCTGCAGGTGCTGACGCAGGCCAAGAAGATGGGCAAGGATCGGATCTCGTCGCAGGAGATCGCCGAGTACACCAACATCAACGCGACCCAGATTCGTCGAGACCTGTCCAACTTCGGGCGGTTCGGGAAGCGAGGAGTGGGATACAACATCGACTCGCTTCTCGGTGAGATCCGCAAGATTCTCCGCACGCAGGGACAGCACAACATCGCTCTCGTCGGTGCCGGACGACTCGGTGGCGCGATCGCGGAGCTCGCCGATCTTCGCTGAGCACGGCATCACCATCGCTGCCGTCTTCGACGTCGATCCCGCGAAGGAGGGACGGGTGATCGGCGGCGTCACCGTCAGCTCGCTCGACATGCTCGATGAGCTCGTCGACGAGCGCAACATCATCGTAGGCGTCCTCGCCGTCCCGGCCGACGCGGCGCAGGGAGCCGCCGATGCACTCGTTGCAGCCGGGGTCAAGATCATCTTCAACTACTCGCAGGCGCTGCTGACGACACCCGGCGACGTCCAGGTGCATGCATCGAACCCGGCCGTGGAGCTGCTCTACGCGCTGTAGTTTCACCTGACCTAGCCGCTCGTGGTGCAACACGCCACCGGCGACTTCGCCGGTGAGACCCGGCGCTCTCGATGCACGACGTGCCGAAGTTCTCCGGCACCTACGAGCAGGCGCTTCGGCCGGCGGTCGGGTCGGGCAGGATGCAGGGATGCGGATTCTGCTCTGGCACGGGTATCTCCTCGGAGGCACCGGGTCGAACGTCTACACGAGGATGCTGGCGCGCGAGTGGAGCAACGCCGGACACCGCGTCACCGTCCTCTCCCAGGAACCGGACCCCTCGCTGTACGACCTCGGGACATCGGACACGGTGCGGCCCGACGTCGAGGGTTTCCTGCCCGTCTTCGTTCTCGACCGCTACGACGGCTACGAGGTGCGTCGCCTGCAGGACTGCAGCCGGAGCGAGCTCGATGCGTGGGTCGAGGCCAATGCCCGCGCCGTGCGAGCGCTTCTGCCGGCCGACGTCGTCTTCACGAATCACGTGCTCCTCGGAGGGCCTGTTGGCGTTGCGGCCGGCGCGCCGTTCGCGGTCAAGGCCCACGGATCGGAGCTCGAGTACTCCATGCGCGGCAACCGCGAGCTCTCGGAGTGGGGGGCCGAGGCTCTCGCCGATGCGCAGGCGACCTTCGTCGGCTCCGAGCACATCCGCACGGTCCTCGCCGAGGTCTGTGGCCACACCGAGAGGGTCTTCGAGGTTCCGCCGGGCGTCGACATCGACGAGTGGGCCCCTGCGCCCCGTGACGTGGCCGCCGCCGCCCTGATCGAGGAGGCCCGTCGTGATCTGCCGAACCCCGGGAACGCAGAGGAACGGTTACCCGACGACGGCAATGCAACACGGTTCGAGCGTCTACTCGAGCACGATCCGCCCGTCGTCGTCTACTTCGGAAAGCTGATCGAGCAGAAGGGTGTGCACGTCCTGATCGACGCGCTCTCAGCCATCGAGGCGCGGCTCGTCGTCGTTGGCTTCGGCCCGGAGCGCGCAACGCTCGAGCGTCGCGCCGAGGAGCAGGGCGTGGATGCGCTGTTCACGGGGCCACTCGAGCATCGCCATCTGCGACACTTGCTCGCGCTCGCGGACGCGTCCGTCGTGCCGTCGATCTTCCCCGAGGCGTTCGGCATGGTCGCAGCCGAGGCGGCATCGGCCGGCTGCCCTCCGCTCGTCGCGCGCCACTCCGGACTCGCCGAGGTTGCTGCGGGCCTGGAGGGAGCCTATCCACCCGCGCTCCGCCACCTCGCGGCGTTCGACACGGGCGATGCCTCCGACCTGGCCCGCCGTCTCTCTGAGCTACTCGCCCTTCCGACAGCGGCCCGGACTGAGATCCGAGCGGCAGCTCGCGCGGCCGTCGTCGAGCACTGGAGCTGGGCGGGCGTCTCGCGCCGCCTGCTCCAGCCGTTCTCATAGTCCTGGGCGGATGGTCGCTATCGAAAGTGCAGTATCGACTACGCTTTTTCGCGCCGTGGGTGACGAACAGCACGTTCCGAGTGATCAGCTCCTTCGCGAGGCGCGCGAGCGCTTCGACGAAGGCACGGACTTCAGCGTCGCCGTAGAGGAGGAGTTCGCGCTGCTCGATCCGGTCTCGCTCGACCTCGTCAATCGGTTCGAGGAGGTTCAGGCCGCTGCGGCGGGCACCCCTGCGGAGGGGCACCTCGCCGGGGAGCTGATCGCCTCCGAGGTGGAGATCAAGACCGGGAAGCTCGAGGGCTTCGCCGACGTACCGGCGACGATTGCCGACCGGCGGGTCGAGCTCGCCGTCCTCGTGGATCGACTCGGGCTTCAGCTCGGCGCCACCGGCTCGCACCCCTGGGCGAACTGGAAGGACCAGCGCATCATCGACACCCCGCACTATCGCCGCAACGATGAGCTGCTTCGATACGTGGTCTGGAAGAACAACACCTTCGGTCTCCACGTTCACGTCGGGATCAGGGGAGCCGACCGGGCGATCCGGGTCACGAGTGCGCTCCGGAACTGGCTCCCAGAGCTTCTCGCGCTCTCGGCGAGCTCGCCGTTCGCGGAGAGCGTGAACACGGGCCTTCACTCCGCCCGCACGCAGATCTTCACGCGATTCTTCCCCCGCTGCGGCGTTCCGGACTCGTTCGATTCGTGGGATGAGTACGAGCGCTACGTGCGCTTTCTCTACGACACCGGTTCGATCACCGAGCACACGCAGCTGTGGTGGAGCGTCCGTCCCCATCTGACGTTTCCCACCGTCGAGATCCGCATCTGTGACGGCCAGCCGTGTCTTGCGGAATCGCAGTCGCTCGCGGCGCTCTGCTTCGCACTCACCGTCAGGATCGCGCGCGCGATCGACGAGGGCGAGCCGATCGAAGCGCAGCCGCATCGACTGATCGAGGAGAACATGTGGCGGGCGATTCGCTATGGCCTCTCGGGCGAGTTGATCGACCTGGAGCGACGCGAAGTCCTTCCGGCCCGGGCGCGGATCGAGCGCCTCATCGAGTGGGTTCTCCCGGTCGCATCGGAGATCGGCGTAGCCGAGTGGCTTCGCGTTCCGGAGCAGAACGCGGCCGAGCGTCAGATAGCCCGATTCGAGGAGGGCGACGACCTCGCGCAGATCTACGGCGAGCTCACCCTGAGCCCCGCACGGGTGGGCTAGGAGGCTCCTACCGGGCCGTGCGGCGGGCGGTTCGCCAAGCGGCGGGCCAGTTTGTGCTGCATAATCGGGCGCGCCGATCCCGTTTCGGCTCTTTCTTGTGACGCGCCTCCGGAGGGTTGATGGACTTCTTCAATGACCATGCTGTGGCCTTCGCGCTCGTATGCGCCGGCATCGCAGTGCTGTTTGGGCTCTACCTGACCTACTGGCTGTTGAAACAGCCCGAGGGCAACGAGCGGATGCGTGAGATCTCGGGTGCCGTGCAGGAGGGCGCCGCCGCGTACCTGCAGAAGCAGTACACGTGGATCGCGGTCGTCGCGATCCTGCCGATCGTCCTGATCGGGTTCTACAACGCCCTTGGCTGGGGTGCTGCGTTCGGCTTCGTGATCGGAGCCGTTCTCTCGGCATCGGCCGGCTTCATCGGCATGAATGTCGCCGTGCGCTCGAACCTCCGTACGGCCGAGGCCGCGCGAGAGGGAGTGGCGCCCGCGTTCAAGGTTGCGTTCCGCGCTGGATCGGTCACGGGCCTGCTCGTTGTCGGTCTGGGGCTGTTCGGCGTCGCCGGCTACTACTGGTTCCTCACCGGAGCTCTCGGCAACACCCCGGAGTCGGCGGTCAAGGACCTGATCGGTCTTGCCTTCGGCGGATCGCTCATCTCGGTCTTCGCCCGCCTTGGTGGCGGCATCTTCACGAAGGCCGCTGATGTCGGCGCCGACCTCGTCGGCAAGATCGAGGCCGGAATCCCCGAGGATGACCCGCGCAACCCCGCCGTGATTGCCGACAACGTCGGCGACAACGTCGGCGACTGCGCCGGGATGGCGGCCGACCTCTTCGAGACGTATGCGGTGACGGCAGTGGCGGTGATGCTGCTCGGCACGGCGTACCCGGCAGGAGACCTCTGGCTTTACCCGCTCGCCCTCGGTGGCATGTCGGTGCTCGCGTCGGTGATCGGGACGTTCTTCGCTCGTGTCGGCAAGGGAGAGAACGCGATCATCAACGCGCTCTACATGAGCGTCGTCGTCGCGACGATCCTCTCTGCGATCGGGTTCATACCCGTCACGCAGGCGTTCGACGGTGGCCGGTTCTCGTTCTGGCAGCTCTACGGCTCGGCGCTCGTCGGCCTCGCGATCACGTTCCTGCTCGTCGCGATCACGGAGTTCTACACGGGAAGCCGCTGGAGCCCCGTGAAGAAGATCGCCGCTGCCTCGACGACCGGCCATGCGACGAACATCATCGCCGGTCTCGCGAAGGGGATGGAAGCGACCACCCTTCCGGTCATCGTGATCGCCGGCGGCGTCATCGCGGCCTACGAGATCGCCGGCGGCAACATCTACGGGATCGGCGTCGCGGTCATGGCGCAGCTCTCGATGGCCGGCCTGATCGTCGCACTCGACGCGTTCGGCCCGGTTACGGACAACGCCGGCGGCATCGCCGAGATGGCGGACATGCCAGAGTCGGTCAGGAAGATCACCGACCAGCTCGACGCGGTTGGCAACACGACGAAGGCCGTCACGAAGGGGTACGCGATCGGCTCCGCCGGCCTCGCCGCGCTGATTCTGTTCGACGAGTACACGCGCGGTCTCGTCAATGAGGGGATCCAGACGGTTTTCTCGCTCGACGACCCGTACGTGATCGCCGGCCTCTTCATCGGCGGGATGATGCCGTTCCTGTTCGCAGCCCTTGCGATGACGGCCGTTGGACGTGTCGGCGGCGAGGTCGTCGAGGAGGTGCGCCGCCAGTTCGCGGCGGACCCGGGAATCATGGCGGGCACGTCAAGACCTGACTACTCGCAGGCCGTCGGCATCGTCACGACCTCGGCGCTCAAGGGCATGATGCTTCCCGCTGCAATTCCGGTCTTCGTGCCGATCGCGGTCGGCATCATCAGTCCGGAGATGCTCGGCGGCCTCCTGATCGGCACGATCGTCACGGGGCTCTTCCTCGCCATCTCCATGACCTCGGGCGGCGGCGCCTGGGACAACGCGAAGAAGCTGATCGAGGAAGGCGCCTACGGCGGCAAGGGCTCCGACGCGCATGCTGCGTCGATCACGGGTGACACGGTGGGCGATCCATACAAGGACACCGCCGGCCCCGCGATCAACCCGATGATCAAGATTGCAAACATCGTCGCGATCCTGATCATCCCGTTGCTCGCCTCGATTCACGGCTAGCGACTCCAGGCTCGAGTCCATGAAGCTCGTTCGGGGGCCGGCGAAAGTCGGCCCCCAACGTTTCGCGCTCGCGGCGGGGGGTGAGTTCCGGCTGGCTCGTGCCCTACACTCTCGCGGTGCCAAGCCGACGGAGACGTGAGGTCGAGCTCGAGCGCGTCCTCGGAACGCCGGCGCTCTTTGCAACCGCGTACGGCAACGTTGGCTCGTCGATCTACTACGCGCTCGGGCTCACCGCCGTCTATGCGCTCGGGCTGACGCCCCTCGTCTTCCTCGTCGCCGGGATCGTCTTCGCGATGACGGCCGCGACCTACGCCGAGGGCACGGTGCTCTACCCCGAGGCGGGCGGCTCGTCGAGCTTCGCGCGACACGCGTTCGACGAGATCATCAGCTTCGGGGCTGCGTGGGCACAGATGCTCGTGTACGTCGTTACCGTCGCGACGTCGGCGTTCTTTGTCCCGCACTACCTCTCCGTCTTCTGGGAGCCGCTCAACACGAATCCGTGGGACATCATCGCCGGGGCCGGAGTGGTCGTCGTGCTCGTGACGCTGAACATCGTCGGTGTTCAGGAGGCGGCGAAGCTCTCGGTCGTCCTCGCCGTGCTCGACTTCGCCACGCAGGTGCTCCTCGTGCTTCTCGGTTTCTTCCTCGTCTTCAGCCCTTCGACCCTCGTCGACAACATCCACTGGGGCGTCGCGCCGACGTGGTCGAACCTGGCGCTTGCCGTTCCGGTTGCAATGCTCGCCTATACGGGCGTGGAGACGGTCTCCAATCTCGCGGAGGAGGCGCGGGAGCCGTCACGCACCGTGCCCGATGCCTACAAGCTCGTTGCAGTTGCCGTCTTTGCGATCTACCTCACGCTTCCGCTCATTGCCCTGTCGGCCCTGCCCGTGAAGATGATCGACGGCCACCTGACGACGCTCCTTGCGCTTCCTCCGGAGCAGGGTGGGTACGCCAACGACCCGATTCTTGGCCTCGTCGAGAACATTGGAGTCTCGGGATCGCTCCTGCACGTGCTCGAGATCTACGTCGGAATTCTCGCCGCGACGATCCTCTTCATCGCCACGAACGCGGGAGTGATCGGCGCTTCACGTGTGACGTACTCGATGGCGAGCTACCGGCAGATTCCGGAGGTGTTCCGCCGACTCCACCCGCGGTTCAAGACCCCGGTGTTACCGCTCGTGCTCTTTGCGGGCGTGGCGCCGATCCTGATTCTCCTCCCGGGGGACGTGAACTTCGTCGGGACGCTGTACTCATTCGGCGCCACACTCTCGTTTACGGTCGCCCACGCATCGCTCGTACGGCTGCGAGTGAAGCAGAGAGGCTCGACCGAGACGTTTTATCGCGCCCGGCCGAACGTTCTCCTCGGGGGGGTCGAGTGGCCGATCTTCGCAATCCTCGGGGGCCTGGCGACGGGCGCCTCGTTTCTCGTCATCGTTGCGCAGAATCCAACCACACGGTGGGTCGGGCTCGGCTGGATCGTCTCCGGGCTCGCGTTCTACGTTGTTTACCGGCGACGGTTCGTGAAGGCGTCCCTCCGCGAGACCGTCAAGGCTCCACCCGCGTTCGGGCCGGCTCTCGCGCTCGAGTACCGTCGGATTCTCGTACCGGTCGTTGCCGGTCAGCCGTCGGACGATGCGCTCGACGTCGCATGCAGCCTTGCTGCCGAGCGCGGCGCCAGGATCGTCGCGCTCAACGTGCTCGAGGTTCCGCTCGGCCGGGCGCTGGACGACGATCTGGACGAGCTCGAGGAGGCGGCCAACGACGAGCTCGACGAGGCGATCGCGATCGGAGACTCATACGGCATCCGCGTCCTCGACCGCCTCGTGCGCGCGCGGAGCGCGGGGGCGGCGATCGTCGAAGAGGCCGAACGCCGTGGGGCGGAGATCATCGTGATCGGAGCGCCCCGGAAGTCGCTCACGGCGTCGCAGCGAGCGGTCTTCGGCCGCACCGTCGACCACGTGCTCCGGTACGCTCCCTGCCGCGTCATGGTCACGGCCGCGCGTGAGGAGGCGCCGGCATGATCTGGTATCGGCGCGCGATCTTCGCCTTCTCCGCCTGCTTTGTCCTGATCGGTGTGGCTCTGCTCGTCGTCACCGCCGCAAACGGGGGCGGCCTCGTCGGATTCGTCCTGGGTGCCCTCTTCGTCGCTCTCGGTGTCGGGCGGATCCAACTGGAGCGCAAGCGTGGCGCGTAAGATCCGCGGCTTCGAACGGGTGCTCGACGCGCCGTCGTTGTTTGCCGTCGCCTACGACGAGATTGGCTCGTCGATCTACTTCGCTCTCGGAATCATCGCGGCGCAGGCGCTCGGCCTGACCCCGATCGTTCTTCTCATCTCGGGCGTGCTGTTCCTGATTGTCTCGCTGTCGTACGCAGAGGGCACGGCAGCGATCCCACAGGCCGGCGGCGCAGCGACCTTCACCCGCCGCGCCTTCAACGACCTCGTCGGATTTGCGACCGGGTGGGTTCTGTTTCTCGACTTCCTCATCGTCATTGCTCTCGCGACGCTCTTTCTGCCTCACTACCTTGCAGCTGCGCTCTCCATGCCGTCACTGTCGGAGAGCCCATGGGACGTGATCATCGCGGCAGGCGTGATCGCGGCAATCGTCGGAGCCCGACTCGTTCGCCGCAGACGGATACACACGGCAGCACTCGCGCTCGCCGTGCTCGACATCTGCGTTCAGCTTCTCCTCGTCGTGCTCGGCCTCGCGGTGTTCTTCTCGCCGGAGGTGCTCACGAGCGGCTTCGATCTCGCTGTTGGACAGCGATGGCACGATCTGTTCTTTGCGCTTCCGCTCGCGATGCTCGCCTACACCGGGCTCGAGACCGTCGCCAACCTCGCCGAGGAAATGCGCGAGCCGGGGAAGGTGCTGCCTCGGTCGCTGTTCTCGTCGATCGGTCTCGTCGTCGTGATGACGGTGCTCATCGCCGTCATCGGCGTGACGGCGTTTCCTTCCGAGGATGGGTCGAGCGCTCTCGCTGACGAATGGCTCAAGGCTCCGATCGTGGGGATTGTGACGGCTTTCGACGGGCATCTGCCCGACCAGTTCGTGGACGTGTTGCGGACAGTCGTGGGGCTCTCGGGGGCCCTGATCCTGTTTGCCGCAACGACCACGGCGATCACGGGCTGCACGCAGCTCGGGCGGTCGATGGCGGAGCACGGCATGCTCCCCCGCGGGTTCCGTCAGGTCGACCGTCGTTCCCTGGTCTCCCGTGAGGCGATCATCGCCATCGGTGTGGTCGCGATCGCGATCGTCGTGGCCGTGGGGGTGCTCGCGGGTGACGATCCGGCCTTCCTGGCCAGCCTGTACTCCTTCGGTGTGCTGTTCGCCTTCACGGCCGCCCAGCTGGCCGTGATTCGGTTGCGCCAGACAGAGCCCGACCTCGAGCGACCGTTCAGGGCTCGGCCGGAGATCCGGATCAGGGGCGCTCTCATCCCTCTCCCCGCGTTGATCGGCGCTCCTCTGACGTTTGCAGTCTGGGTGCTTGCGCTCATCACCCACCCGGGCGCCCGTTACGCAGGCCCGGCGTGGCTCCTCCTCGGGCTCGTCATCTACACCGTTGTCAGGCGGCGCCTCGACGCCGGCGTCCTCGACGACATCGATCCCGTCGCGACGCTTCCGCCGGGTGTTGCATATCGGAAGGTGCTCGTGCCCATGAAGCTCGGGGACATCGGTGAAGAGATGGTCGCGACGGCGATCGCCCTCGCCAAGGAGCGGGGCGCGACCGTCGAGGCCGTCTTCGTCGTGCCGGTGCCACGGGCCGTTGCGCTCGACGGCGCGCTCCCCGAGGAGGTGCGCCAACGCGCTGAGGAATCGATCGCCGAGGCGCGCGCACTCGGCGAGGACAATGGGGTTGAGATCGTCGCCCGCACGGTCGTCGCCCGCTCGATCGGGCACGCGATCGTGGAGGAGGCCACCACCACGGGAGTCGATCTGATCGTTCTCGGGTCGTCTGCTCGGTGGCGTCGACAATCGCGATTCTTCTCGCCGACGGTCGAGCACGTTCTTCGTCACGCCCCGTGTGAGGTGCTGGTCGTCGCGTTTCCGCCGGGCGTCTTCGAGGCAGGCGCATGATTCGCTTGGCTATGGTGGGACACATGAAGGCTGTCGTGGTCGGATGCGGTCGAGTCGGCTCGGCCGTTGCGCAGCAACTGGCCGCTGACGGTTGGGATGTCACGGCTGTCGACGAGAGCGGCGAGGCACTCGGGCGACTCGGGGCCAGCTGGCACGGCGGCTTCGTCGTCGGTCACGCGATGGAGTCCGAGATCCTCGTTCGAGCCGGGATCGAGACTGCCGACGCTGCTGTCGTCGCGACTTCGGGAGACAACACGAACATCGTTGTCGGGCAGGTGATCCAGAAACGGTATGGCATCACGTGCGTCGTCGTCCGCGTGCTCGATCCACGCCGTGCCGAGTTCTACGCCAAGCGCGGCCTCCGCACCATTTGCCCGACGCAGACGGCGATCTCGTTTCTCGTCGACGCGGTGCGCTCGTGCGCCGAGCCGCCACCGAAGCCGCCCGAGGTGGCTTCTCCCTGATGTACCTCATCGTCGCGGGAGGAGGGAAAGTTGGCGCGAACGTCGCGGGCTCTCTCCTGGCGATGGGTCACGAAGTGACGCTGATCGAGGAACGTCGCGATCGAATCGAAGTACTCGAGGAGCAGTTCGGGCCCGTCGTGGTGCACGGCGACGCAACCGAAGTTCACGTGCTCGAGCGTGCAGGCATTGACCGCCCGCCCGACATCGTCTTCGCCGTGACGGGAGACGACGAGGACAATCTCGTGATCGCGCAGCTGGCGAAGGAGGGCTACGCCGTTCCCAAAGCGATTGCGCGCGTCAACGATCCACGTAATCAGCAGCATTTCGACCTCCTCGGAATCACGCTGACGGTGTGCGCCACGTCGGGCATCCTCGGCCTGGTCGAGCATGAGGTGCCAGAGCACGGGCTCGTGCGATTGCTCGAGCTCCGTCAGGAGGGGCTCCAGATCGTGGAGGTTCAGGTCACGGGCGGGTCGCCCGCTGCCGGCAAGCGGATCGCGGGCCTCTCTCTGCCAGACGACGTTCGGGTCATCTCGGTGACGCGTAACGGCGTCGGTGAACTGGCCGTCGCCCAGACCGTGATCCGTCCCGGAGATCGCGTGATCGCGATCCTCAAGCCGGGCCTCGAGGATCGCCTGCGGAGGGCGCTGATCGGCTGAACTAGGCCCGCCAGTAGCTCCGCGTCAGGAGCACCACGACGGGGATCACCTCCAACCGGCCGATCCACATCAACCCGGCCAGCACGACGGTCGAGACATCGCTGAACGGGGCGTACGACCCGAAGGGGCCTGCGAAGCCGACGGCCGGCCCGACGTTCCCGAGCGTCGCAGCCACGGCGCCGATCGCCTCGAAGGGTGTCACTCCCGATCCGTTGTAGGCAGCGTCGATCGTGATCACGAGTGTCCCCGCCACGAAGATCCCGATATAGAGAAGGACGAAGCTCATCACGGCGCGAAGGGTGCGCTCGTCGACCACGACCCGATTCAACCGGAGCGGGGAGATCAGCTCCGGGTGGACCGTCTGGCGCAGCTCGCGGCCGAGGATCCTCGCCATCAGGACGTGACGGAGGACCTTCACGGATCCGCTCGTCGACCCGGCCGAGGCACCGACGAACATCAGGCCGACGAGTGTCACGAGCGCCAACGTCGGCCACAGGGCGAAGTCGACGGTCGCATATCCGGTCGTCGTCGTGATCGAGGCGGCCTGGAAGAGACCGAGCCGGATCGCCTCCTCGCCGATTTCGGGTCGTTTCGTCCACACCTCGGCGACGAGGATCGCGCCGGCGGCGAGGAGCGCAAGCCCGTACGTGCGCAGTTCCTCGTCTCGGAGCGCCAGGCGTGGTCGGCGACGCACGAACGCTTGGAAGAGCAGGGCGAAGTTGATCCCGCCTGCGACCATGAAGACGAGAATGACCCACTGAGTGATGACGGCGAACGGCTCGATCGATCGGTTCTGGGGTGAGAACCCGCCGGTAGGAATGGTCGTCAACGCATGGGCGATCGCGTTGAAGAAGTCCATCTCGGGATCGATCCCGGTCCACCCGAGCAATGCGAGGATCCCGGCTTCGAGCGCGGTCAGCGCGAGATAGAGCGTCGAGAAGCGCGTCGTTGCCTCCCGGATCCGCGTCGCGAGTTGGTCGACTTCTGGCCCGGGCAGCTCCGACTCGAGCAACTGCCGTCCGCCGATTCTGAGGCGCGGGAGCACCGCGAGCGCGAGCACGATGATTCCTGCGCCTCCGAGCCACTGGGTGAACTGTCGCCACATCAGAAGCGATCGGGGCAGTGCCTCGATGTCCGTCAGAACGGTGGCCCCGGTCGTTGTGAACCCGGACATCCCTTCGAAGAGCGCGTCGGCCGGCCCGGCGAGCTGGGGCTCACCCGAGAGGAGGTACGGCGTGGCTGCGTACAGCGCGGCCGCGAGCCAGACGAGAGCAACGACGAGGAACCCTTCACGCGCGCCGACCCGTGAGATGTCCCCACCCCAGGCGCGGAGCGTCGAGCCCAAGGCGGCAAGTCCGACCCCGGCGATCACGAACGGCCAGATCGATTCGCCGTAGTAGAGGGCGACCACGACCGGGAAGAGAGCTGCGAGCGCGAGGTAACGCAAGAGGACCCCGACGAGACCGAGAGCCCCCCTGACGTCGACCCCCGTTCGGCGCCCGGGTGCGGCTCTCTTCTGACCGGTTCGCTCGCCCGCCCCCGATGGGCTCATCGCGGCATGCGCTCCGTCTCGGCGAGCGTTTTCACGTCAAACCCTCCAGTAACCACGGGTGAGGAGCACGATGACGGGGATGATCTCGAGTCGGCCGAGCCACATCAGAAGCGTCATGACGACGGTGGACAGGTCACTGAACCTGGCCATCGAACCCATCGGTCCGGCGAGGCCGAGCCCGGGACCGACGTTGCCCAGGGTCGTAGCCGACAGAGCGATGGCGTCGAGGGACGAGATGCGGGGCCCCTGGAACGCCGCGTCGAGTGCGAGGACGGCGGCACCCACGGCGAAGATCCCGATGTAGAGCAGCACGAATGTCGTGACCGCGCGGATCGTCCGTTCGTCGACGACCGCGCCGTTCAGCCGGAGCGGCAACACCGCCTCGGGGTGAACCGTCTGTCGCAACTCGCGCCGGATGGCTTTCGCGAGAATCAGGTGCCGGACGACCTTGATCGACCCCGCGGTCGACCCTGCGGAGCCCCCGATGAACATCACGGCGACCAGGATCATCAACGCGAGCGCAGGCCAACCGACGAAGTCCACGCTCGCGTACCCGGTCGTTGTTGTGATCGACACCACCTGGAACACAGCGGCGCGGATCGCGCCCTCGCCACGCAGGAGACCTTCGCGCCAGAGCTCAATCGTGAGTAGTGCCGAGACGGCGATCAGGATCGTCACGTAGAGGCGCGCCTCCTCATCGCGGAACAGCGCGCGAGGGCGGCGTCGCACGAACGCCCGGTAGAGGAGGGCGAAGCTGAGGCCGGCGAGCACCATGAAGACGACGATCACCCACTGCGTGGCGGGCGCAAACGCCGAGATCGATTGCGGCTCAGGTGAGAACCCCCCGGTCGGCATCGTCGTAAATGCGTGTGCGACGGCGTTGAAGGGGGTCATCCGGGAGTCGACGCCGGTCAAACCGAAGACGATCAGGATGCCTGCGAGCGCCGCCGTGAGGGCCACGTAGAGGAGCCACAGCCGTTGCGCCGTCGAGCGAATCCGATCTGCCAGATCGGCGATCTCGGGACCCGGCGCCTCCGATTCGAGCAACTGGCGTCCACCGACTCTGAGGCGGGGGAGTATGGCGAGCGCGAGCACGATGATCCCCATGCCGCCGAGCCACTGCGTGAACTGTCGCCACATGAGCATGGACTGATCGAGCGCCGAGACGTCGGTGAGGACAGAGGCACCGGTTGTCGTGAATCCGGACATCGCTTCGAAGTACGCGTCCACAGGCCTGTCGAGCTGCGGGTCGCCGGAGAGGAGGTACGGGAGCGCCCCCAGCGTCGCCGCTACCAGCCACGTGAAGGCGACCACGAGGAAGCCTTCCCGAAAGCCGATTGTCGGGGCGCTGCGCCCGATGCGCTCGAGCGCGAGCCCGATGAGCGCCACGATGGCAGCGGAGAAGATGAACGGCCACGGAGGCTCCCCGAACCCAAGTGCGAGCGCCGCCGGAAACAGTGGAGCGATCGCGAGGTACTTCGTCAACGTGCCGATCAGGCCGAGGGCGCCACGGAGCTCGACGGCCAGGCCAGGCGGTTGCTGGAGCCGCCCGTGCGTCTTCGCGCCTGTCACAAGACGCGCTCGACGTCCGCGACCCTGGAGGACTCGGTGAACACGATCACCCGGTCGCCCGCCTGGAGGACGTCGTCGCTGTGGGGAAACACGGCTCTGCCGTTACGCACGATGGCTCCGATCACGGCGCCTCTGATCGGCATGTCCCGGAACTTCAGGCCGACGTACTCGCTCGCGGGGCTCGTCGTGATGTCGAGCACCTCGAAACGGTCGTTCTCGATCATCGAGACCTGCTGCGTTCGCGGATCGTGCGCGAACCTGACGATCTCCTCCGCCGTCACCTGGCGTGGGTTCACGGTCACGTCGATTCCGGAGTGCTCGTACACCTCGCGGGCGATCGGGTCGTGGATGATCGCGATCGTGAAGTCGACGCCGTGAACGCGCGCGAGAGTGGCCGCATAGTGGTTCCTCGCGTCTTCACGCATCGCGAACACGGCGGCCTGAGCCTGGCCGATGCGCTCGCGCTCCAGGAAGTCGGGATCGAGGCCGGTCGCCTGGTACACCCTCGCCTGGGGGAGTTCCTCGGCGATGCGGCGGGCTCGCTCACGATCCGGCTCGATCAGCCGGACGCCGATCCGCTGCTCGAGGAGCTGGCGTGCAATAGCCACGCCCACCTGGCCTCCTCCGAACACGACAACGTCTTCGACCGCACCCTCGCCGGGCGAGAGGAGCTCGCCCCAGGCCTGCGCCGCCGCCGGCGAGCCGACGACCACGAGACGGTCGCCAATGTTGATGACCGTGTTCCCGTTCGGGATCGTCATCGAGTCGCCTCGGATCTTGCTCACGACGCGCGAGTCGCGGGGCACGAGACCGCACTGCCGAAGCGGCTTCCCGAGCACCTCGGGGTTCGAGAGCTCGGTGACCTCGTATTCGACCATTTGTACCTGGCCGTCCGCGAAGACGTCCGTCTGTAGCGCGGCGGGGACGCCGATCACCCGCGTGATCGCATGAGCCGTCTCGATCTCGGACGAGACGACGAAGTCGACGTCGAGGCGCCCTTCACGCCAGAGCTCGATGTACTCGATGTTCGAGGTGCGGATCACCGTCGTCGCGCGCGGGGCCTCGATCCGGGCGAAGGTTGCTGCGACGAGATTCGCCTCATTGCGCGAGGTACATGCGATCACGAGGTCGGCATCGCCGACGCCGGCATCGGCAAGGGCGCGGCGACTGGCACCGTTCGCCTCGACCGTGGCGATGTCGTAGCGGTATGCGAGCGGGGTCAACCGGGCAGGATCGAGGTCGATCACGGTCAGGTTGTGCTCGCCGTGGAGTGCCTCCACGATCGTCGAGCCCACCTGGCCTGCACCGATAACGAAGATCTTCACGGCGGGCGCAGGGTACACCCACCGGGGGATGTCGTGCCGGGACACGGTCGGCTACCGTTGACGAGATGCGCCTACTCCCTGGAGCCACAGCGATCGTCGCTGCCCTGGTCGTCGGGGTCGCGGGCGCTGCCGCTCTGGCAAGTCAGTCCTCGGCGCTTCGCATCGTGGAAGTCGTCGACGGGCTCGAGTCTCCGACTCACGTTACGTCCGCTCCCGGCGTCGCCGGCGCGCTGTACGTGGTCGAGCAGGGTGGGCTGCATTCGCGTTGTTCGAGACGGCAAGATCCTGCCTCAGCCCTTCCTCGATCTCCGTTCGAAGGTTCGCGCGGGCGGCGAGCAGGGCTTGCTCGGCCTGGCGTTCGCGCCCGACTACGCGAAGAGCCGACAGTTCGTCGTCAACTACACGGACGTGAACGGCGATACGCGCGTTGTTCGCTATCGCTCCGACGGGACGAAGGCGCTGCCACGGACGGCCCGCCAGCTGCTCTTCGTCAAGCAGCCATATGGAAATCACAACGGTGGCA
Organism: uncultured Thermoleophilia bacterium; assembly: GCA_963699795.1. GTDB lineage: Bacteria > Actinomycetota > Thermoleophilia > Gaiellales > Gaiellaceae > Gaiella. Next base: position 232,460 of record CAVOVG010000011.1, read on the forward strand.
TGGTCGCGTACGGCAAGGACGGTCTCGTTTACGTCGGGATGGGTGACGGCGGGTCGGGTGGAGACCCCGAAGGGAGGGCTCAGAATCCCTCGTCGCTCCTCGGGAAGATGCTGCGGCTCGATCCCGCGCGCCCGGCGGCGAAGCCCGTCGTCGTTGCGCTCGGGGTCCGCAACCCGTGGCGGTTCTCCTTCGACCGCGCAACGGGCGACCTGTGGATCGGTGACGTCGGTCAGGGATCGATCGAGGAGGTCGATCACGTGGCCTGGCCCTGGAAGGGGATGCTCAACTTCGGATGGGACGTCTACGAGGGGCGCGCTCGATTCGAGGACGGCGCGCTCGGCCCGGGAAGGCTTGTGCGGCCGGTTGCGCAGTACAGTCATTCGCGTGGCTGCTCGATTACCGGCGGCTACGTCTATCGCGGCAAGGCGGTGCCGTCCGCGACCGGGCGCTACTTCTACGGTGACTTCTGCAGCGGGACGGTGTGGTCACTCGAGCTCGTCAAGGGCGTCGCCCGGCAGATTCGGACAGAGCGAATCACCGTCAAGAACCTGACCTCCTTCGGCGAGGATTCGGCCGGCGAGCTCTACCTCGTGTCCGGAAACGGCGTGCTCTATCGCCTCGCCTCCTGACCAGCCCCCTGCGGATCAGGCGTCGAGCGACGCGTCGATCAGCTGAGCGCGCGTATTCACGACTGCGGCCTCGACTCCCAGGGCGTCTCGCAGGCGATCGACAGCCCCGGTACCCGCTTCCAGAGCGCCGATTCTGCGCATCACCCCTAGCTGGGCGGAAGCGATCCGAGCCAGCTCGACCGGAGCGTCGGTGAACACCGCGAGCGGACGCCCGGTCGCCTCGAGCCTCCGTAGTGCCGCGCTCACCTCCGCATTCGGGCGGAGATAGACAGGTGCCCGATCGGCCGCGAATCGCTCGAGGAGGATGCGCCAGTTGCCGGCGTCCGCCGCATCGAGCGCGGACGCTGCCGCGGCGCGATCGGCGGGCAGCGTCGCAGGGTCGACCCCGAGAACTCCGGCAGCCCCGGCGAGCCAGTCGTCCCAGAGGGGTCTCGTGTCGCCGAGTGCTCCATCGAGGTCGATCAGGATGGCGCTCACGTACGATGTCTCCCGCGCCTGCGGCTCCAGAGGACGACGCCGATCGCTACCCCGATCGTGTCGATCACCACGTCGTACCAGGCGGCGTGGCGGCCGCGCACGAAGTGCTGGTGGACCTCGTCGGTTATTGCATAGAGGCCTCCGATCAGGATCGCGAGACCCGGTCGGGCGAGCGCCCGCTGCAGGAGAGCACCGAGGACGGCGTACTCGGTCAGGTGTGCGAGCTTGCGGAGGGCGAGATCCCAGGTGCCGAGTCCAGTCCCGAGACTGGGGACGGACGAGAACGCGAAGATGATCGCGGCCATGAGGACGACCGGCGCCCAGAGGCGGAGTGAGGCTGCCGACACCACACGATGATAGGCTCCAGCCTCACAAGGGAGCGCGGTGAGGGAATCCGGTGCAAGTCCGGGACGGTCCCGCCGCTGTAAGGGGAGTTGCTCGCCCACCGAAACGCCACTGGCTCACCGGGGAACTGGTTGCCGGGAAGGCGGTGGGAGAGGGAGCCCCGAGTCAGAAGACCTGCCGCCTCCTCCATACCGAACCCCTCGTGGAAGGAGGATTCGTGGCACGACGTTTGATTGCTTTCGTGACCGTGACCGGTCTCGTTCTCGTGCTCGCCGCTACGGCTCTCGGCGCGTCCGTCACGGTGCGCGTCGAAGGAAAGACCCAGTCGATCTTCGGATCGAAGCCCGTCAAGGTCGATGCGCCGAACGCGATGGCGGCCCTCGACGTCGCCAGCGTCTTCGGTGAGTTCTACGTCCAGCTGACGCAATCGTCGTTTGGTTCGTATGTCAGCCAGATCGGCCGTTACCCAGGCGCAGGCGCCTCCGGGTGGGTGTTCAAGGTCAACGGGGCTTCGCCGCCGGTCGGGGCGGATCAGGTGGTCCTCGAGGACGGTGACGAGGTTCTCTGGTACTACGCGACCTTCGGCGACACGGGTGGGCCGCCGACGCTCTTGCTCAAGTCGACCACGGCGAATTGCTACGCCGTGAGCTCGTACGACGACGCGGGGAAGGCGACACCGGCCGCCGCGGCCCAAGTTCGCGCCGGCGGACGGCGGTTCAAGGCGAACGCGGCGGGCAAGGTCTGCGTCGGTCGTCACGTCGGTCTCGTCCGCGCCTACGCCGTTGGTGCCGTTCGGTCGAACGCCGTGAAATGAGCCGTCGGCTCTGTATCGGGCTCCTCCTTGTCACGCTCACGCTTGCGGGCTGTGGTGGGGAGGGGCCGAGGGCCGCCGACGGGACGGCGCGCCTCTGGGTGACCCGTGATCGGGGCGCGACCGTGCTCGCCGATGTCGACATCCCGGCGGGGCAGTCGCTCCTGCGCGCGCTCAGATCGGAGGCCAGGGTCGAGACACGGTACGGCGGCGGCTTCGTGCACTCGATCAACGGGATCGAGGGAAGCGCACGGCACCACGAGGACTGGTTCTGGTTCGTCAACGGACTCGCCGGTGACCGATCTGCGGCCTCGTATCGCCTCCGTGCCGGAGAGATCGCGTGGTGGGACTATCGCGACTGGTCGGATGACGCCGACACGCTCGAGGTCGTCGCCGGCGCCTTTCCCGAACCGTTTCTGCACGGGTACAACGGAAAGACGCGGCCGGCGGCGGTGCGGTACGAGGCGGGCCTTCGCACAGAAGCCCTGCGTGTTGCCGAGGCGCTACGCGCCGACGACGTCGAGGCGCTCCGTACGGATGTGCCGGACGACGCCAACGTCTTCGAGCTCGTCGACGGCGCACCTCATCTAACCGCCGCCCTGAGAAAGCCCGGCTCCGGCCCCGCGGGCGCGGTCACGTTCTCCTTCGCAGGCTCCGTCGATGAGCTCCTTGCCGGGGACTACGACCAGAGGTTCGCGAGCCCATGAGCCCCGGCCCTGCCACGGCGCTCCTCGCCGCCGTTGCCATCGCGGCATTCCTGGTCGACCGGATCTGGGTGCTTGCGGCGATGATGATCATGCTGATCCTGCTCTGCCTGCGGGCTCCCGCGGGACGCCGGTGGCTCTACATCAGTGGGGCACTCTTCAGCGCCCTCGGTGTCATCGTGATCTCGCCCCTGACCTGGTCATCCGGAGCTGGGACGCTCCTGTGGGAGGGGCCGACGCTTCCGGTGATCGGGCCGCTCGATCTCTCGACCGACGAGATCGAGATCGCGCTCGTGAACGGCTTTCGTCTCGCCGTCGTAGCGCTCGCATTCAGTGCCTACACGCTCCTCGTCGATCACGATCGACTCGTCGCGGCAGCGGGCTTCGCTCGTCGATCGGCCCTCGCCGTGGCACTCGCAACCCGACTGATTCCAACGCTCGAGCGAGACGCAGCAGGGCTTTCCGAGTCCGTTCGCGGGCGTGGCGTCGAGCTCCGCGGGGCGCGTGGATACGCGACACTGCTCTCGCCGCTCGCTGCCGGCTCGCTCGAACGCGCACGTGGCCTGGCCGAGGCCATGGAGGCACGCGGGTTCGGGCGGAGTGGGGCGACACGCGCCCCGCGGCCGTCGTGGACCTGGGTGGATCACGTCGCGGTCGGCGGGGCTGTATTGCTCGTGGGGGTCGCGGTGTTATGGCTCTAGCGTCGATCGACAACCTCTCGTTCGCCTACCCCGGCAGCATTCCCGCGCTGCGTGACGTCTCGCTCGATCTCGAGGCGGGTGAGATCGTCGCACTGCTCGGGCCGTCCGGCAGCGGCAAGTCGACCCTTCTCCGGGCACTCGCAGGGCTCGTTCCTCACTTCCACGGAGGCACGTTCTCCGGCCGGGTCGAGGTGGCCGGACTGGACACCCGCTCGCACGGACCCGCAGCGCTCGCGGGAACCGTCGCGACGGTCTTCCAGGACCCGGAGGATCAGATCGTGATGACGCGGGTGGAGAACGAGGTGGCATTCGGCCTCGAGAACCTCGGCGTCGATCCCGACCTGATCTGGTCGCGCACTCGGGCGGCGCTCGCCGAGGTCGGTGCGTTACACCTCGCGGAGCGACGAACCGTCGAGCTATCCGGCGGAGAGCTGCAACGCGTCTGTCTCGCCTCCGCGCTTGCGCTCGAGCCGCAGCTCCTTCTGCTCGATGAACCGACGTCTCAACTCGATGCCGCGGCCGCCGATGCGTTCCTCTCCAGGGTCGAGAACGCGCCGTGTGCGGTCGTGCTCTCCGAGCAACGTGTCGACCGCGCGCTCGCCGTCGCGGATCGCGTGGTCATGATGGAGGAGGGCCGCGTCGTCCTCGATGCACCCGTCACGGAGGCTCGGACATGGCTGTCGAGCAGGAGACCACGTTACGGAGGGGGCCAGTCGGGGCACGACCCGTCGCCCCGACTCGACGCCGGAGCCCCGGTCGTGTCTCTCCACGGCATCCACTTCGCGTACGGGAGTGGCCCGGAGGTTCTCCGGGGAACGTCGCTCGTTGTCCGCCGCGGCGAGATCGTGGCTCTCGAGGGATTGAACGGCAGCGGCAAGACGACACTCGCGAAGATCGCCGCCGGCCTCCTGCGACCGACGAGCGGAACCGTCACGCGCGAGGGAACGGCAACGTATCTCTCGCAGGATCCCGGCCGCTACGTCGTGCGAGAGACGGCGCTCGAGGAAGTCGCTCTCGGGGTGAACGGCGATGAGGCGCGCGCTGCGGCGGCGCTCGAACGGCTCGGGCTCTCGTTCGCTACCTGTCGTCATCCCCGCGATCTCTCGAGCGGGGAGCGCGAGCGACTCGGTATCGCTGCGGTGTCGGTCTCGGATCCCGACTTGCTCGTGCTCGACGAGCCGACGCGCGGGATCGATCCCGACAGGAAGGCGGCTCTCGCGGAGTGGCTCGTGGAGCAGGCGGCAGCGGATCGCGGGATTCTCGTCTCCACGCATGATCCTCTCCTCCCCGCTCACCGTCGGGTACGCCTCGGGCCCTCGGTGGAGGTGCCGGTTGCGTTCTAGAGTCGCGCTCATCGCGTTTGTCGCCCTCGGAGTCGCAGGACTGCTGTGGGCAGTCCTCGATCCGGCGAACGGCGGTCTCGCGACACTGCTCGCTGCCTTCGCTCTCGTCGCCGGCGGGTTCGCCTGGCTCGAGCGGGGCGGCGACAGTGCGAAGGACCTCACGCTCGTCGCGACGCTCGCGGGGATCGCTGCCGCGGGGCGGATTCTCTTCGCTCCGATTCCGAGTGTGCAGCCCGTGACGATGATCGTCGCCGCCGCCGGGGTCGCTCTCGGCCCTCGCCGCGGGTTCGCAGTCGGTGCGCTGGCGGCGATCGCCTCCAACATGTTCCTCGGTCAGGGGGCGCACACGCCGTGGCAGATGCTCAGCTGGGGCGGCTGTGGCGCGCTTGCGGGCATCCTCAGAGTGGGGCTGCGTCGGCGGTGGCCGTTCGCGTTCTTCTGTGCCGCCCTCGGAGTGGCATTCGGAACGATCATGGATCTCTGGCTCTGGTTCGCGTTCTATCCCCACACCTGGGCGGCGCTCGTCACCGTGCTCGCAGCGGGCCTCGCGTTCAGCATTGCGCACGCCACCGGCAACTTCGTCCTTGCCCTCGTCGCTGGGCCCGAGTTGCGGCGTGTGCTCGATCGACACGGACGGACCGTGCATACAGAGGTGGTCTGGGCATGAGATGGCTCGTGGCCTGCTGCTCGCTTGCGTCATGCTCGCCGGGAACGCAACGGGGGCGAGCGGGCCGAGCTCGGGCTCCGCTGCGTATCTCTCGAGCCGTCAGAACGCGAACGGTGGTTTTGCCGAACAGGGGCGGGCTCCGGATGGCGCCCTCACGGCGTGGGGTGCGCTCGCGCTCGTTGCCGCGGGCGGGTTCCCTGTCGAGCGCGCGAAGGCGGCCGAGTTCCTGCGCTCGAGCCCGATCGACGGTGCCTCGGATGGAGACGTGGCACTGCGCGTCGTCGCGCTCGCGGCGCTCGGGGACGGCGTCGAGGATGGTCTCGTCGCGCGGCTCCGTCAGCACCGCCCGGCCGTTCTCGTCAACGAGACGATCTGGACCGTGCTCGCGTTTCGGGCGGTCGGCGAGAAGCCACCGCCGTTGCTCGTTCGCGCGATTCTCACCGCGCAGGCGAAGGCGGGCGGGTTTCCCTGGCTTCGCGGCGGAAAGCCGGATTCGAACGACACGGCCGCAGCGATCCAGGCACTCCGTTCGGCGGGCGTGGATGGCAAGCCGGTTCGACGCGCGGTGACTGCGCTCCGGGGATTCCAGAATCGTGACGGTGGGTTCTCGCTGACGAAGGGGCGCGAGTCCGACGCGCAGTCGACCGCGTGGGCGATCCAGGCGCTCCTCAGTGCCGGCGAGAAGCCCGGCAAGGCACCGTTCCGCTTCCTCTCGCAGCTGCGGCGAAGCGACGGCAGCTACCGCTACTCGGTGCACTATGGAGCAACACCGGTGTGGGTGACCGCGCAGGTCGTGCCGGCGCTTGCGGGTCGACCGTTTCCGTTGCGCTGAGTCGACACGCCCGTCGGGATGTCGCGGCCGAGCGAGGCTCGGCCGCGAGTCCGCGTGTCACGCGTCCGGTAGCGACCTGTCGGTCAGCTGTACAGGGCTCGAGAGCACGTAGTCTCCTGTGATGACCTCGACGGCGGACATCCTCGACACGCACCCCGGAGATGCCCGCGTGTGCGAGCTCGTGCTTCTCCAGTTCGGCGGCCTCGGATCGTTCGCCGGCACGGTTTCAACGGTCCGCTGCTTCGAGGACAATGCCGTCGTCAAACGGCATGTGGGCGAACCGGGAGGCGGGCGCGTGCTGGTCGTCGACGGCGGTGGTTCGCTGAGGGTGGCGTTGATCGGTGACATGGTCGCGGGCCTGGCGGCGGAGAACGGCTGGGCGGGGATCATCGTCCATGGATGCGTTCGCGATGTCGCCGCGCTTCGTTCCCTCGACGTCGGGATCAAGGCGCTCGGCACGAACCCGCGCCCGAGCGGGAAATCGGGCGCGGGAGAGGTCGACGTGCCGGTCGAGTTCGGCGGCGTCACGTTCCGGCCCGGCGCGATGCTCTACAGCGACGACGACGGCGTCGTCGTGATCGATCACGACTAGCACCCTCTCTCGTCGCGCGGAAGACCGGTCTTCACGAGCCACGATGACCGCCGCCGGGGCCGCCGCTAGCATCGATGCATGAGCGTCGCGCCCCACGAAGACCTTCTCGCCGACCTCAACCCGGCGCAGCGCGAAGCCGTCTTGCACGTCGACGGCCCGCTGCTCGTCATCGCCGGGGCCGGCTCGGGGAAGACGCGCGTCCTCACCCACAGGGTCGCCCATCTGATCCGAGCCCACGGGGTGCGACCGAACGAGATCCTCGCAATCACCTTCACGAACAAGGCGGCGGGAGAGATGCGCGAGCGGCTCGAGCGGATGCTCGGCCGTCAGGCTCGCGCGGCCTGGATCCTCACCTTCCACGCCGCGTGTGGGCGGATGCTGCGACGCGACGCGGAGCGGCTCGGCTACCGGTCGACGTTCACGATCTACGACCAGGCCGACCAGATCCGGGTCGTCAGGGCTTGTCTCGAGGACCTCGGTGTCGATCCCAAGCGCTTCACGCCACGGGGGATCCACAACCAGATCTCGAATGCGAAGAATCAGCTGATCGGGCCAGACGAGTACATGAGCCGTGTCGCGTCGTTCTACGACAAGACCGTCGCCGAGGTGTACGAGCGCTACCAGCGGCGCCTGATCGGCTCGAATGCAGTCGACTTCGACGACATGCTCATGCTGACCGTCGAAGTGCTCGAACGGTTCCCCGAGGTCGCGGCGCACTGGCGGCACACCTTCCGCTACATCCTCGTGGACGAGTACCAGGACACGAACCACGCCCAGTACCGACTGCTGCAACTGCTCGCGGGCGATGAGCGAAATGTGTTCGCCGTCGGCGATCCGGACCAGTCGGTCTATGGCTTTCGTGGCGCGGATATCAACAATATCCTCGACTTCGAGCGCGACTTCCCCGGGTCGCACTCGATAGCCCTCGAGCAGAACTACCGCTCCACGAACGCGATTCTCGGAGCGGCTAACGCGGTGATCGAGAACAATCGCGACCGCAAGCCGAAGCACCTCTTCTCCGAGCTCGGACAGGGCGAGCCCGTGCAGGTCGTCGAGGTCGAGGACGAGCACACGGAGGCGCGCTTCGTCGCATCCGAGATCGCACGCCTCGTCGAGGATGGGTGGTCGGCGGCCGAGCTCGCGGTCTTCTACCGAACGAACGCGCAGAGCCGCGTGCTCGAGGATGTGCTCGTGCGCCAGCAGATTCCGTACCAGGTGATCGGCGGCCCACGCTTCTACGAGCGAGCCGAGATCAAGGATGCGATCGCCTACCTCTCCGTGCTCGATAACCCGTCGGACGCCGTATCGCTGCTGCGCATCACCAACCGTCCGCGTCGTGGCATCGGCGACACGTCGCTGCAGCGGCTCGTCACGCACGCCGACGTGCTCGGAGTGACGCTGTTCGAGGCGATGGCCGACCCCGAGGCGGCGGGCCTCGGCACCGCCGCCGTCAAGGCAGTGCGCGGCTTTCACACGCTGATGCAGTCGCTTCAGTCGGCAGCACAGGAGCTCGAGATCGACGAGCTCCTTGAAGCGGTGCTCGCGCGCAGCTCCACGATCGAGATGCTCGAGGCGGAGCGGACGATCGAGGCACGGGGCCGAATCGAGAACCTCGAGGAGCTCGTGGGCGTCGCTCGCGAGTTCCGTGCCGAGCATGAGGAGTCGACCCTTTCGACTTTCCTGCAGGACATCTCCCTCGTCTCCGATCAGGACGGGCTCGAGGGCGAACAGTCGCTCGTGACGCTGATGACGATCCACAACGCGAAGGGGCTCGAGTACCGGGGCGTCTTCCTGATCGGGATGGAAGACGGCATCTTCCCGCACTCCCGCTCGATCGAGGACAACGAGATCGAGGAGGAGCGGCGGCTCGCATACGTCGGCATGACCCGGGCGATGGAGAAGCTCACGCTGACCCACGCGATGGCCCGATCTCTCTTCGGCCGGCGCGAGTACAACCTCCCGTCGCGGTTCCTCGACGAGTTGCCCGCCGACGTCGAGCGAGAGCGGTTGCGGCCGGCCTCGTGGTCGAGCTACGGCTCCGGGCAACACGCGACCTCGACTTCGATCAGCGCACCGTCCGAGATCCCTTCCTTGCAGACCGGCGATTCGGTGCGTCACGGCTCGCTCGGCGAGGGGGTGGTAACGCGCATCGAGCCCGGTGGGCTCGTTACGGTCAGGTTCGCCAAGGATCAGAGCGAGCGGAAGCTGATGCTCGAGTACGCTCCGCTCGAGAAGATCGACTGATGGCGCTCCGCGTTCGAACAACCCGGGACCAGGCCGAGTTCGCCGAGGCGCTCGGCGCGATCGGGCACTACTTCGGCGGTGGCTGGAAGCCCGAGGATCTGGAGAGGTTCAGTCGTCTCCTCCCCGTCGAGCGAACACACGCGGCCTTCGAAGGGGGAACGATCGTCGGCGGCGCCGGAGCGATCCCGGTTGAGCTGAGCGTGCCCGGGGCGCAGGTTCCTTGCGCGGGCGTGACGGTTGTAGGGGTTCTGCCGACCCATCGCCGCCGAGGGATCCTCGACCGCTTGATGCGCGCTCAGCTCGCCGACGTCCGCGAGCGTGGAGAGCCACTCGCCGCGCTCTGGGCATCGGAGGAGACGATCTACGGGCGCTTCGGGTACGGGCTGGCGACGCAGGATGCGATGGTCAAGGCGACTCGCGTTCACGCGGCGCTGCGACGTGACCTACCGGAGAAAACGGGAGTTCCGCGCCTCGTTGATCACGAGGAGGCGGCGAAGGCGTTCCCGCGGATCTACGATCGGATCCGACGGCAATCGCCGGGCTTCCTTTCCCGCACGCCGGCCTGGTGGGAGCTACGGCGGCTCGACGATCGACCGGAGAATCGACGGGGGGGAGGCGAGCTGAACCGGCTCCTGCTCGAGATCGACGGGCGCCCGGTCGGGTATGCGCTGTATCGCGTCAAGTTCGAGTTCGACCCGCCGCTCAACGTCAGCGAGGTCGTAGTGCTCGAGGCTCTCGGTGTGTCACCGGCCGCCACGCGAGAGGTCTGGCGGTACCTGCTCGCGATCGACTGGGTGGCCGAGATTCACTGCGAGCTCCTGAGCGTCGACCACCCGCTGTTTCTTCTTGTTGAACGGCCGAACCGTCTGAACTGGCGGGTTGTCGACGGGCTCTGGCTCCGGCTGCGTCGATGTTGGTGCGGCGCTGTCGGCCAGAGCCGTAACAGGCGGCGGGCGAGTGACATTCGACATATCGGCCGATCCGATCTTCCCGGACAACGTCGGAACCTGGACCGTCGAGGGTGACGTGGCGAAGAGGTCGCGGCGGCGCGCAGACATTCGTCTCGACGTCCAGGCGCTCGCGTCTGCCTATCTCGGAGCGTTCACCTTCGGCGAGCTCGCACGCGCCGGCCGCGTCGAGGAGGTCGCGCGCGGCGGCATCTCCCGGGCCGACGCGCTGTACCGGGTCGATGTGAAGCCCTGGTGCCCGGAGATCTTCTAGGGACGGGCCTTGCCCGTCCCGCGGCATGCCCGGGGTCTTCTCGTAGGGGACGGGCGGATGCCCGTCCCGCAGCCGGCCCCGCGGGTTTCTAGGTACTCCGCCCGCCCGAACGAGAGAGCTCGAGCAGGATCTCCCGGGTGAACGCCTCCTCGAGCCGCCCGACCTCGGACGCGACCTCCCGATCGAGATCATCTCCACAAGGACGGGTCTCCTGACGCCACTCCTCGAGGTAGAGATCCATCTCGACGAGGTCGGCCTTCATTGCCGCCGCGTCGATTGCCTTCTGGAAGCGATCGGACAGCTGCGCTCGCGAGCTCCCAGACTCGGCGTTGGCGGTGACCTGTGCCGGGATGTCCCGCCAGTAGATGACGGTCAGCGTTGCGCTCATCGGGAGCCCGGGAACGCGAGCTCCTCGACGAACCGGTCATTGAAGTCTTCGCGGTCGGACAGCTCGACGTACTCGACCTCGTGGAGCATCGCCGTTGCCGCGTGTCGCTCCTGCATCGAGAGCAGCGCCATCTTCGCCCCCTCGCCGGCGACGTTGCCGGCCGAGATGATCCGAGGCAGCGCGAGCTTCGGGACGAGGCCGATCCGCACCGCGCTCGCAGGGGAGAGATAGGAGCCGAACGAGCCGGCGAGGAGAACCTGCTGGATCTCGGCGACGTCGATCCCGAGCTCCTCGACGAGCAGGCTCCAGCCCGTCGCGATCGATGCCTTCGCGAACTGCAGCTCCCGTACGTCGCGCTGGGAGAGGTAGACGGCGTTCTCGGGATCACCTTCCTCGCCCTGCCAGTGCAGGACGAAGATGCGCTCCCCGTCCGGACGCGCGACGAGCCGCCGCGAGAGTGACGGGGCGATCTCCGCGGCATCTTCGTTCGGGATGAAGCGGCCTGAGAGATCGAGCAGGCCCGCGCCGACGAGCTCCGCGACGGCGTCGACGAGGCCCGAGCCGCACATCCCGACGGGATCTGTCTCTCCGATCACGTCCAACTCGATCGCGTCGTCCCTGATCCGGACGACTTCGATCGCGCCCTCCGAGGCCCGCATTCCGCAGCGGATCGAGGCGGCCTCGAACGCAGGACCCGCGGGAGCCGCCGTACAGACGAGGCGTTCGGCCGAGCCGAGCGCGATCTCGCAGTTCGTGCCGACGTCGATGAACAGTCGCAAGCGCTTGTCGCGCGTCATCCCGGTCGCGAGTAGGCCAGAAACGATGTCGCCCCCGACATACGCGCCGAGCGCCGGGAAGATCGTCGCTCGGGCGCGGGGGTGCAATGTCAAGCCGAGCTCCGCGGCGGGCATGTCCGGGTACGCCGGTGCGACCATGATGAACGGCGCGACCCCGATCGGCTCGGGGTCGACCCCGAGCGCGAGTTGGGTCATCGTCGCGTTTCCGGCGAGCGCGACCTCGTACACCTCGGACGGGTCGACGTCGCCTTGCAGGCATACCTCGTCGGCCAGTTCCTGGAGCGTGTCGCAGGCGAGCCCGCGGAGACGGTCCAGCGCGGCGGGGTCGAGCATCGTCGCCGAGATACGCGAGATCACGTCGGCACCGAACGGTTGCTGCTTGTTCAGCATCGAACGCACCGCGACGGGAGTTCCCGTGCTGATGTCGAGGAGCGTCGCGACGACCGTCGTCGTTCCGAGGTCGAATGCGATCCCGTGTAACCGGTCGCTCGTGTCACCCGGCTCGACGTCGATCAGCAGGTCGTCGACGATGACACACGTGACGCGGAAGGCCGAGTCGCGTAGCGCCTTCGGTAGCCGACGCAGCACGCCGGGCTCGACGCGCAACTCGAGATCGTCGACGGCGTCGAGCAGTCGCTCAAGGTCCGTCCGCTGGTCCTGCAGGGAGGGCGCCTCGAGCTCCACGTACCGCTTCTGCACGGCGGGGTGGAGGATTACCTGTCGACCGACTCCGACGGTCGCCGCCTTCGGCCGGGTGACGAGCGGTGGTACGTCGATGACGAGATCGCTCTGTGCCTCGGCCCGGCAGGCCAGCCGCCAGCCATCTTCGAGGTCGCGCCGGTCGAAGGCACGTACGTCGAGCTTGGAGACAGGCACGGACCCGTCGGCGATGCGAACACGGCACTTCTTGCACGTCCCGTGCCCACCGCACGTCGAGTCGATCGCGATCCCGTTCCATGAAGCAGCGTCGAATACGGTGACTCCGGGGGGAACACGTACGCCGGTACCCGACGGCTCGAAACGGAGCGCTACCCTCGTCGGGGGCTCGGGCGCGGCTCCGTCCTCGTGGTCCTCCCCTGTCACCATTGTCGTCATGCCGTCGCGGCCAGCGCCCGGCGATGAGCGGCTATCCACTCGCCGCCCCACTCGTCACGCCCGAAGAGCAGGTCGGCAGCTCGGCACGCATCCACGGTCTGCACGGTCCGCGAGTCCATGATGGCACTCGTGAGACCGGCGTAGGACGCGGCGACGAGGAACGCGGCGTTCAGCGCGTGGCGGCCGGGAAGGCCGAACGAGGTGTTCGAGGCACCGAGCGTCATGTTGAGTCCGTATGTGTCGCGGATCCGGCTGATCGTCTCGAGCGTGGTGACCACCGCCATCGGATCGGCGCCGACCGTCATCGCCAGCGGATCGATCACGATGTCCTCGAGTGGGATCTCGTAGCGACCGTGCACGATGTCGATGAGTCGGGCACAGACGTCGAGGCGCTCATCGGCCGTCTGCGGGATTCCCGTCTCGTCGTTGACGAGGCAGATGATTGCTGCTCCGTGCTCCTTCACCATCGGCAGCACGCGGTCGAGGCGATCCTCCTCACAGGTGACCGAGTTGACGAGCGCCTTGCCCTCGTAAGCGGCAAGCCCGGCCTCGAGCGCCTCGACGACCGAGGAGTCGATGCAGATCGGAAGATCGGTGTGCTCCTGGACGAGCGTGACGGCCCGGGCGAGGAGATCCGCTTCGTCGGTCAGCGGCACGCCCATGTTGACGTCGAGCACGTGCGCGCCACCCGCGACCTGATCCTCGACGTCCTTGAGAATCTCGGAGAGGTCACCTTCCCGTAGTGCAGCCGCGAACGCTTTCCGCCCGGTCGGGTTGATGCGCTCGCCGATGATGCAAAAGGACTGATCGGGCCCGATCAGGACCTGCTTGGATCGTGAGCTGAAGGACGGTGTGCATACGCGCGTCTTTCCTCCTTGTGTGGGTTCTCGTCTTGACGGCGGAGCCGGGAGAGGGCCATTCGATCGATTTCAGACCGCGACCGCAGCCCGGCGCTGTTCGCAGCAGTTCCTTGGCGCGCTTGGTCGGCGCTCGAGGCGTCGGCCGCGTAGCCGTCGGCGCCGACGACGTCGGCGTACTCCTGCGTCACGGGTGCGCCGCCGACCATGATCACCACGTCCTTGCGCAGCCCGGCTCTGTCGATCGCCTCGATGTTGGCCTTGAACATCGGCATCGTCGTCGTCAGGAACGCCGAGAAGCCGACGACGTCCGGCTTGTGCTCGTGGATCGCCTCGACGAACGTCTCCGGCCGCACCTGCACGCCGATGTCGATCACGTCGAAACCGGCGCCTTCGAGCATGATGTCGACGAGGTTCTTGCCGATGTCGTGCACGTCGCCCTGGACGGTTCCCATCAGGAAGGTGCCGATCTTGTCGGCACCTGAATCGATCAGAAGGGGGCGGAGGAGCTCGAGTGCACCCGTCATCGCACGGCCCGAGATCAGCATCTCGGGGACGAAGAAGTCACCGCGCTCGAAACGCGCTCCGACCTCCTCGAGAGCCGGAATCAGAGCCTCGAACAGGAGGGTGTCCGGGGGATCTCCGCCTCGATTCCGGCCGTTGTCGAACTCGACGACGGCCGGCCTGTTGCCGACGAGCGTCTCGTCGTAGATCTGCTGGAGGATCTCTTCGTTCGTCATGCTCCTCGTTCTCCTCGGTAGAGGTGGATGGCATCGGACAGGGCGCCGGCCTCTCGGACGACGTGGGCGGAAAGGTCGGTCAGTCGTTCAGGGGACGTTCGGACGGTCGGGGCACCGACCGAAAGTGCTGCGATGACAGCCCCACGAGACCCGCGCACCGGGGCCGCGACGGAGCACAGCCCGGCATCGAGCTCCTCCACGTCGTCGCGAATCCGCGCCGACGCACCTCCTCCGAGTTCGGCAAGCAGGTCCGAGAGATCGGTGATCGGTGTTCGGTCCGAGCTTGGCGAGGCGACCGAAGGGGGGCTGGGCCGCCGAATGCCATGAAGACCTTCCCCATCGACGAGGCGTGGATCGGAATCGCGGCTGCCGACCCAGTTTCCGGCTCCGAGCGGGTGATTGCTGTCGACCTGGGCCACGCGAGCGACACCGCCGGGGTCGGATCGCGACGTTGACGGTCTCGCCGGTGAGCTGACCGAGTTGTTCGAGGAACGGCCAGGCGAGGGTCGCCAGGTCGCCGACGCTCGAGTCGCGCCGGGCGTACTCGACGAGCACCGGGCCGGGTCGGAAGCCGCCGCCGCGTCGACGTTGCGCGAGGCCGTTTCGCTCGAGCGCGCGCAAGACGCGCGCTGCCGTTGATTTCGGCAGCTGCGTGTCCTCCATGAGGCTCGTCAGCGTCGACGACTTCGTCGCTCTCGACGAGGCGGACGAGGACGCGCGCCGCGCGGTCGATCGCCTGGGCTCCATCTCCGGCGCTGGACGTAGTCGTTCCTGGCATTGGTACCGTATGATGGCACCAATTCATCTAGACGTCAAGTGACAATAGCGTTCACATGCGATAGGATGTCAGTCAGGTGTCGAATGGTGGGACTAGCTGAGATGTCGCTCGAGTCGCGTGCAGACGTGACGCTCGAGGCGACGCTCGACCCCGTGGGCCGAGATCTCATCCTCGAAGCGATCGACGCCATCGAGGCGGTCGAGGCCCGCCAGGTGATCGAGCTCGCGATCGTCCGTCTCGCCGCCGTCCGGCGAACCGAGGCCGATCTCGAACGACTGAGAGCGCTGCTCGACGGCATGCGCGAGTGTCGCCACCATCCCGCGGCCTTCGCAGAGTTCGACTTCGCGCTGCATGTCGCTCTCGCGGACGCGGCCCGGAACATGCTGCTCGCGAGCAGTCTGTCCGCCCTCCACGTCGGCATGCATGAAATGATCAAGCGGTTCGCGACCACTGCCGCGGCTGAGAATCGGATTGACTCGCTCATCGATTCCCACGCTCGGCTCGTCGAGGCGATCGGGCGGCACGACGCCGATGAAGCTGCTCTCATCGTTTCGGACATGATGATCGTGCTCAGGGTCGAGTCGGGACGGTCCTGGCCCCGGACGGTGGATCGAGTCGAGAGTGCATCAGGTGTCGGAGATCGGCATGCTGGACAACAGGCCCCACGAACAAGGAGATCGACCGTGAAGACCGCCGAGCGAACACGCATCGCCTTCGAACGGGGGACGCCCGATCGCGTTCCCGTCCACTGCTGGCTGGGGTTGCCTCTGATCAAGAAGCTTCGGCCACCTGACAAGACGACTACCGACATGCTCAACTGGTGGATCGACGATCCCATGGGCTCGATCGTCAAGATGCAGCAGGACCTCGGGCTCGACCCGATGATCACGACCTACAGCCAGCACATCGGCGAGCACGAGATCTGGCCGCGCATGCTCTTTCCCCGTCCGTTCGAGACGGAGACCTGGGCCGAGACCTTCGAGGTGTCGGGCCAGGGAGAAGGATGGCGGGAGCACACCCATCAGATTCGCACGCCCGACGGCGATCTCGACTACTCGTACCGCACCGAGGACGGCTTTGGCACCTCGTGTCATGACTTCCTGCTCAAGGGCGATGAGCCCGAGACGAAGCTCGCGGCCCTGCGCCATTTCCCGTCAGCTGACGTGTACGACATGACGGTCCTCGCTGGGATGGTCGAGAAGGTCGGTGAGGAGGCGTGGTGGTTGCATCACGTGATCGGGCCGTGGGACATGGCGGCCGAGATTCGCGGCCTCGTCGACCTCTCGATGGACATCTACGACCGGCCCGAGTTCGTCCACGAGTTGATGCGCATCTGCACCGACTGGCTCAAGGGCTTCTACCGTCGACTCGGTGAAACGGGGATCCACTCGATCTCGATGAACGAGACCTGGACCGGCGTCGGAGTCGCTCGTGATCACTTCGTCGAGTTCATGAAGCCGTACGAGGCCGAATGTGTCACCGCGGCGCACGATGCCGGGTATCTCGTCAGCTTCCACAACTGCGGCAGGGCGACGCTTCTGCTCGAGGACATCGCCGACACCGGCCCCGATGCGATCGAGACGCTCACGTCGGATCGCTCGTCCGGTGATGTCGATCTCGCCGATGCGAAGCGACGCGTCGGCGACCGGGTCTGTCTCTTCGGCGGCTTCAACGAGCACCTTCTCTACGAGGAGGACGCAGACGCTGTCAGAGACGAGGTCAAGCGCTGCCTCGATGCTGCGATGGAGGGGGGCGGCTACGTCCTTCGCTCGACCGGCCAGATCTTCGATGCCAGGCCGGGCCTGATCGAGATCATGGCCGAGACGGTGCGCGAATACGGCCGCTACAACTGATCGGTCGATAGTAGCGATGGGCGATCCCGACCTCTTCGATGTCGAGACGACAGCGGTGGGACCCGAAGGGGCCCTGCCGCTGACCGAGTCGTTCCTCAAGGATCGCCCGTCGGGCGACGTGTTCGGGCTGTCCCAGAACACGGGAATGGGCTGGGAGGCATCCAAGGTCGGTCGCGACGAGTTCCTGATTCTCTCGACGCTCGGCGGCTTGCGCGCGGACGACGGTAGCCCCGTTGCGCTCGGCTACCACACCGGCCACTGGGAGGTGGGACTGCTCGTGCGTGAGGCGGCCGTCGAGCTCGACCGCCTCGGAGACCTCCCGTTCGCCGCTCATGTGTCCGATCCGTGCGACGGTCGCACCCAGGGGACGACGGGGATGTTCGACTCGCTTCCCTATCGGAACGACGCGGCGCTCGTTCTCCGTCGGCTGGTGCGGAGCCTTCCCAACCGCCGTGGTGTGATCGGCGTCGGAACCTGCGACAAGGGGCTGCCTGCGATGATGATGGCGGTCGCCTCGTTTCGGGAACTCGCCGGAGCCGTGATTCCCGGAGGGGTGACGCTCCCGCCGCGGCGGGGCGAGGACGCCGGCGCCGTACAGACACTCGGAGCCCGCTTCGCACATCAGCTCGTCACTCTCGATGAGGCAGCCGATCTCGGGTGCCACGCCTGCGCCACGCCGGGCGGCGGCTGTCAGTTCCTCGGGACCGCAGCGACGTCTCAGGTGGTGGCCGAGGGCCTCGGGTTGACGGTGTCGCACGCCGCGCTTGCTCCCTCGGGCCAGCCGATCTGGCTCGACGTGGCCCGTCGTACGGCTGTCGCCGTGCACGATCAATGGCAGAGCGGACGCACGCTCGAAGCGGTGCTCACCGACAAGGCGATCGAGAACGCGATGCTCGTCCATGCTGCGTTCGGAGGATCGACGAATCTTCTCCTCCACATTCCGGCAATAGCTCACGCCGCGGGCCTTCGCCGACCCACCGTCGAGGATTGGCGCACGATCAACCAGGCCGTGCCCCGGCTCGTTGACGCCCTACCGAACGGGCCTGCGAACCATGTAACCGTTCGCGTCTTCCTCGCCGGTGGGGTGCCCGAGGTGATGCTCCACCTGCGGCGCCGAGGCCTGCTCCATTGCGACGCGTTGACGATCACCGGACGAGCGGTGGGCGACGTTCTCGACGAGTGGGAGGACAGTGAGCGGCGTTCCAGGCTGCGCGAGCGACTCGTCGAGGCGGACGGCATCGACCCGGACGACGTCATCTCTCCGCCGGAGCGAGCGGCGGCGAAGGGCATGACCTCGACGGTCTGCTTCCCGGAGGGCAACCTCGCACCCGGCGGTAGCGTCATCAAGAGCACAGCCATCGACCCGACGGTGATCGACGAAGACGGCGTGTACCGGTTGACCGGGCCGGCTCGCGTGTTCGCGAGCGAGCGGGCGGCCATCGCGGCGATCAAGGGCACCGCAGGCGACCCGATCGAGCCGGGCGACGTGATGGTTATCGCTGGTCGGGGGCCGCTCGGGTCGGGAATGGAGGAGACGGCGCAGGTCACGATGGCGCTGAAGTTCCTGCCCTTCGGACGGCACGTTGCATTGATCACCGATGCGCGTTTCTCCGGCGTCTCCACCGGTGCGTGCATCGGGCACGTCAGCCCGGAGGCGCTGGAGGGTGGGCCAATCGGTCGTCTGCTCGATGGCGACCGGATCCGCATCGTCGTCGATCGGGAGCGGCTTGTCGCATCGATCGATCTCGTGGGGCACGAGAACGAGGAGTGGACTGCCGACGAGGCGGCCGACGTGCTCGCGACGCGCCCGCTGCGCGAGGACATCGCCCCGGACCCTCGGTTGCCGGAGGACACCGCGATGTGGGCGCGGTTGCAGTCGGCGAGCGGCGGGCTCTGGGGCGGGTGCGTGTACGACCAGCAGGCGATCATCGAGCTGCTCGACGCGGCAGCGGGCCGCGTGATTCGCTGATCCACTCCCCCGAAGGCGCGGTGCAAGGACAGTCGTAGCTGCGGTTGACCGGTGTGCCGCGAGCGTGTTACGTTCAGCACGTGTCGTGTTCGGAACAGCAGAACGGCAACGAGGGGCTGTAATCCGTGCGCCGCGTGCGTGAGACGCTTCCAGCAGGTATCGCTGCGCAGCTTCGACGTCAGATCGAGACCGGTGAGCTCCCTCCGGGAGATCAGCTGCCGGGCCACCGGGGACTCGCGGCCCAGTTCGACGTCAGCCTGAGCACTATCCGCGAGGCCGTCAGCATGCTCGTCAGTGACGGTCTGATCAGCACCCGCGCCGGACGTGGCACCTTCGTCGCGGCGGTGTCGCCGATCCCGTTGCGCGTCGGGCGTCCGCTTCTCCGCGCGGAGGTCGAGGAGCTGGTCGAGGCGCGCATCATGATCGAGTCGCAGCTCGCGCGCCTTGCGGCCGAGCGGGCGTCGGCCGAGCAGATCTCCGACCTGAGGGTCGCTGTCGAGCGAATGCACGAAGCGTCTGCCAGCCCGAGCCTCTACCCCGACGCCGACGTCGACTTCCACCTTGCGCTCGCGGCAGCGGCGAACAACCGCTACCTGCTCCAGGCGATGAGCGACATCCGGGCCTTGCTGCGTGACGACATGGAGCTCGGAGCCGAGGCTGCCATCCGGCGATTCGGCAGTCTCAGGATCAGCGTGGACTCCCACCGCCGGCTCTGCGAGGCCGTTGCGTCGGGCGACGCCGACGCGGCAGAGACGGCGGCCATGGCGATCGTCGAGCGGCATCGGGAGTTCGTGCTCGGTCTCTACGCGCTCGGCGAGGAGTAGTCGCATCCGATGGCCTGGGACGGAGTTCACCGGTTCATCTGCTCGACGAGCCTGCACTACGGTCGGGGCGCTGCGAGCGAGGTCGGGGCGCGGCTGACGGCCCTGGGCGTCACCCGCGCGCTACTGATCTCGGATCCTGGGCTCGAGAGTGCCGGATCCGTCGCCAGAGTCGGAGCCTGGATCGAAGCGGCCGGGATCGGCCTCGAGGTCTACACGAAGACGCAGCCCAACCCGACAACGACCAATGTGCACGAGGCGGCCGAGCTGTTCGAATCCACGGGTTGCGACGGGATCGTCGGCCTGGGTGGTGGAAGCTCGATGGACTGCGCCAAGGGAGTCGGCATCATCGTCAGGAACGGTGGCCGGATCGGGGACTATCGTGGCGCCGACCTCGTGGACGTCCGAGTGCCACCCCTCGTCTGCATGCCGACGACGTGTGGCACAGGATCGGAGGTGACGTCTGTCGCCGTGATCACGGACCCCGATCTCGACTTCAAGCTCGTGGTCGTGTCGCCCCAGATCGCTCCGGACGTGGGGCTCGTCGACCCCGATCTCGTCGAATCCGCGCCTTCGTCGGTGATCGCCTCGACGGGTATCGACGCGCTCGCTCACGCGGTCGAGTCCTACGTCAATCGCGGCTCCGACCCGCTGCTCGACGCTCTCAACATCGCGGCGATCAGGATGATCGGCACGAGCCTCCGTACGGCTGTTGCAGACCACGATCCCGACGCGATCGCCCAGGTCACGCTCGCGAGCATGATGGCGGGAGTCGCGTTCAACATCAACGGCAACGCAATCGTCCACGCAGCCTCGACCCCCGTGACCGCCCACCACCACGTCCCGCACGGCGTCGCCAACGGGATCTTCCTCCCCGAGGGGTTGAAGGCGATCCAGGCCGGCTGCGCTGCCAAGCTCGGGGCCGTCGCCGAAGCACTCGGTGAGAGCGTCGAGGGGCTTTCCGAGGCCGCTGCAGCAGACGTCGGTGTGCAGGCAGTGCGCGCGCTCTGTGCCGACATCGGGATTCCCGCAACGCTGCGGGAATGGGGTGTCGACCCGGACGACGTCGATATCCCGCAGCTCGTCGAGGACGCGATGAAGAGCCGGAACATCCCGACCAATCCTGTCCCCATTGGGCCGGAGGAGCTCGCGGCGCTGTACGCGCGGGTCGTCGGTTGAGGCTCTTCCCGTCAGCGGTGGCCTCGGTGAGCCACTCTTCCAACCGGTCACTATTTGCACGGCCGGTTCTTATTTGATCCGTACGTCCAATCGTCATATGCTTGAGGTCGGTCGTCTAGGTGGGAGGTGGTCAGCGTCGTGGGACAGCAGGTGACCGGGATTCCCCGCTTGGCGCACCGGTCGGAGGCCGGCTCCGCGGCCGTCTACCGCGCCCCGCGAGGTGGACTCGACGGATGATCGGGGTCACCAAGCTGCATGCGGGTGTGGGAAACGTCGGTCTCGCTGACCGTCCCGAACGTGAGCCCGGCCCGGGGGAGGTGCGCCTCGCGGTGCTCGCGGCCGGTGTCTGCGGGACCGACCTGCACATCGAGGCGGACGAGTTTCGAAGCGAGCCACCGGTCACCATGGGGCACGAGGTATGTGGGAGAGTCGTCGCGCTCGGGGAGGGCGTCAGCTCCGACTGGGCCGGTGCACGAGCCGTCTCCGAGACGTACTTCTCGACCTGCCGCACGTGCGCCTGGTGTCGCGACGGCAGGCCGAACCTCTGCCCGGAGCGCCGCTCGATCGGGTCGTTCGCCGACGGTGCATTCGCGCCGTTCGTCGTTGTGCCCGTTCAGAACCTCCACCGCGTGCCAGACTGGCTCGAGGATCACGCCGCGTCGCTTGCCGAGCCCCTCGCTTGCGTCTGCCACTGTCTTTGCGATCCGGCGCTCGTCGCAGCCGGCGACCGTGTGCTCGTCGTCGGCCCCGGCCCGATCGGACTTCTCTCGGCCCAGGTCGCGCGCGCCCACGGCGCGGTCGTCACCGTCGTCGGTCTCCCCTCCGACGAGGCCCGACTCGAGGCAGCGCAGCGGCTCGGTTTCGCGACGGTAACGTCGGCGGAACCCGAGTCGGCGGATGTCGTGATCGAGTGCTCCGGGGCAGCGGGCGGCGCGCGAACCGCGCTCGAGGCGGCCGGGCGAGGCGCGCGATACGTCCAGATCGGAGTCTTCGGCAAGGACGTCGAAGTGCCACTCGACCGCATCTTCCAGAAAGAGCTCGTCATGACGTCTGGCTTCGCATCAACGCCACGCTCGTGGCTCCGTGCGATGACGCTGATCGGAGAGAAGGCGATCGAGTTGGAGCCGCTCGTCAGCGAGGTAGCGCCGCTCTCCGACTGGGAACGCGTCTTCGCGGACCTCCGGGCGGGAAGGGGAATCAAGGTCGTGTTCGACCCGAGGCTCGGAGCCTCGGGCTCGGAGTCAACAGAAGAAAGGGAGGCAGCATGAAGATCGGGCTCTTCACCGTGATGTACAACAACAAGCCACTCGAGGACGTGGCCAAGTACGCGTCCGGCCTCGGGTACGAGGCGTTCGAGCTCGCCGCCTGGCGCGGCTCGAACCACTTCGACCCTGACAAGGCGAGTGCCGACCCCGGTTATGCGAAGGGCATCAAGAAGATGCTCGACGGCTACGACATCGAGATCTCGGCTCTCTCCAACCACCTCTTCTCGCAGATGGTGCTGCCGTTCAGCGACTCGTCGCTCGACGAGTGGGCGGGAACCTCTGACAAGGAGGAGATGTGGAAGCTCGGGCGCGAGCAGATCATCAAGACTGCGCAGTTCGCGAGCGAGCTCGAGATCAAGACGGTCTGCGGCTTCTTCGGCTCGACCGTGTGGGAGAGCTGGTACATCTGGCCGCCGCAGCGGCTTGACATCTACGAGCAGGGCTGGGAGCTGTTCGTCGAGCGCTGGAATCCGATCCTCGACGAGTTCAAGAAGCTCGGCGTTCGCTTCGCGCATGAGGTTCATCCCACCGAGATCGCCTACAACGTCTTCACCGCGCGCGAGGCCGTCAAGCGCCTCGACCGTGACGACTGGGGCTTCAACTTCGACCCGAGCCATTTCATCTGGCAGATGATCGACCCGGTCGTCTTCATCAAGGAGTTCGGCGACCGCATCTACCACGCCCACGCGAAGGACTGGGAGCTCCAGAAGGATCTCGTCCATATCGACGGCGTCACGGGCACCGGGTCGTGGCAGCGCAAGGATCGTGCCGCCCGGTATCGCGTTCCAGGGTGGGGCGATGTCGAGTGGAAGCGCGTGATCACTGCGTTGCTCGAGGTCGGCTATGACTTCGTGCTCTCGTTCGAGCATGAGGATCCGGTCATGTCCGAGGATGACGGCGCCGAGCAGGCGATCCAGTTCCTCAAGCCGCTGATCATCAAGAAGCCGCTTGTTCCTGGCCAGGCCTGGTGGCTCGCGTAGCGAGCCCGAGACGAGAGAGGAGGGACGATGGCTGAGGAACCTCAGGTCGGGTTCGTAACGATGGGAGCTGCTGCGTCCGAGGGAGATATTCCCTCGATCGGGATCGGCATGCTCGGGTACGCCTTCATGGGCAAGGCGCACACGAACGCGCTCAAGAAGATCGACTACATCACGTATCCGCCGCCCTACCACCCGCGCCTCGTGTCGATTGCGGGACGCAACGCGGAAGCGGTCGCGGAGGCCGCGAAGCGGTACGGCTACGAGAAGTGGACGACGAAGTGGGAGGACGTCGTCAACGATCCCGACGTCCAGGTCTTTGACAACGGCGGGCCGAACGACGCGCACTTCGAGCCGACGGTCGCCGCTGCCAAGGCGGGCAAGGACATCATCTGCGAGAAGCCGCTCGGCCGGACGGCGGAGGAGAGCTTCGACATCTGGAAGGCGGTAGCGGAGACGGGCGTCAAGCACCAGTGCGCGTT
Source organism: uncultured Thermoleophilia bacterium (assembly GCA_963699795.1). GTDB lineage: Bacteria > Actinomycetota > Thermoleophilia > Gaiellales > Gaiellaceae > Gaiella. Next base: position 256,227 of record CAVOVG010000011.1, read on the forward strand.
CAACTACCGCTTCTTCCCGGCGATCCGGCTCGCCAAGCAGATGATCGATGCTGGTGAGATCGGTGAGATCTACCACTTCCGGGGGCGTTATCACCAGGAGTGGGTCATGGATCCGCAGTTCCCGAAGGTCTGGCGACTCGACAAGGCGGTCGCCGGATCGGGCGCGCTCGGCGATCTCGGTGCGCACGTGATCGACCAATCGAGGTACCTCATCGGCGAGCCGACCGAGGTCGGCGGGCTCATGAAGACCTTCATCAAGGAGCGTCCCGGCGGTGTCGTCGACGTTGACGACGCGTTCGAGGCGACCGTCGAGTTCGAGAACGGCGCCATCGGCACGTACGAGGCGACCCGGTTCGCGATGGGTCGCAAGAACCAGATGCGATGGGAGATCAACGGGTCGAAGGGCACGATCGTCTTCGACCAGGAGCGGATGAACGAGCTGCAGGTCAACCTTGGTAACACGAAGCCAGGCGAGCATGCGCAGGGCTTCCGCACCGTGCTCGTCTCGGAGGCCTATCACCCGTACTGGGAGTACCACTGGCCGCACGGGCACATGATCGGCTGGGAGGACAGCTTCGTGCACGAGCTGCTCCACCTCCTCACGTGCATCAAGGAGGACACCCCGATCGGGCCGCACGGAGCGACGTTCGAGGATGGCTACCGATGTGCCGAGATCTGCGACGCGATCGTCCGTTCGCACGAGACCAGGCAGCGTCAGGCGATCGAGTACCGGACGCTCTGATGCCCGACCTCGCCGGCAAGCGCGTCGTCATCACGGGAGCCTCGCAGGGCATCGGTCAGGCTGCAGCGATTGCTGCCGCTCGTGCCGGAGCCGACGTTGCCTTCACGTATCGGAGCGCGACCGCAGAGGCGGAGCGGACGGCAGACGCCGTCCGCTCCGCCGGCCGCGAGGTCGTCGTCCTCCAGGGCGACACGGGGGATCCTGCACATGTCGACGAGCTCGCGGCCGCGGCCGTCGCGGCGTGGGGGGGATTCGACGTCTGGGTCAACAACGCCGCAGCGCTCATGGTGAAGCCGTTCCTCGAGATGACGCACGACGACTGGCATCGCCTGATGGCCGCCAACTTCCACGGCTACTACTACGGCTGCCAGGCGGCTGCCCGACAGATGATCGCCCAGGGCGGCGGCGCGATCGTCAACGTCACCTCGGTCGTCGATATCCAGCCGATCGCCGAGCTGTCGGCGTACGTCGCGGCGAAGGGAGGCATCGTCGCGCTCACGAAGGTTCTCGCGGTCGAGCTCGGCCCGCACGGAATCACGGTCAACGCGCTGGCGCCGGGAGCCACGGACACGCCTCTCAATCAGGTGGCGTACACACCCGACGTACGGCGGACCTACAACGAGCGCATTCCTCTCGGCCGCATCGCGTCGTCCGAGGAGGTCGCGGACGCGCTCCTGTTCCTCTGCTCGGACGCGTCGAGGTACGTCAACGGGCACGAGCTCGTCGTCGACGGCGGCATCATTCTCAACGGCAACGTGGGCCACGCCCGTACCTAGAACGAGGAGGCAGATGGCAGTCGCAGTCCGTACCCTGGAGAACTTCATCGGCGGCAGCTGGGTCGCCGCGACGACTAACGACGCGGTCGACGACGTCAACCCGGCGGATCCCTCGGACGTGCTGGCTACCGTGCCGCTCTCGTCCGTCGAGGACGCAGATCGGGCGATCGCCGCCGCCGCGCAGGCGTTTCCGACGTGGCGCGCGACATCTGCGATCCGGCGCGGGCAGATCCTGATCCGTGCCTCCCGGATTCTCGAGGGCCGAGCCGACGAACTGGCGCGGCTGCTCACGCGCGAACAGGGCAAGACGCTGGCCGAGGCGCGCGGGGAGCTCCCCAGGGCGATCGGGTACTTCGGCTGGGCGGGCCACCAGGGAGGGAGCATCCAAGGCATCACGGCGCCGACCGAGGTCGACCAGATCCTCGGGCTGACACTGCGAGAGCCTCTCGGCGTCGTCGGACTGATCACGCCGTGGAACTTCCCGCTCAACATCCCGTCGTGGAAGCTCGGCTCGTCGCTCCTGTGCGGCAACACCGTCGTCCTCAAGCCGGCCCAGGTGACGCCGCTGATGGCCAACGCCCTCGTGGAGGCACTTGCGGAGGCGGGCGTGCCGGACGGCGTCGTCAACCTCGTCCACGGCAGCGGCTCGGTGGTCGGGCAGGCCCTCGTCGACGACCCCCGCGTGAGGGCGATCTCGTTCACCGGATCCACTGCTGTCGGCTTGGAGATCAACGTGCGGGCGGCGCGTCACGGCAAGAAGGTGCAGGCCGAGATGGGAGGGCACAACGCCGTTATCGTGCTTGCCGATGCGGATCTCGATCGCGCGGCACGTGGCTCGGTGATGGCGGCCTACGGCACGACCGGCCAGCGGTGCACCGCGCCGCGTCGCATCATCGCGGTGCGATCGGTCGTGGACGAGCTCGTTTCCCGGCTCGCCGAGGAGACCGCGAAGATCACGGTCGGCCCGGGGGACGCGGAAGGCGTCGACGTCGGTCCGCTGATCGACGCCAAGGCGCTGGCAGAGGTTTCGTCGCAACTCGAGCGCGCCGTCGACGAGGGTGCGGAGATCGCCGCACGAGGATCATCGGTCGGCGGGAGTGAGGGCTACTTCCTCGAGCCGACGCTCCTTCGAGGCGTCACGCCGGAGATGACGATCGCTCGCGACGAGGTGTTCGGGCCGATCCTGCCCGTGATTGCCGTCGACGACTATTCCGAGGCAATGCGCGTGGCGCAGTCGACCCGGTACGGTCTCTCGACGTCGATCTACACACGCGACCTCTCAACCGCGATGCGCTTCATGCACGAGACCGACAGCGGCGTCGTTCACATCAACAAGCCCCCGATCGGAGCCGAGTCACACCTCCCGTTCGGCGGGCTCAAGGACTCGGCCCTTGGCGCCAAGGAGCTCGGAAGCGTCGCCGAGTTCTTCACGCAGGCGAAGACGGTGTTTCTTGACTGGTCGGACTGATGTCTCGACGGCGGGCCCGTGAACCCGGCATTCGATCCGCTTGCCGGCCGGATCGCCCGGTTCACGCAGCTGCAGCCAAGCGACGCGCTCTTCATCGACACGGTGATCCCCGGGTATGCGCGCACGATCTGGAGCATCGTCGGCCAGAACGTCGGCGAGGACCGCGACACGCAACCGGCGATTCCCCCGGAGGACTTTCACCTTGCGGTGATCGAAGCCGAGCCGGGGAACGGCTCGGCGCTGCACACGCACACGACCGTCGAGGTCTTCATGCCGCTGAGCGGCAGCTGGCGCCTGTTCTACGGTGATCAGGGCGAGCTCGACGTCGTACTCGACCGGTGGGACGTGTGCTCCGTTCCGGCCGGGGTCTGGCGGGGTTTTCGAAACGCCGGCGACGACAATGCTCACCTGCTGGTGCTCGTCGGCGGCACCGATGCGGGGCGCCTTACCTGGTCACCCGAGATCCTCGAGGAGGCCCGAGAGCTGGGGCGCACGCTCGACGACCAGGGCTACATGGCGGGTGAGGATGGTGGTTTGTGAACGGCGCGAGCGCTTGCCACACAGAGCCTGCGTCCGCGCCATATAGTCGATGTGCGGGGCCGACGCGTCCTGCTGCGGAGAGGAGCACTGACCGATGACGTGGACGACAATCGAGGTTGCTCCCGGGATCACCCGGATCGAGTCGATTCTCGGCCCGCGCCCGTTCTCGCAGTACCTGCTCCGCGATGAGCGCAGCATGCTCGTGGACACCGGCGTCAAGGAAACCCCGGCGGACGTGATCCTGCCCGCTCTCGGTGGAGCCCAGGTCGACTTCGTCCTCGTGAGTCACGCTGACGTCGACCATTTCGGAGGGAACTCCGCGATCCACGAGGCGATGCCCGAGGCACTCTTCTTCGCGCACGCGCTCGACACTCCCTGGATCGAGGATGCCGAGTTGATCATGCGAGAGCGCTACGGATGGTATGACGCTTTCGGAGTCGGCTACGACCCGGACACAGCGGCGTGGCTCGAAAATGCGATGGGCCCATGCCGTCCGATCGACGTGCGGCTCCAGGGCGGTGAGGTGTTCCGCCTCGGCGAGACGCTCTCTGTCGAGGTTCTGCCGCTTCCGGGGCACTCGCCCGGCCACATCGGCCTCTGGGAGCCTCGCTCACGCACGGCGATCGTGATGGATGCGGTGCTCGCGGGAGGATTGCTCGACACGGTGGGTCGCGTCATTCACCCGCCCCCGATCGTCGATGTCGGCGGTTACGAGAGGTCGGTACGACTCTTGCAGGAACTCGATCCTGTTCTCCTGCTGACGGGGCACTACGACGTGATCCGGGGGGACGACGTCGGCCGTTTCCTCGACGAGAGCCTCGCGTTCATCGTGCGCGCCCGCGAGTTCGTCAGCAGCACCCCGGACATGCCGCTCGTCGATCTCCTTGCGCTCGGAGACGGCGAGCTCGGGCCGTTCACCTCGATGCCGAACGAGCTCGCCGCAACGCTCCGGAGCATCTTGCTCGACCAGGGCAGGACGCTCGAGACATGAGAACGCAACACCTCGGACATCAGGAATCACTACCAAGGAGGCGATGATGGAACTCGGAATGATCAGCTCGACCTGGTTCGACACGAAGATCGGAACCGAAGAAGGGATCCGAAAGGCGAAGGAGATCGGATTCGACACCTACGACATCTTCGAGGACCCGCTCGACATCGACGATGCGACCCGGAAGATGATCAAGGACACCTGCGAGGAAGTCGGCCTTCCGATTCGCTCCGTCGTCTGCGTCGGCTTCGGAGTCGTCGACTTCAACCCGTCGGTGCGTCGCTTCACGCTCGATCGGATCAAGGCATACATCGATCAGGGTGCGTACCTCGGCGCCCGCAACGTGCTGCTCGTCGTCGGCGAGTATTACTGGGACGGCGAGGTGTTTCCGCGTCCCGCGATCTGGGACCTGGCCAAGGCCGCGGTGAAGGAGGCCGGCGAGTACGCGCAGTCGAAGGGCCTCGAGATCGCGCTCGAGCTCGAGCCGTTCAACGAGGCGCTCCTGAAGGACGTGCACGAGCTCGTTCGCTTCGTCAAGGAGGTGGACAACCCGGCCGTCCTCGCGAACGCCGACATCTCCCATCTGCACCTCTCGAACTGCTCGTTCGAGGATGTTGCCCTGATGAAGGGCCTGATCGGTCACATCCACCTCTCCGACTGCGACGGCAAGGTCCACGGCGACATGCCGGCCGGGATGGGCGTGACCCCGATCAAGGAGTACCTCGCGGCGATTCGCGACACGGGCTACGACGGCACCGTCTCGATCGAGCTCGAGTACGCCCCGAACCCGGACGAGATCGTCGCCTGGGCGCAGAAGGCATACGACGGCACTGCAGCGATCATGGCCGACCTCGGCGTTCGCGGGTAGGGGCCGACCATGGCAGCGATCGATCTCCACACCGGCCCTGATCTGCCGCCGAAGACGGACTACGGCATCGGCTGCATCGGCGCCGGTTTCATCATGAAAGACATCCACCTCGTCGCCTACGCCGAGGCCGGGTTCAACATCGTCGCAATCGCGTCACGAACCCCGGCCAACGCGCGGGCGGCTGCCGACGAGCGTGGCGTGGAGACCGTCCACGACACGTGGCAGGACCTTCTCGACGACGAGCGGGTCGAGATCGTGGATATCGCGTTCCCGCCCGACCAGCAGCTCGACATCGTGCGCGAGGCGGTCAAGCGTCCGCACGTGAAGGGCATCCTCGCCCAGAAGCCGGTCGCCTTCACCCTCGCCGAGGCGATCGAGATGGTGCGCCTCTGCGACGAGGCGGGGGTCAAGCTCGGCGTCAACCACAACATGCGCTACGACCAGTCGATGCGGGCGCTACGGTCGCTGCTCGACGCGGGCGCGTTGGGCGAGCCGGTGATCGCCGAGATCGTCATGAACGCCCGGCCTCACTGGCAGGAGTTCCTCAAGCAGTACGGACGGATCGCGCTGCTCAACATGTCGATCCACCACCTCGACGCGTTCCGCTTCCAGTTCGGCGACCCGGAGCGCGTGTACGTGTCCGTGCGTGACGACCCGAGCCTTGACTACCCAACGAAGGACGGAAGTGCGTTCTACATCCTCGAGTACGCGGATGGGCTGCGGGCGATCGGCCTCGACAACTGCTACACGTGGGCCGACCACGGCATCACGTGGCGCGTCGAGGGCACGGAGGGGATTGCGAAGGGCACGATTGGCTGGCCTGACTACCCGGCCGGCAGTCCCTCGACGATCACCTGGACGACGAGGGCGATGGACGGCCACTGGGAGACCCCGACGTGGGACGACATGTGGTTCCCGCAGGCATTCAAGGGCACGATGGGCCAGCTCATGCGGGCGATCCAGGACGATGCCGAGCCGGCGATCTCGGGTAAGACGACGATTGGGACGATGGTGCTCGTCGAGGCCGCGTACCGTTCGGCCGAGGAGGGTAGAGCGATACCGCTCGCCGAGATCAGGGCCGAGGCCGGTTTGTGAGCGGTGGCCCGTTCTCCCTGGACGGCCGCGTCGCGCTCGTGACGGGTGCCGGCGGCGGCTTGGGCGAGGGCATCTGTGCCTCGCTCGCCGCCGGCGGCGCGGCGGTCGTCTGCGCCGACCGCAACCCGGAGACCGCGGAGGCACGGGCGCAGGATGTCCGCGCCGCAGGCGGAAACGCGCTGGCCCTGGCCGCCGACGTCACCGATGCGGCATCGGTCTCCGAGATGGTGGAACGGGCCGTCGCGCACTTCGGTCGACTCGACATCCTCGTCAACAACGCCGCGATCTACCCGCGCCGCGCATGGACGCAGATCACGGAGGAGGAGTGGGACGGCGTGCTGGCTGTCAACCTCAAGGGATACTTCCTCTGCGCGCGTGCCGCGTTCGAGCACCTACGAGCCGGCGGGCACGGACGAATCGTCAACGTCGCGTCGATCACCGCCTTCATCGGGATGACGCACCTGCTCGACTACGTCTCCTCGAAAGGCGCGGTGATGTCGTTCACCCGCGCTCTGGCCCGGGAGATCGGCCCGGAGGGCGTCACCGTGAATGCGATCTCGCCGGGCGCGTTCCCGACCGACGCGGAGAAGATCCACCCGGACCCGGAGGAGTACAACCAGTGGATTCTCGACCAGCAGAGCCTCAAGCGCCGGGGTGCCCCGGCCGACATCGGCAACCTCGTCGTCTTTCTTGCGAGCGACGCGTCGTCGTTCATCACCGGCCAGGTGATCGAGATCGACGGCGGCTGGTACATGCACTAGCCCGGATCGGGTGACGCTCAGGGCACGGGGGCGGAATCCCGGGCGGCCTGAACCATGGCCCGGATGTTGTCGAGCGGCGTGATCCGCGGGACGACGCAACCCGAACCGAGCACGTAGCCGCCGCCGCGCCCCGCCTCGAGGCACTGCTCCGAGACCGCACGCACCTGCTCCGGTGTCCCCTGTAGCAGCACCGTGACGGGGTCGACGTTCCCGATCACGCAGGCTCGGTCGCCGACGATGCTCCGGGCGAGCGCGAGGTCGACCTTGTGGTCGACCTCGATCACGTCTGCTCCGGTCTCGGCGTAGAGGTCGAGCACCTTGCTCGAGTCGCCGCAGATGTGGAGGAGGGTCTTCGCCCCGTACTCCTTCCACGCCATCAGCACCTTGCGCTCGTAGGGGAACGCCCACTCCTCGTAGTCGGCCGGTGAGATCACGTCGCAGGACGCGAGCGAGTCGCCACAGTGCAGAAGATCGGCGCCCGCGTCGACGCACGCCTTGCCGAACGCGATCAGGGCGTCGGCGGCGAGGTCGAGGGCGCGATGGATCGCCTCGGGCTCGCTCTCCGACATCCCCGCCTTGGCCATGCCGATTTCGATCAGGAACTCCTGGGTCCCGATGAAGTACGACGCGAGCGCGAACGGCCCGGTACCCGGCGTACGGATCGCGACCTCGTCTCCCACCGCTTTGCGCACGAGGCGCGTCGCCTCGAGCACCACGGGCATGCGACCATCGGTCAGAGGATCCGGTACGTCGAGGTCATCGACGTCGGCGATGCGCTCGAGCGGCGGCTGGAGCAGGTGCGGAGTCTCGTCGGGCGGGAGTTCGGCGACGCAACCGAATCCCTCGGCGATGTAGTAGTTGTCGCATCCGAGGAAGATCACGTCCTGGCCGACCTGCTCGTGGAGGGTGAGCTGGCCACGGGCCATGGTGTCGGCGTCGCTGCAGAAGAGGCCGATCGGGGCATCGATCACGGCCGCGCCGAGGTCGAGCATCATCGGGCCGACCGGGACGCGGTCGGTGGGGCGCCGCTCGAGCGTCGCAAGGAGAAGCTCGCGACCGTTCACTGCGCGTCCGTCCCCTCGAGACCGAGCGCGCGTGAGACGCGAGCGGCGCCGTCGCGCACGAGGGCGGCCGTCGCGTCCTCGTCCCCGAGGATCGTCGGGCGTGGGCCGCCCACGGAGAGGGCGGCGACGACCGAGCCCGTATGGTCGCGGATGGCGGCGCCGACAGAAGCGATCCCGAGCCGGATGTCTCCGTCGCTGACGGCGTACCCACGCGCGACGACAGCGCGCAACTCGCGTTCGAGCGCCTCCCGCGTCGCGGGCGTGTGCTCGGTCAGGCGCGCCAGCTTCGCGCGTTCGAGGTAGCCACGGCGGAATGAGGCAGGCTCGTGGGCGAGCAACACCCGGCTCGCAGCACCGAGATGGAGAGGCAGGGTCTCGCCGCGTTGGAGCGTCAGGGATTGCACCCAGATCCCGTCGATCCGGTCGACGCAGAGAGCCTCGTCGCCGCGCCTGATGCAGAGATAGACGGTCTCCTCAGTGATGCGATGGAGGTCTTCGAGCACAGGGCGTGCGGCCTGGCGCACCTCGAGGCGTCGTCCGACCACGGCTCCGAGATGGAAGAGGCGCAGACCGAGCCGGTACGTTCCCGTCCCCTCGATCCGCTCCGCCAGTCCAGGCTCGCACAGTCGTTCGAGCACGCGGGCAGCCTCGCCGCGCCGGATGCCAGCGACCGCCGCCACGCGAGCGGGTCCCGCCTCACCGAGGTCCCCGAGTGCACCCAACGCGGCAACGGCATCGTCGAGCGCGTCGCGCTCTCCGGTGCCGGAGTCGCCGGCGCCGGCCGCCTCGGCCGCGACGAACGTGCCTCGGCCCGGGACGCGCCGCACGAGACCGTCTGCGGCAACGCGGTCGAGCGCAGAGCGGACGGTCACCCGGCTCACCCCGAACTCCTCGCCGAGCGCGCTCTCCGTGGCAAGTGGAGCACCCGCTGGGAGTCGCGCGATACGGTTACGAAGGACTTGCTCGATCTCGGAGGCGCGGGTGGCACGAGCGGGGGGAGGCACGGCGGCTGGACGCGTAGCGGACAATACAATTAAAGTCTAGACAATTCGAGAGAGAGGAGGCGTTGTGGCTGGGAAGCTCGAGCTCGGGATGATCAGCTCGACGTGGCTCGGAACGAGCGTCGGCCGTCTGGAGGGCATCAGGAGGGCGAAGGAGATCGGCTTCGATACGTACGATGTCTTCGAGGACGCGCTCGACCTGTCCGACGCCGAGCGGGCCGAGATCAAGGGTGCGTGCGAGGAAGCCGGGCTGCCGATCCGGTCGCAGCTGTGTGTCGCATTCGGGCTCGTCGACTTCAACCCGGCGGTACAGCGCTTCACGCAGGAGCGCTTGCGCGCGAACATCGACCAGGGTGCGTTCCTCGGTGCACGCAACCTCGTCGTTGTCGTGGGCGAGTACTACTGGGACGGCGAGGTCTTCCCACCTGCTGCGATCTGGGACATCGGCGTCGCCGGCGTGCGCGAGGCGGGTGAGTACGCCGCGACGAAGGGGCTCGAGGTCGTCGTCGAGCTCGAGCCGTTCGAGACCTCGCTCGCGAAAGACGTGCACGAGCTCGTTCGGTTCGTCCGCGACGTCGACCACCTCGCGGTGCGCGCGAACGCCGACATCTCCCATCTGCACCTCTCGAACTGCTCGTTCGAGGATGTTGCTCTGATGAAGGGCCTGATCGGTCACATCCACCTCTCCGACTGCGACGGCAAGGTCCACGGCGATTTGCCCGCAGGTCGAGGCGTGACGCCGATCGAGGAGTACTTGCAGGCGATCGTCGAAACGGGGTACGAGGGCACCGTCTCGATCGAGCTCGAGTACTCGCCTGACCCCGAGAAGATCGTCGAGTGGGTCGAAGAGGCCTACGGGGCGACCGCCGAGATCATGCGCAACGTCGGCGCGCGGCCGTGAAGCCGCGGCACCCGAGCACACCGCCGATTCCCGCCGACAACGCCGGCGGGGACACTGCGAATACAGGTCCCTACCGGATCCGGACAGCCGTGGCCGGTGCTCCCCCGACGGTGGCGGAGCAGTCATGACCGGCCTGACAGGTGAGGTGGCGGTCGTTGTCGGTGGAAGCCAGGGGATCGGTGAGGCAATAGCCCGGGCGCTCGCCGTGGAGGGCGCCCGCGTCGCGGTCACATCGCGCGATGGTGCAGTCGCGCAACGGATCGCAGCATCGATCGGGAGCGAGCACCTGGGAGTGGCTCTCGACGTCCGGTCGACGACCTCCGTCGACGCTGCCGCGGCGACGATCGCGGCCGAACTGGGCGTGCCAACGATCCTCGTCAACAACGCGGGCATCAACCACATCGGACCGGCGGAGTCGTTCAGAGACGAGGATTGGGCTGATGTCCTCGACGTCAACCTCACGGGTGTGTTCCGGTGCTGCCGCACCTTCGGGAGAGACATGCTCGCGGCGGGCCGGGGTTCGATCGTCAACATCTCGTCACTCAGCGCGTCGATGGGGCTGCCCGGCCGTGCCCCCTACGCCGCCAGCAAGGCCGGAGTCGTTGGGCTCACCCACACGCTTGGGGCCGAATGGGCCGGTCGGGGGGTTCGTGTCAACGCGGTCCTTCCGGGCCCTGTGCGTACTCCAATGGTCGCAGATGCCATCGCGCGCGGGGTGCTCGACGAGCAGGAGATTGCCGAGCGAACCCCTGCAGGGCGGCTCGGCATGCCCGACGACATCGCGGGTGCCGTCGTCTTGCTCTGCCTGCCCGGGGCAGGGTTCATCACGGCTCAGACCATCGCAGTCGACGGCGGCTATACGAAGTACGGCTCGGCGCACGGCTCTTCCGAGATCGTCTCCAGGGTTGCCGGCGCGCGCGGAGTCGATGAGTGATGCCTGACCTCTTCGGCCAGAATCTCAGTCGCATCGAGCTGCAGCGGCGAGTCGGACGTTTCGACCAGGTTGCCGGTATCCGGTTGCTCACGCTTGGCGACGCCGGCGCGCGGGGCGTACGCGTGCTCGAGTTTCGAACGGGCAGTGGGTTCAACTTCGACGTCCTCGTCGACCGCGCCTTCGACATCGGCCGCTGCGAGTTACGGGGCATGCCTCTGGCATGGCAGTCGGCGGTTGGGATCGAGGGACCGTGGTACTACGAGCCGGAGGGTCTTGGCTTCTTCCGTGGCTTCGGGGGCGGATTGTTGACGACGTGCGGTATCGATCACGCCCTGTTCATGGCCGAGGATACCGCTGCGCAGTACCACTACCCGCCGAAGCAGACGGAGACGTTCGGCCTCCACGGCCGGGTTTCGAACCGCCCTGCGCGCCTGGCGGGCTACGGCGAGCGCTGGGACGGCGACACGTGCACGCTCTGGGCCGAGGGCGAGACGCTCCAGGCGAGCGTCTTCGGCGAGCAACTCGTGCTCCGTCGCCGCATCGAGGCCGTCGTCGGGGAGTCGCGCCTGCGCATCCACGACGTCGTCGAGAATGTCGGGCACGACCTGACGCCGCACATGCTCCTCTACCACGTCAACGCTGGTTTCCCCGTCGTCGACGAAGGCTCCGAGCTGCTCGTCACAGCTTCCGGCGTCGTCGCTCGCGGCGACCACGCGGTGGAGGGCTACCGCACGATGAAGGCTCCGGAGGCCGGGTTCGTGGAGCAGGTTTTCGAGCACGACCTCGTTGCCGACACCGACGGCGCGTCCTCGGCGGCGATCGTCAACCGGAAGCTCGGCGTGGGGGTGTACGAGGTGTTCCGAGCGGAGCAGCTGCCGCACCATTTCGTCTGGCGGATGCTCGGCGAGGGAACCTACGTCGTCGGTATCGAGCCGAGCACGAACCGCACCGCGGGCCGGCTCGATGCGCGCGAGCGCGGCGAGTTGATCGAGCTCGCGGCGGGTGAGAGCCGTAGCTACGACCTCGAGCTCGGAGCGCTGGACGGGGCGGGCGAGATCGATGCGTTCGCGGCGCGTGTCGAGGTCGTGACCGAGTAGCGGTCTTCCTGCCTAGCGGATGAACGGCTCGATGTACCGCAGCGACTGTCGAAGGGCCCGCTCGCGTCCGTCGCGCCCGTACTCGTAGGCACGATCCTCGACCTCGATCACGACAGGCCCGCGGTAGCCGACGTCGGTGAGGGCGGCGAAGAACGATCCCCAGTCGACATCGCCGAGCCCGGGCAGCTTCGGGTCGTGCCAGCCGAGGCCGAGGATGCCGTGCTCGTACAGCCGGTCCTCGGAGACGCGCTCGTCCTTCACGTGGACGTGAAGCAGCCGGTCGCCGAACTCCCGGATCGCGCGGGCGTAATCGATGCCCTGCCAGACGAGGTGGGAGGGATCGAAGTTGAGCCCGAACGACGCGCTCGGGATCACCTCGAACATCCGACGCCAGACGGCCGGAGAGATCGCGAGATTCTTGCCGCCCGGCCACTCGTCCTCCGAGAACAGCATGGGGCAGTTCTCGATCGCGATCTTGACGCCCTTCTGCTCCGCGTACTCGACGAGTGGGGGCCAGACCTCCTCGAACAGCTCCATGTTCTCGTCGAGCGACTTCTCGTGATCCCGGCCGACGAACGTCGTCACCAGCCCAACGTCGAGGAGGGCGGAGGCGTCGATCACAGCACGGAGGTGGTTCGCGTACATCTCGCGCTCCGCGGGATCGGGAACAAGAGGATTCGGGTAGTACCCAAGCGAGGAGAGCCCGATCCCGGTCTCATCGCACAACGACCGAACCCGGCCGGCCCGATCGGGCCCGAAGCCGACGACGTCGATGTGCGTGATGCCTGCATAGCGCCTCTCGGCCTTGCCCGGCGGCCAGCACATGGGCTCGACGACGTCGAACCCGGCGTCGGAGGCGAACGCCAAGACCTCCTCGAAGGGCAGATCGTGCGTGATGGCGGTGACGAACCCGATCTTCACAGGACTCCCCTCTCTTTCTCGTGTGACCTGACTGCCACCATGCTCCGTCGCCACGCCGTTCGATCAACCGAGAAGCGGGCTCCCACCTCCGGATTTCGAGATCGAGAAGCCACCGTCCACCGGGATCACGGCTCCAGTGACGAACGCGGCGCTCGCGGAGGCCAGGAAGGTGCAGACGTTCGCGATGTCCTCGGCCGCGGGTGCTCTCCCGGCAGGGGTCGACTCGACGAAGCGCTCGTCATCCACGAACCCGGGAGCGATGACGTTTGCCGTGATCCCGTTCGGCGCAAGCTCCACCGCCGCCACCTGGGCCAGCGTGTGGAAGAACGCGCCGGCGGTTGCGGCGAGGCTCGCCCCCTGCACGGGCCGGACGGCCGCCGCAGTCGAGACGAAGATCAGGCGCCCGGAGGCTCCCTCTACCACGCAAGCGCCCGCAGCATCGCGTGCGGCCCTGAATGCCGCGCGGATCCCGGCGACGGTCCGAGTCCAGTCCTCCTGGGTGATGTCGAGAAACGGTGCCACTCGATGCTCGCCGGTCCCCGCGATCAACGTGTTGTCGTCCCCGATATCCGCGAGAGCATCCGCGAGCGACTCGGGAAGACCGACCACGCGAGCCATCAGAACTTCCCCACGACGAAGCCACCGTCGACTCGGAGGAACTCGCCGGTGACGTACTCGGCTTCCGGAGAGCACAGGTAGACGACCGCGTAGCCCTGCTCGATCGCCTCGGACGCACGCGGGATCGGGATCAGTTTCAACGTCGCCTCCTCGTCTTCCTTCGTCTGGAGCCCGGGTGAGTTGTCGTTCAACTGCGACTTCACCCACCCCGGGCCGATGTGGTTCACCGTGATTCCGGCAGCTGCCAGCTCGATCGCCATCGTCTCCGCCATCGCGCGGAGACCCTGCTTCGTCGAGCCGTAGATCGCCATGGAAGGGAAGCCCATCTGGACATGGACGGACGACGTGAAGACGATCCTGCCGCCGTTGCCGGCCCGTACCATTGCTCGCGCTGCTGCCTGGCCGACGTTGAAGGCACCGGTCAGATTGACACCGACGATCCTGTCGAAGCTCTCGTCGGTGATCTCCGTGAACGCCTGCCAGTCTGCGGTCCCCGCATTCGAGACGACGATGTCGAGACTGCCGAGATCGGCCTCGACCCGTTCGATCAGTTCATCGACAGAGGCCCGGTCGGAGACGTCGCAGGTGTAGAACGCCGACCGGCGCCCGAGGCCGCGGAGGTGATCGGCCAACTGCTCTCCGTCGTCGATGAAGCCGATGTCGCAGCATGCGACATCGGCTCCTTCCTGGGCGAGCGCGAGAGCGATGCCGCGGCCGATGCCGCGCTCGTGCGAGGCACCGGTGACGAGGGCGACCTTCCCTTTGAGGCGCATCAGGACGGTGCCCTCCTCGCGTCCCAGGCCCGGTCGAAGCCGGCCTTGCCACGCCTGCAGACGTCGACCGGATCTTGCTTCCAGAGCGAGTCGTCGAAGTCCATGTCGCTGAACGACCCGTCATCAGAGAAGATCTCGAGGTCGACCCACTTGATGGCATCGCCCGCCTCGAGCGCGCCGAAGATGGCCGGGAGGTCGATGATCCCGTCCCCCGGAAGGGCCCGGTCGAAGTCGTTTCGTGTCGGGTCGCGCCAGTCGCAGATGTGGACGCTCGGGGAGATGCGGCTGCCGTGCTCGACCGTGTGCCGGAGGACATCGTCGGTGTCCCAGAGGTGGTACACGTCGTACAGCAGCTTGACGTTCGGCTCGTCGATCTCGTCCATCAGGTCGATCGTCTCCGGGATCGTTCCGATCATCGACCAGTGGCCGTAGACCTCCCGGTGCAGCGGCTCGAGGCCGAGCGTGAGACCATGCTCGGCCGCCACCCGGGCGCAACGCCGGAGCCCGTCGACGACGATGCGGCGTGACTCGCGGGGATCGGCTCCTTCGCCCGGGTGGCCGGTGAGGCAGAGGATCACTTCCGGCTCGAACGGCGCGAACCGCTCTATCGCCTCACACAGCCCCTGCGTCCGCTCCTCCGGATCAGACGGCCCGGGGAAGGGGACGGGGAAGATCGACAGCGTCCCCGGTATGCAGGTCGTCGCCTTCAGTCCCGAGTCCTTCCAGCGGGCAACTGCGTCCGCCGTGTCATCTCCGAGTTTGAACTCCCACACCCCGATTCCCTCTGCCTCGGCCTCAGCGTATGTGGCCAGGTCCTGCTCGAAGGTCTGGTGAAACGTCGTGATCTCGGAGACGGAGAAACGCGGCTTGGCCATGTCTACCTCCTACGGTTTGATGACGGTTTTGATGACGGAGTCGTCCCGGTTCAAGACCCGCTCGATCGCAGGAGCGATGCCGTCGAGCGTTGCCGAGTGGGTGATGATCTTGCTCGTGTCGACGGTCTTGCCGTCGAGGAGTCGGATCGCCGTCGGCCACTGGAGCGGGTAGAGCAGGGAGAACCGGATCGTCTTGTCGAGGTAGAGATTCGAGAGCAGGGGCACCGAGATCGAGTCGTGCGGCCCCGCGAGGCCCATCAGCACGACCGTCGACCCGGGGCCGGAGATCTCGATTGCCTGCTGGTTCGCCTCGACCGACGCCGTTGCGACGAGCACGCGATCTGCAAGCGCGCCGCCGTTGACGCCCTTGATTGCCTCGGCCAGGTCGGAGGCGTAGAACGGCGATGTCTCGTCGCTGACGTTCCAGGCGTGGTCGGCCCCCGTGTCCAGCGCGAGCTGGAGCCGATAGTCCCTCGTCCCGACGATCGCCACCCGCGCGCCCTCGGCCTTCAAGAGCTGCACCATCGAGAGGCCGACCGGCCCAGGCCCGTAGACGACGGCGAAGTTCTCTGGCTCGATTTCGGCCTTCGAAACGGCGTAGACAGCCGATGAGAGCATCTCCACAAACGCACCCTGTTCGTCCGAGAGGGAGTCGGGGATCTTGTAGGCGTGCTCTATCTTCGTTTTCGCGTACTCGGCGAAGCCGCCGTTCATCGTGACGCCGAGCACCGTCAGGTTCTCGCAGAACTGCAGCTTGCCGGCGCGGCACGCGTTGCAGGCGTTGCAGCTCTGAACCGGGTTGACCGCGACGCGATCGCCCTCGGCAAGCCCGTATCGCTCGGCGAGCTTGCCCGCATGGACGACCTCGCCGCACACCTCGTGTCCGAGGACGAGCGGTCCCTTGCCGTCCGGTGTTCCGACCGGGCTCTTGCCGTAGTAGTACTCGATGTCGGAGCCGCAGAACCCGCAGGCGAGCACTTTGACGATCACCTCGTCGGCTTCCGCATCCGGCTCCGGCACGTCCTCGAGCCGGAGGTCTTCAGCCTCGTAGAAGACTGCTGCTTTCATGGTGTCCTCACTTTCCCCGCACGTGGCGGTCGAGCAGATCGTTGATGACGAAGATCCCGTCCCAGGTGTCCTGCCAAGCCTTCGAGCCCATCGGGATCGAGTCGACCGCCCACCATTCCCCGTTGTAGGCGTCGGCGAGCACGGGCATGAGCTCCTCGAAGTCGATGATCCCGTCGCCGAAGTTCGACTTCGTACCGAACATGTTCAGGCAGGTGTTCATGTCGGTGTCACACAGGTGGATGTGACCGATCGAGTTCTCGGGCAGCATCTTGATGAAGTCGATCTGGTTCGGCAGCGTCTCGGCCGGTTGCACGTGGTTGTGGCCGATCACGCCGCAGGCCTGGAAGTGGCCGGTGTCGTACATGAGCTTGAAGTTGTCGTTCCCGACGTCGTTCAGCATCTTCACCGTCTCCGACGGCTTGTTGAACGGCTGCAGCGATTCGAGCTCCCAGAGCATCATGCAGCCGACCTCGGCGCCCTTCTCGGCATGGTGCTGGAACGTGGTCACAACCCGATCCCAGACCTGGTCGTAGTCGGCGTCGTAGGGGAGAGGTCCTGCCGCGCCGGGGTCGACGCGCATCCCGGGAATTTCCATGTCGGCCGCGAGCTGGAGGTAGCTCTCGAAGTACTCGAGGTACTCGTCGTAGACCTCCTGCGATCCGGTCGCCCAGGGCAGGCGGAAGAGATCGCCGTACGGTCCCGGCGCGATCCCGGCTATCTCGAGGCCGAGGGAGTTGATGTGCGTCTTCAGCTTGTCGCGACTCGCCTTGTCCGGGTAGCGCTCGACCGTCGCGTGGTCGAAGAACCCGCCGATCTCGATGCCGTCGTAGTTGAACGTCGCCAGAACCTGAGTCACCTGCTCGAGCGAGGCCATCGGCTCGAAGCCGAACGCCATGCACCAGCTTCCTCTGCATACCTTTGCCGTTGCCATTCTTCCTCCCGTTCGTTGTTGGGTCAGTTCATGTAGAGGCCACCGTTGACGTCCAGGCTCGCTCCCTGGACGAAGGCAGCACCGTCGGATGCAAGCCAGAGAATCGTGGCTGCAACCTCGCCTGGTGTCCCGATCCTGCCAAGCGGTGTTGCCGCAAGCGTCACCTTGCGCGGCTCCTCCGCCCACCCTCCGAGCATCGGGGTGTCGATCACTCCGGGGTTGACGCAGTTCGCCCGGACGCCGTGAGCGCCGGCGAAGCGGGCAATCGACTTCGTCAGGCCAACAACTGCCGCCTTCGACGAGGCGTACGCGGCCCCGGCCGCCAGCCCTCCGGTCTGGCCGGCGAGCGACGCGACCGTGACGATGCTCCCGCTCTTCTGCGGAACCATCACCCGCAGCGCGGCCTGAGCGACGAGAAACGTTCCCTTCAGGTTGACCGCCTGAATGCGATCCCACTCCTCGACCGTGATCTCGTCGAACGGCGTGTTGTGAAAGATGCCCGCACAGGTGACGAGTACGTCGAGGCCGCCGAACGAGTCGACGGCCGAATCGACGAGTCGTTGCGCGGCGTCGGCTTGCGTGACATCTGCTCCGATGCCTACGACCTGCGTCCCGAGGTCACGGGTGACCGTCGCGACAAGGCTTTCGTCGAGGTCGGCGGCAACCACGCTTGCGCCCTCGCCGACGAAGGCGCGGCAGCACTCCAGCCCGATTCCTCCGCTGGCCCCGGTCACGATCACCGTCTTCCCTGCCATGCCCGAGTCCACTCCTAGATCTCCCCTTCCTGCGGCCAGGGCCGCGCAAGCTGGAGGATCTCGACGCCGTTTCCGTCCGGATCCTCGATGTAGAGCCCCTTGCCGCCGTCATTTGGCCCGCCGACGACCGTGACGGGTGCGCCCTCCTTGGAGCGCACGGTCACACCGATCGCGGCGAGGGTAGCGCAGGTCTCGTCGATATCGTCGCTCGTGAAACAGAGATGAGCGCTCCCCGCATGGTTGAACTCCCGTGCTCGCAGGTCGCCGCGGGGCTCCCTGTACTCGAGTAGTTCGAAATTGAGACCGTGCCCCTGCAGGTGGGCGATGCGGACCCGGGCACCGCGCACGCCGGTGACGTCCTGGACGAAGCCACCGCGCTCGACCTCGCGATCGGCGATCAGCTTCATGCCGAAGAGATCACGATAGAAGGCGATCGACCGGTCGGCGTCGGCGCATGCGATCGAGAAGTGATGGAGTCCCGTGATCACACGCGCATCTCCGGATAGGCCCATGAGCGTCCATCGAGCTTTGCCCGGAGGCGATCTCGCAGCAGCAGCGTCTCGGAGAGGTTGTCGCACTCGTTGCAGTGCTCCCAGTCGAGCCACACGTACTCCAGGCCGAGGTACCCGTCGTACCCGGCCTCGCTCAACACGTCGACCATGCGCTCGAAGTCGATCGTGCTGTCACGCAACGTCGTCTGCATGCGACCTTCTCGCGCGCCCCGCACGTGGCAATGCCGCGCGAAGCGCGCCAGGCTCTCGACCTCTGCCTCGGCGATTCCCTGGTAGACGAAGTGGCTGTAGTCGAGCGTCAGCTCGAGGCCCGGAACACGCTCGAGGAGCTCGAGTGCACGCGTGGGTGTCGGAGCGACGGAGCCGAGATGCGCTTCGACCGAGAGGCGGATACCGCGATCCCGACACTCGTCCAGGCGGCGAGCGAGCTCGGCGGCGGCACGATCGAGCGACTCGTCCGGGGTCTCGTGCTCCCACTCGATTCCGGGCAGGATCGTGATCCCGGGAGAGCGAAGGCGGGATGCGAAATCGAGCACGTCGTCGAAGAGCGCTGCCGCCGACGCGCGCTCGGCGCGGTCGGGATGATTCGGCGCCAACGTACGGAAGTCGGTCCAGGGAATCACGAAGACGTCAGCCACCTCGAGTCCCCGTCCACGCACGCGCTCGTCGACCCTCCCCGCCCAGCCGGCCACGTCCGCGCGGACATCGTTCAGGTCAAGCGAGGAGCGGCCCTCCATCAGGCACAGGTCCACGCCGTCGAGGCCGAGCCCGCGAATGAGCTCGACGATGTGCTCGTGCTCGAGCAGCCGGAACGTATCGTCGGCGCACGCGAGCTTCACGGCGTACGTGACCGGTAGCGGCTCGTGGCCCGATTGTCGTCTTCCGCATCCCGCGGCTCGAATGAGACTGCTGCTCTCATACGCGGCTCCTTTCAGCGCGATCGAACGTGCTTGTCGAGCAGGGCGTCGAGTGCGAACCGATCGCTCCACGTGTCGGCCCACGAGTCCGCGTTCATCGGGATCGCATCGACGGACCACCACTTGCTCGTGTAACCCCCAGCGACCACGGCAGGGATGATTGCATCGAAGTCGATGATCCCCTTGCCGATGCCGAGGTGTGTGCCGAAGGCGTTGTGCCAGGTGTTCGAATCCGTGTCGCATACGTGCATATGGCCGATCTTGCCCTTCATCATCTCGATGAATTCCAGCTGGCCGCCCGCCAGACGCTCGTGCGGCTGGAGTTGGTTGTGAGCAAGGACGGCGCACGCCTCGACGTGCCCGATGTCGTACATGAGCTTGAGGTTGTCGTCCCCGACATCGTTCAGGAGCTTCACCGCCTCGGATGGCTTGACAAAGATTTGCCCCGACTCGAGCTCCCACAACATCTCCACGCCCTCTTCGCGGCCGCGCTGGGCGTGCTTCTGGAACAGCGTCACGACGCGATCCCAGGCCTTGTCGTAATCGGCGTCGCGAGCGAGCGGCCCGAAATCGCCGGGATCCACACGCATCGAGGGGATCCCGCAGTCGACGCAGAACGTCAGGTACTGCTCGAAGCATTTCTCGTACTCGGCGAGAACATCCTCCGAGCCGGTTGCCCATGGGAGCCGGCCGAAGTCACCGTAGGGGCCAGGCGCGTAGCCGACGAGCTCGAGCCCGTGCTCCTCCGTGATCCACTGGACGAGCTTCTTGCGGCTTGGCTCGTCCGGGTACTTCTCGACCGTCGCGTGATCGAAGAATCCCGCCAACTCGATCCCGTCGTACCCGAAGGCCGAGAGCACCTTGACCACCTGCTCGAGCGTCGGGATGGGATCGAACCCGAACGCGAGGCACCAGCTTCCTCTGCAGATCTTCGCTTCCATGTTCCTACTCCTCTCTCTCTGAGATGGACACGGTCGCCGTTTCGGCGACCTGTACGACTTCGACAGCATTTCCTTCAGGGTCCTCGACGTAGATGCCGCGACCACCGGCATTCGGCCCACTGGTCGTCGTGACGGGCAGCGAGCGGAACGTCACTCCGGCCTCCTGCAGGCGCGCCACCTCGGCGTCGAGATCGTCGGTCAGGAAGCAGACATGAGCGCTCCCGGCATCCGGCAGAGCGCGCGCGCGGGGCGCGCCGCGCGGCGACTTGTACTCGAGCAGCTCCAGACGCAGTCCGTATCCCGAGAGGTGGACGAGCCGGACGTGAGCGCCGGGCACGGATGTGATCTGCTCGACGTAGTCGCGCTCGACCTCCCGATCGGAGGAGATCTCGAGCCCGAAGAGGCCGGTGTAGAAGGCCAGGGCCTGCTCCATGTCCGAGACGGTCAACGCGAAGTGATGGATTCCCGTGATCATGCGCGCGTCCTCGCCGTTCAGTCGAAGGCGGGAAGTGGGTCGAGCAACCCGATTCCCGGCGGGTCGAGGGCGTACACGGAAACGAAGCGAAGGGTGCTCGAGCCGGCGTTCTTGATTGCGTGACGCGCCCCGGATGGCACGTGAACGAAGCCGTGCGGCCCGATGGTTCCGCCGAGCCAGTCGATCGAGATCTCAGCGTCGCCCGTGAGGACGTAGATCAGTCGCTCCGACCCGGGGCGCCATTCCAGCCGCTCCTCGCTTGCACCCGGCGCGAGCTCGACGCATGTCGATTCGAGCAACGCGTTGCTCGGTAGCGCACCTGCGCCCTCGACGCGTGCGACGACGGGAACCGGGTCGAGCTCCGCCGGCCCGAAGCGCTCCGTCTGCAGCCTCTTGCCGCGCCAGTTCGGCGAGACGACACACCACATGCAGCAGTCGGTTCCATTCGTGCCGTAGGGATCGTGAAACGCGCCGGTGGGGATGAGGCAGAAGTCCATCGCCTCCATAACGAATGAGGTGCTGCCGACCGTCAACTCGAGGTTTCCCTCGACGACGAAGTACACCTCTGCGGCGGCCGGATGTGAGTGCGCGATGGGAGGAAGGGGGTCGTTCGCGAACCAGTTGCTCCCGGCGGGCCAGTACAGCGTCTTGCCGCGCGTCCGCTCCGAGAAGAAATATGGCTGCGCGACCCACGAAGCCGGGTCGACCGTTCCGTCCGGCCGGGAGGCTCGAGGGAGCAGCGCTCTCCGTGGCTCTCCGGACATCTACTTCACCGCCGCCCCGTGGTCGTCCATCATGGGCCCGAGGATTCGGTCGGCGCGCCCACGAGCTGTCTCACCGACTGGCAGATCATCTCTGCGCTCGGAACGAGAGCCGCCTGCAGTCCCGGGGCAGCGGGCATCCGGACATCAGGCGTCGCCACTCGTAGGACCGGCGCATCGAGCTCGTAGAGCAGGCTCTCCGCAATTCCGGCTGCAACCTCGGCGCCGAAGCCACCGGTGCGGTTCGCCTCGTGGACGATGACGACGCGCCCGCTCGCACTGCGCACTGCCTCGGCGATCGCCGCCTCGTCGAGGGGGGCGAGCCAGCGCAGGTCGAGCACACCAACCTCGATCCCCTCGGCTGCGAGGAGCGAGGCTGCTTCGAGTGAGCGGTGAAGCATCGTGCCCCAGGTAATGATGACGGCGTCCGCGCCGGAGCGGCGCATCCGGGCCCCGCCGACCGACTCGAGGAGATCCAGGTCGACGTCGCCCTCCAGCGGATACAGCGCGCGCGCCTCGATGATCACGCACGGATCGTCGTCGCCGACGGCGGCGCGGAGCATTGAATAGGCGTCCTGCGCAGTCGCAGGAAGCCCGACTCGGAGGCCCGGCACATGCGCCAGGAGCGCCTCGAGGCTCTGGGAGTGTTGAGCACAGGAGCCGGGCGTGGCACCCTGTTGCGTTCGCACGACGAAAGGCGCGCTCGCCCTGCCCGATGTCACATAGCGGACGTTCGCCGCCTGGTTGACGAGCTGATCGAGGGCGACGAGAAGAAAGTCTGCCCACATCACCTCGACGATGGGTTTGAGGCCCTCGAGTGAGCTGCCAAGCGCGGCCCCGAGAATCGCACTCTCGCTGATCGGGGTGTCGAAGACGCGCTCGGCACCAAACGTCTTCTGCAACCCGCGCGTGACACCGAAGATGCCGCCGGCGGCGCCAACGTCCTCGCCGAAGACGAGCACTTCCGGCCTGGCTTCCAGCTCCTCGTTCAGAGCCCGGTTGACGGCCTGTCCGAAGGTGAGCGTCTCGAGTCTTGTGCCGACGAGACCCCCCCTCGCACTCGGACGCGGATCCGAGACGACATGCAGTCGTGCCGTTCCGGGATCCGGCAACGGAGCGGCCAGCGCGCGTTCCGTCGCCGAGTCGATCAGCCGCTCGACCTCGTGTTCCACGTCCGCAACGTCCGCGGCCGATGTGCTTGCCTCTGCGGCAACCCTCGCTCGGGGGATGGGGTCGCGGAGTCGCGCCGCCTCGAGGTCTTCTGACGGGCGATAGTGCTCGATGTCCCGGTTGTAGTGCGCCATCAGGCGCACGGTGTCGCACTCGACGAAGGTCGGCCCCTCGCCCTGCCGCGCTCGCGCCGCGGCCTCGGCGATCGCGTCGCGTACGGCGAATGGATCGCACCCGTCGATCGTCACCGCGGGGATGCCGTAGCCGTTGGCCCGATCGGCCAGCCGGGTGAACGGCACCGTCTCGGAGATCGGTGTCATTTCGGACCAGCCGTTGTTCTCGCAGACGAGCACGACGGGCAAGCGTCGGGCCGCGGCAAAGGCGATTCCCTCGTGGAGCGCTCCCTGGTTGACGGCACCGTCTCCGAACGAAACGACTGCGATCCGTCCCGCGCCGAGGTACACGCTCGCAAGGGCAGCGCCCGCTGCGATGGGAACACCGGCTCCGACGATGGAGTTCTCGCCGACGAAGCCGAGCCACGGTGCCATGACGTATGGCGATCCGGCGCGGCCGCCGTTGACTCCGGAGGCGCGGTGGCAGCACTCGGCGAGCAGTTCGTCGACAGGAATGCCTCGCTCGAGCGCCCAGCCGTGACCTCGATAGGTCGCGACCACACGGTCCTCGCCGTCGATGGCGGCCATCGCGCCGACAGGGATCGCCTCCTGGCCGGCGCAGAAATGGAGCGACCCTGCCATCGCCGGCGGCGTGGAGATGCTCAGCGCGAGGCACCGCTCCTCGAATCGCCGGATGAGCAGCATCTGCCGGTAGGCCCGAAGCGGCGTGAGCACGGTCGTGTCGGCGGTGACGGTCAAGACCGTCGTCATTCTATTGCCGAACCGGGAGGCAAGTCAAGAATTGACCGTTCTATCAAATAGTGACTACGTTGCCCCGGGCATGTTCCCACGGATGCGGTACCGGGCCGGCGATCTAGGAGGCTTCCAGTGGATGGACGGCAAGGGCCTGCACCTCGATGTCCATCCAGGGAAACAGGGGGAGCGACGCCAGCAGGTCATGGAGCTCGGTGGCGTCGGCAGCCCTCCAGAGTCCGACGTTTGCGTGCCTGCCGGGGATCCTCCAGAGTCGCACGAGACTGCCCGCTTCTTTCAGGGCCAACCCTCGGGCGCGCTCGCGCGCGGCCAGCTCCTCGCGCGCCGCGCTTTCGAGATCGGCCGGCAGGCGGATCTCGATGCGAACGAGGAAGTCCATCATGGCTCGCGGCCCGTTCGTCCAGTCGCGAGGGCTGCGCAGCGACGGAGGACGTCGAGGTACTCCGGGAAGGATGTGGCGAAACGGTCGGCCGGGGACGAGAGCCCGAACGCGTAGGGCGACGACCCGCCGTCGAGCGGCACCGCAAGGCAGCAGAGACCGAGCGTGAATTCCTCTCTGTCCGATGCATAGCCGATGCGGCGGATCTCCGCGAGCTCGCTGTCGAGTCGTTCCCGGCTCGTGATCGTCGAGGGCGTCCGTTGCGTCAGGGGATGGCTTTCCAGGTAGGCGGCTCGCACATCGGGTGTCGCGTACGCGAGAAGCAACTTGCCCGACGCGCGGGCGTGACCGTCGGACGCGAGGCCCTGCGGCACAGCGGATGCCTGCACTGCGTTCTGACCGCGAACGACCGACAGGGTCACGATCTCGTCCTCGACCCAGCCGGCTGCATAGGCGGTCTCACCGGTCTCGCTCGCTATCCGGCGAACGAAGGTGGCGAGCCGCTCGGGCGGCGCGAGGTGGCGACGATATCCCTCGGCGAGGGTGCCGACACGCAGGCCGAGGACGTAGCGATTGCGTTCGTTTCGGATCAGGAGGCCGGCGCCGGTGAGGGTGTGGATGAGGTGGTAGGTCGTCTGCCGGTTGATGTCGACGCGCTCGCTGATCTCGCGTGTCGTGAGCCCGGATTCGCTCTCTCCGACCGCGATCAGGATTGCAGCAGCACGTGCGACGGACTGGACGCGGGGCTTCGATCGTGTCGGGCCGGGCGCCGCCGTGGCTTCATTCGATTGTGCAGGCATCTCGTCGGTTCCTCCTGCCGTCCCCAGGCGATCGGCGCCGTGGATCGGTGAGCACGATCGCCCCGGCGAGATGATCACCATTTAGCCATCGTATCGTGATTTGGTCATCGTAACGTCGTTGCGCACGATGAGCAATCGCGCGGGACGGGTGCCGATTGCGAATACATCTCACTGGACATCGATCGCGGAGCCTGATATGACTGCGCCGGTGAGTGGCGACTGTTCTGAGCAGCGGATCGGTTCCGAGAGGCGTGGGAACGTTTGCGGGACCGCGACGATGCCGGATGTGCTGCGACCGCAGCGTGGTGGGCAACATTGCAGCGTGTTTGTTCGTCTAAGTGGTGGCAGGTGTCCATGTCGTTGACCAACAGCAGCGCGGCCAGGCTCTAGCAGCTCGCCCCCGTCGAGGGAGAGCAGGAGCGCCGGGTCCGTTGAATTCGGTCAGTCCTTGGGTGTAGAAGGAGGGGTTGTGCAGGAAGAAAACAGCATCAAGAAGTCAGAGGCGACCGACGCTCCGGATTCCGGTTCCTCGGTTTCCCGTGGCAAGTTCCTGGCCGGGGCGGCAGCTGCCGGCCTCGCAGTGAGCGCCCCCGGGGTTGCGCGGGCGAGTCGGAACGCCGCTCTGGCGAACGGTCTCGCGCCTGGAATGATCGGTGGCCCGACCGGCTTCAAGGGCGCTCAGCGGTATCAGTACCCGGCGAACTCGGAAGAGGGCCGTGCAATCCTCGCGCTGAAAGCGTTGCGCAAGGCAGGGAAGGCCCCGAGCACGCTCGTCGTTCAGGTGCTCAACTTCTCGCGGCCGCAGTTCGAGAACAAGTTCCCGGCCGGGTCGACGGCGTCGGTCGTCGGCATCTTCGAGCGGGAGACCGGGATCAAGATCAAGTTCGTCGAGACGGATCCCGCGACCGAGTATCAGACCAACATCCGCAACGCGTCGACGAAGAACGGCAGCTTCGACGTCGTCACCGGCGCGATCGAGGATACGGGTGACTATGCGAACTCGGGTCTCCTTCGGCCCCTTGACGACTACGTTGCAAAGTACAAGCCGAGCTGGAACGACCCGAAGTACGGGTATGCCGGCGGCCGGGCGACGGTTCAGCTGTTCACGCAGTACGGCGGGCGCACCTACTGGGTGGCATTCGACAACGACACCCAGCCGTACGTCTACCGGTACGACCTGTTCCACAACAAGACGGAGAAGGCGAACTTCGAGGACAAGTACGGGCAGCCGCTCGTCTTCCCGAAGACGTGGGACGATCAGGCGAAGATCGCCGAGTTCTTCCATCGGCCGGATGCGGCGACTCCGTTGTACGGGTCGGTCGAGCGCAAGGGCCCGTTCTGGGGCAAGGTCAACTGGCAGCACCGCTTCGTCAGCGGCGCCGACCCGAACATGTACTACTTCAAGCCCGACGGCTCGGCGAACGTCAACAACACGGCAGGCATCCGCGCTGCGACCGAGCATCTCCGCTCGCTGAAGTGGTCGGAGCCGGGCAACCTCTCGAAGGACTGGGTCTCCCAGTACCAGACGTTCGGTGCCGGCAACGGCGTACAGGGTGGCACGTTCGCGAACGTGACCAAGCTCGTCCCGGGGAGCAAGGATCTGGACAAGGGCTTCGGCAAGTTCCTTCGCACCGATGTCCAGCCGGGCCGGATCATCAAGGGCAAGCTCGTCCGGCGCGTCGCGATGCACTACAACATCTCGTACGGCGTGAACGCGTTTTCGCCGAAGAGCCACCACGAGGCGGCCTACCTGTTCCTGCAGTGGGCCGGTGGGGCGCGGATGTACACGTACCTGACCGCCAACCCGGCCGGATACCAGGATCCGCACCACACGATCTCGTTCAACGATCCGCTCGTGAACCAGTCGTACAAGCCGTACGGGATGAAGGCGCTGAAGGAGATCATCCCGCGCTCGGTGCCGCCGATCACGATCCGCGGGGCCGGCGAGTACAACCAGGCGCTCGACGAGGAGCTGCAGAAGATGCTCACCAACCAGCAGTCGCCCGAAAAGGCGATGGCAGCCGTCGAGCAGCGCTGGAACAAGATCACCGACCGCCTTGGCAAGGCGAAGCAGGCCAAGGTGGTCCAGGCGAGCTACAAGCAGTTCCCGCCCAAGGGTCGGTATGGCCCGAGCTCACCGATCATCAAGTAGCTCGAGCGAAGGACGCATGACAGACACCGCCGACGACAGCACAGCTCGGCAGGCGCCCAAGGGGCGCCTGCCGAGTGTTGGTGGTCGCAACGAGAAGTCGGTCTCGAGCATCTTGATCGCGCCGGGGCAGCTCGTGATGTTGTTCATCGTGCTGTTTCCCGCCGTGCTCGCGATCTACCTCGGCTTTACCGGCTGGACACCCACGAGCGGCGCCGACGTCTGGCACGCGTACCAGTACTGGTACTGGTTCGACGGCTACTGGGAGGCGTTGAACGACGGAACCTTCTGGATGGCCCTGTGGCGGACTGTCCTCTTCATGGTGGTCGCTGTCGGGATGGAGTTCCTTATCGGCTTCGGGCTGGCGATGCTGTTCCTCAAGCAGTTCCCGGGCCGCGGCGTCTTGACGCTGTTCTTCCTCCTGCCGATGATGGTCGTGCCGGCCGTCTCAGGGTTCGTGTTCTTCATGATCTTCCAGGTCGACGGGCCGCTGAACGAGGGCCTGTCGCTCCTGCTCGGGCACGACGTCAGCGTTCTCTGGCTCCAGAACCCGAGCTTCGCGCTTTGGTCGGCGATGGTCGTCGACATCTGGCAGTGGACGCCACTGATGTTCCTGATCCTCCTCTCAGGGCTCGTGGCGCTTCCGGAAGACCAGATGAGTCAGGCGCGGATTCTCGGCGCCAACTCGTGGCACCAGTTCCGCTACCTGATCCTCCCGATGATGAAGCCGATCATCCTGATCGCACTGATCATCCGCTCGATCGAGGTCTTCAAGGTTTTTGACGCCGTCTACCTTCTCACACAGGGTGGCCCCGGCGACGCCTCGACGACGATCTCCGTATGGATGTACCGCGAGGTGATCATCAACTCTCGCTGGGGCTACGCTTGCGCCGCGGCGCTGATCGTCCTGATCATGGTCACGATCGCCGGTGCTTTCGCGGTTCGCCCGATCGAGGCCGGGCAGGACGCTACGCTCGAGGAGCTCGAGACCGGCGAGACCCCGAGGGGGGCCGGCGTTGAGCCGTTCGCGAATGCAGGAGCGCCGAGCTGATGACGACGGTCGAACCGGAAGTCGCTGCGTCAAAGGTGTCGCACACCGAGCTCGTTGCCCCGCGTCGCTCGATGTTCGGCTTCCTTCGCCGCGTCGCGCGCTGGCTCTCGATCCTCTTCCTCGCCGTGATCTACGGCTTTCCCCTGTACTGGACGGTCACGATGGCCTTCAAGCCGCCGGACGAATGGAATCCGCCGGGCAAGATCTACTGGTGGCCCGCCGAGTGGACGTGGGAGAACTTCAGGAGCATCCTCGGACTGCAGACTGCCAATGAGGGTCTCTTCTCAGGCGGAAGAAACGTCTCGGCGATCCCCTCGATCGAGAACAGCATCATCGCGGCAACCGGTGGCACGCTGCTCGCGCTGTTCGTGGGAGTTCTCGCTGCGTACGGGATAGCGCGCTTTCGCTCCGGCGGTCGGATGTTGCCGTTCCAGATCCTTCAGCTGCGGATGTTTCCCCCGATCGCGATCATCATCCCCCTGCTTTTCATGTTCGTCTACCTCCACCTCTGGGACACGCTCTGGGGGCTCGTGATCATCTACGGCGCGGTGACGTTCCCGTTCGTCGTCTGGTTGATGCGTAGCTTCTTTCAGGAGGTGCCACGCGAGATATCCGACGCGGCGATCGTGGACGGCTGCACCCACTGGGGTGCCTTCTTCAAGGTCGTGCTGCCGCAGGTGAAGGGCGGACTCGCTGCGACCGCGCTCTTCGTCTTCATCCTCAACTGGAGCGACTTCCTGATCGCGCTCGTGATGACACAGGACAACGCGCGGACCGCCCCGGTCTTCCTGCAGGCGCTCCAGTCCGGGAGCGCCGGCCAGGAGTACGGCAAGCAGGCTGCCCTCGCCGTGATCCTGATCATTCCACCTGCTGTCTTCGGTCTCTCGATCCAGAAGTACCTCGTCCGCGGTCTCACCTTTGGTGCGATCAAGCGCTGATGGCCGAGATCACCCTCCAGCACCTGACGAAGCAGTTCCCCGGCGGGCTCATCGCGGTGAACGATCTCGAGCTCTCGATCCCGAACGGCTCGTTCGTGGCCCTGCTCGGCCCCTCCGGTTGCGGCAAGACGACGACGATGAACATGATCTCGGGTCTCGAGAAGCCGACGAGCGGCGAGATCTACTTCGACGAGCAGCCGATCACGAAGCTGCCGCCGGGAGCACGGACCGTGGGCTTCGTCTTCCAGAACTACGCCATCTTCACGCACATGACGGTGGCGGAGAATCTCTCGTTCGGCCTGCGGGTTCGCAAGCCAAGGCCGTCGAAGGAGACGATCAAGGCCGACGTCGACCGCATCGTCGGGATCCTCGGTCTCGAAGGCATGCTCGACCGCAACGCATCACGGCTGTCGGTGAACGACATGCAGAAGGTTGCGCTCGGCCGAAGCATGATCGTCGAGCCGGCGATCTTCCTGCTCGACGAGCCCTTCTCCAACCTCGACGCCGCCTTCCGTGCCTACATGAGGGCCGAGCTGAAGCGGATCCAGCACGAGATCGGGCAGACGATGGTCTACGTGACGCACGACCAGGTCGAGGCGATGAGCATGGCCGACCACATCGCCGTCATGGACCTCGGTCGTCTGCAGCAGTACGGCACACCGGACGAGCTTTACAACAAGCCGGCAAACAAGTTTGTTGCCGGCTTCGTCGGTTCGACACAGATGAACTTCCTTCCGGCGGCGATGGTGCTCGGCGACCGAGTCGGTGGTAACGGCCGAACGCTAACCCTCGGCATCAGGCCAGAGAACGTCCAGCTTTCCGCCCCGGACGCAGCGGAGGCGACGCTCCAGGGGAAGGTCAACCTCGTGGAGCCGCTCGGCGCCAAGGACGTGATCCATCTCGACGTTTCCGGTCACAGCTTCCGGGTTGTCGGCGTTCCTGGCAGGCGCCCGCGCGTGGGCGACAACGTCGGCCTCGTCTTCGACGGTCCTCGCCAGCTCTTCTTCGACGACGAGACGACCCTGGCGGTGGACCTCTAGTGGCGTCCGTCAGGCTCGAGAACGTCACGGTCAGCTTCGGTTCGGTGGTCGCACTCGACGATGTCTCCCTGTCGATCGAGGATGGGGAGTTCGTTGCCGTGCTCGGGCCTCCCGGCGCCGGCAAGACGACGCTCCTGCGGACGATCGTCGGGCTGGAGAAGCCCGAGAGCGGCGACGTCTTCGCTGACGAGGATCGCATCACCGACGTGTACCCCGGTGACCGTGACATCGCGATCATGTTCCAGAATCTCGCCCTCTACCCCGACCGCAACGTCTACGACAATCTCGCGTTTCCGCTCAAGCAGGCCAAGACGCCGAAGGCCGAGATCAAGAAGCGCGTCACGGATACTGCTGAGGTTCTGCACATCGACCATCTCCTGAAGCGGAAGCCCGGCAAGCTCTCGGGCGGCGAGCGTCAGCGCGTCGCCCTCGGGCGCGCGATGGTCCGTGACCCGCGCGTGCTCTTGCTCGATGAGCCGCTATCGGCGCTCGATGCGCTCCTTCGCCTCGAGATGCGGGTGGAGCTGAAGCGCCTGCAGCGTGACCTCCACCGCACCCTCATCTACGTCACCCACGACCAGATCGAGGCCATGAGCATGCCTGACAGAGTTGCGGTGCTCGGCCGAGGCGCCATCCAGCAGTTCGATACTCCGGAAGACGTCTATCACCGACCGGCGAACCAGTTCGCCGCGACCGTGGTCGGCAGCCCGCCGATGAACTTCGTTCCGTGCACGTTCGCTACGTCGAACGGCGTTGTGCGGGTCGTCCACCCGGATTTCTCCATCCGTGTCCTCACGACGGAGCCGCCTTCCGGCGCCGTCGTGGATGGGGCACCGTGCGTGATCGGCGTCAGGCCCGAGGACGTACAGATCGGAGGCGACAACGCCATGGTGGCAGCAAACGTTTTTGTGACCGAGCCGCTCGGCGGCGAGACCGTGGTCGACCTCCATCTCGGAGGTCAGGTCGTCAAGGCGCTGACGCCGCCCGCGCTCGCTCCCGCGCCGGGATCCGACGTTCGCATCGGCTTCGACCCGTGTCGGGTGCACGTCTTCGACGCTGCGAGCGGCGCAGCTGTTATCTCCGCTGGCGGGGCAGAGGGCGTGTTCGAGCTCGAAGGGCGATCGACAGGCTGATCGGACGGCTGACTGCCGCTCGTACCGCCACCCGAGCGTCCACGGCAGCTGTCGCCTCCCGGTTACGGGCGACCGCATCTCGGCGCGGCGTGGCCTTCTTCGCGCTCGCTGCGATTCTGCTGTTGCTCGCCCCGGTCGCAGCGCCTGCGACAGGCAGGGCAGGCGACCCCGCGATCGTGTTCGCAAGCGCCGCCTCGGGGCGGCGCGCGATCTGGACGGTTCGCCCGAACGGTGCCCGGCTGACCCGACTCACCGCGCCGCCGAAGCCCTCGAGGCGGTGTGACTGCCGTTTCGGTGAGTTCGACTCTCACGCGTCCTGGTCGGCCGACGGGAGAACGATCGCGTTCACACGGGGTGCGCGGCTCTACGTGATGAAGGCCGACGGCAGCGGTGTGCGTCGTGTCGCCGCGCCGCCCGGGGCCGAAGACTACAGTCCGACCTGGTCGGCGCGCGGCCGGCTCGCGTTCCTTCGCCAGCGGGCTGCCGGGACGGGGCGGGGCTTCGTTCACGAGATCGTCTCGGTCGACCGGACGGGACAGGACAGGCGCGTTCTGGTGCCGCCCTCGCGTCATGCCTTCCGCTCGCTGGCATGGTCACCGGACGGCCGCCAACTTGCGTACGTCGTTCCCTACACCGACCCCGGGTCGCCGTTCGTCGTCGGCCTGTTCGTCGTTCGCCCGGACGGGGGGCAGCCGCAGTTCGTGTTGCGGGCGGCGGGCATGGGGGAGGTCGACTGGTCGCCGGACGGGACGGCAGTCGTACTGGCAGCGTCTGTCCCTGGTGCCGAGCCGTATGACCCCTACCGGTTGTTCACGATCAGACTCTCCGACCGTCAGATCGTCCAGCTGACCCGGGTGCCGTTTTCCAAGACCCTCGACGAAGAACCGCGCTGGTCACCGGACGGGCAGCAGGTCGTGTTCACGCGCACCGAGCCGCGACGCTCCGCGGTCTACACGGTCCGACCTGACGGGCAGGGAGAGCGCCTGATCGTCGCGGATGCGCGCGGAGCCGCCTGGTCGGCAGACGGTCGCCGCCTCGCGTTCGTCGACGGCGTCTCCGGTCGCGGTCGATCGCTGACTCTGACCGTGATCACGATGCCCGACCGGCGCGTGCTGATGCGGACTCCGCTCCGGCGGCCATCCGATGGAGACGGACTGACGACTCAGGCGTGGCGCCCGTAGCCCCGCCATCGGCGTCTCATCGCAGCCGACGACTCGCTACGTTCGCTCACCGCGAGCCTCGATCGGCCAGATCACCTCGACGAGCCCGTTTCGCACGCCGACCATCTCGTCGGCGAGATTGACGCACGGGCACACGTGGGACGGGAACCAGGCGATCTTCTCTCCGAGCGCGATCGATTCCGCTCCCGTAGTGATCATCCCGTGCTCCTCGGACAGACGAGCCACGAAGACCGGACGGTCGACCGCCCGCGCGAAGCCTGACTCGCCATCCGTCGGGCCGACGACTCGATGGTCGCCGGCGAAGGTCTTCGAGCCACCGTCGATCGTCGCCCGATCGCCGTGATGGCTGACCACCGTGCAGAGGAGGCTCAGTGCGAGGTCCGCGTCGCCGGCCGACCCACGGCCGAGTTGCATCAGATCGTTGAAAGCGTAGGTTCCAGCTCTCACCTCGGTAACACCCGGCACCGTTGCGACCGCCCGGCCGGTGATCGTGCTCCCGGCGGTTACCTCTCGGATCGGAATTCCGGCGGAGCGGAGCTGCTCGGCCGTTTCCACGAGCAACCGGCCCTCGGCGAGCCCTGCCTCCGCGGGGCTCATCGTCGCCGCACCTTC
This sequence comes from uncultured Thermoleophilia bacterium, assembly GCA_963699795.1. Lineage (GTDB taxonomy): Bacteria > Actinomycetota > Thermoleophilia > Gaiellales > Gaiellaceae > Gaiella. Next base: position 289,352 of record CAVOVG010000011.1, read on the forward strand.
GAATCCGACACCCCGGTGGGTCGTGATGCCCTCGAGCTCCAGGCCCGGGAGCGCCATCACAACGCGGGCGAGAGACGCGAGCCGATCCGTCTCGTTCAGGCGGAACCCCACTCGGTTCAGGCCCGTGTCGACCTCGAGCTGAACGCCGACGCGGGTGCCGTGGCGCGTAGCCGCGGCGCTCAGTCCCTCGGCGCCGAGATCGCTGTCGACATTCACCGCGACGGCAACGCCGCTCGCAGCCATCTGCGCCACGCGCTCCCACTTGTCTGCCCCGATGACGGGGAACGCAATCACGACGTCGCGGATGCCCGCTGCGACGAACACCTCGGCCTCCGACACCTTCGCCGACGCGATGCCGCAGGCGCCCAGCTCGATCTGTCGGGCTGCGATCGCTACGACCTTGTGAGTCTTGATGTGCGGCCTGAACCGCGCTCCCGACGACGTGGCAGCTGCCTGCCAGGAGCTGAGGTTTGCCTCCAGCCGGTCCAGGTCGACGAGGACTGCCGGGGTGGGCAGATCGGTGGCCGGGGATCCGATCTCGCCGGGCCCGGCTAGGCGTTTGGCGATCATTCTTGTGGGTCGAGTTGCACCATCGGGGAACCGCTTCCTGGCGATTTCTCGCCGAGTAGTATCAGTTCAACTGCGCTCTCGACTACGGGAGCCGACGTCAACGGGGAGGCAGCTATCTTTACCGCGACGAACGACCTGATGCTTCCAGCGACTGTGACGGGCTCGTGGCCCCGCCCGCGCTGGTACACGGCGAACATGTGGGGACGCCCGCTCGACACCGCGATGATGGATCCCTGGTTCCGTGAGCAGTTCACGGATGCGCACGCGATGGTCATCTCCGATCAGGAGCGCGCAGGGCTCGACATCCTGACGACAGGCGACTACCACCTGGACGAGGACGTCGCCGGTCGCTCGTGGCACCACTACCCGCTGCAGCGGTGGAAGGGCCTCGAGCACGAGGAATTGCAGACGAGGAACACACGCTCGCCGCTGCTCGCCTATCCGGTCGGCACGATGCTCGACTCGATCTACAAGACCTGGCGCTGGCCGAGGGTCACCGGCAAGGTCGAGCACGATCCGAAGAACCCGCTCGAGTACGCCAAGATCTGGCGGATCGGGCAGCAGAGCGCAGCGTCCGGAAAGCAGATCAAGTTCGGCTGCGTGCTCCGCCCAGGTGCTCGCATTCTTCCTCGATAGCCACACGGAGCACTACGACCTCGATGACAAGATGCAGGTGACCTGGGACATGGCCGAGGCGATGAATCTCGAGCTGCGGCAGCTCGCGGCGTCGGGGTGCAAGGTGATCCAGATCGAGGAGCCGACGCTCCACTTCATGGCCTGCTACTACCCGAACGAGACGAAGCTGCTCGACTTCCTCGTCGACTGCTTCAACCGGCGAGATCGAAGGCCTCGACGACGTCGAGATCTGGATCCACACTTGTTGGGGCAACCCGAACATGCAGAAGGTCTTCACCGACGAGTCGTACGCG
>CAVOVG010000012.1:0-201639 GCA_963699795.1 uncultured Thermoleophilia bacterium
CACCGGGGCGTAGATGTTGCCGTTCGTGACGTACGGGAAGACCGATGCGTCGACGACGCGCAGGCCCTCCACGCCACGGACGCGCATGGTCTCGGGATCGACGACCGACATCTCGTCGACGCCCATCCGGCAGGTGCACGATGGGTGCAGCGCCGTCTCGGCGTCGCGCGCGACCCAGTCGAGGATCTCCTCGTCGGTCTCGACCGCGGGCCCCGGTGAGATCTCCCCCGCGTTGAACGGCTCGAAGGCCGGCTGGGTGAGGATCGTTCGCGCCGAGTGGACGGCCTCGAGCCACTCGCGCCGGTCCTGCTCGGTCGAGAGGTAGTTGAACCGGAGCGCCGGGTGCACGCGCGGGTCGGGCGAGGTGATCTTCACCGAGCCGCGGGCGTCGGAGTACATCGGCCCGACGTGTACCTGGTAGCCGTGGTCGGAGGCCGGTGACGAGCCGTCGTATCGGATTGCGACCGGCAGGAAGTGGAACATCAGGTTCGGGTAGGCGACCTGGTCGTCTCCGCGGATGAACCCGCCTGCCTCGAAGTGGTTCGTCGCGCCCGGGCCGGAGCGGAAGAAGAGCCACTTGAGCCCGACCCACGGCCGGTTGCGCCACTTCATCGCCGGCGCAACCGAGACGGGTTGCTTCGAGGCGTACTGGATGTAGACCTCGAGATGATCCTGCAGGTGCTCGCCGACGCCAGGCAGGTCGTGCACGACATCGACGCCGAGCGCCTCGAGCTCGCGCCCGTTGCCGATCCCCGAGAGCTGGAGCAGCTGCGGCGAGTTGATCGCGCCGCCACAGAGGATCACCTCACCCGCCTCGATCCGGCGCGGCCCGGCTCTCCCTGCGATCTCGACCCCGACCGCGCGGGTGCCGGCAAAGAGCACCCGGTTCACGAAGGTGTTGCAGCGCACGTCGAGATTCGACCGCTGCATGATCGGGTGGAGGTAGGCCCTCGCGGCGCTGAGTCGGCGGCCGCGGTGGATGTTGCGGTCGAACGCGGCAAAGCCCTCCTGCCGGTATCCGTTGACATCGTCGGTGAGCGGGTAGCCGGCCTCCTGAACGGCCCCGAAGAACGCCTTGAAGAGGGGGCTCGTCGCCGGGCCACGCTCGAGGACGAGCGGCCCCTCCCCGCCGCGGTACTCGTCCGCGCCCGCGAGGCACGTCTCCATTCGCTTGAAGTACGGGAGACAGTGGGCGTAGTCCCACGCACCCATCCCCGGCTCGGCAGCCCAGCGCTCGTAGTCGAGCGGGTTGCCGCGCTGGAAGATCATCCCGTTGATGCTCGACGAGCCGCCGAGAACCTTGCCGCGGGCGTGGTAGATCCTCCGTCCGTTCATGTGCGGCTCCGGCTCCGACTCGTACTTCCAGTCGTAGAGCCTGTTGCCGATCGGAGTTGCGAGCCCGGCCGGCATGTGGATGAAGACGTCCCACCTGTAGTCCGAACGGCCCGCCTCGAGCACGAGGACGCGTGTCGAGGGGTCGGCGCTGAGTCGGTTTGCGAGGGCACACCCCGCAGACCCGCCGCCGATGATCACGAAATCGTACTTCTGCTCGCTCATGGGAGTCATGTGTGGTGATTCAACACAATGTTCAACCGCCCGCGAGCCTTCTCTGTCGCCATGCCTCCGTGTCGGCGAGGTCGTTGAACGTGAAGATGTGGAAGCCGGCGATCTTCTGCTCGGGGTCCGCGATGGCTGGCGCGAGGCCCTTGATCAGCTTGTCGGGGCTGAACCCGCCGGGTTGCAGGAAACGGGTCACGAAGTTGCCGTGCTTGCGCAGGAACCGGATCGACTCGCCGATCCCGATGCGCGCCGAGACGCGCAGGAGCTTCGCCCGCTGGACGGCACCCGGGAGCCCAACGTAGACGGGAAGACGAATGCCTCCCGCCCACACCTCGTCGATCCAGCGCACCGTCACTCCTGGGTCGAAGCAGATCTGCGTCGCGATGTAGCTCGCATACGGCGCCTTCTCGGCCAGGGCCGTACGCGCCGTCTCGTCGTCGATCAGCGGGTGGGTCTCGGGATAGCCGGTAATCCCGATCCGTGCGAACGGATGACCGATCTCGTCGAGGTCGCGCAGGAGCGGTGCCGCGCCCTCGTAGACCCCGGCCGCCTCGTCGGCGTCGCCCGCGACCACGAAGACATCGCGGGTGGCCATGTCCGAGAATCGCGCGACGATCTCGGCCAGGTGGACGCGGTCGCGCACGAGCCGTGCCGACAGGTGCGGCACGACGGCGTACCCCTCCCTCGCGAGCGTCTCGGCGAGCTCGAACGACGGCTCGAGCCCCTTGACGGGCGAGACGGTCACGGTGAGCTCGACGTCCTTCGGGACGAACTCGAGCACCTTCTCGACGGCGCCTCCGAGCGGGATCACCTCGTAGCGCGAGCGTTCGATGAGCTGCGGGAGGCTCGGAGCGATGCCGCCGGGCCGGTTCACGCGAACGAGTCCTCGAAGGAGGCCTTCTTGCGCTCGATGAACTCGAGCAACTCGGCGTCGACGGCGTCGTCGATCGGCGGCGCCTCGTACTCCGCGAGCATCTTCTTCCACGTTGCGTTGGCCCGGACGTTCGCGTCCTTCGCTCCCTCCAGGTCCCACTGCTCGAAGCTGCCGTTGTCGGCGTTCGACGAGCGCCAGAACGCGCCCTCGAAGTTCTCGAGCGTGTGCGGGTGCCCGAGGAAGTGCGTGCCGGGCTCGTTCGTCAGCAGCGCATCGATCGCCTGGCCGTTGCGGGTCATGTCGACACCCTTCGCGAACGCGTGCCAGGCCGCCGCCTGGTCGACGTCGAGGATGAACTTCTCGTACCCCATCGAGAGGCCACCTTCGAGCCAGCCCGCGGTGTGGAGGACGAAGTTGACGCCTCCGAGCATCGTCGGCTGCATCGTGTTGGCCGACTCGTAGGCCGCCTGCGCATCCGCGATCTTGGACGCCGTGAGGGCACCGCCGGAGCGGAACGGGACCCCGAGCCGCCGGGCGAGCGCCGCCATGACGTAGAGGATCAGCGCCGGCTCGGGGGTGCCGAAGGTCGGCGCTCCCGACTGCATCGACATCGACGAGGCGAACGACCCGAGGATGACCGGGGCGCCGGGCCGGACGAGCTGGCAGAAGGCCATCCCGGCGAGGGCCTCGGCGAGCGTCTGGGTGGCGGCGCCGACGACCGTGGCCGGGCTCATCGCGCCCGCCAGGATGAACGGCGTGATCAGCACGCCCTGGTTGGCCTCGGCATAGGCCTTCGCCGCCCCGAGCATCGTCGAATCCCACACCATCGGCGAGTTCGCGTTGGCGAGCGAGACGATCACCGTGTTGGACTCGAGGAAGTCCGCACCGAACAGGATCCGCGCCATCGCGACCGTGTCCTCGGCCCGGCTCGGATGGGTGACCGAGCCCATGAAGGCCTTGTCCGAGTAGCGCATGTGCGCGTAGACCATGTCGTAATGCCTCTTGTTGACGGCGATGTCGACCGGTTCGCACACGGTTCCACCCGAGTGGTGCAGAAACGGGGTCATGTACGTGAGCTTCACGAAGTTACGGAAGTCCTCGATCGTCCCGTAGCGCCGCCCGTTGTCGAGGTCGCGGACGAACGGCGACCCGTACGCGGGTGCGAAGACGGTGTGCATCCCGCCGATCTCGACGTTGTGCGCGGGGTTTCGCGCCACCTGCGTGAACTGGGCGGGCGCAGTCGCCTGCACGAGATGGCGCGCAAGGCCGCGCGGAAAGCGCACGCGCTCACCGTCGATGTCCGCGCCCGCGTCCCTGAACAGGGTGAGCGCCTCGGGCGTGTCGCGGAAGTCGATCCCGACCTGCTCGAGGACGGTGTCGGCGTTCTCCTCGATGAGTTCCAGGTGCTCCTCCGAGAGCACCTCGAAGGGCGTCATCGCTCGAGTGACGTACGGGACGCTGACCGCGTTCGAGACCGCACGCGCGGCCTGCCTGGCGGCGCGGCCGCCGCTTCGGCGACCTCCGCCTCGCTCGGTCATGCCTGCTCCTCCATCATGCGCGGCTCCTTTGGCTGGAATCTGGTCGGGCGCGCCGGCGCGTGCGCCCCTCGCTCGCGTCGGCCACCCGTCGCGGAGGCAGGGCGACGACGGAACGAAGGCGCTCGTACGGATCGGTGTCGTGGGGGATCGCCATCGCGCCGATGAACAGCTCCTGGAACCGCGGCTCGACAGCGGTCTCGATCTTCTCGACACGCCGGACGACCTCCTCGATCTCGGCGCGGGCAGATCCGTCGAGCAGGGCGATCCGCGCCCCGGTGCCGGCCGCGTTTCCGGCAGACGTCACGCCCGCCGGGTCGCAGTCGGGAATCAGTCCGAGCACGAGTGCGTGAACCGGGTCGATGTGGCTGCCGAAGGCGCCGGCGAGCCTGATCCGGTCGACGCGCTCGATCCCGTAGCGCTCGAGCAGCAACATGCATCCGGCATGGAGCGCAGCCTTCGCGAGCTGGATCTGGCGGATGTCGTTCTGGGTGATCGTGAGCTCGGGCTCGCCGTCGGAGATGACGTAGGAGAACGTGCGCCCGTCGGGCACGATCCGCGGCGAACGGGCTGCGAGTGCGCCGTCGATCGTCCCGTCGGTGGTCAGGATCCCCGCCAGGTGGAGCTCCGCTACGGCCTCGATGATCCCCGAGCCACACACGCCCGTGACCTGGATGCCCGCGAACCCCGGTTCGTCCGACCAGACGTCGCTCCCGATCACGCGATATCGGGGCTCGAGCGTATCCGGGTCGATGCGTACCCTCTCGATCGCGCCGGGGGCAGCACGCTGCCCGCAGCTGATCTGAGCGCCCTCGAACGCCGGCCCCGTAGGGCTCGACGCGGCGAGGAGCAGGTCCCTGTTGCCGAGCACGATCTCGGCGTTCGTGCCGACGTCGACGATCAGGTTGACCTCCTCACCGAGGTACGGGCCCTCGGAGAGGATCACGCCGGCCGCATCGGCGCCGACGTGGCCGGCGATGCAGGGGAGCACGTAGGCACGCGCGCCCGCATGAATCGGCAGGCCGAGTTCGCGCGCGGGACAGCGTACGGCCTCGTCGATCGTGAGCGCGAAAGGCGCGCCGCCGAGCTCGGTCGGGTCGAGGGCGAGCAGGAGGTGATGCATGATCGGGTTGCCGACGAGGGTCACCTCGAGAATGTCGTCCCGGGAGACGCCGGCATCGTTCGCGAGCTCGGCTGTGAGCTTCGCGAGGCAGCCGCGAACGGCGCGCGTCAGCTCCTTCTCGGAGCCGGGGTTCATCATCACGTACGAGACACGGCTCATCAGGTCTTCGCCGAACCGGATCTGCGGGTTCATCTCTCCCGCCGACGCGAGCACCTCGCCGGTCGCGAGGTCACAGAGATGCCCGGCGACCGTCGTCGAGCCGATGTCGAAGGCGATCCCGAGCATCACCTCGTGGAGCCCGGCCCAGACGCCCGAGATCGCGGCTCCGTCGTGAACGGCGACCGTCACGCGCCAGTCGCCGCGACGCAGCGTCTTCTGCAGCACCGGCAGGACGTGGGCGTCGCACTCGAGCCCGGTCAGGGCCCACTCCCGCTCGAGTGCAGCGCGCAGCCGACCGAGATCGCTCGTCGGCGAGGCGAGGTCCGGCTCTTCGACTTCGACGTAGTGGAGCCGCACGACCGGGTTCACCTCGATCGGATGGGCGTCTGCCTCCTTGCGCACGACCTGGCGATGGACCTGGCTCTCGGGAGGCACGTCGATGACGAGCTCGCCGGCGACCCTCGCCGTGCAGCCGAGGCGCCTGCCCGGCGCGAGCCCTCGATCGGCCGCGTACGCGTGCTCGACGTCACCGATCGGGGTCAGATGCGAGGCCGCCGAGACGATCGCATGCTTCGCGTGCTCGCCCTCGCTCACCTCGACCTGGCAGCGACCGCAGATGCCGCGACCGCCGCAGACGGAGTCGATGTCGACGCCGAGCCTCCGTGCGGCCTCCAGCACGGTCGTGCCGTCATCGAAGTGGCCGCGACGGCCGGACGGCGTGAAGACGACGAGATGGTCAGGCAAGGCCGCGATCCCCGCAGGCGTGAGGCTCGCAGTGAGACCCGGGGTCCGGGCGTCGTCGTCGCCGGCTCATGCTCCCGCCGCTCTCCGCCTGCCCTCGCGGCCGCCGCGACGGCCTGTCTGAGCCGCCTCGCCCGACTCGCTCGACCGCGCGATCCAGCCGGCACAGTTCTCGTCGTTGCCGTTCATCACGTCGGCCGCCCAGATCGCGTACCGCACCTCGTCGTGGAGCGGGCTCGTGATCGCCGAGGTCAGCCCGGAGGCGATCGCCATCGGCAAGAAGGCGGCGTTCAGCGCCGGTCTGTTCGGGAGCCCGAAGCTGACGTTGGACGCGCCGCAGGTCGTGTTGACGCCGAGCTCCTCCTTCAGCCGCCGCACGAGCCGGAACACCTGCCTGCCCGCGGTGCCCATCGCCCCGATCGGCATCACCAGCGGGTCGACGACGATGTCCTCCTTCGGGATTCCATGATCCGCGGCCCGCGAGACGATCTTCCGTGCCACCGCGAATCGCACGTCGGGGTCTTCGGAGATGCCGGTCTCGTCGTTCGAGATCGCGACGACCGCAGCACCATGCTTTGCGACGAGGGGCAGCACGCGCTCCATCTGCTCGTCCTCGCCGGTGACCGAGTTGACGAGAGCCTTGCCCTGATAGACGGAGAGGCCCGCCTCGAGCGCCTCGACGATCGACGAGTCGATGCTGAGCGGCACGTCCGTGATCGACTGGACGAGCTCGATCGTGTGGCGCAGGATCGCGGGCTCGTCGGCGAGCGGGATGCCGGCGTTGACATCGAGCATCTGCGCACCCGCTGCGACCTGGGCCAGAGCGTCGGCGATCACCGTGTCGAAGTTGCCAACCTTCATCTCCTCTGCGAGCTGCTTGCGCCCCGTCGGATTGATCCGCTCGCCGATGATCACGAACGGGCGGTCGAACCCGATCACGACCTCCTTCGTCGCCGAGGACAGGACGGTCTCCGTCATGCCTGCTCCTCGTCCCCACTTGCGCCTACGCGTCGGTCGAGCCTCTCGGGATTCTCGACGAACTGGGCGAGCGACGGCACGAGCTCGCCGTAGCCAGTCCGGCGCTCCTCGTAGGCGAGCCCGAGGAGATCGGCGGCGGCTTTCGCCCGCTCGCGAAGCCCCGCGTCGTCCGTCTGCGCGAGGTAGATCAGGCGCTTGTAGTTGCCGAACACCATCGGGATCAGCTCGGGGTTCGTGTCGAACCGATACGGGCGCACGATCAGCGCCTCGAAGTGACGGGCGAGGAAGTCGGTCAGGTAGTAGGTGCCGGCCTCCTCCTCCTGCATCGCGTCCCACGCGTCGTTCCCGGCCAGGAAGCCGTAGCAATGGGCGCCCGGCAGCCGCTCGACATCGTGTCGCTCCAACACGACGTCGAGCGCGCCGGCGGTGCCGCAATCGGCGTAGGCGACGAAGACGCGGGCGTAGCGGCCCTTCAGCTCGGTCAGCTTTGCGTCGACCGCGCCGGCGATCTCCCGCGGGGTGTTGTGGAGCTTCGCGGGTAGGCAGCGGACGTCGACGTGCGCCCAACCGTTGAGTCGGATCACGGCGAGCACCTCGCGCGCAATCGCACCGCAGGCGAGGATGAGCACGTCGGGCCGGGCGGCGGCACCGAACGCGGCCTCGCCCTGCAGGAGATCCTCCTGGTCGAGGCTCACCTCGACGGGTGCGGAGCCCGAGCCCATCGCGCTCAGTTCGCGTTCGCCGTCGCGCGCCGTGCGAGCACGAGCGACTGGGCCGTCTCGGCCGCGACGGCGGCGTCACGGCAGTACGCGTCGGCACCGATCGCGGTGGCGAACTCCTCGTTCAGCGGGGCGCCGCCGACGAGCACGATGAAGTCGTCGCGGAGGCCCTTCTCCTTCAGCGTGTCGATCACGACCTTCATGTAGGGCATCGTCGTCGTCAGGAGCGCCGACATGCCGAGGATCTCCGGCCGGTGCTCCTCGAGCGCCTCGAGGAACTGCTCGACCGGTGTGTTGATCCCGAGGTCGACCACCTCGAACCCGGCGCCCTCGAGCATCATCGCGACGAGGTTCTTGCCGATGTCGTGGATGTCACCCTTGACGGTTCCGATCACGACCTTGCCGATCCGCTCCACGCCCGTCTCGGCGAGCAACGGCCGCAGGATCGACATGCCGGCCTTCATCGCGTTCGCAGCGAGCAGTACCTCCGGGACGAAGAGGATGCCGTCGCGGAAGTCGATCCCGACGATCCGCATTCCACCGACGAGGGCCTCGTTCAGCACCTTGTCCGGCGCCCAGCCCCGCCCGAGCAGGATGTTCGTGCCCTCGGCGATCTCCGGCGCGAGGCCGTCGTAGAGGTCGTCGTGCATCTGCGTGACGAGATCCTCGTCGGTCAGGGCGTTGAGATCGATCTCTTCGTCGCTCATGCAGCTCCTCGTTTCACGTCGTCGTAGCCGATCCGTCTGGACAGGGTAGAGGCCTCATCGCGCACGAGCCCGCCCAGCTCGTCGAGGAGGCCGTCGCGCAGGCGTACCGTCGGCCCCGAGATGCTGAGCGCGGCCGTGACGGTGCCACCGGCATCACGGACGGGCGCGGCAACGGCCCACAGGCCCGGCTCGAGCTCGTCGACCGCTGTCGCGTAGCCACGCGCGCGCGTGCGCTCGAGGTCGCGCCGAAGCTCGGCCGAGTCGGTGATCGTGCCGGGCGCGAGCCGCTCGAGCGGTGAAGCGGGGAACGGCACCGCGCCGGCCGCGAGAAAGACCTTGCCGATCACGGACCCGTGGTGAGGCACGCGCTGCCCGACCCAGTTCGTCGAGCCGAGAATGTGACGGCTGTCACGCTGATCGAGCATCTCTGCGGCGGTCGGCGTGGCGACGCCGAGGTTCGCGGTCTCGCCGCTCGCGCGCGCGAGTCGCTCGAGCGCGCTCCCGGCCAACTCGACGAGATCGAGCGCCGACACCTCCCGATGGGCGAAGCGGAGCAGCACCGGCCCCGGGCGGATCGCACCTCCCTCGGGATCGCGCTGCACGAGCCCCTGGCGCTCGAGTGCGCCCACGAGGCGTGACGTCGTGCTCTTCGGAAGCCCGGCGAGCCTGGCGAGATCGCCCACGGTCGGAGCCTCGTCCTCCTCGACGACGTGCACGAGCAACTGCGCTCCACGCTCCATCGACTGGGTTCCGGTGTGGGTGGCCACGAGGCGTCCAATGCTCATGATGTGGAACGACTGTTCCACAATATGATTCTAGGCGCGATCTCGACCCAGGGCAAGCCCTCGTACGCCGGTTGCGGCACCGAGCGCTGTCTGGACAGCCGTCTCGGTGTACCACGTCCCGAGGTAGTCTCCCGCGAGCCAGACGCGATCGAGCGGACGGGTCAGGGGCTCCTGGAGCGCGGCGCGACCGACGCGGGGGAACGGCAACCCGCGCTCCCAACGCTTGATCACGACCTCCTCGACAAGGCCACGTGTCGCGGGCAGGACGGCGTGGAGATCCTCGAGGAAGCGATCGCGAACGGCGGCATCCTCGAGGTGCTCGAGTCGCCGGGCGAACCCCGCGGCCGCATAGACCATGAAGCTCCCGCCCATTGCGCGCACCTCCTCGCCGGCCCGGCGGACGTTCGTCGTGTTGAAGAGCATGCTGAACGATCGCTTCGGCGTCGCGAGCGCATAGAGACCGTCCCAGGGCATGCCCGCCGTCTCGTTCGTCAGGATCGAGCCGACGACGTACGGTCCGTACGCGATCGCGTCGAGGGCCGCCGCAGTGTCGGCCGGAAGGTTCGCGACGATCCCCCGCGTGATGTACGCGGGAGTCGCGACGATCGCCGCGCGTGCGTCGATCGCCTCACCGCCCGCGACCTCGACACGCACCCCTGCCGGCGTGCGCTCGACCGAGGTGACACGCGACCCGATGCGGATGCGATCACCGAGAGCCTCCGCGAGCGCGTCGATGACGACCCCGGAACCGCCGGGAATCGTACGCGCCAGTCCGCCCTTTCGGTCCCAGACGAGGTGGAAGTACCCGACGCCGTAGCCCGCGGCAAGCTCCTCCGGCTCCCCCGACGACCGAGTGAGGGTCGAGCGGAAGAGCAGGTCGACGTCCTCGGGCAACGGCCCCGCGAACTCGGCGAACGAACGATCGTCCATGAAGTCGAGCATCCGTTGCTGACGCGCGGCGTCACTCTCACCCTCCCGCGGCGCCGCGATCTTCGCGTACTCGCGCACGGCGAGGCGGAGACGGATGCCGGCTCGGACCAGGGCGGCGCGCGAGCGCAGGGGCATCGGCAGCCGGAGGGGTAAGCTCTCGACCGGGCCGCGGGAGACGAGCGTGCCGTTGAGCGAGACGGCGGCGAGTCGCCCGGGGACCGTGTCGGCGCGAACACCGAGCTCGGCGAGCAGGCCCCCCGTTGCGGAGCTCTCGCCGCCGAAGACATGGGCACCGAAGTTCAGCCAGTTGTCCCCTCGTGGCTCGGAGTGAACCCTGCCGCCGACCCGGCCGGCCGCCTCTAGGAGGATGACGTCGCGGTCGCGCAGCGCGTACGCCGCCGTGAGACCGGCGATTCCGCCGCCTACGACGACGACGTCCCTCATCGCCGGACGCGGGCCGAGCCTCCCGCGACGAGGCGCTCGACCTCGGCCAGCGTCGCCATCGACGTATCGCCCGGCGTCGTCATCGCGAGCGCGCCGTGGGCGACGCCATAGGCGAGTGCCTTCTCGGGATCCCAGCCGTTGAGAAGCCCGTAGAACAGCCCTGACGCGAACGAGTCCCCGCCGCCGACGCGGTCGAGGATCTCGAGGCCGTCGAGCCTCGGTCCGACGTGGAAGGCGTCCCGCGTGCGGCAGACGGCCGACCAGTCGTTGACGGACGCGCTTCTCACCTCCCGCAGGGTGGTGGCGACCATCGCGATCCCCGGATACGCCTCGAGCACCCGCTCGAGCAAGTGCGCGTAGGTCTCGAGATCGAGGTGGAGAAGGTTCTCGTCGACGCCCCCAATGGTGAACCCGAGCGCTGCCGAGAAGTCCTCCTCGTTCCCGAGCAGCACGTCGACGTGCTCGACGAGCCTCCGGTTCACATCGGCAGCACGCGACGGCCCGCCGATCGACTTCCACAGCGAGGGCCGATAGTTCAGGTCGTAGGAGACGATCGTCCCGTGTCGACGGGCCGCCTCGATACCCTCGAGCGCGACGTCGGCGGTCGTCTCCGAGAGCGCCGCGAAGATGCCGCCGCAGTGGAACCAGCGAGCACCGTCCGCGCCGAAGATCTGCTCCCAGTCGACGTCGCCCGGACGCATCTGCGAGGCGGCCGTGTGCCCGCGGTCGGAGACGCCGACGGCGCCACGCACGCCGAACCCGCGCTCCGTGAAGTTGAGTCCGTTCCGCACCTCCCGCCCCACGCCGTCGTAGGGAACCCAGGTGAGGGATGCACGCTCGACGCCGCCCTGGTAGATGAGGTCGTCGATCAGGCGGCCGACCGGGTTGTCGGCGAGCGCCGTCACGACCGCTGTGCGGAGCCCGAAGCAGCGCTTGAGACCGCGCGCGACGTTGTACTCGCCGCCTCCTTCCCAGGCGCGGAACGAGCGGGTCGTCTCGATCCTCTCCTCACCGGGGTCGAGGCGCAGCATCACCTCTCCGAGCGAGACGAGATCGAAGCGGCACTCCTCGGCCGGGCGAAGCGAAAGGAGCTCGCTCATGCAGCGCTCGCCTCGCGTGCGAACCGCTCGATCTCGCCGAATAGTCCCTCGCGCACGAGCTCGGGTCGTACGAGCCAGCTGCCGCCGCACGCGACGACCGAGGGAACAGCGAGGTATTCGCCGAGGCTCGCGGCATCGATCCCCCCGGTCGGCATGAAGCCGACGTCCGGGTAGGTCGCCGAGACGGCGCGCAGGAACGCCGGGCCGCCGACCTGGGCCGCCGGGAACACCTTGACGACGAGTCGGCCCAGGGCGCGCGCATGCTCGATCTCCGAGGCGGTGGCGACACCGGGGAAGAACGGGAGGCCGAGCTCGCTGCAGGCACGGACGACATCGTCGTTCGTCCCGGGAGCGACCGCGAACGAGGCACCGGCGTCTGCGGCGGCACGCGCCTGCTCGGCCGACAGGACGGTTCCTGCACCTACGAGCAGCCCATCGACCTCGCGGGCGAGGCGAATCGCCTGCGCCGCGCCAGCGTGACGAAACGTGATCTCGATACAGCCGATCCCGCCCGCGAGCAACGCCGCCCCGACCTCGGGCGCCCGCGCCGGCTCCTCGATCGTTGCGACCGGCACCACGCGACAGGCGCGGAGGCGGTCGACCACTGTGGCGTCGGACAGAGATTCGCCCATTCCGGCCAGACCCTATCGCGGGCGCGCGGTCACCAGTCGGTCAGCTTCCAGATCTCCGGTTCGAGCCGCCCGTCCTCTCCGATCTCTGCGAAGAGCGTGACGGCGTGTTTCAGCTCCTCCATCGACTCATCCTGCCGTCCCGTCTCGCGCAGAAGGTCCGCCAGGTTGTTACGCAGCGCTGCCTCCCGGTGCCGGTCGCCCTGTAGGACGCACAGGTCGAGCGCAGCCGTCGTCAGCGCGATCGCCCGGTCCGGATCGCCCGAAGCGCGCACCGCTAGCGCAAGGTTGTTCAAAGCCGCGGTCTCCGCCCCCGCATCACCGGCAGAGCGGGCGATCGACGCACCGAGGTCGAGGTGGCTGACCGCCTCGTCGCTGTCACCGCGACCCCCTGCCAGCATCCCGAGGATGTTGTGCGCCTGCGCGAGAGCACGAGGATCAGAGGTCTCCTCGGCAAGCGCGAGGGCACTCTCCGCGAGCTCGAACGCCGCAGCGTCGTCGCCCATTCGGTGGGCGACGAGGGCCCGATCGGCGATCGCGAGTGACCGGCTCGCGGGATCGAGCCCGTCGCTGGCGGCAGCTAGCGAAGCCTCGCCCAGCTCCCACTCTCCGCGGCGGAGGTGGAGGAGGCCGATCCGGCGTTCGATCTCCGGAAGGAACGCCGGATCGGCGAGCGCCGCCGCTGTCTCGTAGCTCGCGAATGCTGCTCCGTAGTCGCCGGCGAGTGTCTCGAGATCGCCGATCGCCTCGTGCAGCACCGCTGCGTCCGTGAGCCCCAGAGCAAGCGAAGAGCGGTAGTGGGCGAGCGCCTCGGCGTTTGCGTAGAGGCGCCGGGCGTGGTCTCCTGCGACCCGATAGCGCTCGGCCGCAGCGGCATCGTCCCCTGCTGCGGCGAGGTGGAAGGCCGCCATCGCCGCCTGGCCCTCGCGCTTGCCACGGCCGTCGAGCTCGGCTGCAGCCCGGCGATGGAGAAGACGCCGCCGCGCGAGTGTCATGCGCGAGCCGACGAGCTCGCGCGCCTGCTCGTGCCGGAAGTCGAGGGCGCCGTCGGCTGCCTCGACGAGCAGGCCACACGCCACGAGCTCCTCGAGAGAGATAACGACCTCCTCGTCGGTGCGGCCGCTCGCGGCCCGCACGGTGTCCGGGTCGAACGCACGCCCGAGCACGGCTGCCGCAGCGAGCACCTGCAACGACAGCTCGCCAAGACCGGCCAAGCGGCGCTCGAGAAGATCCCGCACCCCGACCGGGAGCGCCCAGTCGGGCTCGTCGTCTCCGCGAGCGAGCGCATCGAGGTACTCGACGACGAAGAAGGGAAGCCCGCCGCTCTCGACGTACAACCGCTCGCCAAGGGCGTCACTGCGACCCGTCGACGCGACGAGCTGCGCGACGTCCACGCCCGACAGCCGTCCCAGCTCGATCACGCTCGCTCGGCCCGTGCGATGCGCGTCGGCGACGAGGCGCCGCACAGGATGATCCTGAGCCACCTCCTCGGGCCGCCAGCTCGCCGCGAGAAGGAGCGGGCGTCCGCTGAGCCGGTGCGCGAGGTAGGCGAGCAGCGCGAGCGACGACTCGTCTGCCCAGTGGGCGTCGTCGACGTAGAGCATTGCCGGCTCGGGGCCGCCGCTGTGTTGGAGAAGCTCGGCAACAGCCTCGTAGAAGCGCACCTGCGCCGCCTCGCTGTCGAGCGGCTGCGCCGCCGGCGCGCCGAGCTCGGGCGCGAGGCGGGCCACCTCGGCAACCCACCAGGGGTCGTCGTCAAATCGAGGCGCGACCGCGGCGGCGCCGCGCACGAGCTCGAGCACGACGCCGTAGGCGAGGCCGCGCTCTTCCTCATAGCACCGCACCGCAAGCGCCATCCGCCCACGAGCCGTGACGTGCGCGAGCAACTCGTCGGCGAGCCGTGTCTTGCCTATCCCTGCCTCGCCGACGAGGGCAACAACCCGTCCGTCGGCGCCAAGGCTGTCGTAGGTCTGGACCAGCTCGCGGAGCTCGTCGTCGCGACCCACGAGGTCATACGTGGCATCTGCTGCCACGGGCTTGAGCGCCACGACCGGCGGAGGCGATGGAGCGATCGACGATCCCTCGACGATCGCGTGGTAGAGCGCGGTCGTCTCGTCGAGCGGCCGCACGCCGAGCTCTCGGTCGAGGACGCGGACGCAATCGCGATATTGCTCCATCGCAGCCTGCCGATCGCCGACCTCGGCCAGGAGCCCTATCAGCTGCCTGTGCGCCGGCTCGTGCAACGGGTCGAGGGCGAGCCGTCGGCGCGCGCACGCGATCGCCTGTGTGGGGTTGCCTGCGGCCGCAAGGGCGCCCGCGAGACGGTCGAGCACCGACGCGAGCTCCCGTTGCACCTCGTCACCGGCGAGCTGCTGCCAGTCGTCGAACGCGGCGCTGTCGCGGAGGCCGAAGCCGGCGAGGAACGCGCCACGGTCGAGCGCGGCGGCCCGCTGAAGCGGCTCGAGGCAACGCGAGCAGGTCTCGTTCGCCGCGTGGCCGTGGCTCTCAGTCTCCGCGACGAGGCCACGCAACTCGTCGACGTCGACCCAGACTCCCGCGCGCGACAGCGTGACGGTGTCACGACCGATGTCGATGAAGCGCGAGCCGAGCGCCGACTTGAGCGTGGAGAGCGTGCGGCGCAGAGTGGCGCGGGCACGCTCGGGGTTGGTCTCCGGCCAGAGCAGCGCGGCGAGCGAATCGCGGCGAACCGGCCGGCCGGTGAAAGCGAGGTACGCGAGGAGCGCGGTCGCCTTGCGGGTGTCGACCTCGAGCGGCCGTCCGTCGACGTCGATCGCCGGAGGGCCGAGGAGCGCGACGCGGAGCTGAGGCCTCTTCGGCATGGGACGACTGTATCGCTACGGACTGACACGGGTGAGTCGGGCCGTAACGTTCTCGGAACGCCGGATTGTCACTGTCACGTGACGTTTCCCACCGGGATGGACACCGAGACAAGGGGTTGAATCTGATGACGAGCATGCTGGAGAACACGGAGTGCGACGCCGCCGCCACGTTCGACGAAGACGTCGTTGTCGGCTGCCGCGACCTGGAGCGCCGCTTCGGCTCGGGAGAGACCGCGGTTGACGCGCTTCGCTCTGTCAGCCTCGGGGTGTCGCGCGGCGAACTCGTCGCCATCATGGGGCCGTCCGGGTCGGGCAAGTCCACGCTGATGCACCTCCTCGCCGGCCTCGACCGGCCGACGGGCGGGACGGTGTCGATCGCCGGCGTCGACCCCGCTCGACTGAAGGACACGCAGCTGACGAAGCTGCGCCGGGCGCACGTCGGCTTCATCTTCCAGTCGTTCAACCTGCTGCCGACGCTCTCGGCCGAGGAGAACGTCACCCTTCCGCTCGACCTCTCGGGCGAGCGTGTCGACAGGGAGTGGATCGACGAGCTGCTGCGGTCCGTCGGGCTCGAGGATCGGCGCAAGCACCGGCCGGCCGAGCTCTCGGGTGGCCAGCAGCAGCGCGTTGCGGTCGCGCGGGCGATCGTGCACCGGCCCTCCGTTCTCTTCGCAGACGAGCCGACGGGCAACCTCGATTCGCAGTCGGGGGCCGACGTGCTCGAGCTGATACGGAAGGCCGTCGACGGCTACGGGCAGACGACGATCATGGTCACCCACGATCAGCGTGCCGCCGCGATCGCCGACCGGGTCGTCTACCTCGCCGACGGGAACGTCGTGGGAGAGATCGACCAGTCGGCCATGGACAACGTCGCCGCAGCCCTCAAGGGAGCGGTGAAATGAGGCGGGTCACGTTGCGTGGCCTGCGCGCCCGCAAGCTGCGCACCGCGCTGACCGCGTTCTCGATCGTGCTCGGTGTGGCGATGGTGACCGGCAGCTCGGTGCTCGGCGCCACGATGAAGCGCTCCTTCGACATCGTCTTCTCGAGCGCCTACGCGCAGACCGACGTCGTCGTCTCGGGGAAACCCGTGGTCGAGTGGTCGGAGTCGAGCGCGCCGACGCTCCCTGTCTCGACCCTCGAGCGGATCCGAGCCGTTCCCGGCGTCGAGCGGGCAGCGGGAGCGATCTTCGACTTCTCCGGCAACTCGCCATCCGCGATCGTCGTCGGGCCGAACGGCACGAAGATCTCCGGCGATCCCTCGTTCGTGATGGGCTTCGAGCCGAGGGACGAGCGGTTCAATCCGCTCCGTCTCCAGGAGGGCCGCTGGGCGGCGCGCGACGGCGAGGTCGTGCTCGACGCGAGCACCGCCGACGGGCACGACGTGAAGGTCGGTGACACGGTGAAGATCGCCGCACTCACTCCTGCCGCGCCGTTCAAGGTCGTCGGCCTCGGCCGGTTCGGCAAGGTCAGCTCGCTCGGCGGAGCGACCATGGCCGTCTTCGACCTGCCCGTGGCGCAGCGGCTCCTGCACAAGGAGGGCAAGATCGACGTCGTCTCGATCGCCGCCGCCGACGGCGTCAGCGCCGACGAACTCGTCCAGCGCCTGCAGCCGCTCGCGTCGCGCACCGTCCAGGTGCAGACCGCTCAGGAGCGCGCGTCGGACGACAAGGCCGGAATCAACCTCTTCGTCAGCATCATCACGTGGATCCTCCGCGGCTTCGGGGGCGTCGTCCTCTTCGTCGGCGGCTTCGTGATCGTCAACACGATGTCGATCACGGTCGCCCAGCGCACCCGCGAGCTCGGGACGCTGCGCCTGATCGGGGCCACCCGCAGCCAGGTGCGCCGCGCCGTCGTGCTCGAGTCGCTCGTGATCGGCGCGCTCGCGTCGCTCGTCGGGGTCGTCGTCGGGGTCGCGCTCGCGGTGGGCCTTCGCGCGCTGCTCGGCACGTTCGACTTGACGTTCCCCGCCACGAGCCTCGTCGTCTCGCGCTCGACACTGCTCGTCGGTTTTGCGATCGGCGTCATCGTGACCGTCTTCGCGGGGCTCCTGCCCGCGGCGCGCGCGACGAGGATCTCGCCGGTGGAGGCCGTGCGCGAGGGCGTGACGCGCGAACGTGGTCGGATGGCGCGCGTGGCGACGGTGCTCGGTGCCGTTCTCCTCGCTCTCGGAACCGGCCTGCTCGCCCTCGGCATGCTGAAGGGCGGGGATCTCGGCGTTGCAGGGACGCTTGCCTCATCGCTCGGCGGGATGCTGCTCCTCTTCATTGGGGCCGCGATGCTCGTTCCCGTGGCGGTGCCGCTCGTGGCGCGACTCGTCGGCTGGCCCGCGGCGCACTTCGCGGGAATCCCGGGACGCCTCGCGCGGGACAACGCGATCCGTAACCCCGGTCGCACCGCCTCGACGGCGGCGGCGCTGATGATCGGCATCGCGCTCGTCTCGGCGATTGCGGTCGTCGGTCGTAGCCTCAAGATCAGCGCGGTCGAGGCAACCGAGTCGCAGATCGCCTCCTCGCACGTGCTCCAGTCGCAGAGCGGCTGGGAGTCGCTTCCGCCCGAGGCCGCCCGAACACTCGTCGGCGCTCCCGGCGTGCGCGCGCTCAGCTCCGTGCGCTACGACCGCGGCAAGATCGGCAAGAAGCAGGTCGACGTCAGCGGCATCGACCCGGCCACGATCGACGGGCCGTACCGCTTCACGTGGAAGCAGGGCACCACGCGAATCCTCGCAACGCTCGGCACGACCGGCGCTCTCGTGCGAAACGATCTGGCGGAGCAGAAGCATCTCGCCGCCGGCGACACGATCTCCGTCCAGAGCGCCTCGGGCAAGACGACGACGTACGTCGTGCGCGGCATCATCGCGCCGGCCAGGCTCGACTCGTTGCTCGGCCACGTGATCATCACGCAGAAGGCGTTCGACGCCACCTTCCCGCAGCCGGCCGACCAGTTCACCTTCGTCGACCTCGCACCCGGGACGGGCACCGCGGCGCTTGCCGCCCGGCTGAAGGTGTTCCCGGACGCAACCCTGCGCACGACCCCGGCCATGATCGCGAAACGGCAGGGCGACATCGACAGCCTCGTCGCACTGCTGACGATGCTGCTCGTGCTGGCCGTGATCACGGCGCTGCTCGGGATGGTGAACGCGCTTGCGCTCGCCGTGATAGAGCGGACGCGCGAGATCGGCGCCCTGCGTGCCGTCGGGATGACGCGACGGCAGACGCGCCGTATGGTGCGGCACGAGGCGGTGACGACGTCGCTGATCGGGGCCGCGGTGGGGCTGCCGCTCGGGATCCTCGTCGCGGGGGTCGTGATCCAGGGGCTCTCCCGGTTCGGGGTCGCGTTCCACCTCCCGGTGAAGCCGCTCGTCGCCTACGTCGTCGTCGCAGCGATCGCAGGAGTGCTGGCGGCAGTACTGCCGGCCCGGCGTGCAGCCAAGCTCGACGTGCTCAGAGCCCTCCAGTACGAGTAGCCCGGTCCGGTGCCTGGCTCAGGCCAGGCACCGGACCGCTCACGCAGCCAGCACCGCGACCTGGTACCGGGCAATCGCAGCGTCCCGCGTGACGATCGTCAATCCTTCGATCTGGGCCTGGGCGACGAGCATCCGGTCGAACGGGTCGCGGTGGTGGAACGGCAGCGCTCCGGCCGCCCACGCATGCTCCCCGGTCACGGCGAGTGTGACGAACCCCCATTCGTCGAGCTCGCCACGGAAACCCTCGATGGGAGCGCTGAGCTTGCCGAGTGTCATCTTGGTCGAGATCTCCCAGAGAGAGGCTGCACTCACGGCGACTTCGTCGGCCGTAACGATCGCCTGCCGTGCTCGTCGCGTCAGCCTGCCCGGATCCGCTGCGAACCAGAGGAACGCGTGAGCGTCGAGCAGCAGCCTCACGACGCTCCCTCCTCCCGCGGGAACACGGGGCCGCTCTCGAAGAGCTCCGCGATCTCGTCGTTCAGCTCCGCGCTGTCCCAGTCATCTGCCAGTTCGAGCTTCCCCGCCCAGAACCCTGGCGTGCGCCGCGGGGTTCGCTCCAATGGGACGAGCTTCGCCACCGGCTTGCCGGCCCGGGCCAAGGTGATCTCCTCGCCGGCCTCGACCCGCTCGAGGAGCTTCGAGAGTTGGGTCTTTGCCTCGTAGACATTCACCGGGTCGTCCATCTGACCTAGTCTAGTTAATCAACAAGGACCACGCAAGCCCCTTGTAGCGGCGCGGAACGAGCCCGCTCCCGTAACGATTCCGGAACGGCGGTCGCGGAGACTCGGGCCATGGGAGACCGTGCCAGGGCCGCGCGTGCCCGCAGGGCTGACGAACGCCTCGGAATCGAGGAGACTGTCGCGACGAGGACCGAGACAGGATCGAGAGGTCGAGCACGAATGGGCGACGCCACGCCCCGCGAGCGGGGAGCATGAGCGACACCGCGCTGCGAAAAATTGCCTGGGCACTGCTCGCGTTCTCGGGAGCGTGTGCCGTTGCCGCATTCGCGTTCGTGCTCGCGACCGGCGTAACGAACCAGAATGGGATCTTCCCGGTCCTCGCCACGATCTCGTTCTCGGTCGTCGGCGCACTCGTCGCCGCGGGCAGACCGCGGAATCCCGTCGGCTGGCTCCTGCTCGCGATCGGTGTCACGGCGGCCATCGGGCTTCCGACCTCGGCGCTCTATCAATGGGATACGGACCACGCAGGGACGTTCACCGGCGCACCGCTCAACGCCTGGCTCGACGGCACGCTCTGGTTGCTCTGGATCGGATTTCTCGTCCCGCGCGTCCTCCTGCTCTTTCCGGACGGGAAGCTGCCCTCGCGCCGCTGGCGCGTCGTCAGCGCGGCCCAGTTCGTCGTTCTCGCCGGACTCGTCGTCCCGGCGCTCAAGCCAGGGCCGATCAGCGACTACGAGGAGTACGACAACCCGTTCGGGCTCCGCCCGCTGGCAGGGGTATTCGACTTCGCCTCAGCCCACGGGAACGCCGCGTTCCCGTTCTTCCTCTTCGCGGCTCTGGCGCCGATCGCGGCGCTGATCGTGAGGTTCCGGCGCTCCCGTGGGGTCGAGCGGCTGCAGATGAAGTGGTTCACGTGGGCCGTGGCCGTGACCGCGACGCTCTGGATCGGCGGCTCGCTCTTGCCCTCCGCGCAGGCCAAGGCCGTGATCGAGCCCATCGCGCTCCTCTCGCTGTGCCTTGCGCCCGTCACAATCGGGATCGCGGTGCTCCGCTACCGCCTCTACGAGATCGACCGCCTGATCTCGAGGACGCTCGTCTACGGCGCGTTGACGGTGCTGCTCGGAGCCGCCTACGTCGGGCTCGTGCTCGCCGGGCAAGCGCTGTTCGAGTCGTTCGCCGGCGGCTCGAACCTCGCGATCGCCGTCTCGACGCTCGTGGTAGCCGCGCTGTTTCTGCCGGTGCGCTCGCGCGTCCAACGCTTCGTCGACCGGCGCTTCTACCGGCGCCGCTATGACGCGCAGAGGACGCTCGAAGGCTTCGGGGCCCGCCTGCGCGAGCAGATCGACCTCGGCACGCTCGAACAGGATCTGCGTGGTGTCGTCACCGAGACGATGCAGCCGACGCACGCGTCGCTATGGCTGCGGAGGGCGGTGCGATGAGCCGCCGCGGCACAACCTGGCTCGCCTGGGCGTTGTGGGCAGTGATCCCGCTGCTGCTCGTCATCGGGTTCGTCATGGACGTCGCGTGGGGGTCGAGCGAGTCGAGCGGGCTCGCGGCGACGGTAACGTTCGGGGTGGCGCTCGTCGCCTTCGGAACGGTCGGCGCGCTCGTCGCCTCGCGCGTCCCCGGCAACGCCCTCGGCTGGATGTTCATCGCGATCGGGGTCGTGTCTGCGGCGATCGGCCCGGTCGGCTCATATGCGAGGCAGGGCCTCGTCGACGATCCGGGCTCGTTGCCCGGGGCGCTCGGCGTCGGCTGGCTCTACTCGTGGCTCTGGTTCCTGATCCTCGGGCTGATCTTCCTGGTGCCGCTGCTGTTCCCCGACGGGCACGTCCCGGGCCGGCGCTGGCGCTGGGTCGTGGTGACGCTGATCGGGCTCGAGGCGACGTCCATTCTCGGCATCGCCGTGTACCCGGGCCCGGTTGGCGACGGTAGCCCGGACTGGCCTGCCAACCCGCTCGGGATCCACGCCCTGAAGGGTGTCTTCGACCTGCTCGAACCGCTCATAGCGGTCGTGCTGATCGGGCTCGTACTCGCATCCACGCTGTCGGTCGTCGTCCGCTTCCGCCGCTCTCGCGGCGACGAGCGCCAGCAGCTGAAGTGGATGGTGTATGCGGTGGCTGTGCTCGTCTGTGCCCTCGCGGTACCGGCCGTCGCCGGCTCGAAACTCGGCGACGTCGTCTTCGGCCTCGCCGTCCTGCTCGTGCCGGTCGCGGTGGGGATCGCGATGCTCAAGTACCGCCTCTACGACGTCGACCGGGTGATCTCGAAGACGCTGGTCTACGGAGCCCTCACGGTCATGCTCGGTGCCGCGTACTTCGGCCTCGTGCTCGCCGGACAGACGCTGTTCTCGTCGTTCGCAGGCGGCTCCAACCTCGCGATCGCCGTCTCGACGCTCGCCGTCGCCGCCCTGTTCCTACCCCTGCGCTCCCGCGTCCAGGCATTTGTCGATCGCCGCTTCTACCGCCGCCGCTACGACGCCCAGCGCACCCTGAAAGCGTTCGGCGCGCGGCTGCGCGAGCAGGTGGAGCTGGACGGGCTCCGCGCCGATCTCGAACGCGTCGTGATCCAGACGATGCAGCCGACGCATGCGTCGACGTGGCTCCGGAGCGGACGATGACCGACGCCCGACTTCGGATGTGTGCGCACGCCGCTGCGGCGGTATCCGCGCTTCTGGCGGTCTGCCTGCTCGGGCTGGTCGTGCTCCTCGGCACCGATGCTTCCTACACTGCTTCGCAGTCGTTCTGGAGGAGCCTGCCGGATGTCCTGATGGCGCTCGTCTATGCGCTCGTCGGCGTGATCGTGACACTGAAGCGCCCGGCGAACCTCGTCGGCTGGGCGCTCGTCCTGGCGGGCGTCGGATCGCTGCTCGGCGGCCTGCTCGATGCGTACGCCGAGCTGGCCCTGCTGGCGAAGCCGGATGCGGGCATCCCCTCTGGCGCGGCCGCCGCCGGTCTGTCGGCGGGCCTCTGGACGCCCCTCATGGCCGGAGTCTTCCTGCTGCTGATGGCGTTCCCGTCGGGCGCGATCTCGTCCCGAAGAGCCCGCAGGTTCACCGCGGTCGTGCTGCTCGGCTTCGCGGCCGTGTGGGCGATGATCTCGACGTCGGCCACGGATCTCCCCGCGCCGTTCCAGGCGTTCGAGAACCCACTCGCGGTGACGCAGAGCCCGCTCTACGCCGGAGCACCCATCCCGATCATCGTCGCCTGCCTCCTGTCGCTCGTCACGGCCGGGATCCTTGCTCTGAGGCGGTTCCGTCACTCGGCGGGGCAGGAGCGGCTGCAGTTCAAGTGGCTCGCCACGAGCGCAGGGCTTCTCATCGTGACACTGCCGTTCGCTGCGGCGTTCAACTGGTCCCGGCTCGCCGGGATCGTCTTCGGCGTCGAGCTGATCGCGCTCCCCGTCTCGGTGGGGATCGCCGTCCTCCGCTATCGCCTCTACGAGATCGACGTGATCATCCGCCGGACGCTCGTCTACGGCGCGCTCACCGTCGTCCTCGCCGGGATGTACGCCGCGATCGTGATCGGACTGCAGGCGCTGCTGTCGTCGTTCGCCGGGGGATCGAACCTGGCGATCGCGGTCTCGACACTCGCCGTGGCGGCGCTCTTTCTCCCTCTGCGATCGCGTGTGCAGGGCTTCGTCGACCGGCGCTTCTACCGGCGGCGATACGACGCCCAGCGGACGCTCGAGACCTTCGGCGCCAGGCTACGCGAGCAGGTCGACCTGAAGACGCTGGGCGTCGAGTTACGAGGTGCCGTCGACGAGACGATGCAGCCCGCTCATGTCACTCTCTGGCTGCGCGAGGGCACGTCGTGAGCCGGCGCGTGGCGTGGCTGCTCTTCGCCGTCGCGGTAGCTGTTGCTCCGGTCGGGCTCGCGCTCGGGCTCGCGGCACAACGACACGGCCTCGACTTGCCATCGGGCCGAGAGTCGGAGCTGTACCTCGAGGTGCTCGCCTCGGCTGCGGCGTTGCTGTTCGCGTGTGTCGGCCTCCTGATCGCGCGAAAGGAGCGTGCCAACCCGATCGGTTGGCTCTTCCTCTCCTCGGCGCCGATGCTGGCGGCGATCAGCCTGGCCTACGGGTACGCCGACCTGGCGCTCTACGGCGGCGAGGGCTGGCCCGGCTCGACCTGGGTCGGATGGCTCGCGAGCTGGCTCCCCATCGTGCCGGTCTTCGTCGTGCCGTGCCTCATCGCGCAGCTGTTCCCGAACGGCCGGCCCCTCCGCGGGCTCTGGCGCTACGTGCTCCGACTCAGCGTGGTCGTAGGGCTCTACCTCGCGCTCGCGCCGGCACTCGACGAGGGCACCCTCGGCGGGTACCCGACGGTCGAGAACCCTGCCGCGCTTCCCCACGGAGTGTCGCGGTTCCTGGTCGACCTTACCTGGGGGATCTCGATCCTGGCGCTGTTCGCCCTCTCGCTCGCAGCGGTCTCGGCCCGGTTCCGCCGATCGCGTGGAGTCGAGCGAGAGCAGCTGAAGTGGCTCGCGCTCGCCGGTGGCGTCACGATCGCGGGGTTCCTCGGCGCGCTGTTCCTGATCGATCTCGTCGGCTGGCTGTCCACCGCCCTCTTCTTCGTCGGTTTCGCCGGGTTCCTCTCGATGCCCGTCGCCGTTGCGGTCGCGATTCTCCGCTATCGGCTCTACGAGATCGACCGTTTGGTTTCGCGCACGCTCGTCTACGGAGCGCTGACCGTCGTGCTCGGCGCAGCCTACCTCGGCCTCGTGCTCGCCGGACAGGCGTTGTTCTCGTCCTTCGCGGGCGGCTCGAACCTCGCGATCGCGGTCTCGACCCTTGTCGTCGCCGCGCTGTTCATGCCCGTCCGCGCGCGCGTGCAACGGTTCGTCGACCGCCGCTTCTACCGGCGGCGCTACGACGCCCAGCAAACGCTCGAGGTCTTCGGCTCGCGCCTGCGTGAGCAGGTCGACCTCGACACGCTCAGCATCGAGCTCCACAGAGCCGTCGACGAGACGATGCAGCCGACACACGTGTCGATCTGGCTGCGGGCCGGAGTGGGGAGATGAGAGCACGCACGGCGTCTTGGCTCGCCGGGGCGATCCTCGTGTTGACGCTGGCACTCCACAGCGGCAGCTACGTGCTCGTGTTCCTCGGGCGGAACATCACGACCCCCGGCGACCAGGACACCAGCTTCTCCTCGGTCGGCTTCCTGCTCGCGTTCATCGCCTTCCCCCTTGTCGGAGCGATGATTGTGATCCGGCGTCCCCGCAACTCGGTCGGTTGGCTGTTCCTCCTGATCGGTGCCGGCTTTGCGCTCTCGGACGCGACCGCGACATACGCCGACTACGCCGTCTACGCCGATCCCGGCTCGCTACCCGCCGGTGTCTGGGCGGGCTGGATCACGAGTTGGACCGATCCGCTCGCCTTCGTCAGCCTCATGCTCCTCTTCCTGCTCTTCCCGGACGGAGCATTGCTCTCGCGCTCATGGCGCCCGGCGCTCTGGCTCGTGCTGGCGTTCGCCGCGAGCTCGCTCGTCTGGAACGCGCTCAAGCCGGGAATCATCTTCCAGGACACGCTGCCGTTCGACAACCCCGCCGGCGTTCCCTGGCTCCAGGAGCATCTCGGCTTCATCGATACGGTCATCTTCTTCGGGTTCGCAGCCGGCTCCGTTCTCTCGGTCGCGTCGGTCGTGCTTCGCTTCCGGCGGTCGCAAGGGATCGAGCGCGATCGCATGAAGTGGCTCGTCTTCGCGGGACTGCTGCTCCTGGGCTCGTTCCTCCTAGCCATCGGTCTCAGTGCCACGACCGTGGGTGGGCTCGGAGACCTCTCGATCGGGCTCGGCTTCGCCGCCGTTCCCCTGGCCGTCGGGGTCGGCGTCCTGCGTTACCGCCTCTACGACATCGACCGGGTGATCAGCCGAACGCTGTCGTTCGCCGTCGTCACGTTCGCGCTCGCGGCCGTCTACGTCGGACTGGTGCTCGTAGGACAGGCGCTCTTCTCGTCGGTCGCAGGCGGCGGCGGACTCGTCATCGCAGGCTCGACGCTCGTCGTCGCCGCGCTCTTCCTGCCGGCTCGCACGCGGATCCAGGGGATGGTCGACCGTCGCTTCAACCGGCACCGCTACGACGCGCAACTGACGCTGCGACGCGTTCGGCGCACGCCTCCGCGACGAGATCGACCTCGGGACGCTCGTAGCCGATCTCCGGACCGCGGTCGACGAGACGATGCAACCCGCCCACGTCTCGGTCTGGCTGCGAGGGTCGGCGTGAGCAGGCGCCGGTCAACGCCGCTCGCCTGGGCGCTCGTGCTCCTGACCGTGGCCGTCAACGCGGGCTGGATCGGGCTGCTCGTGCTCAACGTGCGAACCGGCCTCACGGGCAGCACGTTCTCGTACGGACGCATCTTCTCCGACGGCGCGCCCGCGCTCGCCTACGTTGTCGTCGGGTTCCTCGTCGCCAGCCGCAAGCCGGAGAACCCGATCGGTTGGCTACTCCTGCTGGCCGGCCTCGTCTTCGGCTTACCCCTGCTGGCGCAGCACTACGCGGCGTACGACCTGCTCGCGCACAGCGCCTCGCTCCCAGGCGCGCGGCTCGTCGCGATCTCCCTCAACGGGATGTGGATTCCAGGCCTCTTCGTCCTCCTGCTGATCGCGTTCCTCTTTCCCACCGGCGAGCTTCCGTCCCCCCGTTGGCGTCCGGTGATCTGGGTGGCGGCAACCTCGCTGACCCTGCTCATGTTGTTGAGCCACGTGTCCGAGCTCGACCCCCCGTTCAGCAAGATCGACAACCCGTTCCGGATGGAGTTCGGGTTGGCGCTCTCGGCCCTGGCTCTCGTGAGCGTTCTCTGCGGCGTCGTCGGAAGCGCGATCGCGGCTTGCGCGTCGGTCGTCATTCGCTTCCGGCACGCCGCTGGCGACGAACGCGCACAGCTCAAGTGGTTCGTGCTCGCGGCTTCGCTGCTGCCACTCGGGCTGTGCGTCCACCTGCTGGCCGAGACGGTCGCGCCGGGGGCGGTGAATTCGGTCGAAGCTGCGTTTTCCCTCGCAGTCGCGATGCTCCCCATCGCGATCGGGGTCGCAATCCTCAAGTACCGGCTCTACGAGATCGACCGGATCATCTCGCGCGCACTCGTCTACGGCTCCGTGACCGTCGTGCTCGGCGCTGCCTACGCCGGGCTCGTGCTGGCGGGCCAGGCGCTGTTCGAGACGCTCACCGGCGGCTCCAATCTGGCGATCGCGGTGTCGACCCTGGCCGTGGCAGCGTTGTTCCTTCCGGTACGCGCTCGGGTGCAGGCGTTCGTCGACCGGCGCTTCTACCGGCGACGCTACGACGCTCAGCGGACACTCGAGGCGTTCGGCTCCCGCCTCCGCGAGCAGATCGAGCTCGATGCCCTGTCGGAGAACCTTCTGGGCGCGGTCGGTGAGACGATGCAGCCGCTCTCGGCCTCCCTCTGGCTGAACGGTTCCCCGACCGACCCGAAACCCGTAACGATCCCGTGACGCTGACGCTCTACAAAGGACGGTGAGATGACTGCACTTGCACACACCTGGCGCAAGGTCACCCGCAGAGGTGGCACTGCGCAGACGACCGAGGCGAGCGAAGAGGTCGCCGCCACGATCTCGACCGTCGAGGCGCCGAGCGTCGAGATCGCGCCGAACGACCCGCTCGTCGCGTTCCTCCAGAGCGCAGGCGGAGCAGTCGATGTCGAGAGTCCCTCGAGCTCGAGTCGCCCGGCGTCACGGCACTTCGCGAGGCCGGCGTCGCGCTCGTCGTGCCGCTGATCAGCGGCGGCGAGCTCGTCGGCACGCTCAACCTCGGGCCGCGCCTCTCCGACCAGCAGTACTCGACGGACGACAAGCGCCTGCTCGACGGGCTCGCCGCACAGGCTGCACCCGCGCTCCAGGTCGCCGAGCTCGTGCAGAAGCAGGCGGCGGAGGCACGGTCGCGCGAGCGGATCGAGCAGGAGCTCAAGGTCGCGACGCTGATCCAGCAGAACTTCCTCCCGCGCGTGTTGCCCGACCTTCCCGGCTGGGAGGTGGCGGCGTACTACCAGCCGGCCCGCGAGGTCGGCGGCGACTTCTACGACCTCTTCGAGCTGCCCGACGGACAGGTCGCCGTGATCATCGGCGACGTCACCGACAAGGGCGTCCCGGCCGCGATGGTGATGGCAGCGGCGAGGAGCCTGCTGCGCGCCTCCGGCCAGCGGGTCGTCTCGCCGGGTGAGGTGCTCGAGCGCGTCAACGATCTCCTCTGCCCGGACATCCCGGAGAAGATGTTCGTCACCTGCCTCTACCTCGTGGTCGATCCGAGGACGGGTCGTGTGCGCTACGCGAACGCCGGCCACAATCTGCCGTACGCGCGCACGGCCGACGGCTCGATGGAGCTGCGCGCCAAGGGCATGCCGCTCGGACTTCTTCCCGGCATGAGCTACGACGAGCACGAGGCGATGATGAGCCCCGGAGACGGCCTGCTCCTCTACAGCGACGGCGTCACCGAGGCACACGGAGCGGAGCGCGAGATGTTCGGGACGCCCCGCCTCGTCGAGCACGTTGCCGATCCTGCGTCGGGCGACCTCATCGACGGTCTCCTCACGCAGCTGCAGCGGTTCACGGGAGCCGACTGGGAGCAGGAGGACGACATCACGCTCGTCACGCTTCGCCGCACACTCGGGAGCGGCGCCCAGAACGGCCGCGTCCCGGAGATCGACGTCAGGTTCACGCTGCCGAGCGAGACCGGCAACGAGCGCGAGGCGATGCAACGCGTCCTCGACGCGATCGAGCCGCTCGGGCTCGAGGCCCGTCGCGTCGAGCGGCTCGGTACCGCTGTGTCCGAGGCGGCGATGAACGCGATCGAGCACGGCAACCAGGGTCGTCGCCGAGATCCCCGTCGAGGTCGAGGTCGTCACGACGGGCGGTGAGCTGGTCGTGCGCATCCGCGACGTCGGCGACGGCCCGGAGGCGATCGGAGGTCGAGTCGCCCGACATCGAGGCGAAGCTGGCCGGGCTCCAGAAGCCCCGCGGCTGGGGCCTCTTCCTGATCAAGAACATGGTCGACGAGATCCGCGTCATCGACGCGGACGACCGACACACGGTCGAGCTCGTCCTGCAGCTGGAAGGAGGTGACGGTGATGGCAGCGACTGGAGCTCCAGGCGCGCGTCAGCACAGAGGACGATCGGCCCCGTGATCGACGCTCGCGGGCGACGTCGACGGGCGCGCAGAGGAAGCCCTCGCACGCGGCGTACACGGAGGCCGGTGACGCGGACGCCGTCATGCTCGACTTCCACGACGTCGACGTACATGAACTCCACCGGCATCGCGCTCATCGTCGGGCTTCTCGCGCGCGCCCGCACGAACGGCCAGACGCTGAGCGTCCGTGGCCTGACACCGCACTACCGGGAGATCTTCGAGATCACCCGGCTGGCCGACTTCATGACGATCGTCGACGAAGAGGAGGGATCCGCATGACCGAGATGACCCTGTCGCTGGGTGTGCGCCAGATCGGCGAGACGGTGTGCATTCTCGACATCGAGGGCGACATCACCGCCTTCTCCGAGGAAGTCGCTGATGGACGCCTACACCGAGGGCGCAGGAGACGGCGTCAAGGCCGTGATCCTCAACTTCACCGGGCTCGAGTACATGAACTCGGGCGGGATCGGGTCTGCTCGTGACCGTGCTCGTCCGGGCGAACCGCGCCAAGCAGAAGCTGCTCGCGTTCGGGCTCACCGAGCACTACCGGGAGATCTTCGAGCTGACCCGCCTCGACGAGGCGATCGGCATCTACGCAACCGAGGCCGACGCGCTCGCGGCCGCGGCCTGAGAGAAGGGAGAGCGACCATGGCCGACGAACCGCGCGACACGGGAAACTGGGCGAAGCCCACGTCGACGCTGACGGTGACCGACGCGCCGGCGAACGCACCGAATCTCGTCGAGGGCAAGCGTCTGCTGAGCCCCGTCCAGGGCTTCGGGAAGATGTGGCAGAAGACCTACAAGGTCGGGATCGACGGCGTCGAGACGACGCCGCAGGCGGTCATCTCGGAGTGGCGCGACAACTTCCCGTCGTTCTGGCCCAAGGGCAACGACTTCTATCCTCCGCTGACCGGCCTCGAGCCGGGCGAGGTCGCGCTGATCAAGGCCGCCGGGCCTGGCGGGATGAAGTTCAAGACCGGCGTGATGGTGCTCTACTCCGACGACGAGTCGTTCACGCTGATGACGCCGGAAGGGCACATGTTCGCCGGCTGGATCACGTTCAGCTCGCACGAGGAGGACGGACGGGTCGTCGCCCAGACCCAGGTGCTGATGCGCGCGCAGGATCCGATCAGCGAGATGGGACTGACGATGGGCGGACATCGGATGGAGAACAGGTTCTGGGAGCAGACGCTCGCGAACCTCGCCACCCACCTCGGCGTCGAAACGCCGGAGGTGACGACGACCGTCACGTGCGTGGACAAGAAGCGGCAGTGGTCGCAGGCGAAGAACGTGAGGCACTCGGTCGCGATCCGCTCGACGCTCCACATGCTCAAGCCCGGCAAGAAGACGACCGGTTGAGCTCCACCGGGTAACGTCAGCAGCGTGCACGATGCGATCGTCGTCGGTTCCGGGCCCAATGGCCTGGCGGCGGCGATCGTGCTCGCGCGGGCCGGCCGCTCGGTGCTCGTGCTCGAGGGGCGCGACACGATCGGCGGTGGACTCCGCACCGAGGAGCTGACGCTCCCGGGCTTCCGTCACGACACCTGCTCGGCGATCCATCCGCTCGGGATCGCGTCGCCGTTCATGCGATCGGTGCCGCTTGCGGAGCACGGCGTCGAGTGGATCCAGCCGCCGCCCCGCTCGCGCACCCGCTCGACGACGGGACCGCGGTGATGCTGGAGCGGTCGCTCGCGAGACCGGCGAAGGCCTCGGCCTCGATGCGGTGCCGCCTGGCAGACGCTCATGGGGCCGCTCGTCACAGCCTCCGACGCGATCGTCGCCGGAACGCTCTCCGTGCCACGGCCGCCGCGACACCCCGTCGCGATGGCGCGCTTCGGGCTGAGCGCGCTGCGCTCGGCGTCCGGCCTCGCGCGCTCCCGCTTCGACGGCGAGCGCGCGCGCGCTCTCTTCGCCGGCAACGCGGCGCACGCGATGCTGCCGCTCGAGGCGACCGCCACCGCGTCGTTCGGCCTGATCCTCGCGATGCTCGGGCACTGCGGTCGGCTGGCCGCTTCCCCGCGGCGGCTCGCAGTCGATCGCCGACGCTCTCGCCTCCTACCTGCGCTCACTCGGCGGCGAGATCGAGACGGGTCACACGGTCACGTCGCTCGACGAGCTCCTGTTGGATCGACAGGAGCTCGTCCTGCTCGACGTGACGCCGCGACAGTTCCTCGCGCTCGCCGGCGACGGGCTTCCTGCGCGGTACCGTCGCGCACTCGAGGGGTACCGCTACGGCCCCGGTGTCGTCAAGGTCGACTACGCGCTCTCCGGGCCGGTGCCGTGGCGCGCAGCCGAGTCTGCGACGGGCAGCCACGGTCCACCTCGGCGGCACGCTCGACGAGATCGCCGCGGCCGAGGCCGCCGTCTCGACGGGCCGGCACCCCGATCGACCGTACGTCCTCGTCGCCCAGCAGAGCCTCTTCGACCCGACGCGGGCGCCCGAGGGCAAGCACACGCTCTGGGCGTACACCCACGTCCCGAACGGCTCGACGGCGACGGACGAGACGGTCGAAGCCATCGAAAGCCAGCTCGAGCGCTTCGCGCCCGGCTTCCGCGATCTCGTCCTCGCGCGCAACGTGCTCGACCCGGCAGCGCTCGAGGCACGCAATCCGAACTACGTCGGCGGCGACATCAACGGCGGCAGCGCCGACCTACGACAGCTGTTCGCGCGGCCGGTTGCGCGCCTGAACCCGTACCGGACGCCGATCGCCGGTGTCTACCTCTGCTCCTCGTCGACGCCGCCCGGCGGCGGCGTCCACGGCATGTGCGGATATCACGCCGCAAAGGCCGCACTCCGGCGCGCGCGGCGGCGCTAGCCGTCCTCCTGCGTCTCGAGCGCCTCGGCGAGCAGCGTTGCCACGTCGGCCACACGCATCTCCGAGCCATTCTGCTTGACGCCGTCGTCGAGCATGATCGTGCAGAACGGGCACGCCACGGCGAGCGTCCCCGCGCCGGTCTCTGCGGCCTCGCGGGCGCGCTCCTCGTTGATCTGGTTACCGCGCTCCTCCATCCACATGTGCGCCCCGCCGGCGCCGCAGCAGAACGTGCGCTTGCCGCTGCGGGCCATCTCGAGTGGCTTGCCGACGCGTGCAACGATCTCGCGAGGCGAGGAGATCACGTCATTGTGCCGGGCGAGGTAGCAGGAGTCGTGGTAGGTGATCTCCTCGGATCCCACGACCGGATCGAGTCGGCCCTCCTGTAGGAGCTCCGCAAGTAGCTCGGTGTGGTGGACGACGTCGTAGTTGCCGCCGAAGTCGGGGTACTCGTTGGCGAGCGTGTTGAAGCAGTGTGGGCAGCTCGCGACGATCTTCTTCACCCCGGCATCGTTCATGGTCGTCACGTTCTGCTCGGCGAAGGACTGGAACGTGTACTCGTTGCCCATTCTCCGTGCGGGGTCGCCGGTGCACGACTCGCGCGGGCCGAGGACGGCGAAGTCGACGCCCGCTGCCTGCAGGAGCTTCGCGGTCGACTGCGCCGTCGTGCGCGCTCGCTCGTCGAACGAGGCTGCACAGCCGACCCAGTACAGCACCTCGGGCGCCGGTTCGCCGGGCTGCAGGACTCGCACGTCGAGCCCCTCGGTCCAGTCGGCCCGCTCCGTCTGCGGCTTGCCCCACGGATTCTGAGAGCGCTCGACATCGCGCAGCATCGTCTCTCCGTCGGCGGGAAAGCGGCCGTCGACCATGACGAGGTGGCGGCGCAGGTCGACGATGTGGTCCACGTGCTCGATTGCGACCGGGCACTCCTGCACGCATGCACCACACGTGACGCAGTCCCAGACGACGTCGTCGCTGACGGCGTTCGGGACGAGCGCAGTCGGCTCGAACGGCGCGCCGCCTCTCGCCGCCGTAAGCAGGTTCGGCCCTTCGGCGAAGAGCTGGTCACGGAGCCCCATGATCAGGAGCTTCGGCGACAGCTCCTTGCCGGTCGCGTAGGCGGGGCAGACGTCCTGGCAGCGCCCGCACTCGGTGCACGACATCGTGTCGACCATCTGCTTCCACGTCATGTCGGCGATCGTCGCGGAGCCGAAGCGCATCTCGCTCTCGTCCTCGACGGTGAAATCGAGCGGCTCGAGCCTGCCCCGGCGACGCGTGCGAGTGAACCAGACGTTGATCGCAGCCGTCGCGATGTGAAGGTGCTTCGAGCGCGGCAGGTAGGCGAGGAAGCCGACGACGAGGAGGACGTGCGCCCACACGAAGATCCGCTCGCGCGCCTCGGCCCACGTGCCCTCACCGAACACCTGAGCGATCGCGTTCGAGGCTGGCGACCACGAGGCCGGCCACTCGTTCAGCCCGGTCGCAATCAGCGCCGCGTGCCAGAGCAGAAGGGTGAGGACGATCAAGGCGATCAGGCCGAGGATCAGATCGGCCTCGCCGAGATGGCTGCCCTCGAACCGCTCGGGGCGCTGCACCTTGCGGACCCAGAACGCCGAGATGACGCCGACGAGCACGAGCACGACGAAGAGATCGACGAGGAGCGCGAACCAGCCCTGGTGGCCGAGCCACGGCAGAGACTCGCCCGTCGCCAACCGCTCCGATGAGCGCCATCACGATCGTCGGGAAGAGGACGAGGAAGCCCCAGAAGATGAAGGCGTGGATGAGCCCGGGGCCGAGCCGCTGAAGCAGCTTCTTCTGGCCGAGGACGATAACCGCCTCGTTGCGCACGCGCTGCGGGACGTCGTCCGAGCGAGACACCGGCTTGCCCATCAGGACGAGCCGCGTCAGCATTAGCGCGCGGCGGGCGAACAGGGCTCCGGCAATGCCGAGGACGAGGACGAGCGCGAGCCCTGAGACGGCCGTGGTCATGGCGAAGCCCGGTACCCGGCTGAAGCCGGGCACCCTTGCGGGCAACGGCGACCGGCTCTAGCCGGTCGTCCGGGCTTCACCCGCGTCGCCTCCGAAGCTCCGCCGAAATCGCAGGAAGCACCTCGTGGAGGTCACCGACGACGGCGTAGTCGGCGATCGCCATGATCGGCGCCTCCGGGTCGGTATTGACCGCAAGGATCCGCTTCGCCCCCTTTGCGCCTGCGATGTGCTGCGTCGCCCCCGAAACGCCACACGCGACGTAGATCTCGGGCGCGATCTTGTTCCCCGTCTGCCCGACCTGCTCGGTGTGTGGCCGCCAGCCTGACATCGTCACGGCCCGCGAACAGCCGACGGCGCCGCCGAGCAGGCCGGCCAGCTCCTCGACCACGACGAAGCCCTCGGCCGAGCCGACACCGCGGCCGCCGGTGACGACGACCTTGGCATCCGTGAGTGAGACGCCGCCCGCCGGAGGTGCGACCCGATCGCGCACCCGGACGACGAGATCGGGATCCGCCAGCTCCGGCGTGAACGCCTCGACCGAGCCCGGGCTGCCGGGCTCGGCAGCAGCGACAGCGTGAGGCGCAACGGTGAGCAGCGCCCGGCCCGCATGGAGGCGAGCCTCCTCGAGGAGGCTCCCTCCCCAGCGAACGCGGGTGAGGAGAAGCGGGTTCCCCCGCGTCACCGAGATGCAGTTCGTCGCGAGCGGCTCACCGAGCCGAACAGCAGTGCGCGCCATCGCATCGGTGGCGTGGCCCGACCCGGGTGCAACGATCGACGTTGCGCCGATCCGCTCTGCGGTCGCGCAGAGAATCGACGCCCATGCGTCCGGTGCAAACGCGCCGAGCGCCTCGTGCTCGGCGACGTGGACGAGGGCAGCTGGAACGTTCGCCGCCGCCGCAGCACCACCCGGCCCGATCACGAGCGCGTGGGTCTCTCCACCAAGGCCTGCAGCCAGCGTGACGGCCTGCAGCGAGACGTCGGTGGCCACGCCGTCGACATGCTCCACGAGAACGAGATTCACGACGCCACCCCGATCTGCTCGAGGAGGTCGACGACGGCGGCCGCCGCATCGGCGCCGTGGCCGAGCACCTCGGCCTGTTTCGACTCACCGGCCGGAACGACCAGACGGGATCGCTCGAGCCGAGACACCGGCCGGTCGGGGGTCGAAACATCGAGCGGCTTGCGTCCCGCCCTCATCCGACCGGGCACCGACGGGTAGCGGGGCAGGTTGAGTCCTTCGAGAACGGTGACGACGGCGGGCAACGGCAACTCGTAGACGTCGCGCCCCCCACCCTCCTCCTGCTCGCACCGGGCGATCCCGCCGTCGACGCTGATGCTCTTCAGGCCGGTGGCACAGGGTCGGCCGAGCGCGTGGGCCACGCGAACGCCGATCTGGAATCCGCCGGAGTCGGCCGACTCGTTCCCGAAGAGGATCAGGTCGAAGTGGCCCGAGGCAGCCTCATCGGCGTTCACGGCCGCCACGATCGCGTCGGCAGTCGCCTCGGGGTCCCATTCCTCGCCATCGGAGACGAGGTGGATCCCCCGGGCGACGCCGATCGCCATGGCATCGCGCAGTTGCTCCTCGGCGTCGGCCGGGCCGAGCGTGAGCACGACGGTGTCGCCGCCGTGATGCTCCCAGAGTCGCACGGCCTCCTCGACCCCACACTCCTCGTGCGGGCTGATCGCGAAGCCGAGATGCTTCGTCTCGATCGCCTGCTCGTCGTCGGTGAGGACGATTCGACCACCGGTCATGGGCACGCGCTTCACACAGACGAGAGTCTTCACGAGCGGATCCTCTCATTCTCGGGATCGAACGGTGCGGTGGCACCGGCTACCGCAACCGTCACGGGATACCGCTCGTTCATGTACTCGACGGCCAACGCCTCCGATCCCTCGACCGCGTGCTCGGGCGGGAGGTAGGCCATGAGGATGTACTTGCCGAGCGAGGGCCCGGCGCCGGCGCTCGTCACGTACGAGCGGCGGTCCTTCGCGTCGGTCAGCGGCGTGCCGTCGCGGAGCGTGATCGGCTCACGCCCGAGCGGGTACCGCTTGACGCCGGCGGAGGAGGTGTGGTCGTCGACGGTGAGGGTGCAGAGGATCGCTGCCGGGTCCTCCTCGCGGTGGCGCAGGTGCGCCTCCTTGCCGACGAAGTCCTGGTCCTTCACCTTGGGCCGCTGCATGCCGGCCTCGACCACGTTGTATTCCGTCTCGAGCTCGGCGCCGTAGGCGCGATACGCCTTCTCGAGGCGCCCCGTCGTGCCGTACACCCCGATCCCGCAGGCCGTGAGCGAGTGCGGCTGCCCGGCCTCCCAGAGCACATCCCAGAGCCGGCCGCCCTGCTCGATCGGCACGTATAACTCCCAGCCGAGATCGCCGACGTAGGAGATCCGCGACGCGAGCACGAGCTGCGAGCCGACCTCGATCGTGCGGCAACGCCCGAACGGGAACCCCTCGTGCGAGACGTCGTCGGAGGTGACGCTCTCGAGGATGGCGCGGGCCTTCGGGCCCCAGACGCCGATCGTCGTCCACGCGGTCGTCACGTCGACGAGGCTTGCCGAGCCGTCGTCCGGCAAGGCGTCGATGAAGAGCTTCCGATCGGCCATCCCGTGCGCGCCGCCGGTGACGACGCGGAACAGGTCGTCGCCGAGACGCATGATCGTCAGGTCCGACTTGAAGCCGCCTCCCTGGCTGAGCACCGGGGTGTAGACGACCCGCCCGACGGGAACGTCCATCTGGGCGAGCACCGCGTACTGCAACGCGTCGAGCGCGCCCGCGCCCTGCACGTCGAAGATCGCGAAGGCCGAGAGGTCGAAGATGCCTGCGTGCTCGCGCATCGCGAGGTGCTCGGCATTGATGATCGGCGACCACCAGCGCGCGTCCCACTCGCCCTCGCGCGTTTCGACGCCGTAGTGCTCGACGAGCGGGGCATTGGCCTCGTACCACTGCGGACGCTCCCAGCCGACTGCCTCGTAGAAGGCGGCGCCGAGCGCCTCCTCCTGCGCGTGCATCGGAGAGAGTCGGATGCCGCGTTCGCTCGCCCACTGCTCGGCCGGGTGGACGATCCCGTAGGTCTTCGGGAACGCCTCGAAGGCGCGCGCCTTCGTGTGGGCGCGGGTCTTCTGGTGGTCGTGGAAGCGGCTCGCATCGGACGTGTGCAGGTCGATATGGGACTCACCGAGCACCATCCACTCGGCGAGCGACTTGCCGACGCCCGGCCCCTCCTTCACCCACACGGCGGCCGCCGACCAGAGACCCTTCACCTCGGACGTCTCACCGAGAATCGGCATTCCGTCGGGCGTCAGCGAGATCAGCCCGTTGATCGCGTACTTCACGCCGACGGACTCGTCGCCCACGATCTCCGGCATGAGCTCGAGCGCGTGCTCCATCTGATCGGCGAAGTCGGCCTGCGTAAACGGGAACTCCGTGGGCGAGAGCGCAGCCTCCTCGATCGACGGGATCTCCTCGGGGTCGTGCAGGATCGAGCGGTGAGCATACGACCCGATCTCGAGCCCGACGCCGTCCTGGCGCTCGTACATGAACACGTCCATGTCGCGCACGATCGGGAACTCGATCGCGCTCGACGAGCGCTCGAAGCGCGGCACAGGGCCGACGTCGATCATCTGGTGCACGGCCGGGGTGAGCGGAATGTGCGCACCGGCCATCGCAGCGAGCAGCGGCGTCCAGACCCCGCAGGCGATGACGACCACCTCGGCCTCGATCGTCCCGCGCGAGGTGTGGACCCGCTTGATGCGACCGTGCTCGACGTCCATGCCGCTGACGTCCGTGTTCGCAAACACCTGAAGGCCGCCGGAATCGATGCCCCGCTCGCGCATGATCGTGCCCGCGCGCAGCGAGTCGACGACGGAGACGGTGGGACAGTAGAAGCCGCCGAGCAGGATCGATTCGTCGATGTACGGCACCATCTCCTTGATCTCGGCCGGCGTGACGAGACGCGCCGAGTCGACGCCCCACGACTTCGCCGAGGCCATCCGGCGGCGGAACTCCTCCATGCGCTCCTCGGTGCGCGCGACCTCGATCCCCCCGCACTCGGTGTTGACGTCCATCTCGATGTACTGCCGCTGCGACTCGAGCGTCAGCTGTGTCATCTCCTTCGAGTGGTCGACCGGGAAGATGAAGTTCGACGCGTGGCCCGTCGAACCGCCGGGATTGGGCAACGGGCCCTTGTCGATCTGGACGACGTCGCCCCAGCCGAGACGCGTGAGGTGATGAACCAGGCTGTTGCCGACGATGCCGCAACCGATCACGACGGCTCGGGCGCTTGCGGGGAAGGTGCTCATGGGATGGGTCTCCTTGCCTTTCGGGTTTCGGTGTTCAGAGAACGGCGCGGATCGCCCGTTCGAAGCTCTGGATGTGACGACGCATGACGGCCTCGGCGCGCTCTGCGTCGCCGTCGGAGATCGCCTGGAGCAGATCGCGGTGCTCGGTGACGGCATCGTCGAGCTGAACGACCCGGTCGAGGGCGACGAACCAGATGCGGAGGCTGAGGGTGTAGCACTCGTTCAGCGTCGACTCGACGAACGGGTTGTGGGCGCACCGGTACACGTGGCGATGGATCCGCTGATCGAGCTCGATCAGCGCACGCTCGTCGTGGACGTCCCGCGGGCCTGGGAGTTCGGCGAGGAGCGCGCGCGCGATCTCGCGTTCGTCCGCGTTGGCGCGCTCCGCTGCGAGGCGGGCGGCAAAGCTCTCGAGCGCGATCCGTGCCTCCGAGAGCGCGGCGAGGTCACCGACCTCGACGGGCGAGACGACGATGCCGCGTCGTGGGTAGACCTCGACGAGCTTCTCCTGCGCGAGCGTCCGCAGCGCCTCGCGCACGGGCGTGCGCCCAAGCCCGAGCCGTTCCATCAGCTCGCGCTCGCTGACCGGCGACCCGGGCGGGAGCTCGAGCGTCACGATCAGCTCACGGATGGCGTTGGTGGCGCGCTCACTGAGCGAGATCGCGTCGTCGGTCGCATCCGGTGGAATCAGCGGAGCAGAGATGAGTGGTGCGTTTGATATACGAGGTGTATATCAGACTGGGTACCGCCGCGCGCCCAGCGGAACGTTTGCCTCCAACCCTCCGCCGGCGGCCCCTTCAGGACCACGCGAAGCGTGCAGCAAGGAAAGGCTACGCGTGGAGGAGGGAGAGGGCCGCGGTGCGCTCTTCCACCGCGGCCCTCTCCCGACTACTTCTTGAGCCAGCTGTTGACCTTGCCCGGGTTCGCCTTCACCCAGACGGCTGCAGCCTTGTCCGGCTTCATCTTCTTGCCACCGATCAGGAACGCGACGGAGTTCTGATCCTTGGCCGTCCACTTGAACTTCTTGACGACGCCAACAGCCGGTGAGCCGCTCTTCGCGAACTTGCCGCTGATGATCTTGTCGAGCGGGTACGCGGGATAGGCGCAGGCGTACTGCTTGGGATCGCCGCCCTTCTTCTCGTCGTCCTTGCACTTCGCCGTGCGCGGCGGCAGCTTGACGTTGACGAGATCATACGAACCGTTCAGGTACTGCGGGTCGTACCAGTAGAAGAGCACGGGCTTCTTCTGCTTGTACAGCTGTGTCCACCGTGCGACCTGGGCCGGCTCGGCCCCCGCGACAACGTGCTTGAAGTTGAGACCGAGGCCCTTGATGATCGCCCGGTCCTTCTGGACGTAGGACGGATCGCCGCCGAGGAACATCCCCTGCGAGCCCGACTCGGGCGACTTGAAGACGCTCTCCTTGCCCTTCAGGCCCTTCCACGTCGCGAACTTCGGATACTGCTTCAGCAGGTAGCGCGGGATGTACCAGCCGATCACGCCGGTCACGCCGTTCGTGCCGACCTTGACGAGGCTCCCGTTCTTCGTGTACTGGGGATACCCGGGAAGGTTCTGCCAGTCCTCGAGGATGACGTCGATCTTGCCGTCCGCCATCGCCTGGAAGTTCGGCTGGCCTTCGGTGATGTTCGTCACCTTGACCTTGCAGCCGAGCTTGTTCTCGAGCACGTACTTGACGACGTAGACGTTCGCCGACGAGCCCGCCCACGCGTTCTCGTTCAGTGTCACGTCGCCGCACGCGGTTGCCCTGGTGCCACTACCGAGAGCGTTCGCCGCGAACATCGCGATCGCCACAACCGCAACTACCCCGAGAACGACGCTACGGCCGCTCCGGGTACCGAAGAGATGCTTCATTCGATCCTCCCTGTTGAGATCTGTCTCTGAACTCTTGAACGTCAATTCGCCGCCCTTGTTTGTCACATCCCGCTCGAAGGCCGAGTCTTTCTGGATCCCTGGGTCACCCGATCGAGCGCAATCCCGAGCGCCAGGATTGCGACCGAGGCAATGGTGCCCAGCCCGAACTCTCCTCGTACGAGGCCCTGAACGACCTCGTACCCGAGGCCGCCGGAGCCGACGAGCCCACCGATCACGATCACCGCCAACACCATCACGATGCCCTGGTTGACGCCGAGCATGATCGCGTCGCCGGCGAGCGGGATCTTCACCTTCCTGAGGACCTGCCAACGCGTCGACGCCGAAGGCCTTGGCAGCCTCGATCGACTCGGGCGCCACATCATCGAGCCCACGCTCGACCAGGCGCACGATGACCGGAAACGCGTAGAGAACGCCCGCCACGATGCCCGGAACGATCGACACGGGCATCAGATAGACGAACGGGATGATGTAGACGAGCTGAGGCATCGTCTGCAGCACGTCGTTGACGGGCCGCAGGATCCTCGACACCGTCCGGCTCTCGGCGGCCGCAACGCCGAGCGCGATCCCGATCACAACCGCGATCAGCGTGGCGACGAGCACCTGGGAGAGGGTGTCCATCGCGAGCGCCCAGACCCCGAGAACACCGATCAGGACCAACATCGCAAGCGTGGTCAGGGCCGGCCGCACTCCCGAGATCACGAACGCGATCAGGGTCAGCCCGGCAACGGTCACGAACCAGGGAGACCCGATGAGAAAGCTCTGAATCGGCAGGAGCGTGTCGGTGAGGATGTGATTTCCGACGGGCTCCGTGACTCCGAACACCCAAGAATCGGGGTTCTGCACGAAGTCGAGCACGATCTGAATCCGACCGAGGAGCCACTCCTGCACCGTCGCCGCCTGCTCGTTCGACCCGAAGGTGTCCGGGTATACCGCCTTGACCCCGAGAAGCTTCGCGCCGGCCACGACCGCGACGATGACGACGGCCACACCGACGGTCTCCCGCCGAAGCCTCCGCCTGTCAGCGGCGTCGAGGTGCCGCTTGGCCGGGTCCGTTCGGTTGGCGATCGCCTCCGTCGCCCGGTCGAGAGCCATCGCCATGATCACGATCGCGACGCCACCCACGATGGCGATAGCCGGGTTCGTGTACAGCCCGGCCGTCACGACCGCGCCGAGCCCTCCGCCCCCGATCAAGCCGGCGATCACGACCATGGAAAGCGCGAACAGAATCGTCTGATTGACGCCGAGGAGCAGCATCCGTCGCGCGAGTGGCAGCTGCACCTTGGCGAGCATCTGCCGCCGCGTGGCCCCCATTGACGCAGACGCCTCGACCGTGTTCGTTGCGACGCCTCGGATCCCGAGCGCGGTGATCCGCACGGCCGGCGGGATCGCGTAGATGATCGTGGAAACGACGGCCGCCGCGTACCCGACCGAGAAGAAGAGCACGACCGGTGTCAGGTAGGCGAACGCGGGCACGATCTGCATGGCGTCGAGGATCGGGGTGATTGCCGCCTGGAATCGGTCGGATCGCCCCGCGATGATCCCTATCGGCACACCGATCAGGAGTGCAAGCCCGACGGCAGCGATCATCAGCGCAAGCGTCTCCATGCTCGGCTCCCAGAGGCCAAGGAGGGCGAACGAGGCGAAGGCGCCGAACACGAGAGCCGCCGCGCGGCGCCCTCCGAAGCGCCAGACGACGAGCGTGCCGGCAACCGTTGCGCCGATCCACGTCAACCAGAGGATGAACTGAAACAGCCAACCCACGAGGTTGTCGAGGAAGACCCGGAACCAGTTGAAGATCGAGAAAACGAGGCCGGTGTCCTCCGCGGTTCGCTGCGCGATCAGCCAGGCCTGGAATTCATCGAGACGGGCAGGGAGCCAGACGAACGTGAGCCTCGTCGGCCACGGAAAGTCGAGCTTGAACGCCCGGTACACGACCACCATCACGGCCACCGTCACGAGAACCTTGACGGGCCTGCCGCGCCACCAGGGGAGGTGGGTCAACGTCGGGGCTACGACCGGAACCTCGGTCACCGCAGACACCGGTGGTCTAGCCTCCTTCGCCGGCGATCGCCTTCAGGACTGCCACGCGGTCGACGACCCCGACAACGCGGCCGTCCTCCACAGCGCGGACTGGCCGTTCGCTGCCTGCGAGCACGGGCACCGCGTCGCGCACCGTGGTCTTCACATCGAGCTCGGGGCCATCACTCTCCTCTCCGGGCTCGGGCGGACGCATGATCCAGCGGAGCGTGAGGACGTGGCTGCGCGGGACGTCGCGCACGAAGTTCTCGACGTACGCGTCGGCAGGCGAGCCGACGAGCTCCTCGCCGGTGCCGAGCTGCACGATCTTGCCGTCGCGCATGATCGCGATGCGATCCCCGAGGCGCAGCGCCTCGGGCAGGTCGTGCGTGATGAAGACCATCGTCTTGCCCGTGTCCTGCTGGAGTCGCATCACCTCGTCCTGCATGTCGCGACGGATCAGCGGATCGAGGGCGCTGAACGGCTCGTCGTAGAGCATCACGCTCGGG
The DNA here is from genome assembly GCA_963699795.1 of uncultured Thermoleophilia bacterium. GTDB lineage: Bacteria > Actinomycetota > Thermoleophilia > Gaiellales > Gaiellaceae > Gaiella. The sequence goes on from CAVOVG010000012.1 coordinate 41,923, forward strand.
TCGGCGGCGAACGCGCGCGCAACGCCAACGCGCTGCTGCATCCCGCCCGACAGCTGATCAGGGAACGAGTTGCCGACCTCGTCGAGGCCGACGAGCTTGAGCACGTCCGTGGCACGGGCGAGACGCTCCGCCTTGCCGACACCACGAATCTCGAGCGGGAAGGCGACGTTGTCGATCACGCGCCGATGCGCGAGCAGGCCGAAGTGCTGGAAGATCATCGAGACGGAGTTGCGGCGCAGGGCGCGTAGCTGGCTGCCACTCGAACGAGTCACGTCCTGCCCGGCGATCTCGATCGTTCCTGCCGTCGGCTCGATCAGGCGGATCAGCGTGCGCACGAGGGTCGACTTGCCGGACCCCGAGAGGCCCATCACGACGAACACCTCGCCCGGCCAGACCTCGAGCGAGACGTCGGCGACGGCCGCGACACAGCCGGTCTTGGCTCGCAGCTCGGAGCGCGACAGCTCGGCATCGGGCGTCCCGATGATGCTGTCGGCCTTCGGGCCGAAGATCTTCCAGACCCCGTTCGCCCGGATGACAGGCACGGCGTCCGTGCCGTTCGACACGGGCGACGGGAGGGCGGGGACGGGATCGGAGGGTGGCTGGATGCTCATGGGAGTGACCGGACTGGTGGATCATCTTCCTCCGGCGCCGGAGATGCAACCCGGCGGGCGCGTCGGGGCACCAGAGCAGAAGCGCCGGCGAAGGTCGCATCCGGATGCTCCGACTCGATCCGGAGCAGTCGGTTCCACTTCGCGTTCCGCTCGGAACGGTTCGTCGAGCCGACCTTGAGCTGGCCTGTTCTCCAACCCACGGCGAGGTCTGCGAGCCAGGTGTCCTCGGTCTCGCCACTGCGAGCGGAGAGCACGGTCGCGTACCCGGCTCCCGCTGCGATCTCGACGACGCGACGGGCATCGCTGAGCGTCCCCACCTGGTTCGGCTTCACGAGCACGGCGTTCGCGATGTGGCCTGTGATCCCCGCGGCGAGACGCTCGGGCGACGTGACGAAGAGGTCGTCGCCGAGCAGCTGGATCCGACTCGCGAGCCTGGCACTCGCGAGACTCCACCCTTCTGCGTCGTCCTCGCCGAGCGCATCCTCGATCGAGACGATCGGAAAGCGGTCGACCCATGCGCCGAGCTCGTCCACGAGCTCGGCTCGAGTGAGACTGCGGTTCTCGCTGGCAAGGACGTATTTCCCGTCGACGAGCAGCTGCGTGGCCGCCACGTCGATCGCGATCGACGCCTCGGCTCCCGGCTCGAGCCCACTGCGCTCGATCCCCGCGAGCAGGACGTCGAGTGCGGCGCGATTCGACTCGAGGGGCGCCGCGAGCCCTCCCTCGTCGGCGACGAGCGAGACGTCGTGGCCGCGGTCGCGGAGAACGGCCGCGGTCGCGGTGCGAACGCGCGAAGCCCACTCGATCGCCTCAGCGAAGCTCGTCGCGCCGAGCGGGACGACGAGGAAGTCCTGCATATCGACGAGGCCGCCCGCGTGGGCCCCACCCGAGATCACGTTGACCATCGGCAGCGGCAGGAGCGGCGGCCGGTCGGGGCAGAGTGCGCGCCAGAGCGGCAGGCTCTGGCTTCGGGCCGCTGCGATCGCGCAGGCCACCGAGGCCGCGAGCACGGCGTTGCCGCCGAGGCGTGCGAGGTTCGGCGTTCCATCGAGCGCCCGGAGGGCGGCGTCGACGCCACCCTGATCGAGCGCGTCCCGGCCGATCAGCGCCGGGCCGACCTCCGATCGGAGAGCGGCGACCGCGTCGAGGACGCCCTTGCCGCCGTACCGCTCACCACCGTCGCGGCGCTCATGCGCCTCGTGTGATCCGGTCGACGCACCCGACGGGACAATCGCCTCGCCTTCACTCCCGTCCTCGAGCCTCACCACACACCCGACGGTCGGCGTCCCGCGGGAGTCGAGCGCCTCCCACGCGTGCACCCCGGCGATCAGGCCCATTGCCAGAGACCTTCCTCGGGCCGGCGGAGGAGCATTACCCCGGCCTCGCGGGCGCGTTCGCGGGAGGGAGGGTCGAGGAACTGCGCAGGCGACTTCCCGTCTGTGCGGGCGAGCATGAGTGCAGCGGTGTGTGCGGTCACGGACGTTCGGTCGCCGGCGAAACCCGCTCCGGCAGTCTCGTCGTAGCCCCGGAGGAAGTCGTCCGAGAGCGATCGCAGCTCCGGAGTCAGGCGGCCCCAACGAACGGCCGAGAGGACGACGAACGAGAGGAAGAAACCGAGATCGAAGACCGGATTGCCGTAGTGAGCAACCTCGAAGTCGAGCACCCAGTTTCCGGCCGGGCCGACGAGCATGTTCTTGAGCGAGTAGTCACCGTGAACGAAGCAGCGACGGTCGCCACGCAACTCGCGCAGGAGCGGCGTAATGTTGTCTGCCAGCTCCGGTCGCCGCGCGATCACGGTCTCGTGGAACGGCCTCAGGCGGAGCTGCTCGAACGCCTCGAGCTCGTCGAAGCCGGCGGGAAGAGCGCCCGTCGAGGTTGCTGCGTGCCAGGCGCCAAGGGTCGCTCCCGCCCACCGACCAGCATCGGCGTGGGGCCGCCCCTCCCCTACCTCGGCCTGCCAGTTTCTCGCGGTTGGCGGGATCAGCTCCATCACGAGTGAGTGAGCCGCAGGGTCGCTGTCGACGATCGCCGGCACGACGCCGGGGGTGATCGCGCCGCAGAGCTTCATCGCCGCGACCTCGGTCTCGGCTCGGTCCGGCGTCGCGAGCCACTCGTCGCGTACGCGCAGCCGGGACAGCGCCTGCTTGACCACGAACGCCTCTCCGGTTGCGGGTATCTCGGCCGCGATGACGGTGGCCGAAACGCCGCCCGGAAGCTCGGCGACCTCGATCGCCACGCCGGCCGCGACCACACGCCGGCGTACGAGGTATTCGGCCGCATTCGCCAGGGTCAGCTCGAACATCGCACCGGACGCTACCGATCGTCACAATCGGACGATGGTCGATCTCACGTACGACGCCGACGGAACCGGCCGTTGCGGTTGGTGCGGCGACGATTCCCTCTACCGCAGCTATCACGATGCGGAGTGGGGCCGCGAGAAGCGTGGCGACGACAGCCTGTTCGAGCTGCTTTCGCTCGAGGGGTTCCAGGCTGGGCTCTCGTGGCTCACAATCCTCCGCAAGCGCGAGAGCTTCCGGGAGGCGTTCGCGGGCTTCTCGATCGAGCGGGTGGCCGAGTTCGACGAGCGCGACGTGGACCGACTGCTCGGCGATGCGGGGATCGTGCGCCATCGCGGCAAGATCGAAGCGACGATCGGCAACGCCGCTGCTGCACTCGAGCTCCCAGAGGGACTGTCCGAGTTCGTCTGGGGGTTCGCGCCCGCGCCCCGGTCGCACCGCCCAGATGAAATGACCGCCCTGCCGGCGGTGACGCCCGAATCGACGGCGCTCTCCAAGGAGCTGAAGCGTCGTGGCTTTGGCTTTGTCGGCCCGACGACCGTCTACGCCTTCATGCAGTCGGCCGGCATGGTCGACGACCATCTCGAGGGATGCTTCGTCGCGTCGGCGGGTTCGCGATGAGGGGTCGCGGAAGCTATCCGGCCGGGGCGTCAGGGCACTCGGAGTGATGGGCGGCGGCGGCCTCGATCGGGATGCGCTGAAGGTGCTCGGGGAGGCACCCGTCGCCGTCGTGTCGGACGCGCTCGATCGCCTTGGGCGCCGCGACCAGGTGCTCGACCTCGGGATCCGGCCGCTCTGGCCGGAGGCTCGACTTGCGGGCGTCGCCGTGCCGGTTGTGATCGTCGCCGACACGTCCGAGCCCGAGCTGCCCTATGACGGAGAGCTGACCGCCCTCGACAGCCTGCGACCGGGAGACGTCCCACTCCTCGCCGTCGAGCCGGGCGTCCGCTGCGCATCGTGGGGAGAGCTGTTCTCTTGCGCTGCGATCGGTCGTGGAGCCGCCGGCGTGATCATCGACGGATTCGCTCGCGACGCGGCCGAGATCCGGGCGCTCGGATTCCCGGCATTCGCCCGGGGGCTCTCACCTCTCGACACGTTCGCCCGAGCGGTCGTCACCGGCATCGACGTCGAGGCACGAGTCGGCGGAGTCGACGTCCGACCGGGCGACCTCGTCGTGGGAGACGTCGACGGGATCGTCGTGGTTCCGCACGAGATGGCCGACGACGTTGCCGAAGCCGTCGCTACGAAGCACCGCCTCGAGGGCAACGCGCGTGAAGACCTGCTCGCGGGGATGAGCATTCGCGAGGTCTGGATCAAGTACGGCGTGCTGTAGGGGACGGGCGAACGCCCGTCCCGCTCAGGGCAAGACCCCGTTCCGCCGTTGGTGTCCTGGCACAGAGACGGCACGCTTTCGATACAGATTCCACGGTACGTTGTCTTCCATGAAGACAGTCACGACACCGTGGGGTAAGGCCTCAGCGGTCGAGCAGGTGAGCGTCGCGCAGCGAGCGGGCGAGCGGCGGTTCTCGACCGTGGTCGAGCTTCTCGAGATCGATGGTGGCGAGCGCCTCGTCCGGATTGCATACACGACGGACGGCAGCGCTCGGCGGGGGCCCGTGACGCTGCGAGCGAAGGATCTCGCACGGATGCGCAAGCTGCTCGAACGAGCGCCTGCGCTGCGCGAGGCCCTTGGGGAGTCAGGTGATCGGCTGGGGAGTGAGGTGATCGGCCGGACGAGGCAATACCAACGATGAGGCGCGCCGAAGAAGCCGGCCATCCTCCCGAAGCCGGCGGGCCACCGCTCGAGGGGACGACCACAGGCGTCTCAGGGAACCACGCTGCGTGCTTCGAGCTCGGCTCGCGCGATGTCGCCGGGAGCGCCACCCGCCCGGGCCATGATCGTTCCATCTGGTGACCAGATCGTGGATTCACCCGCAGTCGCGGCGTAGCCGCCGCCCGTCGGCCCGGCGAAGCTGGCGAACACGACGTAGGAGTCGCAGGCGGTCGCGATCCGCCGGCCGCGAGCGTCCTGCTCCTCCAGCTCTTCGGGCGCGTGCACGAGGCCGGCCACGTAGACGTCGACATCGAGAGCGGCCGTCCCGGCAACGTGCTCGGCCACACCCGTGTCCTTGCAGATGCCGATCCCCACGCGCCAACCCCCGACGTCGATCGCGGCCGGTCCATCTCCGGCGTTGAAACACCCCTGCTCGTCGCCGCCCAGGTGCGTCTTCCGGTACGCAACGCCCACTCCCGATCCGTCGACGCGAAGCGCCGCGATGAACCGTGCGCCATCCTCCTCGATCGGCACGCCGACGAGTGCGACGGCGCCGCTCGCACGACATGCCTCGACGATCGGTTGGAGCGCGGGATCGGTCAGCGTCACCGGCTCGGCGTCGAGGTCGTATCCCGTCAGCGACAGCTCGGGGAAGAGCACGAGCCGCGCCTTCGCGCTGCGGATCGCATCTGCGTGCGAGCGGCCGTTGAGAGCAAGATCGCCAAGCTCGCAGAGCGGTTGCACGGCCGCGACGGTGAGGGGAGGCCTCATAGGACCGATGGTAGTGCAGCGCGAGGATCGCCAGCTCTGCCACGACGCACGCCGGTGTCAGCGTTGGGTCGCAGCGCGCGGATCGAGCTACCCGGGCTTGTCGGGCGCGGTGCCGCGAAGGTCAGCGGCCCAGACCGCGAGATCGCGCCTGTCGATCACGGCCAGGTGAGCTGCGTCGATCAGGCCGGCGATCGTTCCGCCAGAGCAAAGGAGGACTTCATCGACAACGTCGACTGGCGGCGCGACCTCCCCGTAACAGTCATGCCAGGCCATCTCCATGAGCGCGAAGATGTGTGAGACGGCCCGTAGCGTCTTGCCGTCATCCCCGAAGACGGCGATGACCCGAGGCTTCCGTTCCTCGAACCGCTCCGCCCGACCGATCGCCATCGCACGATCATCTCAGCTCGAGCTACCGGTGTCAGGTCCTGCAATCACGTACTGGTTCGTATCGGGGCCGGTCGGATCGCAAGACCTGAACCCACCTCGCCGCTCAGCCCACGGCGGCCGCGGAAAGCGCAGCGGCGAGCAGGCCCTCGAGCACGGCTACGCCCCCCGTTGGCCCGAGCAGGTCGTCGACCGCGTGCTCGGGGTGCGGCATCAGGCCGAGGACGTTGCCCGCTTCGTTCGTGACGCCCGCCACCCGGTCGACGGCTCCGTTGACGTCTTCGGAGTACCGGAATGCAATCTGACCTCGCGTCTCGAGCGAGGCGAGAAGGTCGTCGTCGCCGTACCAGTTCCCCTCGCCGTGCTTGATCGGAATGACGAGCTCCTGCCCCACCTCCCACGAGCCTGCGAACACGCTCGCCGTGCTCTCGACGGTGATCACCACGTCGGCGCAGAGGAACTGCTGCTGGCGGTTCAAGCGCAACACGCCCGGCAGCAACCCAGCCTCGCAGAGGATCTGGAAGCCGTTGCAGATCCCGAGCACCGGGCCTCCGGCACGGGCGAAACCACCGACGGCCTCCATCACCGGGGCAAACCGGGCGATCGCACCGCAACGGAGGTAATCACCGTACGAGAACCCGCCCGGAAGCAGGACGCCCGCCGTGCCCTCGGGCAGCGCCGTCTCCGCATGCCAGACGCCTACGGGGGCTGCTCCGAGCAGCTCCAACGCGAGCGCAGCGTCGCCATCGTCGTTCGAGCCGGGGAACGTGACGACCGCGATCCGAGGCCCGTCGCTCACGCGTCGTCCTCGATTTCGACCGTGAACGACTCGATCGTCGGGTTCGCGAGGAGGTCGCGAGACATGGCCGCAAGCGCCGCTTCGGCCTCGGCCGGGCCGTCGGCGTCGAGCTCGATGTCGACGAGCCGACCGACGCGGGCACCGGTGACCGCGTATCCGAGGGTTCGGAGCGCCTCCCCCACCGCCTCTCCTTGCGGGTCGAGAATCCCTTCCTTGGGACGAATCAGCACTGTCGCTTTCACAGAACCACCTTCGGGTCGGAGAGATAGCGCGCAAACGGGATCTCCGTCAGGCGCTCGAACGCATCGACGTACCTGGCCCGCGTCCCGGCTACGACGTCCGCTGGGCACTTCCGGGCCCGGATCGCTTCGATCCCACCCGGTGGAGAGACAGAAGTCGCGGACGTACTGCTTGTCGAACGACGGTTGTGGGCCGCCTGGACGGTAGGCATCGGCCGGCCAGAACCGGGAGGAGTCGGGCGTAAGAGCCTCGTCGCCGAGGGTGACGATGCCCTCGCCATCGGTGCCGAACTCGAACTTCGTGTCGGCAAGGATGATCCCGCGGGCCTCCGCGTGCAGGGACGCAAAGGCGTACAGCCGCAGCGCTGCATCGCGCGCAGCTGCATATGCGTCGGCGCCGCAGAGGGCGCCGGCCTCGTCCTCGGAGATGTTGACGTCGTGTCCCTCGTCCGCCTTCGTCGCGGGAGTCACGATCGGCTCGGGTAGGCGCTCCGACTCCCGCATTCCGGCTGGCAGCACGTGCCCGCACACGGAGCCCGACGCCTGGTAGTCGACCCACCCTGATCCAGAAAGGTACCCGCGGACGACGAGCTCGACCGGCAGCATCTCGAGTCGCCGGCAGATCGTCGTGCGCCCGTCGTCACCGAGCTCGAGCAGGTGATTCGGAACGATCTCCCGCGTGCGAGCGAACCAGAAGGCCGACATGCCCGTCAGCACCCGCCCCTTGTCGGGAATCGGCGTCGGTAGGACGACGTCGAAGGTCGAGATCCGGTCGGACGCGACGAGCTGCAGGCGCTCGTCGTCGAGCGCGTAGATCTCGCGCACCTTGCCGCTCGCGACGTGAACCCCTTCAGGCACGGACGGCATCACCTCGCGAGACGACGAGTGCGCGGAGACGATCGAAGACGACATCGACGTGTGCGGTGTATGCACGCAGCGTCGAAGACCGGCGTCGAGATCGACACGACCCGCGATCTCGGGGTCGGCCGCGACGAGCCCACGGAACTCGAGGCCCTCGTCCCACGAGCGCATCGCGCTGCGCTGCACGAGCCGATAGGCGTCGTCACGCGAAAGGCCGGACTCGACGAGCGCGAGCAGCAAGCCGCTGGCTGAAGTAGAGGCCATGGCTCGACGCGAGGTTCTCGCGCATCCGCTCTTCGCGCACCACGAGCCCCTCGACGAGCCAGACGAACCGGTCGAGCATGTAGTCGACGGCGAGAAACGAATCGGGCAGGACGACGCGCTCCGCCGACGAGTGCGAGATGTCGCGCTCGTGCCAGAGCGCGACGTTCTCGAGGCCGACGATGGCGTTCGCTCGCACGACCCGCGCGATTCCGCAGATGCGCTCGGCCGTGATCGGGTTGCGCTTGTGCGGCATCGCCGACGAGCCTTTCTGGCCTCGTCCGAACGGCTCCTCGACCTCGCGCACCTCGGTGCGGGCAAGGTGCCGGATCTCGGTCGCGAAGCGGTCGAGCGACGAGGCGAGCAGCGCCAACGCGGAGAGAAGCTCGGCGTGACGGTCGCGCTGCAGAATCTGCGTCGAGCTCGGAGCGGGTTCGAGGCCAAGTCGCTCGCAGGCCACCCGCTCGACGGCCGGCTCGGCGGCGGCGTAGGTGCCCACGGCACCCGAAAGCTTGCCGACACGAAGCCCCTCGACTGCAGAAACGAGCCGCTTCCGATCGCGCTCGAGGCCGAAGGCCCATCCGGCGAGCTTGAGCCCGAACGTGGTCGGCTCGGCGTGCACTCCGTGGGTTCGCCCTATGCAGAGCGTCTCGCGATGTTCCTCCGCGCGGAAGACGACGGCGTTGAAGGCCCGATCGAGGCCGTCGAGCACGACCTCGCCCGCCTCCTGTACCGCGAGCGAGAGGGCCGTGTCGAGCACATCGGATGACGTGAGCCCGTAGTGGAACCACCGCCCCTCCTCGCCGAGTCCCTCGGACACCGCGTCGACAAAGGCAGCAACGTCGTGGTTCGTCTCGCGTTCGATCTCTGCCACGCGCTCCGGGGTGGGAACAACCGCACGGTCGCGAATCGCCGCGACCGCCCCGCGCGGCACCACACCAATCTCCGCCCACCCGTCGAGCGCTGCCAGTTCCACATCGAGCCAGCGGCGGAGCTTCGCTCCATCCGACCAGATCAGGGACATGGCCGGGCGGGAGTAGCGGGAGATCACGCGCCCTATTCTAGAGACGAGGCCGGATCGGCCCGCGCCCGGTCTCCTGCGAGGAAGGTTTCCTGCCTGTCCCGATCGCCGAGGTCCTGGGCACGGCTCGCCGCGAGCGCGATGTCCTCTCGCCGGCGCACGCCCTGCCACCCGATCAGATCAGCCGCGGCATAGGCCGCAGCCCGCGCGGCAGCGATGTCGTCCCCAACGCCCGTGACGTTCAGAATCCGGCCGCCGTTCGTCACGACAGCCCCGTCGCGCAAGGCAGTCCCGGCATGGAAGACGAGCGCCCCGGTTGCCTGCGCCGCACCAATCCCGCTGATCGGAGATCCACTGTCGCCACGCGCCGGGTAGTCCTCCGGCAGCGAGGACGACGGTCACCGAAGCGCCGGGGCTCCGAGCCGAGCCGCACGTCGCCGAGATCGCCGGCCGCGCACGCGGCGAGCGCTTCGAGCAGGTCACCCTCGATGAGCGGAAGCAGTGACTGGGTCTCCGGATCGCCGAAGCGGCAGTTGTACTCGAGCACGCGCGGCCCGTCGGGAGTCAGCATCAAGCCGACGAACAACGTCCCGATGAAGGGATGGTCGCGCTCGGCAAGCTCGGCCAGGATCGGCCGGCACGTGAGGTCGATGAGCTCGTCGACCTCGGCCGCCCCGAACCCGGGCACGGGAGCGAAGGATCCCATGCCTCCCGTATTGGGTCCGAGGTCGCCGTCCTCGGCGCGCTTGAAGTCCTGCGCCACCGGGAGCGCGAGGCAAGACGCGCCGTCGCACAGCGCAAACACCGACACCTCGGGTCCCTCGAGGAGCTCCTCGATCACGAGATCGCCACCGAGCGCGGCGAGCTCGACGAAGACCCGCCTCGACCTCGGCCTGCGTGTGGCAGACGACGACGCCTTTCCCCGCCGCGAGGCCGTCGGCCTTGAGAACGCAAGGAGCGACCGGCTCTGTGAGCATCGCTGCGGTCGGGACCCCTGCGGCCGCCATCACGTCCTTGGCGAACGTCTTCGAGCCTTCGATCGCGGCCGCGCCGCCAGAAGGGCCGAAGACGGAAAGGCCACCGGATCGCAGAACGTCGGCGAGACCGGCGACGAGTGGCACCTCGGGCCCAACGACGACGAGGTCGATCTGCAGGGCACGCGCGAGACCGAGTACGGCCTCGCTGTCGTCGGCACGAAGCGGATGACATTGACCAAGTGCCGCGATGCCCGGATTTCCGGGCGCGGCGTGAAGCTCGCTGAGAAGAGGCGACTGGACGAGCTTCCACGCGAGGGCGTGCTCGCGACCGCCGGATCCGAGAAGAAGGACGCGCACCATGCGAGTCTATTCGGAGCTCGGGACGGTCCGACGCCAGGCCGAAACCCGGCGTCGGCTCCCGGGGCCGCCGTTAGATCAGAGCCGTGCGAACCCGATCGCCGAAGCCACGGAGTCGGTCGCACGGCTCGTTGGCGAAGACGAAGCGCACGTAGTCCCCTGCCCGCTCCGAGCCCCAGTTCGTCATCGGCGTCGCGGCGATGCGACCGAGGCGGAAGAGCCGCTCCGAGGCCTCGTCGGCACTGTGGCCGAGAGCCCGTACGTCGAGGAGCATCGACCAGCCCCCGTGTGGAGGGATCGCCGGACAGTCCGTCGATCTCCAGAGAGAACGACGTCGCGGCCGTCGCTGCCACTCGGCGGTGGCAGCGGCAACGCCCGCATCACCAGACTCGAGCGCAATCGCCACCGCCGTCTGGGCAATGCCGACCTGACAGACGACATTGGAGATCCCGACGAGCCCGATGTCGTCGACGAGCGCCGGCGGAGCGACGACCCAGCCGACGCGCCAGCCGATCATCCGGAGCTCCTTGGACGCCGAGCCTACGATAATCGGTGCGGTCCGCCATACCGTCGAGCGAGAGCGGATCGACGACCTCCCGGCCGTCGAACAGGATCCGCTCCATGGCCGTATCGACGACGAGCAGCAGATCGCGCTCCCGGCATAGCTCTGCGACGGCGTCCCAGGCCTCCCGATCGAGAACCGAGCCCGTGGGCATCGACGGGCTCATCATCAACGAACCACGCGCGTCCGGTCGGTGACGGCGGCGCGCAGGCTCTCGGGATCGAAGTGCCAACCCGCGGCGGTCGGTTCGAGCCGGGCCAGGCGCGGCACACCTCCGGCGACGCGAACCCTGTTGAGGAGACCGGCGTACACGGGATCGGTGAGCACGACCTCGTCGCCCGGCTCGAGCGTGGCCAGCAGGACGTTGAGAATCCCGTTCAGCCCGCCGGCGGTGATCAGCGTGCGACGCCAGTCGATCTCGCGCGCACCCCGGCCGACGTGGCGCGGCGACCGCGCGCCGAAGTCGCTCGTGGCCGGGAAAGGGGAGGTAGCTGTTGGCGGCGTCGTCGTCGATCGCGGCGCGGGTCGCCTCGATCGCAGGCGGGTAGGGCCGAAGGTCGGTGTCGAGGTTCTCGAGCCGCAGTAGCTCGGGGTCGGCCGCGCCGTCGGCGGCGTCGCCCATGCGATCGACCCCGATCCCGGGAACACCCGAGAGACGCGAAACCGTCACGCGTTTCTCAGCGGAGCGTCAGCACGGCTTCGCGGCCCTGCCCCGTGCCGACGAGGGAGACGGGAACGCTGAGAGCCTCCTCGACGAAGCGAACATACGCGGCCGCGGCGTCGGGCAGCGCGGGCCCGTCGATCTCCTCTTCCCAGCCGGGAAGCGTCTCCCAGACAGGCTGGCAGTGGTGAAAATCGGACTGGTGCGCGGGGAAGTCGTCGGTCTCGCTGCCGTCGGGCAGCGCGTAGCGCACGCAGATCGGGATCTCGGCGAAGGTCGAGAGCACATCGAGTTTCGTCAGCGCAAGCGATGTGATGCCGTTGACGCGCACCGCGAAGCGAAGCGCAGGAAGGTCGAGCCAGCCGCAGCGGCGCTCGCGGCCCGTCACCGTGCCGAACTCGCCGCCGAGCTCGCGCACCCGTTCCTGGGCTTCGCCTTCGATCTCGGACGGAAACGGGCCCTCGCCCACCCGCGTGACGTAGGCTTTCGAGACACCGAGGACCTCGTCGATCCGGTTGGGCCCGATTCCGAAGCTGACGGCCGCACCGGCGGCGATCGGGCTCGACGACGTGACGAACGGATACGTGCCGTGATCGAGGTCGAGCAGCGTCCCCTGGGCTCCCTCGAACAGGACGTTGTCGCCGTTCCGGAGGGCGCGATCGACGAGGAGCGACGTATCGGCGATGTAGGGGCGGAGGCGCTGCGCGTAGCCCTCGTAGGTGTGCGCAACGTCCTCCAGGTCGACCGGCGGGATCTCGTAGACGCGTTCGAGCCAGACGTTCTTCTCTGCGATCGCGAGCTCGATCTTCTGGTGCAGGATCTTCGGGTCGAGGAGGTCCTGCACGCGGATTCCGATCCGCGTCGCCTTGTCGGCGTAGGCGGGGCCGATGCCCCGGCGGGTCGTCCCGATCTGAAGGTTGCCGAGCTTCCGCTCACGCGCCCCGTCGAGGGCGACGTGCCACGGCATGATCAGGTGGGCGTTGCCCGAGAGAAAGACGAGCCCGGCCGTGACGTGACCGCGGCCCTCGAGATCGTCGAGCTCGTCGATGACGACGCGGGGATCGACGACGCAGCCGGCGCCGATCGCCGATGCCTTGCCGGCGACTATTCCCGAGGGAATCTGGCGGATCTTGTAGGTCTCGCCGTCAACGACGATCGTATGCCCGGCGTTCGGGCCGCCCTGGTAGCGGCAGACGAGATCTGAGTCCTGGGCGAGCAAGTCGACGATCTTGCCCTTGCCTTCGTCGCCCCACTGCGCACCGACGATGACGGTGGCTGGCACGTAGAGAGTCTACCGCGGAACTGCACGAGACTCCGTAGAACCAGGCAGGCGGAATCAGTGAAGCTGCCGATTCGGTCAGCCACGGGGCGATGCACACTGGGGGTCGGATTCCGATACCGAGGAGGTATTTCGTGTCACGCAATATCTCGATTCTCCACCGTCGGCCGCGCACGCGCCGCGAGCGGATGCGCATTCGACTCCAGAGCGCCCATGATGGAGTCAGCAGCAGGTGGGCACGGCTCCATGCGAACCGGCGTGCCCGCGCCGTCCAGCACAGAGCGCAGCAGCTCTTCCTACACCTCGGGCACGAAGCACGTCCGGAGCCGACCCCACGCCGCTGGCGTGCGCACATGCCGCACATCCGCCACCACCGCTGAACAGCGAGCCGCTCATCGGCCCGTCGGCGCGTTCGCAACGCTGACGCTCTCGAGCACGACCCCCTGCGCCCGCGGGTCGGCGAAGTCGTCGTCGAGCGTTACAACGACCGCGGCTCCCTCCGCAGCTGTTCCCCGGGCTGCGTCGTCGAAGTGCTCGCGGAAGTGCTCCGGCGTGAAGTGCGAGAGCGCACCGAGCCAGACCTTGACCTGCGTCACGCAAACGCCGCCCTGGTCCGCCGCGACCCGGAGGATCTTCGCCATCAGATCGTCCATCAGGGCTTTCTCATGCATCGTCCACTCCTCCCGCGAGCTCCGCAAGAACCGACTCGGCGACGCCGTCGAGCGCCGCAGCCACCTCCGCGCTGATCGGATCGCCCATCCCGAATGCGGCTCCCTCGACGCCGATCACGATCACGCGGTGCGGTGCTCGACCAACTGTCCGCCCGAGCTCCAAGGCGTCTGAGACCGAAAACGCGTGCGTCGAGGCGAGGCCGAGATCACCGGGGAGCGGGCCGTCGCCCGGGTCGACACGGTGGACGGTGCCGACGGCGGCACCCGACGACACGGCATCCACGATCACGACCAGGTCGAGACCCGCCCAGGCGTCGAGCAGCCGCGTCGGCTCGTCATCGCAGTCGAGCACGGTAACCCCCGCCGCGCGCAGCCTGTCGGCGACGAGCGGACCCACGGCATCGTCGCCGCGATAGCGGCTGCCGAGGCACGCAACTGCTCTCACCTGCGCTCGACTTCGAGCTCGAGGAAGTGGGTCGCGCACGAGATACACGGGTCGTAGTTTCGGATCGTCTGCTCGCAGCGGTGGCCGAGCTCGTCGTCGGATAGGTGCAGCGACGCCTTGACCACGCCTACGAGATCCTCCTCGATCGTCTTCTGATTCTGGGACGTCGGGGGCACGATCTTCGCATCGAGGATCGTTCCGGCATCGTCGATCTCGTATCGATGCCAGCAGATTCCACGCGGCGCCTCGGTGCACCCGTACCCTGTCCCGGCTCGGGGAGCCGTCTCGACGTGGGGCTCCGTAGGCGCGACGTACTGCGCGATGATCCGGAGCGCCTCGTCTGCTGCGTAGACGGTCTCGACGGCGCGCACGACGATGCTACGGAACGGGTTGCGCACCACATCCCCGAGTCCTACCTCGTCGGCGATCTCACGTGCGAGCGGTGAAAGCGCGCCCGCGTTGAGGGCGTAGCGCGCGAGTGGCCCGACGAGGTAGTTCCCGACACCCGCGAGTGTCGAATGCAACGCATTCGACCGCTCGACGTGCGTCTCGCTGAAGTGCTGCTCGTACTCCGAGACATCGATATCGAGACCCGTGCTCGAGACGATCCTGCCGCGCTCGATCGGGTACTCGCCCGGCTGCCTCAGCGCGACGAAGGCGTAGTCCTGTTCGAAGTCCGGAAAATCGAATCCGGCAACCCAGCGCGTGAACTCGACGGCCGCATCTCGGGCCCACTCGAGCTCAGGAACGAGCTTGGCGAGCTCGGCCCGCGTCGGCGCCCGGTACATGCCGCCGACGCGGAGGTTGACCGGGTGGACTGCGCGCCCACCGACGACGTCCATGATCGTGTTGCCGGCTTTCTTCAGACGCAGCGCCATCTCGACGAGGTCGCGGCGATCGCGTGCCATCTCGACGGCCCCGTCGTACCCGAGGAAATCGGGTGCATGGAGCATCGCGGTGTGCAGCACGTGGCTCTCGATCCACTCTCCGCAGTAGACGAGTCGGCGCACGAGCCGCACCTGATCAGGTAGCTCCACCCCACATACGGCCTCCATCGCGTTGCACGAGCTCGCGATGTAGGCGATCGGGCAGATGCCACAGATACGCGCCGTGATATCGGGTGCTTCGGTGAACTGACGGCCGCGCAGTAGCGCCTCGAAGAAACGCGGCGGTTCGAAGATCTTGAACTGCACCTCCTCGACCTCGTCGCCGCGGATGCGTACGAGCATCGCACCTTCGCCCTCGACGCGAGCAAGGTAGTCCGTGCGGATCTCCCGCGTGGTGCCGCCCTCAGGCTCGCTCATCGCTCGCCTCCCTGAACGCAGGTGCGTTGGCGTTGAAGGTGCGCAACGCCCGCACGATGCCGTCGTCGCCCACGCCGAGCGCCTGCCACTGCTCTGCCAACGCATTCACGTTCGGGCTCTCCATCGGGCCGAAACACCCGTAGCACCCCCGGTTGTAGGCCGGGCAGATCGCTCCACAACCAGACTGGGTGATCGGCCCGAGGCACGGCGTGCCCTGGGCGACCATGACACATGTCGTGCCTCGTGCCTTGCATTCGAAGCAGACGCTCGTCGACGGGAGGCTAGGCGGGCGACCGCTGACGAGTGCCAGTACCGTCTCGACGAGTTGCTCCTTCGAGATCGGGCAGCCGCGCAGCTCGAGATCGACCTTGACGTGCTCCGCGATCGGCGTCGACGTCTCGAGCGTGGAGATGAACTCGGGGCTCGCGTAGACGAGTGGGATCCACTCCTCCACGTCCGCGAAGTTCCGTAGTGCCTGAATGCCCCCGGCCGTTGCGCAGGCGCCGATCGTGACGAGCAAGCCGGACTGTTCACGGATCTCGAGGATCCGCTCGGCATCGTGGGGCGTCGTGATGGAGCCCTCCACGAGCGAGATGTCGAACGGCCCCTCGAGCTCGGCGCTCGTCGCCTCCGGGAAGTACGCGATCTGGATCGCTCCGGCGATCGCGAGCAACTCGTCCTCGCAGTCCAGCAGGGACAGCTGACAGCCGTCGCAGGAGGAGAACTTCCAGACGGCAAGGGTCGGCCTGGTCGCGCTTGCGGTCAAAGTCCACGCACCTCCATCAACCGCTCCATCGCGTCGTACCAGAACACCGGGCCGTCCCGACAGATCAAGACTGGTCCCAGCTGGCAGTGGCCGCAGTGGCCGAGCCCGCATTGCATGTTGCGCTCCATCGAGATGGCGATGCTCTCCTTCGGTACGCCGCGCACGAGCAGGGCGCGGGCCGTGAACGTCATCATGATCTCGGGCCCGCACACGAGGGCCACGGTGTTGGCGGGATCGAACGACGCCTGCGAGATCAGCTGGGTGACGACGCCGACGCGGCCGTGCCAGTCCTCGCCGGCGCTGTCGACCGTGACCGCAAGTTCGATATCGAAGCGTCCGCGCCAGCTCTCGAGCTCGCGGAGGAAAAGAAGGTCGGCCGGGGTGCGTGCGCCGACGAGGACGCAGACGGAGGCGAACTCGTCGCGGTGAGCAAGCGCGTAGTAGATCGCCGGGCGCAGCGGCGCCAGGCCGATCCCGCCGGCAACGATCACGAGGTCGTGACCGCGCGCCTCCTCGAGCGGCCACGTCGTCCCGTACGGGCCGCGCACGCCGATCACGACGCCGGGCTCTGCACGAACGAGTGCGTGGGAGACGGCACCGACGTCGCGGATCGTATGCAGTCAGGGCTCCACCGAGATCCGGCGCAGCACTCGTCGAGATCGGTACCTCCCCGACGCCGAATGCGTAGAGCATGTTGAACTGCCCCGGTGCCGGAACAACGGGAGCACCGAGCGGCTCGAGCACGAGCGTCGAGGTGTTGGCCGTCTCGGCACCACGCGAGACGACCCGGTACGGCACGGGCGTCATCGGCCCGTGCGTCTGCCGCTCAGCTGGTGCTGCCGTCGCCATAGATGTCCAGGAGGCGGAGACGGGTGTGCTGCAGTCGGTCGATCATCACCGAGGCGAAGCGCCCCATCAGCTCGTAGCCGAGGTCGTGGTCGGCCTCGCACTTGTCACGAAGGCAGGCGCCGTCGAAGGCCACCGCGCGTACCTCGTCGACCGCACGCGCGTCGAAGTGCCAGACATACGGTGGGAAGAGCCACGACCAGCCGACGATCTCGCCGGGGTCGAGCGTCTCGATCACCATGGTCCCGCCCGCAGGAACGTGCGTCGACAGCGAGACGCGGCCTTTCCGCACGAGGAAGAAGGTGTCGGCCGGCTCACCTTCCCGAAAGAGTCGCTCGCCCTGCTCGAAGCCGACGTTGCGGGCGCAGCCCGAAATCAGCTCGAGCTGCGACCTGCACGAGCCCTTCGAAGGTCGGGCTTTCGGCGACGATCTCGTCAAGTTTCTGCATGATCGACCTCTCCGTCGGCCGCCCGGATCGCCGTGAGCTCCTCGGTCACGTCGATCCCGACCGGGCACCAGGTGATGCAGCGCCCGCACCCGACGCAGCCGGACGTGCCGAACTGATCGATCCAGGTGCCGAACTTGTGCGTGAGCCACTGGCGGTAGCGCGCGCGCGATGACGGCCGCACGCTGCCACCGTGGATGTAGGAGTAGTCCACGGAGTAGCACGAGTCCCAGCGGCGCCAGCGCTCCGCCGCACCGGTCTCGAGGACGTTCACGTCGTCGACCGACGGTGCAGAAGCACGTGGGGCACACGAGCGTGCAGTTGCCGCAGGTGAGGCAGCGCTCGGCCGTCTCGGCAAAGCGAGGGTGCTCGACGTTACGGGCGAGCAGATCGCGAAGATCGAACGATTCGACCCTGCGGCCCATCAGCGCGACCGCATCGTGCGTGACACGGAGGGCAGCGTCCACGTCGTCGTCCGTTGCAGGGGTCGCCATGAGATCCGCCAGCACCTCGACACCTCGATCGGAGCCCACCTCGACGACGAACCGGTGCTCCTCGCCAACGAGCTCGGTGAGGGCCAGATCGAATCCGCTCTCCGCGCGCGGGCCCGTGCCCATCGAGGCGCAGAAGCACGTGCCGCCCGGCACGCCGCAGTTGACGGCGACGAGGAACGCGCCTTCACGACGCGCCGAGTACTCGCGATCGACGAACGCTCCCTCGAGGAAGACCCTGTCCTGGATGGTGATCGCGTGGAGATCGCAGGAGCGAACCCCGAGAAGCGCGAACGGCCTCTCGGGGGGCGCCTCCTCGACGAATTGCGGCCGCCCTCGTCGTCTCGACGCGCCTGCCAGAGGCGCATCCGCGCTGGCAGCAACCATCGCTTCCACGACTGTGGGCCGACCGGGTAGCCGAACCGTGCGTCATCCTCGCGGCGCGCCAGGCGGTACGTCGCGGCCTCCTGGATCTCGGTCCACCCCGTGGGCAATTCGTCGGACGACGCGATCTCCTCGTAGACGATGGCGCCTTCCCGGCGGGTCGGCCCGACAACGCAGTACCCGCGTTCGCGGAGCACGCCGACAAGGACGTGCAGGCCGTCGAGATCGATCACGGCCGGTGCGGGATGGGTCAGGAGAACCTCTTCGGACACCTCTGGAACAGCGTGGATTCTCCACGATTCCGGTGCATCGGTACAGCCCCCGCGTAGCTTGCGGGAATCCCGCAGTTCGCCGGCGGGATCGCCTCTTGCGCGGCGCGGCGCAGTTCGTCAGCCTGGGTGGGTGAGCGAAGCCCTCGCAGTCGAGCGTCTGCGCCTGCGGGTTCGCGGGGTCGTTCAGGGCGTCGGCTTCCGGCCCTTCGTCCACCGACTCGCTCTCCGCTACGGGCTCGCGGGGTTCGTGCTCAACGACGCTGACGGCGTCGTCGTGGAGATCGAGGGCGATCCAGGCAGGCTCGCCGCGTTCGTCGACGCGATCGTGACCGAGGCCCCACCTCTCGCGCGCATCGCGGGGATCGATACAACCACGTGCCCACCCCACTTCGATTCCGGGTTCGCGATCGTGCTCAGCGAGGACAGAGGCCCCGGACGGACGACGCTCGTCGCCCCGGACGCCGCGACGTGTGAGGACTGCCTGCGGGAGCTCTTCGACCCGGCCGATCGACGCCACCGATATCCGTTTATCAACTGTACGAATTGCGGCCCTCGCTTCACGATCGTGACGTCCGTCCCCTACGACCGACCGCGCACGACGATGGCAAGCTTCCCGCTCTGCGCCGCCTGTCGCAGCGAGTACGAGGATCCCGGCGACCGTCGCTTCCATGCCGAGCCGATCGCCTGCCCCGACTGCGGGCCCCGGCTGACGATGCCGATCGAGGAAGCCGCCGGCCTGCTGCTCGGGGGGCGGATCCTGGCCGTCAAGGGCCTCGGCGGCTACCACCTCGCCTGCGACGCGACCGACGAGGAGGCGGTCGCCCGCCTGCGGGCCAGGAAGCACCGTGAGGAGAAGCCGCTCGCGGTGATGACCACCGCCCCTCAGGTGCTCGCCGTGCCGACCGCCGCAGAGGACGCACTCCTCCACGGCGTCGCGCGACCGATCGTGCTCGTCCGGGGCCGGGTCGGCGCCTCTGTCGCCCCATCGGTCGCAGCGGGCTCGTCGTGGCTCGGCCTGATGCTGCCCTATACCCCGCTCCACCACCTTCTCTGTCACGCGGTGGGCGGGCCTCTCGTGCTGACGAGCGGCAATCGCTCCGACGAGCCGATCGCAATCGACGACGAGGAGGCCCGGCTCCGGCTGGGCGAGATCGCCGACGCCTTTCTCTCCCACGACAGGCCCATCCATCGCCGCTGCGAGGACTCGGTCGTCCGCGCAGCCTTCCCGGTTCGCCGCTCGCGCGGCTATGCGCCCGGGCCGCTGCCGCTCCCAAGATCCGCAAGGGTGCCGGTCGTCGCGGCGGGGGCCGAGCTGAAGAGCACGTTCTGCGTCGCCCGGGGATCGGAGGCCTTCCTCTCCCCGCACCTCGGCGATCTCGACAGTGAGGCCGCCTACGTTGCGTTCCGCTCGGATCTCGAGCTCTACCTCGACATGCTCGGTGTCGAGCCCGCGGCGATCGCATGCGACCTTCATCCCGAGTACCTCGCAACGAAGTGGGCCCGAGCGCAGGGGCTGCCGCTCGTCGAGGTGCAGCACCATCACGCCCACGCCGTCGCCTGTCTGGCCGAGCACGGAGAGACCGGCGAGGCACTCGCGATCGTCCTCGACGGCACGGGATACGGGACGGATGGAACGCTCTGGGGCGGCGAGGTGCTTCGCTGCGACCTCGTCTCGTTCGAGCGGATCGCGCACCTCGAGCCCGTGCCCCTCCCCGGGGGCGAGGCCGCGATCAGGGAGCCGTGGCGTATGGCCGCCGTGTACCTCGAGCGCGCAGGACGACCGATCCCCTTCGAGCGGTGGCCGGTCGTGCGCGAGAGCCTCAAGGTCAACGCGCCGCTGTCTTCGGGCACAGGACGGCTGTTCGATGCCGTTTCGGCCCTCCTCGGCCTGCGCGAAACGGTGACCTACGAGGGCCAGGCCGCAATCGAGCTGGAGCAACTCGCGGGCGACACGATCGCGCCGCCCTATCCCTGCACCGTCGACGGCGGCGTGATCAGAGGCTCCGACCTCGTCGCGGCCGTCTTCGACGACCTGGCGGCGGGCCGACGGCGAACCGAGATCGCAGCGGCCTTCCACGAGGGAGTCGCGACCGCGTTCGCGACGGCCTGCTCGACGGCGGGGCCGCCCGGGACGGTGGCTCTCTCGGGCGGCAGTTTCCAGAACCTGCGTCTGCTCACCTCGCTCCGCAGCCGCCTGGAGGATGCAGGTTGCCGCGTCCTCTCGCACCGCCTCGTTCCTCCGAACGACGGCGGCGTCAGTTACGGTCAGGCTGCTGTCGCAGCCGCAACGCTTGGAGCCCCGTAATGTGCCTCGGCATTCCCGGACAGGTGATCGAGGTCGTCGACCGCGACGCGGGGCTCGCGAAGGTGGATATCTCCGGAGTCCGTCGCGAGGTCAGCGTGGCGCTCGTCGACGAACCGGCCGCGCCGATCGAAATCGGCGACTGGGTTCTCATCCACGTCGGTTTCGCCCTTGCGCGCATCGACGAGGACGACGCCCGCGAGACGCTGGCGCTGCTCGAGCGCGGGGCCGAGCTGCAACGCGAGCTGGACGAGCTGCGCCGGGGGACCGTGTGACCGAACTCACGCCAGAACGCTGCATCACGTGCTCCGACGAGGCCGTCGAGGCCGAGGTCCTGGCCGTGCACGGCATCGAGGCGACCGTACGGGTCGCCGGGATCGAGGAGAGCGTGGGCGTCGACCTGATCCCTGACGCTGCCCCGGGTGACGTGCTCCTCTGCCACGCGGGAATCGCGCTCGAACGCCTCGAACGGGCGACGGGAGAATCGAGGTCGTGAAGTACGTCGACGAGTACCGGTCGGCCGAGTTGGCGCGTGGCCTGGCATCGGAGATCACGGGACTCGTACAGCCCGGCGAGACCTGGCGCGTGATGGAGGTATGCGGAGGCCACACACACGCGATCTACCGGCACGGCCTCGAAGACCTCCTGCCGCCCGAGGTGGAGCTCGTCCACGGGCCGGGCTGTCCGGTGTGCGTGATCCCCATGGGTCGTGTAGACGACGCGATCGCCCTCGCCGAGGAGTCCGGAGTCACGCTGGCAACGTTCGGAGACATGATGCGCGTGCCCGGAGGACGCGGATCGCTGCTCGAGGCGAAGGCGCGCGGCGCTGACGTCCGCATGGTCTACTCACCGCTCGACGCGCTGGCGCTTGCCGCGAAGCTGCCCGACCGACGTGTCGTCTTCTTCGCGATCGGCTTCGAGACGACTGCGCCGGCAACCGCGGTGACGCTGCTGCGGGCCCGTGCGCAGGTGGCGTCGAACTTCGCAGTCTTCTGCAATCACGTCACCATCGAGCCACCGCTGCGAGCGATCCTCGAGACGCCTGGGCTTCGGATCGACGCATTCATCGGGCCCGGCCACGTCTCGACGGTGATCGGCACCGACGCCTACCGCTTCATCCCGGAGGAGTACGGCCGCCCCGTCGCTGTCTCCGCGTTCGAGCCGGTCGACCTTCTGCAATCGATCGCGATGCTGCTGCGTCAGCGTGTGGAAGGACGATGCGAGGTCGAGAACCAGTACACCCGCGCCGTGAGTCCGGAGGGCAACGCCCGGGCTCTCATGGCGATCGACGAGACCATGGAGCTGCGCGACGACTTCGAGTGGCGCGGCCTCGGCACCATCCCGAGAAGCGCGATGCGCCTGCGCCCGGCGTTTGCCGACTGGGACGCGGAAGAGCTGTACACGATCCCCGGCGTGCGCATCGAGGATCCGAAAGCCTGCCGCTGCGGCGAAGTGCTGACGGGGCAGATCAAGCCCTGGGAGTGCGGCGTCTTCGGGACGGCCTGTACGCCGGAGCGCCCGCTCGGCACGTGCATGGTGTCGAGCGAAGGCGCCTGCGCCGCCTTCTACGCCTACGGCCGCCAGCGCCGTCCGGCCGAGGAGCCCGTTGGGGCGTAGGCGCGCAGTCCTCCGGGACGAGCTGGTAACTCTCGCCCACGGTGCCGGTGGCAAGGCAACCAGGGATCTCGCCGAGGCGGTCTTCCTCGAGGAGCTCGGCAACGACGTCCTCTCCTTGCTCGGCGACGCCGCGGTTGTGCCGGGCGCGGGCCGGCTCGCGCTCTCGACCGACTCCTACGTCGTGCACCCGCTCGAGTTCCCGGGCGGGAACATCGGCGAGCTGGCGGTCAACGGCACCGTCAACGACCTCGCGATGGTCGGGGCGCGGCCGCTCTGGCTGACCGCTGGGTTCGTGATCGAGGAGGGGTTTCCGATCGCCGACCTGCGGCGCCTCGTCGCCTCGATGGGCGCCGCCGCCCGGGCAGCCGGGGTCGCTGTCGTCGCGGGCGATACGAAGGTCGTGGAGCGTGGCAAGGCGGACGGGCTCTTCGTGACGACCGCGGGCGTCGGGACGGTTGCCGTCGATGTCGACCTCGGCCCGCATCGCGTCCAGCCGGGTGACCGGGTGTTGTTGTCGGGCACCCTCGCCGATCATGGCATGGCGGTCATGGTCGCCCGTGGCGACCTCCAGCTCGAGGCGGAGATCGAGAGCGACACCGCTGCCCTGCACGAGCTCGCGGCCTCGCTCGTCGCGCTCGGACGGGGCCTGCGCTGGATGCGCGACCCAACACGAGGCGGGCTCGCAACGGCCCTCAACGAGCTTGCTGAGGCCGCTGGGCTCGCCGTCGTCCTCGAAGAGAGCGCCCTGCCGGTACTCCCGGCCGTCAACGCGGCCTGCGAGATCCTTGGCATCGACCCGCTGTACGTCGCGAACGAGGGAAAGCTGATCGCGATCGTGGCTCAGGAGAATGCCGACGAGGCCCTGGCGCTCCTTCGGGGCAGCCCACTCGGCACGGACGCCGTCCTGCTCGGGGAAGTGCGACCCGCCCCTGCGGGCCTCGTGCTCCTCGACACCGCTCTCGGAGGAACACGCATCGTCGACATGCTCGTCGGTGATCCGCTTGCCGCGCATCTGCTGAATCGCGAGGTGGTTCAGAGGCAACCCCGGGACGGCCAGGGGAAACGGAGGGTCGGCCGGAGCCGCCGGCAGCGCTCCGCCGCCTGGGACAAACCCACTATCCTCTCGGCATGGCAGACGACTGGAGAGTGCGCATCGAGCTTGCCGGTGAGGACGCGCGAAGGGACTTCGCCGATCTCCTTGCCGACGGGCTCAGTCCCGGCGGCGCCGAAAAGGCGCAGGCCCTCCAGGGTGGGCACGTCTCGATCTCGGGAGACGACGCGAACCTCTTCGTCTACGCGGACTCGCCGACCGCAGGCAGAGAACGCCCATGCGGTGATCCTCGCGGAGCTCGAGCACCACGCGATCGACGCAACGACGAGCGGCGTCGAGCACTGGCTCGCCGACGAGGAGCGGTGGGACAACGAGCCTGCCGGCGAGACGTGGGAAGGAAGAGGTCACGGAGACAGGGCTACGCCCCCTGGGAGGTGCGCGTCGCATGTCGCTCGCGCCACGAGGCGGTCGAGTTGGAGAAGGTGCTCGAGAGTGAGGGGTACCAGCCCATCCGCCAGTGGTCGCACCTGATCATCGGGGCATCGACCCGCGAAGATGCCGATGCGCTTGCAGCCCGGCTCCACGGAGAGGTCGAGCCCGGAGGCGCGGTCGTGTGGGAGGAAGCGATCGACTCGGACGTCGTGCGCCCGTTCGTCTTCTTCGGCTGAGCCGCGGACAACGCCGGTGACCATGGCTGACGATCTCGACCCCCTCGAGCAGCACCTTCTAACGGCGCTCGAAGCCCTCGAGCCATCCGGTGCCGCCGTCGAGGCCGCGCCCGAGGCCGACGCTCTCTGGAAGGCACAAATCGCGAGTCGGAACTGTGACTTCGCGGCACGGTGGCTCCAGAAGGAGGGCCGCAGCTTCTACACGATCGGCTCGGCCGGGCACGAGAGCAACGCTGCTGTCGCTCTAGCGCTCCGCCCCACGGATCCGGCCCTGCTCCACTACCGCTCCGGTGCGTTCTATCTCGCGCGGGCGGCCCAGGTCGGTCGCGACGGTGTGCCCGACATCATGTTCGGGGTCACCGCGGCGGTCGACGAGCCGATCGCCGGCGGACGCCACAAGGTCTTCGGCCACCGCGACCTTGCCGTGATCCCCCAGACCTCGACGATCGCGTCGCATCTACCGCGCGCAGTAGGGATCGCGATCTCGATCGACCGGGCGCGAAAGCTCGGCGTGGGCTGCATCTGGCCAGACGACGCGATCGTCGTCTGCACCTTCGGCGACGCATCGCTGAATCACGCAACCGCGCAGGCCGCGCTCAACACAACTGCGCACGCGGCCCACCAGCATCTGCCGGTGCCCCTGCTCTTCGTGTGCGAGGACAACGGTCTCGGGATCAGCGTTCCGTCGCCCGTGGGATGGGTCGCGGAAGCGCTCTCGAGCCGCCATGACCTGCGGTACGAGAGCGCCGAGGGTGATGATCCCGTGGCGGCGCTCCAGACGGCGCGCGAGCTCGCCACGTGGGTGCGCGTCAATCGGCGCCCGGCGGTGCTCCACCTCAGAACCGTCCGTTACCTCGGTCATGCGGGAGCGGACGTCGAGACGGCTTATCGCTCACCGAAAGATGTGCGCTCCGATCTCGACCGCGATCCGCTGCTCGCCACGGCGGCCTGGCTGATCGCGTCGGGGACTCGGACGGCGAGCCAGCTTGCGGCTGAGTACCTCGCGACACGCGCCCGCGTCCGCGAGGTGGCGATCGATGCCGCGCGTCGCCCGCAACTCGGGAGCGCGGCCGAGGTGATGCGACCACTCGCCTCACGCTCGCCCGAGGCGGTGGCGATCCTCGCGCGAGCCACTGTGTCGGCCGAAGACACGGCCGGAGAGCCGCTCACTCTCGCTCTCGCGATCAACGGCGCCCTCGCCGACGTGCTCGACCGGTATCCCGAAACGCTTCTCTTCGGCGAGGACGTCGCGGCCAAGGGTGGCGTGTACGGCGTCACGCGTGGGCTCCACGCACGCGTCGGTGCAGGGCGCGTCTTCGACACGCTCCTCGACGAAACGTCGATCCTCGGGCTCGCCCTCGGTGCTGCCGTCACCGGCTTCGTCCCGCTTCCGGAGATCCAGTATCTCGCCTATCTCCACAACGCCGAGGACCAGCTGCGCGGCGAGGCTGCGACGCTGCCGTTCTTCTCGCAGGGTCGGTACCGCAACGGGATGGTCGTACGGATCGCGGGGTACGGCTACCAGAAGGGGTTCGGGGGCCATTTCCACAACGACGACTCGGTCGCGGTCCTGAGGGATATCCCCGGGCTCGTGATCGCATCACCGTCGCGGCCGGATGACGCCGCCGCGATGCTGCAAACGTGTGTTGCCGCAGCAAAGGTCGACGGCAGCGTCTGTGCCTTCCTCGAGCCGATCGCTCTGTACCACACGCGTGATCTCTACCAGGAGGGCGACGGTGCCTGGCTTGCTGCGCCGCACGCCGAGCACATTCCGATCGGGTCCGCACGAACGTACGGCGACGGCCGCGACCTGACGATGCTGACGTGGGGCAACGGTCTCCTGATGTCGCTGCGGGTTGCTCGACGCCTGGAGGCGAGAGGCATCGGAACGCGGGTCGTCGACCTCCGCTGGCTCGCGCCCCTGCCGATCGAGGACATCGCGCGGGAAGCCGTCGCAACGCAGCGCGTGCTCGTCGTCGACGAGACGCGCCGCACGGGGGGCGTCTCCGAGGGCGTGATCGCAACGCTGATCGACGCCGGCTTCGACGGTCAGCTCGCGCGCGTGACGAGCAAGGACTCGTTCATCCCGCTCGGCGACGCGGCGAACCTCGTCCTCCTTTCGGAGGGTGAGATCGAGGCCGCGGCGCTCGATCTTGTCTGAGCCGAGCCGATCGATGAGCGCACGCCGCCCTCGCGCACGAGCATTCTTTGGCGACCCGGTCGGATTCGCGGCTGCGCATCCGGAACGACTCGTCGAGCTGCGGGCGCTGACGGGAGCTGCCGCACTCGTCCAGGACCCCGAGGAAGCTTGGCGGATCCTCGTCACCGACGCGACGCGGTTCGAGCAGGGCAAGTGGAAGCGCCGAGCGCGTCGATCCCTCGGCGCGACCCTCAACACGCTCGACGGCCGCGAGCACCGCGAGCGCAGGCTGCTGTTACAGCCGGCGCTCGATCGTCGCCGCGTGGCGGCCGCCACCGGCATGGTCGTCGAGCGCGCCGTGCAGACACAGGCCACGTGGCAGGACGGCGATCGGATCCGAATTCGCGAGACGCTCGACCCACTCTCGCTCACGATGGCCGGCGATGTCCTGCTCGGCAGCGACCTCGGGCCACAGTCCATCGAACTCGCCCGCGCGCTCGCGACGATCATGTCACGCGTACCAGGCCTGTTGCCTCCCTTTCCGGGTACCGCTCACGCGCAGGCGCTCCGTAAGGTCAGAGCATTCGCCCGCAACCTGCTCGACCTGGAGGCCACGGTGACCGATCGAGGAACCCTGCTCGGCATTGTTCGCGAAAGCGGACTGCCCGAAGCGACATGCGTCGGCGAGATCATCGCCTTCCTCCTCGCTTCGGTCGACGAACCCCCGAGCGCCCTCGCGGCCGCTTGGTATCTCCTCGGCCGGGACGAGAGCGCCGACCAGCGGCTTGCCACCGAGCTTCGCGGAGTGAGCGCCACGGGCCGGGGCGGCGAGTGGGACGGCGAACCGCTCCCCTACGCCGATGCCGTTCTCCACGAATCACTCCGCATCTTCCCGCCGGCCCGCCACGTCGATCGCTGCCCCGTCGCCACGACGGAGATCTGCGGAGCACTCGTCAAGAGCGGCACGAATATCTTGATCAGCCCGCTCGTGCTCCACCATCGACCCGCGACATTCGATAAGCCCGACGCGTTCGTTCCCGAACGCTGGCTCGACGCCCGACGGGAGGCGATTCCCCGCGGCGCGTATCTTCCGTTTGGTGCGGGCGCGCACACGTGCATCGGAGAGGCGCTGGCGCGCCTGATCATGACGGCCACGTTGGTGACGATCGGCCGCCGCTGGCGTCTACACCTCGCCACTCCGAGAGGCACACCGGAACCGGGACAACCCGACCTCGAGTTCATCGTGGAGCGCCGATGAGCGACGTCCCGGGGAACGTTCCTGCCGCCGATCTCCTCGATCTCGTCGACGCCGTCATCTACGCGGATCTCTTCGACGCCGCCGTGACCCTCGACGACGTCTACCACTTCGCGCGAATCCAACTCGACCGATCGACCCTCGAGCGTGCTTTCGCCAACGACCCGGTACTCGGGGAGATCGTGGAACGGACACCGTCGGGAGCCTTCACGCTTCGCGGTCGGTCGGGCCTCGGCGTGGCCAATGCGAAGACCGCGGCGCATGCGGAACAGCTCGGCCGAAGGGCGGTTCGAGTCGGACGGGTGCTCCGACACGCGCCGTTCGTGCGCGGGGTTGCGCTCACAGGTTCCGCCGCAGCCGGCACAGCACCCCCGGGGGCCGACGTCGATCTGCTCGTGATCGTCGCCCGGAACCGCATCGGCACGGTCTTCGCCTTGCTCGGAAGCCTGTCCCGGCTTCTCGGGAGACGCGCCTTCTGTCCCAACTACTACGTCTCCGAAGGCTGCCTCGCCTCGGATCGCGAGGACGTGTACGTCGGCCACGAGATCGGCCAGGCGCGTGCCGTCCTCGGTGACGCGGGCGTCGTCCGCCGGGCGAACAGGTGGGTCGAAAGAATGTTCCCGAACCTGTCCCAACCGGAGCCGGCGCCGATCGCAGCGGGCGGCATCGTGCAGCGGCTGCTCGAAGCGCCACTCTCGGGGCGCCTCGGTCACGCGCTAGAGCAGCGGGCGCGTCAGCTTGCCCGGGCGAGACTCAACGCCCACTACGGAGGCTCCGTTCCGGAGGACATCACCCGCAGGCTCGAGTGCGGCGAAACTCTGCGGTTTCACGCGAGCGGAGTCGAGCACTCGGTCCCGCGGCGCTACGAGGAGCTGAGGGCGACGGTGGGCACGAGGCTGCGACGGGCCGAGCAGCGCATTCGCACCGAGCCGACCGCTCGCCCTTAGGCCGGACGCAACTCGTAGACGAGTTCTGTCCACGGCGCCTCGTTCAATGCGGCGCGCATCGCCTGCTCGTCCCGGTAGGGGCCTCGCAGGAGGCGCCCCTCCGTCCGTAGGGTCACGTCGGGCTCGTCGAACGGCCAAGGATCGACGGTATGGCCGTCCCCCGCGCGCGCAATCGTGACGTCGAGCAGGCCTTCGCGTGCGGGGACACTCTCCCGGACCCTGGGCAGTCGGTTGACGAGGAGGTCATGCGTGATCCCGTCCCACGTCCGGACGAGCCGCCGGTTTCGCTCGACCTCGGCGTCCGCGACGTCCAACGTGCTCCGCAAGTCACGACAGAGGTCGTCGAGGTCGTCGAGAAACGAACTGATTCTCCGTCCCCCTTCCCGGAGACGGCCTGCCCGCCCCGGGCGAGTGAAGAACGATGCGTGGTGAAGGGCAACCAGAAGGGCCGCGTACCGGCTCTGGGTGACCATCGCCCGCGACCAGCTCAGGTGGATCGCGAGATGCACATCGAACGGAGCGCTCGCGAACGTGTGGGGCAGGCCGGTCGCGGAATCGAGCGTCGGAGCCTCCTCCCATTCGGCCCAACCGCAGTCGTGCTGCTCTGCGGCCAGGAGCACCTCGTCCCGCGGAACGAACTGTCCGAACAGCGCGTTCCCCCACACCCGGCCGAGCTGACCACACATCACACCGTGCGCGGGCTGGGCGACAGCGATGTGGCCCTCTGGGCTCGGCACGAGCAGCACAGGCGCGACGATACATACCTGAGTGGAAGTGAGATAGCCTGGTGCTCGATGCCTGGGTCGTTGGTGAACAGGGCGCTCACGCCCCTCGCAAAGGCGCTCGAGCACGACGACATGCAGCGACTCGGGATCGAGCGTACTGCCCGGCTCGCGCGTTGGTGGAACCGGGAGCGCGAGCCCCTCGTTGCGATGCGCCGTCACGCCTACGAGCGGCAGTTCGAGCAATTGCTCGACGAGAACGGCTGGCCCAACGGTCGCGAGAGGCTCGAGCTGGTCGACGGCCTCGCCCTCGACACGTCCAACAGCCTCCCGTACCTCGCCAACTTGATCGACGAGATGAACGACGTGATCGATGAGCGCGGGCTCCAGAAATGTGAGGACCTCGGCAAGCCGTACCTGCAGAACATCCTGCCGGAGGATGCCGCCGATCGATACGTGTCCCTTCTCGACTTCGGCACGTCGTCGCGCGTCATCGCCGCGGTGGCTCCCACGTTCGGGTATATCCCTCATTTCTCGGCATCGCTTCCGCGCGGCATCCGGCTTCAGGAGTCGAGCAACGTTCACGATCCGACGCCCGAAGCTCCCTGGCGTGACAGCCAGAACTGGCATCGGGACTACCACACGGATCCGACCTTCTACGTGATCACGCTGATCCGCGAGGTAACCGATGCGTGCGGGCCGTTGCACTACGTCTCGGCGTCGGTGTCCGAGCGCGTATCGAAGGCGTTCGACTACCGCTCACGCCACTGCTCCTACCGCATCACGGACGAGCAGTTCTTCTCGATCGTCGATCCCGGCGAGGTGCAGAAGCTCGTCGGTCAGCCCGGAACGACACTGTTCATCGACTCGAGCGCATGCTTTCACATGGGCAGCCGCAATCCCGTGGTGCCTCGCTACCAGACGCAGTACGCGTACTCGTCCCCGGTGAAGAGCGACTTCAGCAAGATCATCCGCAAGCAGGTCACCTACCCCACGAGAAGCGGGGATTCGACGCTCCGGCAGATGGTCTGCGACCGGGACTGGCGGATACACGCGGCGGGGTCTGGCTGACGCCGGACCGGGAATAGGGCTCCGCCGGAGGTGTCGGCAGCCTGGGTCACCAGGCCGTGAGCGCAGGCATGGACGGGTCGCCTTCGATGCACTGCCAGGCGTACAACACCGTTCCGATGTCTCCTGTCCAGAGCCCGAACCGGCCGGCGCCGTACCGCTCAGCCTGCCGGTCGAGCTGATCGAGCGCGTGCATCGCGAACGCACGCGCTCGCGCCAGCCAGATCTCGTCGCCCGTGCGACGGAAGAGCGCCAGGAAAGCGAGACCGTTCCCCGCGGTCCCGTGGCAGAGGCCCGCTCCCTTTTCCAGCGGCCCGGCATGCCACGTGAGCTCTCCTCCCGCTAGGAGGGTCGCATCGAGCTCGGCGTCGGCGGGAAGTCCGGCGACCAACGAGATGACGCCGGGCGCGCCATGACACCACTGCGTTCGCACGCCCTGCGGTCCGTCGAGTGGGCGGCCCGCAGAGACGGGCCAGTTCGCATGCCCGTTCTCGACGACGGCTGTCGCGACAAGCGTGCGCGTCGCGGCACGCACGACCTCGTGGCGCTCGACGTCGGCCAGGAGATCGCGCCCACGCAGAAGTGAGGCAGCGTTCCCCGCAAAGCCGTGTGCGGCCCCGAGGTAGCGAGTCGACTGCCCTCCGATCACCTGCGTCCACAGGCGACACTGGAGGTCATCGTCCGTCTCCCAGTCGCAAAGGAGCACGTCGGCGCTCTCGCGCCATGCATCGGCCCACCTCTTCTCACCGGTGCGAGCCCACATCTCGAGTGCGGCGAGCATCGTGCCAGGGGCACCCCAGAGGAGATCGCATGCCGGATGTCGAGCGTTCGCTCGCACGACCACGAGCAGTGCGTCTGCCCGGGCCGGGTCGGGCCCGAGAATCTCTCCCACGAGGAAGATGCCGGCCTCGCCGCTCCAGAGGCCGGGCATCGGCTCCTCCGGGGCGTGACACCGTGCCAGGTACGCCTCGTGGAGGCGGGCAGCCGCTCCCGGCAGATCGATCGCGGTCGACACGACGTCCAAACGTGTGAGCCTGTCGATTGCGAGGAGCATCCCCGCTGCTCCGAGGTAAACGCCGTGGGAGACGCCGGCCCAGCCGTCGTCCTCGTCGCCGCTGTCGAGGACGTGCAGCGGCCACGTGCCGTCGGCGCTGTAGGCGCGCTCCGCGTCGGCGACCGCCCGGCGCACGCAGGCTGCGACGGTCTCCTCGTCCCACGGCCGGTCGGTGAGCGGCTCGTGTCGAGAGGGATCGTGGAGCACGAGCGCATTCTCCCATGCAGAAGCGCCCGACGGCTTCTGGGAAGATGAGGCGCATGCGCATTCGCAAGGACGCCCGGCTCGACCCATCCCATGTCGAGGACTACCGGGGCCGCGGTCGCGCGGGCGGAATGCCGGTGACCCTCGGCGGCGGCGGCCTGATCGGCGTGATCGTGCTGGTCGCGTTTCTCCTGCTCAGCGGTGGAGGCGGCGGGATCGGCGATCTGGGGGCGCTCTCGGGCCAGACGATCGGCCCCGGAACGCAATCGACGGACCTCCAGTCGGAGTGCCGCACGGGAGCCGACGCGAACGCACGGGATGACTGCCGGATCGTCGCCGTGATCAACAGCGTCCAGGCCTACTGGGCGAAGGCGCTCAGGAGCTACGAGCCTGCGCGAACGCGGTTCTTCACGGACAGGATTCAGACTGGCTGTGGAACGGCGACATCCGCCGTAGGACCGTTCTACTGCCCGCGCGATCGGTACGTGTACATCGATCTCGGCTTCTTCGAAGACCTCGAGGAGCAGCTCGGCGCACGAGGAGGGCCGCTCGCCGAGGCATACGTCCTTGCGCACGAGTACGGGCACCACGTCCAGAACCTGACCGGGACGCTACGGAACGCGAATCGAGACACGGGCCCCCAGGGCGGGCAGGTCAGGCTGGAGCTTCAGGCCGATTGCTACGCAGGGCTGTGGGTCGGACATGCCCTCGGCACCGGACTCGTGGAGGACATCACCCGGCGGGATGTCGCGGACGCGCTCGACGCGGCCGCCGCGGTGGGCGACGACCGGATCCAGGAGCGGATGGAGGGAAGCGTGCGACCAGAGTCGTGGACACACGGCTCGTCCGAGCAGCGAAAGACCTGGTTCACCCGAGGTGTCGAAGGCTCCGGCCCGCGTGGATGCGACACCTTCCGCGGCGCCGTCTAGCCTTCGCGGGTGGGAGCCAGTCCTTGACTTCGGCCCGCCTGTCGCCCACGGTATGGCAGGGTCTGTCGGTCTAGGAGGAGAACCGTGATGAAAAAGAGGTCGTATCGGCTGACGGTGCTCGCACTCGCTGCGCTCGTCGCTCTGCTCGTCATCGGGACGATCGGCGCTGCGCCGAAGGACGGTCTCACCGTCAGCGTGAGCGCGGCTCAGACGGACTTCACGTCGTCTCAGGACGTGCTCGTCACCGTCACTTTCTCGAATCCAACCAGGCACACGCTTCGCATTCTCAGCTGGTTCGCGGCCGCCGACGGTCTCGAGGAGCCGATCTTCACGGTCGCACGCGACGGCCAACCCGTCTCGTACGTTGGCGCGCACTACAAGCGGCCTGCCGCCACACGAAGCGATTACCTGTCCCTCAAGTCGGGCGAGAGCATCGTTCAGGTGGTCGATCTCGGCGAGTTCTACGATCTCTCCGGGACGGGCCGGTACGAAATTGCGTACAGCGTCGCCGCCCAGGGACTCTTCGACGAGAAGTCGGCTGCCTCCGCGCAGCGGGATGCACTCGTGTCCGCGCCGATCAATGTGAAGGTCGAGGGGCGAGGCAAGGGGAAGCCGCCACCGCCTCCGCCGCCGCCCCCCGGGAGCGGTAACACCACCTTCACGGCCTGCTCGACAACGCAACAGTCACAGCTGATCGCTGCGCGCAACGCGGCAACGACGTACGCGTCGAACGCGCTGGGCTACATGAACGTCGGTACCAGCGGGGCGCGATATTCGACCTGGTTCGGGATCTACCTAGACGCCCGCTATTCGACAGTAAAGACCAACTTCGGCGAGATCAGCCGTGCAATGGACGCCGCACTCGTCAATTTCAACTGCAGCAGCAAGCGCAATGTGTATGCGTACGTCTATCCGAACGACCCCTACAAGATCTACCTTGGCCGCGTCTACTGGTCTGCGCCTGCCATCGGCACCGACTCCCAGGCCGGGACTCTCATCCACGAGATGAGTCATTTCACCGTCGTCGCGGGCACCGACGACGTGGTCTACGGGCAGACCGGCGCAAAGAACCTCGCGATCTCCGATCCGGACGGAGCGGTGAGGAACGCCGATAGCCATGAGTACTTCGCCGAGAACGACCCCTTCTTGCCGTGAGGTAGCCCCGCGGCGAGGGCGCGGGTCGAAGGACTCTCCTCGCCGCCCCCGCACCGCACCCGTTGGGGCGACGCGAAGCGTCGCCCACAGGCGCACCCCACGAACACCGTTCGGACGAGGCTGCGCCTCGCCCCTACGAAACCAACCGACCGCGACAGGACCCACTCCCGCACCGCACCCGTAGGGGCGACGCGAAGCGTCGCCCACAGGCGCACCCCACGAACACCGTTCGGGCGAGGCTGCGCCTCGCCCCTACACTCGACGATGCCGCCCGGCGCGCAACCCTACGTTGCGGCAGCCAGATCCGTGAACTTGGCGTACCGCTTCAGGAAGCTGAGCTTGATCGCGTCGGTCGGCCCGTTTCGGTGCTTCGCGAGGATCACCTCGGCGAGTCCCTGCGAGTCCGACTCCTCGCCGTTGTAGTACTCGTCGCGGTAGACGAAGGCCACGAGGTCTGCGTCCTGCTCGATCGAACCGCTTTCTCTCAGATCGGACAGGATGGGCCGCTTGTCGTGACGCTGCTCGACGGCGCGCGAGAGCTGCGAGAGCGCGAGGATCGGCACCTCGAGGTCGCGGGCGAGCACCTTGAGCTGTCGCGAGATCTGCGAGACCTCCTGCACCCGGTTCTCCGGGTTCGATCCGGAGGTCATCAGCTGGAGGTAGTCGACGATGATCATCCCGAGCTTCGGCTCGCGCGACTTGAGTCGACGCGCCTTCGAGCGCAGCTCCATCATCGTGATCGAGCCGGTGTCGTCGACGTAGATCGGCGCCTTCATCAGCTTGTCGCACGCGGCGGTGAGCCGGGGCCAGTCGTCCGTCGCGAGGCGACCGGAGCGGAGGCGCTGCGACTCGACCTTTGCCTCGCTGCACATCAGCCTCTGCGTCACCTCGGACTTCGACATCTCCAGTGTGAAGAGTGCAACGGGCGTCTCGTGGCGGACCGCGAGGTTCGCTGCGGTGCAGAGTGCGAGCGCGGACTTCCCCATCGACGGGCGGGCCGCGATGATCACGAGGTTGCCCGGCTGGAAGCCCGAGGTGAGCTTGTCGAGCTCGCGGAATCCGGACGGCACGCCCGTGACGTCGACGCCGGCCTCGTAGAGATGCATGATCCGTGCGAAGCTCTCGTTGAGCAGATCGTGGATGTGTGCGAAGTCGCCGGTAACCCGCTGCTGGGCGAGCTCGAACACCATCTGCTCGGCACGGTCGACGAGATCCGTGGTCGCGCCGGGTCGGGTCTGACCGAGACGCTGAATCTCCTGGCCGGTTCGGACAAGGCCGCGCAGCGTCGCCATTTCCTTGACGATCCGGGCGTAGTGCTCGGCATTGGACGTCGCCGGGACGACGGCTGCGAGCTCGGCGATCTTCGCGGTACCACCGACCCGCTCGAGCTCGCCGCGCTCGTCCAGCTCGTTCGCGAGCGTGATCGCGTCAACGGGATCGCCCTTGCCGTAGAGGGAAAGCGCAGCCTGGTAGATCGTGCCGTATGAATCGCGGTAGAAGTCGGAGGCCTGGAGGACCTCGGTGACGGCTCCGATCGCCGTGGCCGAGAGCAGCATCGCGCCGAGAACCGACTCCTCCGCCTCCAGGTTCTGCGGCGGCACGATCGCAGACGGCATGCTCGGGGCGACAGTCACGGGCCCAGTCAACCTGTGAGGAAGGGACAGGGCAAGAAGGACGACAAGTGACCTGAATTGCAGGGTGAAGGGAACATGCGTTCCCATTCTATCCCCCGGAGCGGATGGCTTCTCCCCAGACGCGACGACGGTTATCCACGGCCGATTTCCGCTCGGAGCGGGAAGTCTGGCCGTCCATCCACAAGCCCTGTGGATGGAATGTGCCCCGGTGGCCCCCACGAGGAGGGCCACCGGGAGTCGAAGCTAGGCTTCGGGGTCTTCCTCGACAGCGACGGCCTCGACGGTCTCGGTGACGACGACGTCGACGGAGCCGTCCTCTTCGGAGACCTCGACGACCTCGACCGCGTCGATGACCTCGACGGTCTCCCACTCGGCCGCAACCGTCAGCCCGGCAGCCTCTGCTGCAGCAGCTGCCTCGGCCTCCTCGACCGCAATCATGGCGGCGAGTTCCTCCTCGGGTGGCAACTCGCCGCCCTCGGGCACGACCATCAACTTGACGTCAGCCGAGACATCTTCGAACACGCCGATCGTGACGGTGTAGCGACCGATCCGCTTGATGCTGTCGATCCCGATCTTGCGACGATCGACCCGGATCTTGCGGATCCGCCAGATCTCGTCGGCGATATCGGTCGTCGTGACCGATCCGAACAACGAGCCGGTCGGGCCGGACTTGACGTCGAACCGAAGCACGAGCTTGCCGAGGGTGGCAGCCACCTCGGCGGCCTGCTCGGCGTTCCGGGCCTCGTGCATCGCCTTCTGGGCATCGATGCGCTGGACTTCCTTGACGCGCCCCTCGGTCGCCACCTCGGCGAGGTTTCGGGGGAGCAGGAAGTTTCGCGCATAGCCCCGGGCGACGTTCACAACCTCGCCACGATGGCCGAGCTTCTCCACGTCCTTGAGCAGAATCACGTTCATCTCGGTCTCCTAGCTCGCGACGTAGGGCAGCAGCGCGACCTCGCGGGCCCGCTTGACCGCAACGGCGACCTGCCGCTGATGGCGACGGCACGCGCCCGTAATGCGGCGGTTGCGGATCTTGCCCTTCTCGGAGATGTAGCGCCGTAGCTGGTTGACGTTCTTGTAGTCCACTTCCGTGACCTTGTCCTTGCAGAAGTGGCAGCTCTTACGCCGCCCGGGGGCGGAGCCGGAACTGGGGCGCTTGCGCGCGGGTGCCTTCTGTGCCATGTCGTCAGATCTCCTAGAAGGGGATGTCGTCGTCGGTGGGCGATGCGGGGAAATCGGCGCCGCCCTGCTGGGCTGCACCGGCGGGGACGAACGAGCCGCCGCCCCCTCCTCCGTCGCCGTCGTTACGGCTCCCGAGGAACTGGACGTTGTCGGCCACGATCTCGACAGCCTGACGCTTGCCGGACCCGTCGGTCGCCTCCCACTCACGCCATTCGAGCCGGCCGTCGATCGCAACCGGGCGTCCCTTCGACAGATACTGGGCACAACTCTCGCCCTGCGCACCCCACACCGAAACGTCGAAGTAGTTCGGCTTGTCCGTCCACTGACCCGACTCGTCCTTGCGCCGCGTGTTCACCGCGATACGGAGCGAACACAATGCGGTTCCCGACGGAAGATGCTTCATCTCCGGGTCACGGGTCAGGTTGCCGACGAGCACAACACGATTGATATTTGCAGCCATCAGTCCTCATCCTCCTCTGCGAGATCATCGACCACGGCATCGTGACTCATCGGAGCCGCGACCGGAAGTGGCCCCGCGGGACCACCCTCGGGGCGACGTGTCGCAAGGTGACGCATGACGTTGTCGTCGATCTTGAGCACGCGGGAGACCTCGTCGAGCGTCTCCGGAGACGAGCTGAACAGCAGGAGGTGGTAGTTGCCGTCTGCCTTCTTGTCGATCTCGTAGGCGAGCTTGCGCTTGCCCCACACATCGTGACGCGTGAACGTGCCGCCACCCTTTTCGATCAGCTCACGCACGCGCGTGACGACCTCCACCTGAGGCTCCTCGGCGAGGTCTGGGTCCAACAACAGCAGGATCTCGTAGTCAATCACGGGTTCCCTGTTCTCCTTCCTTCGGTCTTAGGCGGCCTCACCGGCAAGCACGAGCTGGGAATGGCCCGGGCGTGGAGAGGCAGGAAGCGCGATCTACGGTAGCTGACGAACCGCCGTCAGGAGGTATCACTGCGTCCTTCCCTCCTTGGCCCACCGCCGCGCGCGATACCATCGCCCTCGTGAAGCGTTCACTGGCCTGGCTCGGGGGAATCGTCGGCATCGCCGCCCTCGGGCGACTGCTCTCGCGACGGAAGGCCACGGCGGCGCCCGCGATGCCCCCCGTTCCCGCGGAGAGGGTGCACGAGGAGGCCGCCGTCGATCCCGAGGCGGATCCCGCCGAGGAGCTCCGCCGCAAGCTCGCAGCGCAACGGCAACCCGAGACGCCGGCGGAGCCCGAGGCTGTCGAGACGCTCGATGAGCGTCGTGCCCGCGTCCACGCGAAAGCACGTGAAGCGATGGACTCGATGAACGACGAGGGGACGGTCGCGTGACGGCGACAGAGCAGACGGCGCACGGGCGAGAGCCTGACGCCGACCTCGCCGACGTCGTCCGCGAGCTGTCCGATCGGATCGAGGCTCTTCAGGCCGATGTGCGTCGACTCGGCGGGCCGGGCCTACCGCCTTCCGAGCCCGGCTGGAACGACGAGCCCACCGATCCCGAGTCGGCGCCATCGTACGCCTGGATGAGGTCGGTCGGCGCACCCGTTCGTCGGCGGCCGACGGTGCCACGATTGCTCCTCGAGGTGCTCTTCCTGGCCGGAGTCGCTACGGCTGCCGCCATCGCGAAGCTCGATGCGATCGTGATCGCGGGCGTGATGGCGGCTTCGTGGATCCTCGTCGCACTGATCGAATGGGCAGCGTCGCGAGCCGACCAGAAGCGAAACGCGATCCCCACCTACGCACCCGCGCCGGCCGTCGAGCCGCGCGCCTCCGACCCTTCCTGGTTCGTCCCGCCCGTCGAGCACACTCTGCTCGAGCCGGCGTCCGACTCACCCACGACGGTGACGAAGTTGCCACCCGCCCCACAGGACCTCGAGGTCACTGTCGAACGCTCTCCCGACGGCTAGCGCCGGCTATGCCCGCCGTGGCGCGGCAGCCGTGAGCAGGTGGCGCCGCAAGAAGGCGGCGAGCCCGTACGCTCCGGATCCCGTGAGGTGCAGCCCGTCGGAGCCGAACCACGGCTTGCCGCTGCTGTACGCATTCCAGTCGGCGATGCTGAGTTGGGGCCAACGCTTCGCGGCCTTCCGGATCGCGACGTTCGTCCGCCGGTAGATGTCCCGGGTCTCGCGAAGCGTCACCCAGACAACACCCGTTGCGCCCTCCGCGAGGGCGGCGCGCATGACGCCGTCGATGCCCTTCCCATAGCCGGAGTCCGACTCGTTGTAGCCAACGTTCACGATCAGGACATTCCCGAGCGAGCGACCGTAGGACTGCACGGCCTGGAGCGCTGTCGTGGGGGCGCTTCCCTGAAAGGAGCAGCTCGGCTGGACGAGGCGCCGACAGACCTCGAGGTCGAGTCGCATCTTGACGCCCTTTGCCAGCCGCCTCTGCGCAGCCGTCGTGTAGAGGATCGACGCCGCGATGGAGTCCCCCACGAACGTCGCCCGCACCGGCGCCTTCGCGCGCGTGGGCGCCGCCGTGCCGGCAGACACCCCGAAGGCGCATGCAACCGCGAGGATGAGGAGCACGATGCGCACGAAGAGACGGTAGCGAGCCAGATCAGGAATCTGTAGGCGGCGGAGCGCACGACCGGCGCCGCAAGCCGATCCGGACGGGCCGCGCGCGCCGGTGGGGTTGGCACAATCGCGGCATGCCGGGACGCCGGATCGCTTTGCTCGGGTTCGTGCTGCTCTCGCTCGCCGTGCCGGGTGCCGTTGGTCCGGCGTCGGGGAAGAGCGACGCAACTGCGAAGGTGCTCGCGCCGTCGTTCGTCGCGATCGACGCCTCCACAGGACGGGTGCTCGCAGCGCGAGGAGCGACCGCGCGCCGGCCGATCGCCTCGCTGACGAAGGTGATGACCGCCCTTACCGTGATCGAGCGAGGAGATCTCGGGGGGCGGATCGTCGTGACGCGCGCAGCGACGCAGGTAGAGCCGTACAAGGAGGGTCTCATCGCGGGTCGGGCCTACAGGCGCGAAACACTGCTCTGGTCTGCGCTCCTCGCGTCGAGCAATGACTCCGCCACGGCCCTCGCAATCGATGTCGGCGGCGGCTCACTCGCGCGGTACTACGCGCTGGCCAACGAGAAGGCGAGGGCGATCGGAATGACCTCTACCACGTACGCGAGCGCATCTGGCCTGGACGACGTGAGGAACCTCTCGACGGCGCTCGATCAGGCCATGCTCGCGCGCGCGGCGCTGCAGAACCCGATGTTCGCGAAGATCGTCGCGACCCGCACCCGCTGGACCAGATGGGCTGCGCCGACGCGGGCCAAGCTGTGGGTCAACCACAACAAGATGCTCGGCACGGCGCCCGGTACCTACGGCGTGAAGACCGGTTGGACGACGCGGGCAGGCGGTTGCCTGATCGTCGCGGTGCGTCGCGGCGAGAGCTCCGTGATCGGCGTCGTGCTTGGCTCGCCCAGCATCTGGTCCGACATGGCGGCCCTTCTCGACGTCGCGTTCAAGCGGCTCGATTGACACCGATCGCCGTCTAGGCTCCGCCGATGCTCTTTCCGACCGCGACGTTCGCGATCTTCTTCCTGATCGTCCTGCCTCTCTCGTGGATTGCGATGCCGAAGCCTGCGCGCTGGCGGCCGTTCATCCTGATCGCGAGCTACGTCTTCTACAGCTGGTGGGATTGGCGATTTATCTTCCTGCTCGCCGGCTGCACGGTGTGGAACCAGGTACTCGCGGTCCGCATCCACCGCGCGACAACGCAGTCGCAGAAGAAGCTGCTGCTCTGGGTGGCTCTCGCCGGGAACCTCGGCGTGCTCGGCTACTTCAAGTACTACGACTTCTTCGTCGACTCGTCGCAGAGCATGGCGACGATCGTCGGGCTGGATCTGCCGCTTTCGCTCCGCACGATCATCCTGCCGGTCGGGATCTCCTTCTACACCTTCATGGCGATCAGCTATGTCGTGGACACCTACCGCGGCGACTTCGTCCCGACGACGCTCGAGAAATTCGCGGTCTACCTCTCGTTCTTTCCCCATCTCGTGGCCGGCCCGATCGTTCGCCCGGGCGAGCTGATCCCGCAGATCGACACCCCCCGCAACCCCCGACGCGTCGACACGAGCCGCGCCTTCTACCTGATTGCGACCGGCCTGTTCAAGAAGGTCGTGATCGCGAACTATCTCGCGTCGAACATCGTCGACGAGGTGTTCGGCGCACCCGGGCAGCACTCGTCGCTCGAGATCCTGATCGGGATCTACGCGTACGCAGTCCAGATCTACGCCGACTTCTCCGGCTACACGGACATCGCAATCGGGCTCGCGCTCCTCCTCGGGTTCACCTTCCCGAGGAACTTCGACTCACCCTACGCTGCTGTCTCGATCCAGGACTTCTGGCGCCGGTGGCACATGACCCTGTCGCGCTGGCTCCGCGACTACCTCTACATCCCCCTCGGCGGAAGTCGCAAGGGCAAGATGATCACGTACCGCAACCTCATGCTGACGATGCTGATCGGTGGACTGTGGCACGGGGCCGGATGGACGTTCGTCGTCTGGGGCGGGATCCACGGCGTCGGACTCGTCGTCGAGCACTGGCGCAGGGACAGACCGGGGTACGTCGCGCCGCCTGACACGCGTCGACGGCGCATCATCGCGCGACTGGTCACCTTCAACGTCGTGTGCGTCGCTTGGGTGTTCTTCCGAGCTGACAACTTCGCCACGGCCACGGACATCCTCACGGGTCTGTTCACCGGCTGGGGCCAGCCGTCACCACTCGTGACAGGCGGGGTGTTGCTGGCGATCGCAGTCGGGCTCGGCTCCCAGTACCTCCCCACCCGATTCCCGTACGCGATCATGGATCGCTTTGGCCGTCTGCCGGTGGTCGGCCAGGCCCTCGTGCTCGCGTTCGCGTTGATGCTGACGAGCGCCCTCGGGCCCGAGGGCGTGGCACCCTTCATCTACTTCCAGTTCTGATGGCTTCCACCGATCCCCCAGAGATTCCGAAACTGCCGCCCGTCCGTGAGTCGGCCGAGAGCGTCTTGCCACCACACGCAGACGACGCGCCGAGCCGAGGCTGGGAGGAGGTTGCCGAGGCCGTTGCGCAGAGGCGGGAACCGGCCGCCGGGAGCGCGCGACGCGAGCGCCGGCAGCCACGGGAGACGCCCGACCGACCCCGACACGACGTCGTTACGCCCGAGGCGCCGGCCGGACGGCGACCGAATCGAACGGAGGACGGTCGCAGGTATTCGTCCGCCGGTAACGGGCTCGTCGTGGCACTGCTCGCGCTGCTCTTCGGGGCCTTGCTGAATGCGCCCGGCATGCACAAGACATCGTTCAACAAGCAACCCGGGGCGGGGCGCGACGTCGCCCTCGCGATCACCGGCGGCCTTGCCGGCGTCAGCGGCGCGCTCCAGCTCGATCGGCCGCGGAAAGCCGTTCAGAGTGTCGCGGGCCGCGAGGATGCCGACGTGATCGACGTGACCGTCGCGATCCCCCCGGAGCAAGGGGCACCCGAGAATCAACCCGCGACGAAGCCTGCCGTCACGAGCGGGCAGGCGAAATTCGGTCCCGGAGAAGAAACTCCGGCTCTGGGTCGCCGGCGACTCCCTTGTCGTTGTGCCGGGATACTCGATCGTTCGCGCCTCCGGAGGCAGCCCAGCAATCGACTCGGTCGGGGGAATCGACGCGCACATTGCAACCGGGCTGACGCGGCCGGATGTCTTCAACTGGTTCGAGGAGATCCGGACGAAGGTGCAGGAACTCCGCCCCCACGTGGTTGTTCTCGGTTTCGGCGGCAACGACGACAAGGCCTACATGACCGGCCTTCCCGAAGGCACGACGATCGGCGACTTCGGTGGGCCAACCTGGTCGAAGGAGTACCGCCGCCGAGTTGCAGGAATCATGAACACGATCAACCGCGCGGGCGCGACAGTGGTGTGGATCGGCCTCCCGATCACCGGGAGTGAAGATCAGACGCAGCGCTACGACGTCATCAATGCCATCGTCCAGAAGGAGGCGAAAGCGCGTCCGGGCAGAGCGATCTTCGTCGACACCTACACGATGTTCGCAGGCGACACGGGTGGGTTCACGGAGTATCTCGAGAATGCGAAGGGCGAAACGGTGAAGGTGCGGGCAGGAGACGGCGTGCACTTCGACACCGAGGGTGGTGACATCATCGCGCGCGAGGTGCTGAAGCAACTCAACAAGGCGTTCGACCTGACGAGCTGGCGCCACTCCCCGAACTGAGACGGAGCGCGGTACACCTCGCGCCACCGGGGCAGGCTCCCATTCGCGACCGCCGTCGAACGAATCTACGAGGCAGGGTATTCGAGCTCGCGCAGGAGAGGACCGGCCTCGCGCTCCACGTCTGCGACCTGCTCGGCCGTGAGAACCTCGCGCCAGCGGTCGATGGAGCGGGCATGCACGAGCGAGAGCGCTGCCCGAAGTGGCTCCGCGTCGCTGCCGAGGTGCGCGGCGAGAGCTTCCGCGGTACCGGCCGGGTCGGCCACGAGAGCCTCGTAACGGATCTCCAGTGTCCGCTCGTTCGTACTGCGCGCCGCGGTGACGTATCGCCGCCAAGCCCACGCAGCCCGCGTCGCCTCGCTCGCGCCGGAGAACTCGTCGATTCGTTCCGGCTCGACCCAGAATCGAGTATGCGGGCCGTACCCGAGACCTGCGTCGTCCGCTCCCGGCCTGGTCTCGTTGAGCCAGCCCCGTTCGATCAGCGAGGCCGCTACGCCTCTGCCGTCACGGACGATGTGCACGGCTCGGGCCTGCGGATAGGCGTTCAGCGCCGCGGAGAGGAAGAAGCTCATCTCGGGTGTCTGCTCGACGGCCCGAACCCGACGGGCGAGCGCGAGGCGGCGGACGCGTTCCAGGATCTGACGGATCCGCGCGGCCGACTCCTCGTCCGATGCGTTTGCGAGCGCGGGCAGAGCAGCCTTCAGGGGCGTCACCTCACTCAGGTCGACGAACCCCGGCTGCGCCCCGAGCGACTCGCCGAGAAACGTCGTTCCCGAGCGTGGTGAGCCGACGACGAACACGA
This sequence comes from uncultured Thermoleophilia bacterium, assembly GCA_963699795.1. GTDB lineage: Bacteria > Actinomycetota > Thermoleophilia > Gaiellales > Gaiellaceae > Gaiella. The sequence continues at coordinate 85,314 of CAVOVG010000012.1, forward strand.
TCCGCTCCTCGAGGCCTGCCGGACGGCGCCGCACCAGCACCCGGAAGGCGCTGCGAGCATAGAGCGAGGCGTCCTGCAGGGTTCGGCGCGGGCCGCCTATTGCGCCGCCTCTGCGGGAGAGATCGCGCCGATCTGCTCGAGGTACGAAACGATGAGATTCAGGCCCTCATGCGGCTCCAGGGCGACCGTGTCCAGGACCACCTCTGCCGTTTCGGGCACCTCGTATGGATCGTCCACGCCGGTCATTCCGCTGATCTCGCCGGCAGCCGCTTTCGCGTACAGGCCCTTCACATCGCGTTCGGCGCAGGCCGCGACAGGCGCGTTGACCCACACCTCGACGAACGTGCCGTTCTGCTCGACCAGGGCTCGTGCCTTGCGCCGTGCCTCGCGGTAGGGGGAGACCGCCGCGACCACTACCGGCGCTCCGTGGCGTACGAGCCGCGATGCGACCCAGCCGAGCCGCGCGATGTTCGTGTCCCGGTCGGCTCGCGAGTAGCCGAGGTCCTTGCTCAGGTGCGTCCGTACGACATCGCCGTCGAGCGACTCGACGGTGAAGCCGCGACGCTCGAGCTCGGCAATGAGCAGCCCGGCGATCGTCGTCTTGCCGGAGCTCGGAAGGCCGGTCAGCCAGACGGTGAACCCTGTCCCGGGGACGCTCACGTGTCCGCCCTCGCTCGTGACGGATGAATGCTCGGATTTCGCATGGTGGGCGACGAGATCCTAGCTCGCGATCGCGAGGGACGGCTCCACTATCGTGTGCCAACCGTGAAGGCTCTCCTCGTTGCGATGTACTTCCCGCCGACCGGCGGCGGCGGCGTGCAGCGTCCGCTCAAGTTCGCGACCCACCTCCCGGCCCTCGGGATCGAGACCCACGTGCTCACCCCGAGCAACTCGAAGTGGATCCACCAGGACGAGGAGACGCACCCCCCAGCCGAAGCGGTCGTTCATCGCACGCGCTTCATCGGGCCGAAGGGACGTAAGCCGGCGGAGGAGCTGCACGGCACGAGTGGCGTGAATCGGCTGGCGCGACAGACCAGGCTCGCGAGCCGCCGACTGCTCCTTCCGGACGCGGCCGTCAGCTGGAACCTGACGGCGATCCCGGCGGCCATCCGCATCGTGCGGCGCGAGCGCATCGATGTCGTCGTGACGACGTCGCCGCCTTCGTCAGTCCACTTCGTCGGCGCGGCCGTCGCTCGGGCGACAGGCATACCGTGGGTCGCAGACCTACGCGACTCGATCGTCGCCCACCCGCATCGACACGCCGAGCGCCGGGCCGTCCAGATCAAGGAGCGCGCCGAGCACGGCGTCGCGCAGCTCGTGGCCCGTCGAGCCGATGCGATCGTCGCCGTCTCGGAGGCCATCGCAACGGAGATGAGGGAGCGCTCGCCGAGAGGTCCGGTCGTCACGATCGCGAACGGGTCGGACTTCGACGACTTCGCGGACCTCCCCTACCACCGGGGAGATCGGTTTCGGATCACCCATACAGGCTCGTTCTTCGGAAAGCGCGACCCTCGACCGTTCCTGTCGGCGCTCGCCGCCGGCGACTTCGACGACGTCACTGCGCGTTTCGTCGGCGACTTCCGTAGCGCCGATCGGGAATGGGCCGAGCAACAGGGCCTCGGTGACCGGCTCGAGCTGATCCCCTACGCGCCGCGGCGCCGGTCACTCGAGCTGCAGCGCGACTCCGAGGCGCTCCTGCTGCTGATTCCCGATGCGGGCGGACGCGGACGCGGCGTCCTCTCCGGCAAGGTGTTCGAGTACCTCGCAGCCGAACGGCCGATCCTGGCCGTCGTGCCCCCGGACGGCGCGGCCGCAGAGCTATTGCGGGAGACCGGGGCCGGGACGGTCGTCGCGCCCGACGACACCGAGGGGATGGCTCGTGAGCTCGCTCGCATGCGCGAGAGCTGGCGGGCCGGTTCGCTCGAGAGCACGGTGCTCACGCCCGAGGATCGCACCCGCCTCTCCAGACAGGAGCGCGTCAGGGAGCTCGCCGACCTCCTTGCCTCGGTCCGAGCAGTGAGCTTCCCGCGCTAACAGCCTCCGAACACACCTCCGCTAGGTTGGCGGGGGCCATGCCCGGTGCCTTCCCGAACCAGAGGAGCCGTTCACGAGGCGTCCTCCTGTGGATTCTCGTCCTCTCAGCCGCACTGTTCGTGTCGACCGACGCGGCACGCGCGGAGACGACGCTGTCGGGGATCGACGTCTCGAACTGGCAACGCCAGATCGACTGGCTCTCCGTTGCCGGCACGGGCAATTCCTTTGTGTTCGCGAAGGCCACGGAGGCGACGACGTTCACCGACCTGACGTTTCCGCTCAATCGATCGGGAGCAAGGGTGGCGGGCATGCGGTTCGGCGCCTATCACTTCGCCCAACCGTCAGGCACGTCGGATTCAGCAGCCGTCGCGAGCGCGGTCGCCCAGGCCGACTACTTCCTGTCGGTAGCCGAGCCGCTCCGGGGTGAGCTCCTTCCCGTTCTCGACCTGGAGGTCACGGGCGGTCTCTCCGCTGCGCGGCTCACCCTCTGGACGCAGACCTGGCTCAACCACGTCGTTGCGCGCACGGGCATCAAGCCGATCATCTACGTGTCACCGAGCTTCTGGAAGTCGAGACTCGGGGACTCACCCGTCGCGGCCGTGTCCGGGCACCGGCTCTGGATCGCTCACTGGACGAAGGCCGCGCTTCCGATCCTGCCCGGAGCGAGCTGGGGCGGCCTTGGCTGGTCGTTCTGGCAATGGAGCAACTGCCGGCGGATCGCAGGCATCACCGGGTGCGTGGACGGGAACCGGTTCAACGGCTCGAATCTCGCGAGCGTCACCGTCCCGGCCTACCCGTCCGGTCTACCGACCCGCCTGGGCGTCCCCACAATCGTCGGCGGCCCGCAGGCCGGAAGGCTCCTCGTCGCCCTTCCGGGCGGCTGGGGCGGCGGTAAGCCAGTCTCGTTCACGTATCAGTGGCAGCGCTGTGACGCAACCGGGCGCGCCTGTGTTCCGATCGCCGGCGCGACGTCCAAGTCCTACACACCGAATGCGACGGACGTCGGCCGCTCGCTGCTCGTTCGCGTGAGCGCCGTCGGGCTGACCGGCACCGTTTCCGCTTCGTCGGCGCCAACCCTTGCCGTGGCGGGGTCGGGGGCATCGGGCGGAGCCGCTCCCAAGCCTCGCCGTCTGCCGTCGATCCAGGGGAGCACCGAGGTGGGCCAGACACTCACCTTCCTGGCCGGAACGTGGACGGGGTCGCCGACATCGTTCTCGTACCAGTGGCGTCGTTGCCCGACCGACGGCAGTGCGTGTACCGCGATCGACGGCGCCGGTGGCGTCACCTACACGCCCACGCCCGGCGACATCGGAGCTGCCCTCACGCTGACCGTTACTGCACTCGGAAAGAACGGGTCCGGCTCGGCCACGTCCCCTCCGAGTGCGATCGTCACCCCTGCGCCCGTCCCGGAACCGGCCGTGCGGACAACCGTCGCACTGGCAGGCCAGGCGGGGGCAGTGACGACGGCCGCCGGCGTTGCGGTCGCGAACTGGCAGCCTGGCGCACTCCCCGATCAGGCCGCAGTCGGCCTCAGCGACGCGACGAGCCGTCTCTCGCTCCCGGGAACGACCGTGAGGCTCAGCTTCGGCGCGCCGGCCCCGTTGGCGTGGCCGATCGACGTGCGGTACCTCGGGGCGCCCGCCGACGCGGTGCCGGGGATCCTGCCGCTCAGAGGAGTGTGGCAACCGCTCGCCTCGCTCCCGTCGCCCGTCCTACCCGTCGAACAGCAGGCCGGCGCCTACCGCGACGAGGCAGGGGCGTTGCATGTCCTCACCCGTACCGCGGGCCGGATCGCGCTGTTCGCCGCCGGAAAGTGGGGCGATCCCCGTTATGCAACCGCCCTGAAGCCACGCGTCACCCTCGTCACCGACGTGACCATCAAGGCGACCGCCGATCGGAGCGCGATCGTGCTCGGCAGGATCACGCTCGACGCGCAGGCGCATCTCTACGTCAGCCTGCTCTCGGCAGACCGCAAGAAGCTCACCCTCCCACAGGAGGGGACCAGGATCAGCTGGTGGTTGAAGGGGAAACCGGTGAAGACGCTCCAGGCGCTCCAGCTCGTGCCCGGCTCGCTGCCGCTCCGCCTGCGCGTCCCCGCAGCCCAGCTGCGCGCCAAGGGCCCGTATACGCTGCGGATCGTGGCCGTCGATCCCTACGGGCGGAGGTCGACGCTGGCCGTGAAGGTCACCTGACGCACAGATCCCACTTGGAAGCATCGAGCGAGCCGCGAGAGCCGCGGGGCTACGCAATTCCACCTCCCGCGCAGGAATGACCTGATGCCCGGTAAATCGAGATCCGCGTGATGCAACCGACCCGGACGACGACCCGCTCGTTCTCACCAGCGCTGTTCGCGTTTCTTCGAGACCTTCGCGCGCCCCCGGCCGGCTACGACGCCGACTAGGGCAAACGCCGCTTCGTCAGGCGCCGGCGACGTGCTGCGGCAGAACGTACTCCCGGAAGAGGTCCTCGCACTCCGGTGAGCAGAAGCGGCGCTCGCCACCGTCGAGCTCGACAATCCAGAGTCGTTTGGCAACGACCTGACCGCAGCAGTCACACGGTGTGACGACCGTCTCCCACACTGCAGGAGTCTGCTCGCGCCAGGTTCCCATCAGCTGCCGGCTTCCCCTGTGAGCGATCGCGCTTCGTACCGTCTCATCAGGCCCCAACCCAGCCGTAGACAGCACGCGCCTGGTCTGGGGTGACGTACCGCTCGAAGACGTCACGGGCGACACGCTCCCGTTCACGCTCGAGCGGATCCCCGTACCCTCCGCCGCCTGGCGAGTCGATCAGCACCTCGTCCCCGCCGCTCAGCACGATGTTCGTGAACTTCGAGGACGAGGTCGTACCGAAGACCTCGGAGAAGGTGCGGAACCCGGTCTCGCCCTTGCGCTTGACGAGGATTGCGCCACGACCGCCCGTGCCACCGCCGTCGAGCCCGAAGGCCGCGAAACCCTCCTTCGTCCGGTCGAAAAGCGCATTGCACGTGACCTCTGCACCCTCCTGAACGCGCAGGATCCTACGCGTTCCAAGACCCCCGCGCATCCGCCCGGGACCGCCCGAGCCTTCGATCAGCGAGTACTCGACGACCCGCAGCGGAAAGCGCGTCTCGAAGATCTCGACCGGCGTGTTACGGCAGTTGCCGTTCTTGACGATGATCGCGTCGTTCCCGTCGTCATACGACTTTGCGCCCCAGCCGCCGCCCTCGAGGTGGTAGTTCGCGTAGTAGTCACCCGTCTTCGGGTGCACACCGCCGAAGAGGAAGTTGCACGCAGTCCCGCCCTCGGCGGCGGCGACACGATCCGGCAAGGCCGGTGCGAGAGCGGCAATGACCATGTCGGCCAGCTTCGGATGCGTTTCGGTGTTGCCGCCGACCGACGGCCCCGGGTAGACGACATTCACCGCCGAGCCGGGAGGGGCGATGATCCGGATCGGCCGATACGCGCCGGAGTTCTTCGGAATGTTGTGATCCGTGAGGTGGAAGACCGCGTTGTAGGTCGCCCCCGCCGTCACACCATAGGTCGCGTTGATCGGCCCACGCACCTGAGGGTCGGTGCCCGTCCAGTCGACGATCAGCTCGTCGTCCTTCACGGTCACGGTGACGTGGAACGTGACCGGCTCGTCGACGACGCCGTCGTCCTCCATCCGCTCCGTGAACCGGTACACGCCGTCCGGGATCGCCTCGATCTCCGCGCGCATCCAGCGCTCGGAGTAGTCCATCAGCTCGTCGGCAGCCTCGTCGATGAACTCGCGTCCGAAGCGGTCGAGCAATTCGATCACGCGCCGCTCTGCGACCCGGAGCGAGCCGATCTGCGCATTGATGTCGCCCCACGTGTTCCTCGGCGTCCGGTGGTTCGCCATGATCAGCCGCCAGAGATCCATGTCATTCACGTCGCGCTTCACGATCTTCACCGGTGGGATGCGCAGGCCCTCCTGGAACACCTCGGTCGCATCCGCTGCGAAACTCCCGACCGCCTTGCCGCCGATCTCCGCCAGGTGACCGACGTTGGCGACGAACCCGAACAACTCTCCTTCGTGAAAGACGGGCCTGATCACCGCGTGCTCGGGGATATGTGCGCCGCCACGGTACGGGTCGTTGTGAAGGACGACGTCGCCGGGCTCGAACGACTCGACGCCGAGCTCCTCGAGCGTCCAGCGCACGATGAAGAGGCTCGCCGCGATCTGCGCCGGACAGAACTCCGCCTGGCCGATCATGTTGCCACGCCGATCGAAAAGCACGCACGAGAAGTCGAGGCCCTCGTTGAAAATCGGCGAGAAGGCCGTTCGAATCATCGTGATGCCCATCTCGCGACAGATGTTCACGAGGGCGTTGTTGACGACGGCGAGGGTGACTGGGTCGATCATGCGCGCGTGAGGTCGAGGATGCCGGTGGGGGCTGCCGTCAGTGTCCAGCCAGGTGGAACGACGACCGTCGAGTCCATCGACTCGACGATCAGAGGCCCGCAGCGGGTCTCGGCGGAGGCGAGACGATCGCGCCGCACGATGTCTGTGGGAACGAAGCCGCAATCGGGGAAGAAGACGTCACGACGTTCGGGCCCCTCGCCCTTCGCCTCGTCGCTCGGGAGACTCGCGAACACCGGCGCCTCTCCCATCGCGACGACCGAGAGGCGGACGAGCTCGATCGGGATGCCGTCGAGGCGGTAGCCGTAGAACTCCTCGTACAGACGGCCGTAGCCGGCGTACAGCTCGGCGAGCGTTGCCTCGTCGACGGTGTTCCCCGTCACGGCCACCTCCTGCTCGTAGTTCTGACCCTGGTAGCGCATCGCGACGAAGCGGCGCACGACGGGCTGGTGAGCCAGTCCCTGGGCGGCAACGTCGGAGAGTGCCTGCGCTTCGAGATCCCGGAACAGCGCATCGAGCGCGAGCGCCGTGGTCGACCGGTCGGTGAGGTAGACGCTGCGTACCGCGTCGACGCGCGCGCTCGCGGCGAGTGCCCCGAAGGCCGAGCAAAGTCCGGGACGGGGCGGCACGACAACGCGGCGCATGTTGATCGCGTCGCCGATCTCACAGGCATGGGTCGCACCGGCGCCACCGAACGCGACGAGCGCGAACTCGCGCGGGTCGATTCCCTGTTCAACCGTGACGATGCGGATGGCGTTTGCCATGTTCTCGTTACAGATTCGCACCATGGCCGACGCGGTCTCGATCCGATCCAGTCCGAGCCGACTCCCGAGGTCGTCGAGTACGGCGCACGATCGCTCTGGATCGAGCGGCATCCGTCCACCGAGGAAGTACGACGGGTCGAGGCGCCCGAGCACGACGTCAGCGTCGGTGATCGTGGCGCTCTCTCCCCCCTGGCCGTAGCACGCGGGCCCGGGGATTGCCCCCGCGCTCTGCGGGCCGACCTGGAGGAAGCCGCCCGGGTCGACCCAGCCGATCGAGCCCCCTCCGGCCCCGATCGTTCGGGTCGAGACGCTCGGGACGCAGACGGGCAAGCCGAACTCGATCTCGAAGTCGGAAGAGTAGAGCGGTTCACCGTCGACGACGAGGCACACGTCGCAGCTCGTTCCTCCCATGTCGAGAGCGATCGCCTGAGGCGTCCCAGCAGTCCGCGCCGCGTAGGCGCCGCCGATCGCTCCGCCCGCGATGCCAGAGAGAAGGAGGTGTGCCGGGCGTCCGCGTGCTTCGTCCGCGAGGGCGTGGCCGCCGTTCGACTTGAGGAGCGCCCACTGACCGCCGGTTCCTCTCCCCTCGAGCGCGCTCGAGACACCGTCCACGTAGCGCTCGAACAGCGGCTTGAGATAGGCGTCGGCGGTGACCGTCGTGCCCCGCTCGTACTCGCGCCAGATCGGGGCCACCTCGTGCGAGAGCGAAACCGTCAGGTGCGGGAAGCGTTCCGCGAGAAGTGCGCGTGCAGCCAGTTCGTGCTCGGGGTTGAGGTACGAGAAGAGGAAGCAGACGGCGACGGCCGGCTGCTCGCCCCCGTCCGCGAGCACGTTCTCGAGCGAGCTTGCGAGCGCCTCGAGGTCGATCGGTTCGAGTACGCGCCCTTCCTCGTCGAGGCGCTCCCGGACGCCGATGCAGTCGGGCCGGTGTGCGAGCGGGGTGGGCTTGCGCCAGTGGAAGTCGTAGTGGTGCTTGCGGTTGATCCGCTGGATGTGGAGGACATCCTCGAACCCCTCGGTCGTCAGGTACACGACGCGCGCGCCGCGGCGGGTCAGGATCGCATTGATGCCGATCGTCGTACCGACGACGACGAAGCTCACTGCGGCGGGGTCGAAGCCGGCGGCTTCGAGAGAGGCGTCGATCGCAGCAACCGGGTTTTCCGGATTCGAGGGAACCTTGGCGACATGCCAGCTGCCGGATACCTCGTCGACGGCCACGAGATCCGTGAACGTCCCCCCGGTGTCGATTCCGACCGTAATTCCCATCCTTGGCCGATCGTATCCCGTCCATGTCCGTCTCGCGGCGGACCGTGAAGGGTCGCCATCCCGACTCTCGCCGCACCAGCAGCTCGCCGAGACGCTCTACACGGGGAGACGATCCGTCGCTCAGGCCGCCCGGTCGGGACGTCTGGGCGTCTAGGATCTCGAGGGATGGTGCGGCTCGGCGACAGCCTCGAGGGGAAGCGCGTGGTCGTCACGCAGGCAACCGAGTTCATGGGCCCGGCGCTCGTCGAGTGCTTCCGAGCGCACGGCGCGATCGTGTTCGCCCACGAGGGGCATCTCGCAGAAGTCGATGCCGCGGACAAGCTCGTTCACTCCGCCGGCGAAATCGACGTTCTCGTGGCGAACCTCTCGTACCCCGCGCCGGCCACGCCCGCTGCGGAGGTCGGCGACGAAGAGTGGCGATCGGTGTTCGCCCATCTCGTCGATCCGCTCCCGCGGCTCGCACGGGCCGTGCTGCCGCTGATGACGACGCGCGGCTCCGGAAAGTTCATCGTCATGGGCAGCGCCTCGGCGCTGCGCGGAATCCGCCGTGCGTCGACCTACAGCGCAGCGCGTGGCGCCCAGATCTCGTGGGTGCGCGCGGTAGGCACCGAGGTCGCGCCGCTCGGCGTCCAGGTGAACCTGATCGCGCAGAACTTCGTCGAGAACGAAGCATATTTCCCGGCCGAGGTGCAGGCGCTCCCGGCTTTCCAGGAGCGACTCCGCCGCGAGGTCCCGGTACGGCGTCTGGGCACACCTGAAGAGGATGCGATGCTCGCCGTCTTCCTCGCGAGCGACGAGTGCCGCTTCATGGTCGGCCAGAGCCTCCCCTTCGCAGGCGGCTGGGTCACCTAGCTGTCACCTCGCCGAGCGGCGCAGCTCCGGCACACGGCTTCACGCACCGGGTGGATTTCGGGTAGTGGTAGGGTCAGGTCGGGGGCGAGGCTCCGAGTCGAAGGAGGGAGCGGGCGTGGCATGGACTGCAACGGGCAGACTCGATGCGGGTGATCGCTTTCCGCCGCTCGACCTCGAGCTCGTCGGTGGCGGGTCGCTGGCTCTGCCGAGTGCGCAGCGAACGGTCGTCTTGATCTACCGCGGCCACTGGTGATCGCACTGTCATCGGCAGTTGGCCGATTTCGAGAAGCACGTGAACGAGTTCCAGGCCCGTGATACGGCGATCGTCGCTGCCTCGGTCGACTCGCCCGCAGATGCCGAGAAGATGCGTGACGAAGAGCAGCTGACCTTCGCGGTGGCTCATAGCCTCGACCTGACGGCGTTCGCCGAGCGGTACGGGGCGTACTTCGCCGCTGAGCGCGGCTGTCTCCACGCGACCGGCTTTGTGCTCGACCCGGACGGCACGGTGGCTCACGCCGTATACGCGACCGGCTCGATCGGGCGGCTGGAGCCACGGGCCACGATCCGCGCGATCGACTACCTGATCTCCCAGGAAAGCTGATCCAGGCTCACGGGCGCCGAGCCGGGGCAGGCGGTGAGTAAGCCGCACCCAACCCCATAGGTGCCCGATCGCGGGGAGTGCGTTGGCGGTCAACCGAGTGGTCTCGCGGGTGCGATGACGGAGCTCTAGGTAGAGGGGAGAAGTTGCAGGACGTGGCGAACTCAGCTTGCAGCCGAGGTCGTTGTGCCCGCCGGTCCCTGGAGGATCTCCGGGAAGCTGGACGACGTCGACCACGGCTTCGAGCTGATGGGGCCAACGACGGAGAATCCGCAGCGTGATCGCGTCCGGCTGACGGCCCGGTATGATGCATCGGGTTCTAATGCATTCCCCGGTGAGGGAGCAGCCGACAGGGGTATCGTGGCAGGCCGACGTTCCATCCGAGACAGCTATGCCGACGCGGCCACGCTTCGCGTTGCTCTCCGCTCGTTTGCGAGGCACACGGAGGAGATCACGCAGCGACACGGACTCACCTCGCAGCGCTACATGCTGCTCCTGCTCGTGAAGGTCGCAGAGGAAGAGGGCGCACTCGCTACCGTGACCTCGCTCGTGGGCCCCCTGCAGACGACGCAGAGCAGTGTCACCCAGCTCGTGGCCGGCGCGGTGCGGGCGGGGCTCATCACCCGCAGGGGAGACGTCCGTGATGCGCGCCGCCAGTACCTCCATCTGACGCCGGAGGGCTCGACGCGGCTGGCTCGCTCGTTCTCCGAGCTCGGGCCGGATCGGACGCGGCTGGCCGAGGTCGTGGCTGCGTCGAGCTCTCCCCGGTAGCGCACGGCGAGCCGGGCCCGGCGGGACCGGAGACACCTTCACCGGCACCCAAACACATAAGTTGCTAATGTGGTTTCCGCGCGTGCGGCGCCCCGGCGCCATCTGCGCTACCCCCGCAGGGAGGAGACCACAGCGAGTGGCCAGCGTGACGCTCGACCGGATCGGAAAGACCTATCCGGATGGGACAACGGCCGTCCACGGGCTCAGCCTGGAGATCGGGGACGGCGAGTTCGTCGTACTCGTCGGCCCGTCCGGGTGCGGCAAGACGACGGCCCTGCGCATGGTCGCGGGCCTCGAGGAGATCACCGAAGGCGTCGTCCGCATCGGCGAGCGGGTCGTGAACCACGTCCCGTCGCGCGATCGCGACATCGCCATGGTATTCCAGAGCTACGCGCTCTACCCCCATCTGAACGTCTACGACAACATCGGCTTCAGCCTGAAGCTTCGCGGTGCCCCGAAGGCCGAGATCGAGGAGCAGGTCCTGCGGGCCGCCCGGCTGCTCGGGCTCGAGGAGTTTCTCAAGCGGAAGCCACGGGCGCTCTCGGGCGGCCAGCGGCAGCGCGTCGCCATGGGACGCGCGATCGTGCGCGAGCCGGCCGCCTTCCTGATGGACGAGCCGCTCTCGAATCTCGACGCCAAGCTCCGGGTGCAGATGCGCGCCGAGATCAGCGAGCTCCAGCACTCGCTCGGCGTGACGACGATCTACGTGACCCACGACCAGGTGGAGGCGATGACGCTCGGCGACCGCGTTGCCGTGATGCGCAAGGGTCTTCTGCAGCAGGTCGATCACCCGCAGACGCTCTACGACCGCCCGCTCAACCTCTTCGTCGGCGGCTTCATCGGCAGCCCGGCCATGAACATGCTGGAAGCGAGGCTCGAGCAGCGGAACGGCGGCGTCGTCGCGCGCCTCGGCGACCAGAGCGTCGCCGTGTCTGCCGAGACGCTCGACGAGCGGCCGGCGCTACGAACCTACGAGGGGCGACCGGTGATCGTCGGCATCCGCCCGGAGGATCTCGAGGACAGCGCGCTCGCGCCGGCCGAGCTGCCGACGCTCCAGGGCACCGTGCGCCTACGCGAGGCCCTCGGCTCCGACGTGATGGTGCACTTCGACGTCGACGCCCGCCCCGCCATCACGGACGAGGTGCGCGAGCTCGCGAGCGACCTCGGCACGGCGGGCCTCGTCGACGAGAGCGAGGGCGGCCGCGCGGTCATGGTGGGACGCTTCGGGCCGCGCTCGCGCATACGTCTCGGCGAGGCCGTCACGGTCAGCGTCGACACCCGCGCCTTCCATTTCTTCGACCCGGAGACGGGTCTCGGCATCTACGGCAAGGACACCTCAAACAGCACGTGAAGGGGGAAGCATGATGGTGAAACACCGATATGCAGCGCTCGTCGCACTCGTTGCGGCACTTGCACTCGTCGCCGCAGGCTGCGGCGGCGGGAGCGACAGCTCGTCGGGGAGTAGTGACGTCAGCGGGTCGATCTCGGCCACGGCGGTCTGGAGCGGGCCCGAGCAGGAAGCGTTCCAAGCGGTGATCGACGCTTTCACGGAGAAGTACCCGAACGTCACCGTGACCTACACCTCGGCCGGCGACCAGCTGCCGACGCAGCTGTCGACTGCTGTCGAGGGCGGTAACCCGCCGGACGTCGCCGTGCTGCCGCAGCCGGGCCTCCTCAACGACCTCGTCGGCAAGGATGCGCTCAAGCCGATCGAGTTCGCGCGGCCTGACATCGAGAAGAACTTCAGCGAGTCGGTCACGCAACTCGGCGAGGTCGACGGCACCCTCTACGGCCTCCTCTTCAAGGCGGCCAACAAGTCGCTCGTCTGGTACAACGTGCCGGCCCTGTCGGATGCGGGCGTCGATCCTCCGCAGACCTGGGACGACATGCTTGCCGGAGCGACGACGCTCGGCCAGTCGGGTGTTCCCGCGTGGTCGATCGGCGGGGCAGACGGCTGGACGCTCACCGACCTGTTCGAGAACATCTACCTGCGTACCGCGGGCGCTGACATGTACGACCAGCTCGCGAAGCATGAGATCCCCTGGACCGATCAGTCGGTCAAGGACGCTCTCGCCGAGATGGCGAAGATCGTCGGTGACACGCAGAACATCGCAGGTGGCACGAGCGGCGCCCTGCAGACCGACTTCCCGACCTCGGTGACGCAGGTCTTCGCCGATCCGCCGAAGGCTGCGATGGTGTCGGAGGGCGACTTCGTCGCGGGTGTGATCAACGACTCGACGTCGGCACAGCCTGGCGACGGGTACAACGCGTTCGCGTTCCCGTCGATCAACGACTCGCCGGTCTCGGTCGTCGGTGGCGGCGACTTCGTCGTGATGTTCAACGACACGCCCGCGACCCAGGCGTTCGTCGCCTACCTCGCCACCCCGGAGGCAGCCGGGATCTGGGCGGAAAAGGGTGGTTTCGCCTCGCTCAACCAGAACATCGACAAGGGCCTCTACCCGGACGAGATCACCCAGACGACGGCCGGCGCGCTCGCCGACGCCGACGTGTTCCGGTTCGACCTCTCGGACCTGCAGCCGTCCGCATTCGGCGGCACGGTCGGGCAGGGTCTGTTCAAGCAGTTCCAGGACTTCGTCCAGAACCCGAGCGACATCGACGGGATCACCCAGCAGATGGAGGATTCCGCGGCGAAGGCGTTCGGCTCGTAGATGCCGACGAGTGGCGCGATCACGGGGGAGCCGTCCTTGGAGGCGGCTCCCCCCGCGCTGCCCGGACGCCGGCATCTCCGCGGCCACCTGCTCGCGCTCGGGTTCCTGGCGCCGGCATTGATCCTGCTCGGCGTCTGGGTCGTCTACCCGACGGTCTCGACGATTATCCGCAGCTTCTTCGACCGGTCGGGCGATCAGTTCGTGTGGTTCGACAACTACCGGGAGCTGTTCACGAGCGACCTGCTCGTGACGTCGATCAAGAACAACGCGATCTGGGTGCTCGTCGTTCCCGCCACGGTGACGGCGTTCGGGATCGTCTTCGCCGTCCTGACCGAACGGGTCGGCTGGGCCGTCGCCTTCAAGACCGCGGTCTTCATGCCGATGGCGATCTCCGCCTTCGCGGCGGGGATCACGTGGCGGATCATGTACATCCAGGACCCAGATCGGGGCGCCGTCAACGCGGGCATCGAGTCCGTGCGAAGCGTGTTCGCCGAGCCAGGGGCGCTCACGACGGCGCAACCGTCCTCGAATGCCCTCGAGGGCTCCGACGAGCAAGGGGTTCGCCGCCACCGAGAAGGTCTCGCCGGGCGGAACGGTCAGCCTCGGGCTGACCTCGGTGCGGAGCACCGACCTCCCGGCCGACGCGCAACCGGCTGCGACACCCGAGCCGCTCCAGGGCGGAATCACCGGGGTCGTCTGGCGGGACTTCAAGCCGGGCGGAGGCGGCACGGCGGGAGTCGTCGACGAGGGCGAGGTCGGTCTTCCCAACGTGACGGTCGAGCTTCGAGACGCCCAGCAGAACGTCGCCGAGACGACGCGCTCGGCCGCGGACGGGTCGTTCGCCTTCAACGACCTCCAGGCCGGGAGCTACGTCGTCGCGGTCGGCCCCGCCACGTTCGTGACGCCGTTCCGCGGAGTCTCCTGGCTCGGGCCCAAGCTGATCACTCCGGCGATCATGATCGCCTACATGTGGATCTGGGCGGGCTTCGCGATGGTCGTGATCGCCGCCGGGCTTGCTGCGATCCCCCGCGACGTGCTCGAGGCGGCCCGCACCGACGGGGCGACCGAGTGGCAGGTCTTCCGGCGCGTCACGGTGCCCCTCCTGGCCCCGGTGCTGAGCGTCGTCTTCATCACGATGCTGATCAACGTGCTCAAGGTCTTCGACATCGTGATCGCGATCGCGCCCGGCTCGGTTCAGGACGACGCAAGCGTGCTTGCGCTCGCGATGTGGCGCACCGCGTTCTCGGGCGCGAACGACTTCGGGCTCGGCTCGGCGATCGCCGTGTTCATCTTTCTGCTCGTGATCCCGATCCTGCTCCTCAACGTTCGCCGCTTCCGGAGGGAGATCTGATGACGTCCGTCGCCGAAAGCCCCGTCAGTGGAGCGTCCGGCGCGCCGGAGCGGACCTCGGCGAAGGTGTTCCGCTTCCTGCGCAAGGCGCCCGTCCAGGTGTTCCTCGCCGTCGTCGGGATGCTCTGGCTCGTTCCCACCTTCGGCCTCTTCGTCACCTCGCTGCTCACCCCGAGCGACTTCAACGACGGTGGCTGGTGGAGGTTCGTCACGGATCCGAGCATGCTCACGCTCGACAACTATCGGAGCCTGTTTGCCGACGGGACGATCATGTCCTCGCTGGTCACCACCCTGCTCATCGCCGTGGGCGGAACCATCCTGCCGATCATCGTCGCCGCGCTCGCCGGCTACGCGTTCGCCTGGCTCGAGTTCCCGGGACGTGACTGGCTCTTCATCGCCGTGATCGCGATGCTCGTCGTGCCGCTGCAGATGGCCCTGATCCCGATCTTCTCGCTCTACAACCGGCTCGGGCTCTTCGACACCGTGTTCGGGATCGTCCTCTTCCACACCGCCTTCGGGCTCCCGTTCGCGATCTTCCTGCTGCGGAACTTCTTCATCGGGATCCCGCGAGACCTGATGGAGGCAGCGCGGATCGACGGCGCCTCCGAGATCAAGATCTTCGTGCGCCTCATCCTCCCGCTCGGGCTGCCGGCGATCGCCTCGCTTGCCATCTTCCAGTTCCTGTGGACGTGGAACGACCTCATCGTCGCCCTCACGTTCGGCCGAAGCACTCAGCCGATCACGGTCGCGATCTTCTCCCAGCTGCGCCAGTTCGGTGCGAACATCGACCTGATCGCACCGGCGTCGTTCATCTCGCTGATCATCCCGCTGATCGTGTTCTTCGCGTTCCAGCGCTACTTCGTGGAGGGGCTGCTGGCGGGCTCCGTCAAGTGATCGCCGTCGTCGGCACCGGTCTGGCCGGTTTCTGCGGCTACCTCGCGCTGCGTCGCGCCGGCGTCGCAGCCGCCGAGATCGCCGTGTTCGGGACAGAGTGCGATCCGGCGGCGGCATGGCGCCCCCGGGCGGCTGCGATCCGCCAGCAATGGATGCGCTCGGAGAGCGACGGTCATTGCCTGCCGGCCTCGTTCCCGGGTCTGGCCGTGCGACAGGCACTGCGCCGCCGCTCGCCGGCCCCGCTCGTCGCCTCCGCGTTCGACCGCTATCACCCGAGCGTGGAGGAGTTCCTCGCTCACGTCGGAGAGCTGCGCGAGGCGAGCGGCTGGGACGAGAGGGTCGTCATCTCCCGGATCGAGCGCGTTTCAGCGGCCGAGGGCGGCTTCGAGCTCGACCGGCACGGCGTCTTCCGGCACGTCCTGCTGGCGCCCGGCCATCCGGGGCTCAACGTTCCCGAGGAGCTGCGAGCGGATCCGCGGGTCGTGCACGCCTACGAGCCGCACGACTACGCGGCGACGGTGACGGTCGTCGGCGCCGGCCTGGCGGCCGCGACGGAGTGGCTGAACGCGCTCGACGCCGGTTCGGAGGTCGTCTCCGTGCGCCGGCGAGAGCCGCAGCGCAGGCCGTTGAACGTGCCGCGCCCCTACTTCTCGCGACGAGGGCTCGCGGCCTATCAGCAGCTACCCGCAGGCGAGCGGGCCGCCCGGCTCGGGACGCTGCTCGACCCCGTCGTATCCTCCGGGTGCGCGGTTCGACGAGCCGATCGCGCGCGCCACGGCTGAAGGCCGTTTTCGGGTCGAGCCGGCCGTGAACGGGTCGGCGAGCAGGTCATCTGCGCGCACCGGGTTCCGGCGCGGCTTCCGGAGCGACCCGCTGCTGACCCGGCTCGTGAGCGACCATCGACCTCGAGACGGCCGACTCCTGGATCGTGCTCGACCACGATTCGACCGTGCCGGCGCTGACGGACGGCACGCGGACGCTCGCGGTCGCCGGGGCCCCCGCCCAGTGGGCCTTCCCCGCGGCCGACACGCTCGCCGGCGCGAAGTACGCCGCGCGCCGCTTCGCGAGGAGAGTCCAGGCATGTCCTACACGCTGAGGGGCCGGATCGAGTCGCGCCTGGCGGCGCTCCTGCCCGTGCTCGCCGGTGCCTGTGCCGTGGCTGCGCTGACGCACCGCTGGTGGCCGCTCGAGCTCGCTGCCCTGATGGCGGCTGTGGGCCTGGCCCTCGACGCCCAGGTCTATCACCGCGCTGCTCGCCTACCAGCCCGGCTGGTACGCGCTGCCACTCGGGCTGCTCGAGCTCGGCGTGCTGATTCTGCTCGCGCGCGCGATCGGCATCGGCGCTCCGTTGTGGCCCGCCGCTGATGCTCTTCGTCGCCGGCTGGCTCGTCGCCCAGGCGCTCGGACACGCGGGCTTCCCGCTCTTCTCGCTGACCTATGCCGAGGACGGGGGCGAGCTCGGCTGGGCGGGTGTGCTCGCAGTCGCCGCCGTTGCCGCCACGCTCCTGGGCGGCGCCGGGCTCGCCTGGGTGCGGCTTCCGCCCACCGTGCACCTCGCCGCCGGTGTCCACCAGGGACCGCTCGTGATCACGAAGCGCCAGGTTCTGCAGGGTGAGCCGGGAGCGATCGTGCGAGGTGGCATCGTCGTGCGCGCCGGCGGCGTCACGATCCGAGACGTGACGGTGGTCGGAGGCGAGAACGGTATCGCCGCTGAGGACGTCGACGGCCTGCGGCTCGAGCGGGTCTCCATCTCGGGGGCCGCCCTCGACGGCATCCACGTCCGCGGCTCCTCGGTCGCGATCCGCGACTGCTCGATCGACAGCATCGGCAGCGAGTACGGCCAGGGGATCGATATCTCCTACGCCTTCCACCGCAAGCCGAGCAGCGTCACGGGCTGCACCGTCGTCGGCGGGCAGGAGGGCATCGTGACGCACTTCACGACCGCAACGATCGCGCACAACCGGGTCAGCCGCACGACGCTACGGGCGATCGCGATGACAGAGATGTCGATGGGGATGATCGAGCACAACGAGGTGCGCGACGCGCTCGGCGTCGGGATTCTCTGCAACGACTCCTCGATGTGCCACATCGAGCACAACCTCGTCGTCGGCACGCGGTCGGACGAGGCCTCGGGCAACCTCTGGCGACTCGGCTTCGGCGTGCTCGCGAGCTACAACTCCGAGGCGCAGCTGAAGGGCAACGTCCTCGAGGAGAACCCGCACCCGATGCGCGCCGTACTCGACTCGACGGTCGCCGCGGAGTGGTAGGCGCCACGGGTACAGCGCGAGTCCGGTGGGACGCATCGCGCGACGGTAGGCGACCGCGACAGCGTCGAAGGTGAGAGATCAGAGCGGAAAGCAGGCGATGCTCCGAGCGGTCTGATCAAGGTGCCAGAACGGGATTGTTTGCCGGCAAAGCGGCTTGACGGAGCGGCGCCGGAGTCGGAGCGACCGAGCGTGGGGTTACCACACCGCAGAGGTCTTGAAGCCTCCCCCGAGCGGGGTGTCAACCGCCTGGCGAAGGACGTTTGTTCCGACCATCGGGCATCTCACCGCACGTGTTGCCACAGTCGAGCAACCCTCGAGGTTCTCCGATCAATCGGGCCAACGGACCAACGACGTTCCGGGGAGGCAGGTCAGCGTGGAGCGTAGTCGGTGCATCCGACCGAACTCGCTTGCGTGGCCGCGGCCGCAGCGAGATGATCTCGGCATGGCAGCTACAGGAAGGCTCCAAGGGAAAGTCGCGCTGGTCACCGGCGCGGGCTCGGGCATCGGCAAGGAGACGGCGACACGCTTCGCCGCGGAGGGCGCTCAGGTCGTGTGCGCCGACCTGCTCGGCGACAAGGCCATCGCAACGGCAACCGAGATCGGCAACTCCGCGCTCGGGATCGAGATGGACGTCACGGCCACGAAAAGCATCAAGGCTGGCCTGAAGCAACTGCTCAGGCAGTTCGGCTCACTCGACTGCGTGATCAACAACGCTGGCGTGACGATCGTTGGAGCCGCGCACGAGATGGAAGAGGACGACTGGGATCGTGAGCTCGACACGAACCTGAAGAGCGTCTACCTGGTCTCGAAAGCGGCGTGGCCTCATCTCGTTGAGGGCGGCGGCTCGATTGCCTCGACAGCGTCGATCGCCGGGATTTGGGCTATTCCTGCCGACGCCGCCTACTGCGCGTCGAAGGCGGGGGTGATCATGCTGACCAAGTGCATGGCTCTCGACGGTGCCAAAGCGGGCATCCGTGTGAACTGCGTGTGTCCCGGCTTCATCGAGACGCCGATGATCGACGGGTACTTTGCCGATCAGCCAGACCCGGAGGCGTCGCGGCAGTACGCAACCTCAATCCACCCACTTGGCCGACTCGGCAAGCCACGCGACATCGCAGATGCGTTCGTCTACCTTTCCTCGGACGAGGCCAGCTGGGTCACAGGAACATCGCTCGTCGTCGACGGCGGGCTCGTCAGCGGTATCTGGGGCGGCTAGGCCGTCGCCTCAACGACGTAGGCCGCGACGTCGGCGACGCCCTGCTCGGCGAGCGAGTCAACCGATAACTCAGCACGCGCGGGATCGAACCCTCACGCCTGGCCAGGCGTCGCAGAAGGCCACGGTAAGCGCCAGCGCAGCACCTACCTGCCGGGTTCTGCCGGGAGTGCTGGTAGCAGGAGTTCGGGGGTTCCAGGTAGACAGGAGGGTCAGAAGCTGACGATCAAGTCGCCGTCCGAGCCGAAGCAGACGTGGTAATCCTGGCCGTCCGGAGGAAAGTCCATGTCGGCCGCTTCAAGCCGTCGGATCGTCGTTGGCTGCCGCCGCAGACGCCGATCTCGGGGCGCTCACGAGTCGCAGCCCGGACGGTTACCGCAACGAGGGGAACCCGGGCGACAACCAGAGCCGCCATTCGATCAGTGCGAAATCCACGACCCTAGGTTCCTTCGGTTGGGATGCTTGATCCTACAACGAGCACGAGATCGTCCCCGACCGCCTCGATCGTGACATGTTCGCCTTGCGGCAGCGGACGGCCGTCGGCCCGTCGAGCCCTCCACAGTTCGCCGTTAACGGCGACGAGCCCATTCCGCCGTACCTCGACCTCCTCACCGACCAGCATCTCGACGCCGACCCCGACGGGGTTCCGCCGTGCCTTTACGATCCGCGAGAGCGCGACCCCGAGCAGCAGCACAAGCATCCCCGCAATCGCGAGCGCCGTCCACAGCGACACCTGGTAGGCGGGCCCAGCAGGGTCGAAGAGCAGCAGCGCGCCGATCACGAACGTGACGGCACCGGCGAGGCTCAGCGCTCCGTGCGCCGTCACGAGAGCGTCGGTCACAAAGAGGCCGAACGAGAGCAACAGCAGCAGCAGGCCCGCGACCGAGACGGGCAACACCTGGAGGCCGTAGAGGCTGACAAGGAGCGAGATCGCGCCGACCGTGCCCGGGAGCACCAGCCCGGGATTCCACAGCTCGACGACCAGGCCGATGACCCCGACCGAGAGCATGAGGCCAATGATGTTCGGGTCGATCAGCGTGTCGAGCATGCGCTGCCAGAAAGACATCTCGACCTCTTCGACAGTGGCACCGGCGGTGTGGAGGGTGAGGCCCTTGGGTTGGGTCACCCGTCCGTCGATGTCATCGAGCAAGCTGGAGAGCGTCGGTGCGACGAGGTCGACGACATTCTTTGCCGCGGCCTCGCGTGCGCCGTAGTTGGCGGCATCGCGGACCATCGCCTCCGCCGCCTCGGCGTTCCGGCCGTGCTCGCGCGCCAGCTCCGCAACGTAGGCGGCAGCGTCGTTGACGATCTTGCGGCGGAGATCTCTCGAGAAGTCCTGGCCGCCCGTCGTGATCGGCGTCGACGAGCCGATGTTCGTCTGCGGCGCCATCGCCAGGATGTCGGCGGCCTGACCGATCACGGCCCCAGCGGAATCAGCGCTCGAGCCCCCCGGGCTGACGTACACGACGACCGGCACGGGAGAGGCGAGGAACGTCTTGACGATCGCCCGCATCGAGGAACTGAGCCCTCCCGGCGTGTCGAGTTCGACGACGAGCGCGTCATAGCCTCCGCTCTCGACGCGACGTACCTGATCCTGCAGGAAGTCCTGGCTGACAGGGTTGATGTCGCCGTCGAGCGTGGCGACGAGAACACGTGGAGGCGCGGCCGACGCGGGAGCCACGACACCCAACGAGATGGCCACGACCACGGCCGTGAGCAGAAATTCCCGCGCATGACGCAGTCCCACGACGGTAACGAGTCTATCAGGGTGACGCCGAATCCCCTGTCGAGGGAGGCCGTCTCCGCCACCCTGGGATCTCGCCAAGCAACTGCTCCCCGCCGCTATCTCCGCAGTTGCAGCGCTTGCCCTTGTTCGCCGAAGTTCGCAGGCCGGCTAGCCAGCCTGTCCACGTCCTCCGGATCCGCCCGCTCCGACGCAGCCGTGAACCCGACCAAATCACAGAACACCACCGACACAACCTTCCGCTCCTCCCGCAAGGCAGCCGCGCCGATGCCGCAGACAACGTAACGGGCGGACACTACAACAATGATGAACCAAGGAAGGCCCGTCACCCGGCGGACCTTCGCACTTCCCCCCGAACTCCCGCTGCCAGCACTCCGGGCAGAACACGAGGCCGCTGTGAAAGCCTGCTGCACGGAAAGGCGGCCCGCGCGATTGTGCCCCGGGCCGTCTCCGCCGTTCCGCACTGAGTGCCCGCAGTTCGGGCCGCACTTAGCGCTTGATGATGTTGTGCACCTCAACGACTTCCGGCTCGCCCGGGTTGATCCCCAACTCGGCCAGAATCGGCATCAGCCGGGCGCCGAAGGCGTCGAGCTGCTCCTGCGAGTCCCAGACCTGGCTGACCCTCAGCTTGTCGCCCGAGCCGAAACAGATCTCATAGTCGAGGCCGTCTGCGGGATGCACACCTTCCTCCGTGAGGCGACGGACAGCGTCGTCGTACTGCGTTGCCGTCAATGACGGCGGGGCGAACCGAACCAGCAAACTCACGACGTTCCTCCAATGATTGGGGTCAAGCACACCCTACTCCGACCTGCGCCCAACCCGAACTCCCGCTGCCAGCACTCCGGGCAGACCACGAACCCTTGCAATCTCCCCAACGCACCCACAACTGAGAGGGCGGGCGGGGGTGCCGCGAGTCCGGTGGGTTCGCGCCGAAGGGCAAGTTCAGCCGCTCCCGTCCGCGAACCTCCAGCTCCAGCTGCCAGCACTCCGGGTAGAACACAGTGTTCCCCGCCTCGGGATGGGGCGATGAATCGTCGTATGCTGAGGAGTAACCGACAGGAAAGGGGTGAGTGATGGCTGATTCCGCGCTCTTCATCGGCTGGGGTGAGAACGTACGTGGCCGTGAGGCGAAGTCGGCGACGGTCTTCGGCGAGGCGGTGGCCATGTGGACGAAGCTTCAGGACGACGGTGTGATCGAGAGCTGGGCGGCGTACTTCCTCGAAGCGCACGGGGGCGACCTTGCGGGGTTCTTCCTGCTCCACGGCGATCGCGACAAGTTGGCACAGATCCGTACGAGCGAGGAGATGGACGACGTGATTCTGCGCGCTGGGATGGTCGTCGACCGGATCGGTGTCGTTGGGGCGATCACGGATGCGCGGATCGAATCCTCGATGGGACGGTTCCTCGCCAACGCCTCTGAGCTGGGCTAACCCGCAAGGCCAAGCGGAGGATGCTGAAGGAGGAGGCCCGCCACCCGGCGGGCCTCCCTACGTTCCGGCCCCGAACTCCCGCTGCCAGCACATCCGGGCAGAAGACCGAGCGCGCGTCCTCTTCCCCCCGAAGAGAGAAGGAGCGGCCAAACCTTCTCTCGCCACAATCGCGCCACAGTCCGACACCGTCCCAGGCGGTCTCCAGCGGCCTCAGGCGGGAATCCGGCTCAAAGCTACGAGGTCGTCGCAACCGCCGCGAGCCCTTTCGGGACGCCGCAAACGGCTTGACGGAGCGGCGCCGGAGTCGAACCGACCGAGCGTGGGGTTACCACACCGCACAGGTTTTGAAGACCCGCTGGGCCACCGGGCCCATGCCGCTCCGCCAGGGAGCCTAGCGGCGGATCGGGTTGGGAGAAGGATGCGGAGTATGTCCCAAGCGGGGGCCACAGCCATGTGCCCGTCGGCTGGACAGCCGGGGGATGCCCTCGCCTCTCGCCGCTGCCACGGGTGCATTGACGAGTTCGTCACCGGCTGGACTCTCCTTCGAGATACATCGTCGTGCAGAATCGGCGGTTGCCTCGACGAGCGCCTCTCTGTCGCTGGTCGCGCCGTAGCGCTGAGTCGCCACTTCCAGCCGACGGCGCTGCTCTCTCGCCGGGAGTTCGATCAGGCCAGGTTGAGGCGCTTCCAAGCGGCGTAGCCGAGGTCGTCCACCCGGGAACCTGCAGACGCGGGCCGAGTCAATAGCGGGTCTCCGCATGGATTGCTGGTCGTGATCACGCGTCCTTGGCTTCGCGGTGTGGGGTTGCGCGAACGTGGATGTGCTCGTCATGCCTGCCGAGCAGGCTGAGGATCTCGACCGGATGGTCACCTGCCGGGCCCGAACCAGTGCGGACGGCTGGTGTCGAACTCGGCGACCTCGCCGGGGCCTATCGTGATGTTGCGGCCGCCGAGGATCAGACGCAGCTGCCGGAGAGCACGTAGAGCCATTCGTGGCCCTCGTGGGTGCGGAGTTCTGGTTCGCCGGGCTCGGGCGGGATGAGCACTTTCCACGCGTGCATGCCACTGGGTGTTTGGGTCAGGGGGACGACGATGCGGCCGTTGCGTTTCCGCGGCTTCGGCCGGATCCTGGAGTCGCCGACCTCCGGTGCACCGACCAACTCATCGAGGGGCAGCTTGTGGGCTTGCGCGATCGGTAGCAGCAGCTCGAGGCTGGGCTTGCGCCGGCCGGTCTCCAACCTGGACAGTGTGCTCTTCGAGATTCCGGTCGCCGCGGCCAGTTCCGTCAGGGTGACGCCCCGCCGGGCCCGCAACCGCTTGAGGCGGGGACCGACTTCGGCCAGCACGGTCGCAATCGCGGACGAGGTCTCCATCGTCTCCAGCAAACCACGGTTTCCCGGAAACAGCAACTATCCTCGCCAAATGCTGCGCCCGAGCCCATCGTGGAGGCACACGCAAACTTGGAGGTATCGGAATGGAAGAACGGATCTATGCCGTGGTGGTAGTCGGCGGCGGCGCGGCGGCCTAAGCGCCGCCCTGGTGCTCGGCCGGGCACGGCGTCGAGTGGCCGTCATTGACGCTGGAGAGCCCCGGAACGCCCCAGCCTCCCGTATGCACGGCTTCCTGTCACGCGATGGCATGCCGCCCGCTGACCTCCTCGCCGCGGCCAGAGCAGAAATCCTGGGGTACGGCGTCGAGATCATGAACGACCGGGTGGTCGGAATCGCCGAGGGCTTCACGCTCAGCCTCACCGGAGGCCGCGCCGTGAGAGCGAGACGGCTCCTCCTTGCGACCGGAGCGGTCGACAAGCTGCCCGATATCCCCGGCGCCCGCGAGCGCTGGGGCCGAGATTTCCTCCACTGCCCCTACTGCCATGGCTGGGAGGTTCGCGACCAGCCAATCGGTGTCATCGGAACCGGCCCCGGCTCCATCGACCACGCGCACCTACTTCGCCAATGGTCTGACGACGTGGTGTTCTTCACGCACGCCTATCCGATCACGGCTTCCGAACGCGAGGTGCTGGAGGCGCGTGGCATCCAGGTCATCGATGGCCAGATCGCGGAACTAGCGGTCGTCAACGATCGCCTCGATGCAGTCCAGCTCACCGACGGCAGCTCCATCCCGCGCGCCGCGCTTTTCGTCAGGCCCGCGCTCCGCGCGCGCGACGACAGCCTCGTCAAGTGGCTCGGCTTCGAAGCCGACGAAGACGGGTTCGCCAGGGTCGACGCAACCGGCCGAACGACCGTGTCCGGCGTCTGGGCGGCAGGCAACGCCAGCAACCCACGCGCACAGGTCATCACCGCCGCGGGCGAAGGATCAGCAGCCGCCATCGCCATCAACAACGACCTCGTCGAGGAAGAAGTCCGTGAGGCACGTCAGAGCATCACCGCCTCAGGACGACCGGCGACAACATCAACCAATCGACTCCAAAGGACATCCCGATGAGCGATGCCACCGACAACACCCCAGCACGGATCTCGCCGCCCACGAAGCACCAGCTCGCTCTCATGATCTGGTTGTGCGTCTTCCCGACTCTCACCGCCATCAACCTCGTCTTCGGAGACCGGCTCCGAGCGATGCCACCCGTGCTTCGCACCTTCGTACTCGCCACCATCGCCGTACCAATCGTCATCTACGGACTCATGCCGCGCCTCCACCGGCTTCGCCTCCGACTGCTGAGCCGAAACCGTCAGGTTCCTCGATGATTCTCAACATTTGTCAGAAGAGTTGAAATGCGCGACATCGTCTACTCTCGTCGAACTCAACAGGAAAAGAGGGGCCTACCGATGGAAGCCGACCAGAGGAATGCACGGATCTTCGGAGTGCTGTTCCTCATCACGTTCATCACGTCGATACCGGCGCTCGCGCTTTTCCAGCCCGTTCTCGACGACCCAGCCGCGTACATTGCCGGCGGCGGCAAGGACAGCCAGATCTATCTCGGAGTGCTCCTCGAGCTGCTGCTCATCGTCGCGAACGTCGCGACAGCCGTCGTGGTGTACCCGATCCTGCGGCGGCAGAACGAGATCCTCTCCCTCGGCTACGTCACCGCTCGCCTGGTGGAGTGCATGTTCATCGCGGCCGGCATCATCTTCGTGCTCGGGATCGTGAGTCTGCGTCAAGACGATCCGGGTGCCTCGGCGCTAGCCGTATCGTTCGCCGCGCTCAAGGACTGGACGTTCCTCCTCGGCCCCGGCTTCATCGTCGGCTGGGGGAACGGACTGATACTCGGCTACCTGATGTACAGCTCCCGCCTGGTGCCGCGGGGGATGGCGTGGCTGGGCCTGATCGGTGGTCCACTGATCATCCTCGCGGGGATCGGCGTACTGCTCGACGTCTGGGATGCCGGCGGCACGGTGCAGGCCCTCGCGACAATCCCGGAGTTCCTGTGGGAGCTGTCGCTCGGGATCTACTGCGCCGCGAAGGGGTTCAGACGCGACGCTCCGATACTCTCGCAGGCCGCGAGTTGACGCGGCACGTCGATGCAGACACCGGGATCCCTCAACCCCCACATTCGCGAGATGCAGGTGGGCGAGGCGACGATCACGACGCAGCCGGGCAGGTTCGGCCTCGGTGGCGGCGGCCTTGTCGTTGGCCGCTCGGGCAGCCGAGCAGGTGATGGACGAGTACGTCGGCGAGGCTTCGTGGACGTTCGTCAGCGGCACGATCAAGCGCGTCCTGATCGACGTCATCGGCGAATCGCTCACCGACCTCTCCGCGGAGGTCCCGGCCGCGTTCGCCCGGCAGTAGCGGACAGGAGGACCGGCGCTCCTTCGACTAACGTAGATCGATGCCGACACGCCGCGACCGCGAGAGCCACCACTCACGCGGCCCGGTGTGGCGGCGGCGTCTCGTCGCCGTCTCGGCCCTGACCGCCGCCGTCGTGGCGGCAGTTGTCGTCGTCGAGCACTCGCGGCAGAGCGGCGAGTCGTCCGGCGCGTATGTGCCCCGTGAGCCCACGACGACGCTCTCGGATCCGCTCGCCTACGACGATGCCGACAGGGTCGATCTCGAGGAGGCCGCAACGTTCGCCTTCAGCCACGCGCTCTACCGGAAGAGCCCGGGCGGAGTCACTGCCGCGGCCGAGCGCACGGCGGCGTACCGACCCCTGATCGACGAGGCGACCAAGGACAGCGGGTTCGACCCGGACCTGCTCGAAGCGATCGTCTTCCTCGAGAGCGGTGGGCGGCCGAACGTCATTGCGGGCGACGACCCGGCGCGCGCCTCGGGGCTGACGCAGATCCTGGCCGAGACCGGGACGGAATTCCTCGGGATGGGGATCGACCTCGCCGAGAGCCGGAGGCTCACCACACAGATCCTCGAGGCGGCGAAGGCCGGC
Organism: uncultured Thermoleophilia bacterium; assembly: GCA_963699795.1. Lineage (GTDB taxonomy): Bacteria > Actinomycetota > Thermoleophilia > Gaiellales > Gaiellaceae > Gaiella. The sequence goes on from CAVOVG010000012.1 coordinate 111,861, forward strand.
GACACGGCGAAGGTCGAGCGGCTCCAGGCTGACCGCCGCGCGATCGACGAGCGGTTCGAGCCGCGGGCGGCACTCGCCGGAACGGTGCGCTACCTGCGAACCGCGGAAGAGCGCGTCGGTGACCCGGATCTCGCCGTCGTCTCCTACCACATGGGGATCGGCAACCTCTCGCGCGTCATCCGCCTCTACACGAATGCGGATCCCGACCTGACGATCCCTGAGATCGTCCGCGACCAGGAATTGTCTTGGACGCAGCTTTTCTTCGACTCGACCCCGGCTCAGAACATCGCGGCCTACAGGCTGCTCCAGAAGCTCGGAGACGACTCGCCGAGTTACTACTGGCGCGTCCTCGCCGCCCGCGAGATCATGCGGCTGTACCGCGATGACCCCGACCGCCTCGCCGAGCTCGACGCACTCCACGGTGCCAAGGCGAGTGCCGAGGAGGTGCTCCATCCACCGACGTCGACACTTCGGTTCACAGACGCCGCCGCGCTCCGGGCCGCGTGGGACGGCGATCTGCTGCAGCGGCTTCCGAACGAGCCGGGTCGTCGGTGGTTCGCGGTCGACCCCACGATGGGCGAGCTTGCGCCGAAGCTCGGGCAGCCGAGGAGCCTCTATCGCGGCCTCCGGCCCGAGGCACTGGCGGTGCTCCTCTACCTCGCCGACCGCGTCCACGACCTCAGCGGAGCAACGAAGCCTCTCGCGGTGACGAGCACCGTCCGCGATCAGTCCTACCAGGATCTTCTCAGGGTCGGAAACCCGGAGGCGACGCGCGGCTACTCCCTCCACACAACCGGCTATTCGTTCGACATCCGCCGCAGATACGAGTCAACGACCCAGGCACGGGCGTTCCAGTACGTCCTCGACAACCTCCGCGACCGTGGGCTAATCACGTGGGTGCGCGAGCCTGCCGCCATTCACGTCACCGTCTCACCGACCGCGGAAGCGCTCGTTCCGCTGATGCTCGAGCGCAAGTGACACTGCGGCCCCCACGTATCGGAAGAGTCGGAGTCATCGGGGCGCCGGTGGCGAAGACCCTGTTGTCGCTGCAGCCGTCGCGCCCGGCCGAGGTGTCCGCCGCCGTATCTGACCACTGATCGGCCGGTTCACCGGTCGGTCGACCTTCCGGGGCGGCACGCGTCGACCGTGCGCCGCCCCGGAGGTCGCAGGCACTACGCGGCTGCCGCCTGCGTTCCCTTGTACGTGTCGCTACCGAAGCCGAGAATCAGCACGAAGATCGGTGCGAGGAAGATCAGTCCGATCGCGAAGCCCGTGCCGCGACCGAACGCCTTGGCCAAGTCGAGCGCCACGATGATCCAGATCACCAAGCCGACGAACGGGATGAGGAACAGCAGCACCCACCACCACTCACGACCGACGATCTTCAGCAGCACGATCAAGTTGTAGATCGGAATGATCGCCTTCCAACCGTCCTCGCCTGCTTTCTCGAACATCATCCACCAGCCGGCGATCACCGCAATGATGAGTGCCAGGTAGATGATCCACGCGATTCCGCTCATGAATGCCTCCGCAAAGGGGAAAAGGATACGATTGATCATGGGTGACAGGGCGGATGGAGCCGCCTGCCGTGGCCGTCCTCGATGCCATGCGAAGTAGGATCTCCTCGGTGCCGCACCTCCGCCTGATCGAGCCCGACGACGCAACCGGGCAGCTCCGAGTCGAGTACGACGCGGCGATCGGCCGCGCCGGGAAGATCTTCAACATCGTCAAGGCGATGAGCCTCAACCCCCAGGTGCTGCAGGCATCGATGGAAATGTACAAGGCGATCATGTTCGGCCCCTCGAGCCTGAGCCGAGCCGAGCGTGAGCTGCTTGCCACCGTCACCTCGCGGCACAACGACTGCCACTACTGAACGATCTCACACGCAGACGACCTCCGTGCCGAGGGCGCAGATGAGGAGCTCGCGCGACACGCCGCACACGACTACGGCGAGGCCGACCTCGAGCCCCGTGTGCTCGCGCTTTGCGATTACGCCGTCAAGCTGACCAAGGCGCCGTCGTCCGTCGGGTTCGCGGACGCCGATGAGCTACGAGCACACGGCTGGGACGACACCGCAATCCACGATGCGATCCAGGTGATCTCGTACTTCAACTACATCAACCGCGTCGCCGAGGGCGTTGGAGTCGAGGACGAGCCCGAGTGGGCCGACGAGCGACTCTAGCCGGTCGTCCGGGCTTCGGCCACCAGCGCCACGCGTCATCGCTCAGGCGTTCGTGGCACCCCTCCGCAACACCCGACGGTCGCCGAGACGTCGCGTGACACCGTCCTGGTCGAGTCGCTCGAGCAGGAGTTGGGCGTCGCGACGACCGACGCCTGCGATGTCCCGGAAGCGGGCGAGAACGATCTCGCCCGCCGCCGCGCACTCCGTCACGACCAGCTCGCGCGCCCGCTCGTAGGCGGCCACCGAGACGACGAACCCGTCACCGAGCCGGACGAGAGCGCCTTCGGACTCGAGGTACCGAGCGAGTTCCGCATCCTGCGGCTTCACGGCCGCAAGGCCACTCGCGTCGAGCTCTCTGCGGAGGTCCTCTGCCGCCTCGGCCCGCGCCCCGAGCGAGGCTGCAACGCCCGGGAGGTACGCCATCGCGCCGCGGCGCTCGATCGGTAGGAGCGGCAGAACAGCCGTCGCCCACGGCTCCGCAGGAAGGAGCTCGGCGACGGCAAGACCTGGCTCGAGGGGAGATTGATCGGCCCGCGTGCGCAGCCGTGCGGCGACCGAATCGCTCGTCTCGTCGAGCCAGTCCTGCGAGAAGGCCCAGCCGCCCCCCTGGATCACCGCCGTGAGCCCTTTCTCGAGCTCTGCCGGTGAAAGGAGCCCCCGGGCCGCGAGCGAGTCGACGAGAACAGGCGCCGTGACCGTGGCCGCGATGATCGACACGGGGTCGCCCTGTTCGAGCAGCTCGAGCCGCTCCGCCTCGAGCCGTCGCGGCGGGGCTGGATCGAGCACTGTCGCTCCCCCGAGCGTCGTCTCGCCGCGCAGGACGACGCGATCACCGCGAGCGGCGACGACGGGGGCCTCGAGCCGTAGCTGCGCCAATCGCCCGCCGACGCGGGCGACCCTGGCAGCTATGCGCGATGTCCCGTGGTGGACCGAGACGCGCGCGCCGTTGTCGATCGGGCTCAGCTCCTCGAGCTCGACGTCGAGCCGATACGAGACCGGGTAGGCGTTCGAGGCAACGAGGGCATCGCCCCGGTGGAGCTCGCTGCGCTCGGTACCTGGAAGGCCGAGCGCGACTCGCTCGCCCGCCTTCGCGCTTCCTACCGGCGCATCGTGCACCTGCACCGACCGCACCCGCACCTCGCCCCCGCGCGGCGCGATGCGAAGCGTGTCACCCTCCGCAATCGTCCCGGACCACAGCGTTCCCGTGGCGACCGTGCCGATCCCATGGAGCGTGAAGACGCGATCGACATAGAGACGTGGATAGCCATCGGCATCGCGCGCCGGTGCCGCATCCGCCACGCGCGCGAGCGCTGCCCGCAGCTCATCGAGACCCGCTCCCGTCTTTGCGCTGACCGCGACGATCTCCGCTTCCGGGACGAGCTCGCGGGCCTCTTCGATCCCTATCTCGAGAGTCTCCTCATCGACGAGGTCTGCCTTGGTGACCGCAACGACGCCCCGTTCGACGCCGAGTAATCGCAGGATCGCGAGGTGCTCGAGCGTCTGGGGACGCGCGCCCTCGGCCGCGTCGATGATGAGCAGGAACAGGTCGATTCCCGTCGCGCCGGCGACCATCGTGCGAACGAAGCGCTCGTGGCCGGGAACGTCGATCAGCGAGAGCCGCCGTCCGTCCGGCAGCTCGAGCGGCGCATAGCCGAGGTCGATCGAGATCCCACGACGCTGCTCCTCGGGCAAGCGGTCCGTGTCCTTGCCGGTGAGAGCGCGCACGAGCCACGTCTTGCCGTGATCGATGTGCCCGGCGGTGCCGACGGTCAGGGCCACGCCGGATCCCCGGGGACATTGTGGTGATTCAACACAAAGGTGCTCAGATGACGTGCTCCCGCGCGGCAGCGACGGCAGCGGCGACCTCGTCGATCTCGCTGTCCGCGAGCGCACGCACATCGAGTAGCAGACGACCGTCGCGCACGATCCCGACGACCGGGGGTTCGCCGCCGCGCAGCAGGTCGAACAACTCCTCTTCGACAGCACACGCAAAGCTCGGCAACTCGGCGAGCGGAAGCGCTCCGCCGCCGGCCCTCGCAACGGTCTCCTCGACCTCCCCTTCGACGAGGCCCGCCAGCCGCTCGGCCCGCGCACGCACCGATGAGAGAGGCTCATCGAGCATTCGCAGGACGGGGATCTCTGCGCGTGCACGAGCCGGATCGAGGGCGAGAGCGAGGGTGCCTTCGAGAGCGGCGAGCGTGAGCTTGTCTGCCCGCAGTGCGCGTTGCAGCGGATGACGGCGCATGCGGTCGACCAGGTCAGCGCGGCCGACGAGGATCCCGGCCTGCGGGCCGCCGAGCAGCTTGTCGCCCGAGAAGCACACGAGATCCGTGCCCGAGGAGAGGCTCGCCTCGGCGGTTGACTCGTCGCCGATCGCAGAGAGCGCACCCGAGCCGAGATCGTCGACGAGCGGCAGCCCGGCCTTCTTCGCAACGGCAGCCAGCTCGGCGAGCGACGGCTGCTCGGTGAAGCCGACGACCCGGAAGTTCGCCTGATGAACACGGAGAATGAGAGCGGTCTCGGGGCCGATCGCGCGCTCGTAGTCGGCGGCGCGAGTTCGGTTCGTCGTCCCGACCTCGACGAGCCGCGCACCCGAACGCGCGAGCACATCGGGAATCCGGAAGCCGTCGCCGATCTCGATCAGCTCGCCTCGCGAAACGAGAACCTCGCGACCCTCGGCGAGCGCCGCGAGGGCCAGCATCACTGCAGCGGCGTTGTTGTTGACGACGAGCGATGCCTCACCGCCGATGATCTGCCGGAGAAGCGCAGCGAGATGATCCTGGCGCGAACCGCGGACGCCCGCCTCGAGGTCGTACTCGAGGTTCGAGTAGTTGCCCCCAACCTCGACCACCCGGTCGAGAGCCGATCGCGCCAGGGGCGCACGACCGAGGTTCGTATGGATCAGGACACCGCTCGCGTTGAGCACCCGCCTCAGTGAAGGGCGTGCTGCGGCAGCGAGCTCGGCGAGCGTCGCCTGGACGAGATCGCCGGGGTCACGTCCTTCCCTGATCGCCACGCGTGCGCGCGCGAGTGTCAACCGCGCCGCCGTGACGACCAGCGGGCGCGCGGCGTCCGCGAGCCGCGGATCCGCAACCAGGCGGTCGACCGAAGGAAGCGTGCGTAACGAGGGCGCCACACTCGAAGTGTAGGCCGAGGGGGCCAGAACCTACAGCGCGGGAAGGACTTCCGCGAGCAGCGCCGTGAGCCTGCCCTGCGACAGGGCACCCACAGCAAGCACGTGTTCGGCGTCAATCGGCTCGGGGAGGATTCCGGCGGCCATGTTGGTGACGCACGAGATCGTCAGGCAGCGAAGGCCCATGTGGCGCGCTGCGAGAACCTCGGGCACCGTGGACATTCCGACGAGGTCGCCTCCGAGCGCACGGATCATCCTGATCTCTGCCGGCGTCTCGAAGGCGGGGCCGAGCCAGGCCGCGTACACGCCCTCCGAGAGAGTCTGTCCGAGGCGCGCGGCCGCCTCCTGGGTCAGCGCGCGCAGCGCGGGATCGTATGCGGAGCTCATATCCGGAAACCGGGGGCCGAGCGTGTCGTCGTTCGGCCCGACGAGTGGCGATGTCCCCTGGAGGTTGAGGTGGTCGGAGACGAGCACGAGGTCGCCCGGGCTCAGGTCTTCGCGCACGCCGCCACAGGCGTTCGTGACGACGAGAACCTCGGCACCGAGTCGTCCGAGAACGCGAACTCCGTAGACGACCTTCTCTGCCGAGTGGCCTTCGTAGAGGTGAGCCCGTCCCTTCATCACGACGAGCGGCACTCCGGCGAACGTGCCGATCACGAGCGTACCGGCGTGCCCGAGCGCGGTCGAGACCGGCCAACCGGGAATCTCCCCGTACGGGATCTCGACGGGATCCTCGACAGCTCTCGCGAACTCGCCGAGGCCCGAGCCGAGAATCACCGCCGCGCGGGGCACGAGCGATGTCCGCTCGCGGATCACAGCGACCGCAGCGTCGATCATGCCGACCCCTCGGCGACCCGAGCGTCGTAGCGAGAGACAACGCAATCAACGGCCTCGGTGACGAGATCGGTGACGTGCACGAGGTCGAGATCGGCCGCCGAGACGAGGCCGTCCTCGAGCATCCGGGAACGGATCCAATCGAGCATCGGTGCCCAGTATGAGGCGTCGAAGAGCACGACGGGGAAGCCACCGATCTTGCCGGTCTGGATGAGCGTCAGGGATTCGAAGAGCTCGTCCAGGGTGCCGAAACCGCCCGGGAAGATCACGAAGCCCTCGGCCGCTTTCACGAACATCGTCTTGCGGGCGTAGAAGTGCTTGAACGTCATGGAGAGGTCGCAGTACGGATTGAGGCTCTGCTCACGGGCGAGCTCTATGTTGAAGCCGACCGAGAGCCCCCCGGCCTCCTGACAGCCACGATTCGCCGCCTCCATCACACCTGGGCCGCCGCCGGTGACGACTGCGAAGCCGTCGGCGGCAAAGACCGCGCCTGTCTCACGGGCCCGCCGATACGTGGCCGTGTGCTCGCCCACCCGTGCCGAACCAAAGATCGATACGGCGGGGCGGTCGATCTTCTGCACCATCTGGAATCCTCCGAGGAACTCCGACGCGACCAACGAGACATCGCTCGCCAGCGTCTCGTGCCGGCGCCGCAGGAGCCCTCGATCGAAGTCACCCCCGCTCAAAGTCGTGTCTGCGGGACGTGAGAGGCGACCATGCCGAGCGCGAGCGCCGCGATCACAGCGACGGTGTACGCACCGACGTATCCGGCCAACCGGCGCGCGTCGGCCGGGTTCGCGCGGCCCCCACCGGCCTTCAGGATGCGCCAGGAGCGGAGGATATGCCCGCCGTCGAGGAACCCGATCGGAATCAGGTTGAACAGATTGAGCAGGAACCCGACGTAGGCAAGCGCCCGCAGCAGGTCGGAGTCGACCGCGTTGCCGTACGACGAGGCAGGCGAGCGCCGCCACGCCACCCGCGACGGGGCCGGCGATCGAGACGAGCGCGTTGCGCCACGGGTCGAACGGCTGATTGCGGAGGGCGACGTACGCCCCGAGGAACGGGATGAATACGGGGCCTGCGGATTCAGCCCCTGGCGCCGCGCCTCGACGTAGTGGCCCATCTCGTGCACGAGGATCAGGAGCACGAACCCGATCCCGAAGCGCCAGCCCCAGATCAGTGCGTAGCCGCCGACCGCGACGAAGATGCCGAGGAACTTCAGCGACCCTGCGAGCTTGAGCAGTACGGCGCCGGCAACCGCGAGCGGCGCAAGCAATCGGCCCAGGCCGCTGCGCCGCGAGCGTGCGGAGGATCGTCCGGCAGCTCGCTGCTCATGCCACACGCAGTCCGGACGACGGGCTGAAGCCCGTCGCCGCTCCGGGAACGCTCGTCACGAGCCCTGACCGATCCATTCCTCGCCGCCCACGTAGATCTCCTTCTTCCACAGCGGCACCGAGCCCTTGAGCGCGTCGATCGCCTCTGCGCAGGCGGCGAGCGCGTCGGCCCGATGGGCGGACGACACCGCGATGACGACGCTCGTCTCCCCGATCCCGACGACACCGACCCGGTGGTGGATCGCGACCCCGATCAGCGAGTGTCGCTCCATGAGATCGGCGGCGATCCTCTCCATCTCGCCTTCCGCCATCCCCTCGTACGCCTCGTACTCGAGCCGGACGACCTCGCGGCCCCGCGATTGAGCACGCGTCGTCCCGGTGAAGGTGGCGATCGCGCCGGCATCGTCGGAGGCGACCTCGCGGACTGCGTCGTCGGAGCAACGGCAACTCCGAGAGGCGGAACGCTCCGCCGACACGGGAGGGATCAGCGCGACCTCGTCGCCGTCCAGAGCGCTGTCTCGCGTGTCGCGTAGCTCTTGTTGATCGCGACGAGCAGCCCAGCGGCTCCGATCCGAGGTCGAGTGCGGGCCAGACGTCGGCAGCGGTCGAACCTGCCGGGAGCTCGATCTCGACGCCCGTGTTCCAGCGAGTTCGCGGAGACCGGCAAAGAGCCGGACGGCGACCTTCATCGGCTAGGCGTAGCCTGGGGGTTGCGCACCGGCGGGGCTGTCATGTTACATCTGCCCATGGCAACGACGCTTCCACGCACGAACCTCAACGAGCAGGTCTACGGGACGCTCCGCGAGCGTGTCCTCCGGCGGCACCCGGGCCCGGAGCGAAGCTGAGCCTGCACGAGCTCGCGACCGAGCTCGGCGTCTCTCGCAGCCCCGTGCACCACGCGCTGACCCGGCTCGTCTCCGAGGGACTCCTCACGGTCAAGCCGCGTCGCGGCTACTACGTCACGCCCGTGACGCCCGCGATCTCGAGCGACGGGTACGACGTGCGGCTCGCACTCGAGCTCCATGCCGCGGAGCGCACGTCGGCATCGTCGAGCCGCGCAGCTCGCAGCGTTCCGGGAGCTGCTGGAGGCTTCGAGCGCGATCTCACGGAGGAGGAGTGGGACACCGCGAACGCTGCTTTCCACGGGTGCCAGGTCGACCTCGCGGGCAACGAGATCCTCTCGCGCGTCTACCGCGAGCTGCTCGGTGAACCTGATGATGCAGGTGATTCGCGGCGGCAAGCTCGAAGGCGGCGAGTACCTCGCCCGCGAGCATCGCGCGATCGTGGAGGCGTTCGAGGCGGACGACCTGGCAGCGGCACAGCAGGCAATCCGAGCGCATATCGACTCGGGCAAGCCGATCGCGATCGACGCGATCGAGCGGGCCGGCGGCGTGCTCTAGTACGACGGCGGGACGTTTCCCCGGTGCACGCCGCAGTCGGCGTAGGATCGAAGCATGGCAAATACCCCGGAACGGGCACGTCACGACTCCGGTATCGAGGTGAAGCCGCTCTACCGCGCCGTCGACGCACCTGCGGTCGAGCCGGCTCCGCCCGGCGTCTTCCCGTTCACCCGCGGGCCGTACGCGGACATGTACCGCGGCCGGCCGTGGACGATCCGCCAGTACGCCGGGTTCGCCTCCGCCGAGGAGTCGAACGAGCGCTATCGCTACCTCCTCGCGCGCGGGCAGACGGGGCTATCGGTCGCCTTCGACCTGCCGACGCAGCTCGGCTACGACTCCGACGACCCGGTCGCGGAGGGCGAGGTCGGCCGCACCGGCGTCGCAATCGACTCGATCGTCGACATGGAGTTGCTGCTCGACGGAATCCCGCTCGCCGAGGTCTCGACGTCGATGACGATCAACGCGCCTGCAGCGCTGCTGCTTCTGCTCTACGAACTGGTCGCCGAGGGGCAGGGCGTGCCGGGCACGGCGCTCCGCGGCACGGTTCAGAACGACATCCTCAAGGAGTACGTCGCGCGGGGCAACTACATCTTCCCGCCGCGGCCGTCGATGCGGCTCACGACCGACCTCTTCGCCTACTGCGAGGAGCGGATCCCGAACTGGAACACGATCTCGATCTCCGGGTACCACATCCGCGAGGCGGGCTCGACCGCGGCGCAGGAGCTTGCGTTCACGCTTGCGAACGGGATCGCGTACTGCGAGGCGGCCGTCGCGGCAGGTCTCTCTCCCGATGCGTTCGGTGCGCGGCTGTCGTTCTTCTTCAACGCCCACAACGACTTCTTCGACGAGGTCGCGAAGTTCCGGGCGGCCCGCACGCTGTGGGCGAAGATCATGCGCGACCGCTTCGGAGCCACGAGCGCGAAGGCCCAGGCGCTGCGGTTCCACGCCCAGACCGGAGGCTCGACGCTTACCGCGCAGCAGCCCGAGAGCAACATCGTGCGCGTCGCGATCCAGGCGCTCGCCGCCGTCGACGGTGGCGCCCAGTCACTCCACACGAACAGCTTCGACGAGGCGCTCGCGTTCCCGAGCCAGCACGCCGCCACGATCGCGCTCCGCACCCAGCAGATCCTCATGCACGAGGCCGGCACGACCGACACGGCCGATCCGCTCGGCGGCTCGTACTACCTCGAGTCGCTCACGGCCGAGCTCGAGCGACGAAGCGCGTCGAGCTGATCGAACGCGTGGATGAGCTCGGCGGTGCCGTGGCCGCGATCGAGGCCGGCTTCGTCCAGGGCGAGATCGAGGAGGCCGCCTACCGCTTCCAGACCGCCGTCGAGACCGGGGACCGCGTCGTCGTCGGCGTCAACGAGTTCACCGAGGAGACGGTGGAGCGGATCGAGCTCCACCGCGTCGACCCGGCCGGCGAGCAACGCCAGCGAGACCGCTCGCGCGAGGTTCGCAGCGAGCGAAATCCCGAGGCGGCCACGACCGTGCTCGCGCTGGTGCGCGAGACGGCATCCGGCAGCGGCAACCTGCTCCCTCCCCTCCGCGAGGCGCTCCGCGCCCGCTGCACCGTCGGCGAGCTCTGCGGGAGCGCTGCGGGAGCTCTGGGGCACGTACGACGGCCGATGAGCGCGATCTCCTCCGCAACGGCGAGCGCGTGGCCGCCTGGTCGCCCGGCCGAGTCGGCGAACCGCGTCGCCTGACGCCAGTAGGCTCCCCGCGTGCGGATCCTGCTCGTCTCGCAGATGTACCCGGGGCCGGATGCGCCGGACCTCGGCTCGTTCGTCGCGACGCTCGAGCGAGAGCTCGAGACCCGCGGCCACGAGCTCGCACGCGCCGTCGTCGACCGACGAGGTGGTCGCAGCCGCCATGCCAGGCTCGCATTCGACGTGGTGCAGACGGCACGACGGTTCCGACCCGACGTCGTCTACGCGCACTTCCTCGTTCCCGCGGGGCTCCTTGCGGGATCGGCGGACGGGCTCCGCTCGTCGTCACCGCGCACGGGGCCGACGTCGAGAACGCCCACCGCAGCCGGGCCGTCCTCGCGGCGACACGCCTCACCGTCAAGCGGGCCCACTCCGTCGTCGCGGTGTCGGCATGGCTCCTCGACCGCCTCGGGGAGGTGGCACCCGAGGCGCTACCCAAGAGCTCGGTGATCGATTGCGGAGTCGATCTCGTGCGGTTCGCACGCACGCGACGCCCTGGACGCTCGGTCGGACGTGGGCTGGTCACCCACCGGCACGGGTTCGTCTGCGTCGGCTCGCTCACCGAGCGCAAGAACGTGCTTCGTCTCGCGCGGGCGTTCGAGCGACGGGGCGAGGGGGAGCTCGCGTTCGTCGGCGACGGGCCGTTGCGACACGCGCTCGAAGGGCCGCGCCGGGATTCACGTCGACGGGCCGGTCGACCACGAGGCGGTCGCCTCGTGGGTCGCCGCCGCAGACGTCGTCTGCCAGCCGAGCCTGATCGAGCCGTTCGGGCTGTCGACGCTCGAAGGGCTCGCATCGGGTCGATCTGTCGTATCGACGCGGATCGGCGGGCCGCCCGGAGTTCGTCCCTTCCGGAGCGGGTGTCGTCGTCGATCCACAGCGACGATGCGGCGCTTGCGGTGCACTCGAGGCCGCTGCTCCTGCCACGGCCGAACCCGGTCGCCCGCCAGGCAGCCGAGCGCACGACGTCAGGCGACAGGCGGGACGCGTGGAGGAGCTTCTGCTTCGCGCTGGGCGAGATCGGCGAGCCTGAGCTCGACGAGCGGCCGAACAGCGTCCTCGAGGCCGGCCTCCTGGGCGGCGTCGAGCGCCGCCAGGTAGCTCTCGCGAACCTTGTCGAGCGCCACACCCTGCTTGAGCCGGTGTCGCCGGTCACGAGAAGTCGCTGGACTCGTCGCGCGGGCATCGTCCGGAGCGCTCATGGGAGAAACGGTAGCGCTGGTACGATCCGGCGGCGATGGTCCCGTTGTTTGCAGTCGTCCAGGTCCTCGTCTCGGCAGCGCTCGTGGTGCTTGTGCTCATGCACTCCGGTCGTGAGGCCGGTTTCGGTGGCATGGGTTTCACACCGCAGTCGCAGGGAGGCACGCACATCGTCGAGCGCAACCTCACGCGCCTGACGACGGTCGTGGCAGTGCTGTTCTTCGTGAACACGGTCGTCCTGTACCGACTGCTCGCGTAACGGCAAGACCGGGCTCCGGGTACAATCGCGCCGCGCGCTGGTGGCGGAATTGGTAGACGCGCAAGGTTGAGGGCCTTGTGGGGGCAACCCCGTGGAGGTTCAAGTCCTCTCCAGCGCATGTATGACGAAGGGAGCCCTCCGGGCTCCCTTCGTCATACTGCCGCTCACGTAGGGGCGAGGCGAAGCCTCGCCCGCGAACCACCACCCCAAAGCGGAGGGGCGATGCGAATGCGTCGCCCCCGACCTATCCCCACGACACGTCACCCACGAAACGCGGTCGATCCGTGAACGACCCGAGTTGACGCCATCCGGAAGGATCCGTACTCTTCATCACGAACACGTGTTCGGATACCCCACCTCGGAGGCACCATGCTGACCGCACGGCAACAGGAGATCTGGCAGTTTCTCGTCGAGTACACGGACGGCCACGGCTACCCGCCGACCGTTCGCGAGATCGGTGAAGCCGTCGGCCTCGCTTCGCCGTCGACGGTGCACGCACATCTCGCAAACCTCGAGCGCGCAGGCCTGCTCAAGCGCGACCCCTCCAAGCCGCGCGCGCTCGACCTGATCGGTCATCGCACGATGGCAGCACCGCACCGCAGCCGGTCGAGGAGTCCCCCGACTACCGCTGCTCGGCCAGATCGCCGCCGGCTCGCCGCTCCTCGCGGAGGAGAACGTCGAAGAGCGCATCGCAGTGCCGGAACCGCTCGGTCGCAGCGCCGACTTTCTGCTCACGGTCCGCGGCGACTCGATGATCGACGCAGGCATCCTCGACGGCGACACGCTCGTCGTCCGCAAGCAGGAGGACGCGTCGAACGGCGATGTCGTGGTGGCGCTCGTCGGCGACGACGAGGGCGCGAACGAGGCGACGGTGAAGACCTTCTATCGCGAGAACGGGCGCGTCCGGCTGCAGCCGGAGAACAGCGCGCTCGAGCCGATCTACGCCGATCACGTGCAGGTCATGGGCAAGGTCGTGGGGGTGTTCCGCAGCCTGCGATGACCATCACACCCCTCGCCCGGACGCTCGACCAGGAGCTCGTCGCGCTCGCTCGCGGAGCGAGCCTCGCCTGCCCGGTGTGCAGCGAGTTCGTCCTGCACGTGCGCGGGGCCTACGGACTCGCGATCGCGTGCCCCGAGTGCCACTCGATCCTGGCCGAGGGCCACGACGTGCCGGAGCTCGCGCTGCCGAACGTCGCCCAGACGGGCTAGGGGCGCGGCGACGACCGGCTCCAGCCGGTCGTCCGGGGCTCGAGCGGAGAGAGACACGCGTGGGCAGCAGTTGCACGCCTGTAACGGGGTTGTAACCCCGTCATGTGCAGATCCGCATGAGTTCTCTAGAGTTCTGCAGGACCGAAAGCGAGGAAGCGGACGTGCACGTGAGCCACGACCCGCGGGTTGGTACCGAGCTCGCCGGCTACCGGATCGAGTCGCTGCTCGGCCGGGGTGGGATGAGCGTCGTCTACCTGGCCGAGGATCTCCACCTCAAGCGGAACGTCGCGCTCAAGCTTCTAGCGGCCGGCCTCGCCGACGACGAGGCGTTCCGCGAGCGCTTCCTGCGTGAATCGGAGCTGGCCGCGTCGATCGACCACCCGAACATCATCCCGATCTACGAGGCCGGTCGGGCGGACGACCTCCTGTTCATCGCCATGCGCTATGTCAAGGGGGGTGACCTGAACAGCCGTCTCCGGCACGGCGGTATCGACGTCGCGGACGCAATCGGCACGCTCTCGCAACTGGCGAGCGCTCTGGATGCTGCCCACGCACGAGGCCTCGTACACCGTGACGTGAAGCCTTCCAACGTACTGCTCGACGCGGGGGCCCGCCCCGACGGCACCGACCACGTCTACCTCGCCGACTTCGGCCTCACACGGCTCGTCTCGGAGGGGGCGACTACCGGCGAAGACGGCAATCTGATGGGCACGATCGACTACGTCGCCCCCGAGCACATCGCCGGTGAGGAGATCGACGGGCGGGCGGACGTCTACTCGCTCGGCTGCGTGCTCTACGAGTGTCTCGTCGGACACCCGCCGTTCCGGCGCGACTCCGACATCGCGGTGGTCTTCGCGCACCTCGAAAGCGAGCCGCCGGCGCCGAGCGCACAACGGCCGGAGTTGCCCACCGCGCTCGACGCGGTCATCGCCTCGGCGCTGGCCAAGGACCCGGAGCAACGCTACGCGAGCTGTGGCGAGTTGGCGCGAGCTGCACTCGCAGTCGCCGTCGACGACGCGAGCCGCCGGCTGGTCGACGTCGCCTCGCGCGCTGCTGCCGGCCGGAGCGACCTGAGCGAGGTCGAGGCCGAACTGGTCGGCAAGGTCGTCGATCTCCAGGTGGCGCGCGAGCAGGCGCGGGCAATCTCGGGACCGACCACGCCGGCCCGAGCTGCCGCCGAGGGGATTTGCCCGTTCAAGGGTCTTGCAAGCTTCGAACCGACCGACGCCGACTACTTCTTCGGCCGCGAACGGCTCGTCGCAGAGCTCATCGCCCGCCTCGTGGGAACCAGTTTCCTCGGCATCGTCGGCCCGTCGGGCAGCGGCAAGTCGTCCGTCCTCCGCGCCGGTCTCCTCCCGGCCCTCGCCGGAGGCGTGCTTCCCGGCAGCGAGGGCTGGCGGCGGCTCCTATTGCGTCCGGGCGAACGGCCGCTGAACGAGCTTCGCCGGGTGCTCGTGTCGGGGAAGAGTGACCCCCTCGCCGAAGCCCTCAACGCACTCCCTGCGGATGCACGAATGCTCCTCGCCGTCGACCAGCTCGAGGAGCTGTTCACGGCCTGCCATTCGGACGTCGAGCGCGCCGCCTTCGCCGAGACGCTCGCCCGCGCTGCCTCCGATCCGAACGGCCGCGCAGTGGTCGTGGTCGCGCTGCGCGCCGACTACTACGGACGCTTCGCCGCCTACCCGGCGCTCGCTCAGCTGCTGGGTGCCAACAACGTGCTCGTCGGCCCCATGCAGGCCTCGGAGCTGCGGCGTGTGGTCGAGCTGCCCGCTGCCCGAGTGGGAATGCGAGTCGAGCCGGAGCTCGCCGACGTACTGGTCGACGACGTCGAGGGCGAGCCCGGTGCGATGCCGCTCCTCTCCACCGCCCTCCTCGAGCTCTGGCAGAAGCGGCAGGGCAACGAACTCACGCTGGCCGCGTACCGCGAGTCAGGCGGCGTTCGCGGCGCAGTCGCAAGGCTGGCCGAAGGCACGTATGCGCAGGTTCCCGAGGGGCACAAGCAGCTCGTACGAGCGGTCATGCTGCGGCTGGTCGGGGAAGGAGACGGCGATGCGGTCGTGCGCCGCCGCGCACCATTGACCGAGCTCGACCTCGAGAGCAACGACGCCGCTGCCGCTGTGCTCACGAGGCTGGCCGACAGTCGCCTCGTCACCGTGTCCGAAGAAAGCGTCGAGGTCGCCCACGAGGCGCTCTTGCGCGAATGGCCGCGCCTGCGCGGCTGGATCGACGAGGACGCCGAGGGGCGTCGGCTCCGCAGTCACATCTCACAGGCAGCCGTGGGCTGGGATGCAGCAGGACGTGATCCGGGCGAGCTCTACCGCGGAGCTCGCCTCGCAGCCGCGCTCGACTGGGCGTCGGATCACTCGCTCGACGTGAACGAGCTCGAGCGCGCATTCGTCACCGAGAGCCGAGAGGCCTCCGAGAAGGAGACGAAACGCGTCCGGCGTACGAACCGCCGTCTGCGCGGACTGCTGGCGGGGGTCGCGGTTCTGCTCGCGGCCGCCGTCGCGGGCGGAACGTTCGCGGTGCTGCAACGAGGCCAGGCACGCGACGCCGAGGCGGCGCAGCTCGTGCAGCGCCTGGGTGCGCAGGCGCTCGTCGAGGAGGATCTCGGCCGTTCGCTGCTGCTCGCACGCCAGGCGGTCGCGATAGCGGACTCGCCGCAGACTCGCGGCTACATGCTCGCCGCGCTCCGCCGCAGTCCCTTCGCGATCGGGATCATGCACGGTGACGGCGACGCGCTGCGAGGAATCACGATCAGTCCCGACGGAAAGACGTTGGCAGTTCTCTCTGGCAGCGGCCGGGTTCTCCAGTTCGATGCCAAGACCCAAGCGCGGCTCGAAGACCCGCCTGAAGGAGGCAACACCTCCAACGCGAGCCTTGCCTACAGCCCCGATGGGCGAAGGTTCGCACTCGGTGGCGATCACATCCTGCGCCTCGTCGACGCGAAAGACCTCGAGCAACTGGCTGAGACGGCCGTCAACGGAGTCGTCACGAGCATTTCCTTCACGAGCGACGGGTCACGACTCGTCGCGCTCATTGCCTCTGGCACCTCGAATCAAGACCTCGGCGGAGACGACGCGCAAGTCACTGTTCGTGACGCCGCGACGCTCGAGCCGATCGGCCGTCCGATCGAGCCCGAGGCCTTCGTCGGCGCGTACGTCGGATTTTGGTTTGCGTCACCTCAGATGGCCCTCACGCCCGACGATCACGCGCTCCTCACTGCATCCGAGGACGGTCGGCTGACGTTGTGGGATCTCCAGAGCCGAAAGGAGAAGCGGACGCTGCGCATCGAGGCCGGTACGGCCCCCGCGCTCGCGGTCAGCCCGGACGGCCGGACGGCGGCCGTCGGCATGGAACACGGAGTGCAGCTCGTCGACCTCCGCTCTGGAACCGTGCGAACGGCGACAGCCGATCTCGCGGGCACGCCGAACTGGGTGCTCTTCAGCCCTGACGGCAAGATGGTCGTAGCGACAAACCGCGATAAGACCGTGACTCGCTGGGACGTCTCGACGGCCGCCCCACTGGAGACGCTTCGTGGTCACTCGAACTTCGTTCAGCAACCTGTCTTCGGTCTCGACGGGGAGACGCTCTACACCGTGAGTCACGATGGCACGGCGATCGCCTGGGACCTCACCGGCAACCGCCGACTGGGGCGGCCTTTCACGTTTACTCACGACCGGACATTCTCCAAGACCGGCTACGACGGTCACCCGGGAGAGTTCAGCCCGGACGGCCGGCTGATCGCCGTCGGCCTCAAAGAACGGGGCGTCGCCCTCTGGGACGCGCACACGCTCGCGCCGACCGGGCCCCAGCTGCTCGGAACGGGCGGAGAGGTCAAGACGCTCCGCTTCTCGCCCGACGGACGAACGCTCGCCGCAGCCACGAGCGATCGTCTGACACTGTGGAATATCGACTCACGATCGCGGCTCCATCCGCCTCTCTCTGTCGGCGCCGGCGACCTCGTAATCGGAGTCAGCTTCAGCCCGGACGGCAAGACCGTCGCCACGGCGAGCCAGTTCGGGGTTCTCCTCTGGGACGGTGCAACCGGGGCGAAGCGGGGAGAGATCGGAGGCGGCGTCGACGCGCGCGACGTGACCTTCAGCGCCGACGGGAGGATGATCGCCGTCGCCCGCAGCAGTGGTGCGGAGATCTGGAATGTCGTCAACGGCTCGATGATCGCCTCTCTGTCGGGTGACACAGCCGTCGACCAGAACTTCTCCGTCGCCCTCAGCCCCGACGGTCGAACGCTCGCCGCCGGTGGCTTCGGCCGAGTGATCCGCCTCTGGGACGTCCGCACCCGCACTCTCGTTCGCGAGCTCGACCAGGGCGGCAACGGAGCGTTCACCCTCGAATTCAGCCCGGACGGCGGGACACTCGCGGTCTCCGCCTTCGAGCCTGCCGCGTCACTCTGGGACGTTGCGACGGGAAGCCAGATCGGCCCGTCGCTCGCGGCAGGCGACCGCAGAACGAGGATCGATCTGTCGAGTGACGGACGCCAGCTGCTGGAGATCCACGGTAACGGCCAGGGGGCGATCTGGGACGTCGACCCCGAGTCGTGGAATCGTCGCGCCTGCAGACTCGCGAATCGCATGCTGACCCGCGGGGAGTGGAAGGAATTCCTTCCCGGTCGGCCGTACGAGCCCGCCTGTCACCCTTGAGGTCGATTCATACACGGATCGACCAGGTGAAGCGCGTCAGGGCGGCGGGCGGTGCGATGCCGCCCGGACGGAGTCCCCGCCGCACGAGCAGCGTCGGCGATACGGACTCCCTGGCGAGCCTCAGCCGGGCCGGGCCGAGGCCCTCGCGGTGCCACCGCGTCGATAGCCCGACGACGAGGAGGCCCGCGTCGCGGCTTGCCTCCAGCATGCCCTCCTCACCGGGCGGGGTCAGCAGCGGCTCGGCCGAGATCCCCAGCACGCGTTGGACTGCGAGCGCTCCGTGGGAGAGCAGGCGGCTCGCATCGCGCCTGCCCTGCTCCGGCACCGCGGCGGCGCCCGCGAGCCTAAGGGTCGCACCCGTGGCTCGAGCGAACCACGCCCCGAGCTCGACTGCTGCCCAGTCATGGTCGGCTCCTCCGAAGGGCACGAGGACGGGGCCTTCCGACATAGCGCCTCCAGGGACGAGAAGCGCGACGTCGCAGGGCGTGTCATCGAGGAGAGCGGTCAGATGCTCATCCGGGGCTCCCTCGATCAGGAGCTCGTCCGGCGCGTCGGCGACCAGAAGATCGACGTCGAGCTCTCGGGCCAACCGGGCCAGCTCCTTGCCCGGCGCCGCCGACGTGAAGGAGGCCGTGCGAGCTGCGACATCGCGGCTTGCGAGTGTCGCCCGATGCTCCTCGAGCCAGGCCGACGAAGACTGAAGCTCTACCGCGTCCAAGACGAGCCTCGCCAGGATCAGGATGCGTGGCACGTCTCGCGCGAGCGGCTCGGCCACGGCGAGCAGTGCATCGATGCGTGCCTCGTCCGTGACGGCGACGAGGATCGAACGTTCCGTTTCGTGCTTTCCACGAGCGGGGGTCGTCGACTCGACGTCGAGTGACGGGTCCTGCCGCAGGATTGCCCGCTCCAGCTCCTGGAGGGCGGCGCTCGGGTCGATCCCGAGCCCGTCGACGAGTGCGCGACGCGCGTGCTGGTACGCATCGAGCGCCTCCGCCTGCCGACCCGAGCCGTACAACGCCTTCATCAGGTACATACGCAAGCGCTCGCGGTGTGGGTACTCGGCGACGAGTGCTCCGAGCTCTCCGACCAGCTCGTCGTGTCGCCCGAGTGCGAGGTCGGCATCGAGCCGGAGCTCGACTGCTGCCAGCTTGATCTCCTCGAGCCGCGCGATAGCTCCTTGGGCGAAGCTCTCGTATGTGAAATCGGCGAGCGCCGACCCTCTCCATAGCGCCAGCGCCTGGCGAAGCCGCTCCGCCGCGTCGGACGCCAGGCCGCGAGCGAAGAGGCTCCTCCCCTCGTCCACGAGACGCTCGAAGCGGTGGAGATCGAGCTGGTCGGGCTCGACCCGGAGGAGGTAGCCCGGCGATCTCGTCTCCAGCACATCCTGCGGCAGCGCCTTGCGAAGTCGCGAGACGTTGACGCGCAGCGCAGCGGCGGCGTCCTCGGGCGAGTGCTCGCCCCAGAGCTCGTGTACCAGCCGATCGGAGGGAACGACCTCGTTCGGGTGGAGGAGAAGCACGGCGAGGAGCGCACGCGGCTTGGGCCCGGACGGGCTGACATCGCTTCCTCCGTCCCATACCTCGAGCGGACCCAGGATCCGGAACTCCATCTGGCTCTCCTCCTGTGCCGGACGCTAACAGCTGTTGCTCCGCTGAAACGGACCTGTAACCGAGCCGGTCGATCATCGCTTTCGACAAGACACGACGACCTCGTTTCCGAAGGAGGCACACAAATGAAGGCGCTTCATGCCCTGGCCGTCGCCCTTGGAATAGCCGCGACGCTCACCGCCGTAGCGGCGGCACACCCCGAAGCGGCGAAACAGCGAGTGGCGATCGACCTGGAGGGTGGACAGAGTTTCGCGCTCATTCCGCTGCAGGCAGGCGCGCTCAAGCGGGACTCTGGCCGCGCAACCGCAGACCCCCGGAGCGGCCGGTCCTTCAATCGCCAGGGCCAGCACGTCACGATCTACAACATCACCTACACGCTGAGCGGGAAGCAGGGGAACCTGGCGATTCAGGAGCGGAACGAGTGGGTGGATGTCTCGCAGAAGAACGCCCGCGGCTTCGACTACCGCCCCGGTGTCGCGATCGGTACATGGAAGGTCGTGAGTGGGACCGGCGCGTACGCCAAGGTCACCGGAGGCGGGCGGAGTGCCCACGCGGGCATGGGAAAGCAGTGGTTCATCCGCCTGGAGGGCTACCTCACGCTTCCGTAGGACCGTGGAACGAACCGCGCCTCTGACGCAGTGGGGGGACGACCCTTCCCGCTACGTCTCACGTTCATTGGAGGAAACATGCGCAAGCACAGATTCGTCGTGATAGGGATCGCGACCTCGGTCGCCGCACTGTCCGTCGCCGTCGCGCTCGGTGGAACACGTGACCGGTACGGCTGGTGGGAAAGGGCCGCGCCGATCAGCGGCTCCGTGAACACGGCAGCTGCCGAGGGATGCCCTATGGTTTCACCGAGCGGCAACGAGCTCTATATCGCATCGACCCGTGCAGGCGGCGTTGCCGGGAACGTGGGGAACGACATCTGGATCTCTCGTCGTGGCGGCGAGGGCGAACCGTGGGGTGAGCCCGTGAACGCGGGCGAGCCGATCAACAGTCCCGCCAGCGACTACTGCCCCTCGCCCATGGCGAACGATGTCTTCCTGTTCGTCAGCACCCGCCCGGCGGACTCCAACGGAACGCCCAGTTGCGGTGGTGCCGACATCTACATGCTGGATCGCACGGGGGCCGGTGGCCCGAAGGCCGTGAACCTCGGCTGCACGGTAAACAGCAAGGGCGCGGAATGGAGCCCCTATCTCCTCGAGGCCGGAGGCAAGACGTCCCTGTACTTCTCGAGCGACGGTCACGGCGGACAAGGGGGCCAGGACATCTTCGTGAGCCGAAAGGGCCAGAACGGCTTCCAGACCCCGGTCGCTCAGAGCCGGCTGAACACGCCCTACAACGACTTCAGGCCAAGCCTCCGTTTGGATGGGCTGGAAGTCGTATTCGACTCCGACCGCCCTGGCGGCATCGGCGCTACCGACGTCTACTCGTCAACCCGGGCAACGCTCCACAGCCGTTGGGACGAAGCATGGCCCATCACGCAAGGGGGAGTGAACTCGAAGGCAGGCGAATCTCGCGCCAGCCTCTCGTGGGACGGCAAGACGCTCTATTTCGGTAGCTCACGAAACGGTGCGCAAAGCGACATCTTCTCGGCCACGCGAACCCAGCTCACTGGCGGAGGCTGATCGTTCGATCGACGCGAGGGGCTCCTCGCAGCGGGAGGAGGTTGCCGGTGGCGCCCTCCTCCCGCCGGCAGGTGACCCGCCGCGGCGCTACCCTCACAGGCGCAGGCCGGGTGACCGCGGGCGCGCCGCTTCGGCGACGCGCTCGAGGAAAGTCCGGACACCGCAGGGCAGGACGCTGGGGAAATCCCAGACGGCGAAAGCCGATGGACAGTGGCACAGAAAGGAGACCGCCGGAGTAGTTGCTGGAAACAGCCTCGGCTCCGGTAAGGGTGAAACGGTGGGGTAAGAGCCCACCAGCGCCGCGGTGACGCGGCGGCTAGCCAAACCCCGTCCGGTGCAAGGCGAAGCAGGTTCCGTTGACGCGGCCCGCCGAGGAACCGGGTACGCCGCTCGAGCCGTCAGGTAACTGCCGGCCCAGAGAGATGGTCACCCACGACAGGATCCGGCTTACAGGCCTGCTAAGGAAAAGCCCCGCTTCGCGGGGCTTTTCTATTCACGGATCCGTGAAGCTCATACCGCCCTCAGCACGATCTCGATTGCGGTGCCCTTGCCCGGAGCGGACCGGAGCGAGAAGGCGCCCTGAATGGCTGCCGCTCGCGCCCGCATGTTCTTCAAGCCCTGTCCGGCGCCTGGATCGCCGCTCTCGAAGCCGGCACCGTCGTCCGTGACCCGAACGATTCGCCGATCGCCCTCCTGGATGATCGAGACGTCCACATGACGCGCCTCGGCGTGCTTGCGCGCGTTCCCAAGCCCCTCCTGAACGATCCTGAACACCTCGATCTCCTCGTCGGGAGCCAGGATGACGCGCGGGTCGACGTGCACCTCCACGTCAAGGCCCCCGTCAGCGACGAGAAAGTCGACGTAGCGTTTCAGCGCCGAGTCGAAGGGCGCCGATCCTGCCGCAGAAGAGAGCGCGAGCACGGCGAACTGAGCCTCCTGTTGCCCTCCCGTGACGGCGAACTTCATCCGCGGCAGAATCTCGTCGAGCGCCGCTCCGGACTCGAGCATGCTGACGTGTGTCGAGAGGGCGAAGAGGTACTGGGCAAGCCCATCGTGGATCTCACGCGCCACCCGGGCGCGTTCCTCCGCGACGGCTCGACCGAACTCCGCGCTACCGATTGCGCGCCAGACGCCGACGAGGAGGACGGTGAACGCGAGGACACGGAGCAGGTCGCTCTGGAGGACGTAGTCGCTCGATCGGGCCGGCGCGAGGACGTAGTGCAGGTCGGCGAAGACGACGAGCGTCAGAGCAAGCGTGAGCCAGCTGTCGAGATCACGCCCGTGGCGGCGATAGCGTAACCCGAAGCCGATCACGGCAACGAGGGAGAGAACCGTCAGGAGTGCGTAGGCGACGATGACAGATCCGGAGCGCGCGCCGCCCGTCGGGCCGGGGTCGAAGTCGAGGCGCAGTACCCGCGAGTCGATCCAGACACCAATGAGCGCGACGCCGACCACCGCGAGTGTCGCACCGAGCGCGCGCCGCCTTCTCGCGACCCGGCGGGCGACGAAGGGTGCCAGGGCGAGCAGCGCAGCTCCGAGCAGGGCTGCTCCGATTGCAGCCCAGGCTTCGACCGGCGCGTGCTCGTTGCGCGCAACCACCGGCGCAACGGCGAAGATCGCGGTTCCGAGGCCGATCGCAAGGAACCCTGCGGCGAGCAGCAGGTCCATTCCACGCCCTTCGACGAGGAATCTGGTTGCCGCCAGGAGCGCCACGATCGTGGCGACGATCGCGACGGCCGTATCGAGCGCGACCCGCGCGTTCGGCAGCTCGTAGCCGTCGAGACGATTCGTCGCGAAGAGAAGAGCGGTCCCGAGAGCGAGGAGGCAGACGAGCAGCAGCTCACCGGCGAGCCACGACCGATACCGGTCCGAGGGATGACTTTGCACATACCCCTATTCGGCAGAAGGGGTGCTGCCGATAAGCCCATATATGGAGACCATCCTGATCGCTGATGATCATCCCCTGACGCGGGAGGCGCTGGCTTCCCTCCTTGGACAGCATGGCTTCGACGTTGTCGGGCAGGCCTCGGACGGCGCGGAAGCGATCGTCGAAGCCGGCCGGCTTCGGCCACGCCTCGTGCTACTCGATCTGACGATGCCGGGCATGGACGGACTGACCGCCTTGCCGCACATCCGCGAAGCATCACCCGAGAGCGAGGTCGTCGTCCTGACCGCATCGGGAACCGACGAGAACCTGCTCGAGGCGATCCGTGCGGGTGCAGCCGGCTACCTCCTGAAGAGCGAGCCACCCGAGCGAATCGCCCTCTTCCTTCGCGGAGTCGCGGACGGCGAGGCGGCGTTGTCGGGCTCGATCGCACGCCGACTCCTCGATCGTGTCCGTGAGGGTGGTCGGATGGGCGGCATTCCCGATGCGGTGGCGAAGAAACTCTCGGCTCGCGAGGTCGAGGTTCTCCTTCTGCTCGATGAGCACCTCGGCACCGACGAGATCGCTGCCCGCCTGTACATCTCCGAGCACACGGTCCGCTCACACGTCAAGAGCCTGCTCAAGAAGCTCGGGGTGTCGTCGCGACGGGACGCGCTCGAGCAGCTCGCCACGGCTCGCGGCTGACCTACGCTCACCGATCCGCTCTCACCCAGCCGCATCCCTCGCCACGGGTGATCGGATTCGCTACGCCGGGGCGATCGAGAGACGTTCACTGCCGCCGATAGATGAAAGACGCAGGTTCCAACGAGGAGCTAGCGGGGTAACCGCACTGAAACGGCCGGGCCGCACCCCGGCCGTTTCGATGGTCCGGCCGATCGACGAGCAATTCGCGGGATGTTACGAAGCGAATCCCTCGAGTGAGGCTTCGACGAGAGCCGGAAGTGTCGCGAGGTTGTAGCCACCCTCCAGGACGGCGGCGACACGGGGGCAGAGCTGTGTGCAGCGCGCAGCCATCTCCCGGAAGCCGTCGGCCGTGACGACCATGTCGGCAAGCGGGTCGTCAACGTGCGCGTCGAAGCCCGCCGAGACGATGAGGAGATCCGGATCGAAAGACCGCACGACCGGCTCGACGACGGAACGGAAGGCGCTCGTATAGGCCGCGTCTCCCGATCCTGCCGGAAGTGGAATATTGACGATCGTCGCATCGCTCGTTTCCGGCCCACCCGTCCCCGGGTAGAAGGGCCACTCGTGGAGCGAAACGAAGAGGATCGATGCGTCGCCGCGCACGATCGCCTCGGTGCCGTTGCCGTGATGCACGTCCCAGTCGATGATCGAGACGCGCTCGAGCCCCAGTTCGGCCTGCGCGTGTCGGGCGGCGATCGCGGCGTTGCCGAAGACGCAGAAACCCATTGCGCGATCGGGGAGGGCGTGGTGTCCTGGAGGGCGAACGAGCGCGAAGCCGTTCACCTCGACCGCGTGCATCGCACAACCCGCTGCCAGGCGCGCAGCCTCCCAGGTCGTAGGCCCGGCGGGTGTGTCACCGTCCAGCCAGCATTCCTCGGTGAGAGCCTGAATCCGCGCGACGTACTCGCCATCGTGTGCCCTCTCGATCGCCTCCACGCTCGCGGGCTCACCTTCGAGCTCCGGACTGAAGGCAGCTATCAGCGTGGCCAGGCGCTCGCCTCCCTCCGGGTGGTGATCGCCTGTCGGATGTAGGTCGGCCATCGCCCGGTGGCTGACGAGTTCGATGCTCACACCTCCCGGAGTTGTCGGGCCAGCCTGCCGACGCCGAGAGCCTCGGCTGCGTTCGCCCCGGCGCCCCAGTCCGGTTCGGTGTCGGGCAGATCGGGCAAGGGTGCGGAGGGGTCGAGCGTGGCGATCCGGAGGAAGAGCCGGAGCTGATCCGCCTCGGATTCGAACCGACCGTCGGCGAGCATCGCCTCGAGGTCCGGGAAGGTCTGCAGCAGTGCGGCAGCCTTCTTCTCGCCGACCCCGCGCGCGCCCGGGATCTTGTCGGAGGGGTCTCCGCGCAGCGCGATGAAGTCCGGCACCTGACGCGGCTCGACGCCGTATCGCTCGCGCACCTCGGTCGGGCCGATGCGGGCAAGCTCACTGACGCCCCGCACCGGCTGCAAGATCGTGACGTCGTCTGCGGCCAGCTGGAAGGCGTCGCGGTCGGAGGTGGCGACGAGCGTCGTTCCGCCGCGGGCCCGCTCGGCGGTCACCGCGGCGGCAAGGAAGTCGTCCGCCTCGTAGCCGCTCTGCTTTCCACACACGATCCCCGTCGAGGCGACGAGCGCGGGAAGGAGCGCGAGTTGTTCGACGATCTCGGCATCGAATTCCCGTCCTGACTGGTAGGTCGGGAGAAGAGCGTTGCGGTAGGTGGGGACGCCGATCGTGTCCCAGGCCACGACGACGGAGCGGGGGCGCTCGGCCTTCCAGAGGCGCAGGAGCATCGACATGAACCCGATCAGCGTGTTCGCCGGTCCACCGTCGTCGCGGCGAAGAGATCGTGGCAGCGCATGGAACGCGCGATGCGCGAACGAATCACCGTCCATGACGAGGAGCGACCTCACGCGAGCGTCTCCTCGAGCTCCGTGATCGCGGCCCGCAGACGCTCCGTTGCGGCACGGGCGGCTTCATCGGTTGGCAGCGCGTCAAGATCGTCGAGCGCGATCGCATCACCGAACGCGACGCGAAGACGGCCGAACCGAAGAAGCCGACCCGAGCCGTGGACGGCGGCCGGGATCAGCGGAACTCCGGCCTGGAGCGCGATTCGCGCGGCTCCCGTGCGCCACCGCGCCTCGCGGCGCTTTCGGAGGCCTTTCTGGCGCCTCGTGCCCTCGGGGAACATGACGACGATGTTCCCTTCGCGGCAGAGTCGAAGCGCAGTGTCGACCGCCTCCTGATCCTGTTGGCCACGCCTGACCTGAAAGGCCCCGCAGGAGCTGATGAAGGGCCCGAGGGGAAACCAGAACAGCTCCGACTTGGCCATGAAGCGGAGGTAGCGACGGGGGAAGAGCGGCATCCCCAGGAGCCATGGGTCGAAGTTCGAAAGGTGGTTGGCCGCGAGCACGTACCCGCCGGTCGTCGGTAGCCGGTCGACCCCTTGCCACTGCAACCGTCCAACGATACGGAGCACCGGGTAACTGACCACGCCAATGAGGTGGTAGAGCAAGCTGGGACGGGGGTTCGAACGCATCGTCGAGGGCAGTATCGCCCCTTACGGACACTTGCGATACGACACAGCGCCGCTATGGTGACGCGCGCACCCGGCCGTCGGCCGGGGAGGATCCCGTCATCCAACCCGAAATGGGCAGTCGTGACCGAACGTCGCCTCGTCATCGTCGAGTCTCCCGCAAAGGCAAAGACCATTGCCGGGTTCCTCGGCGACGACTACGTCGTGGAATCATCGATCGGTCACATCCGCGACCTTCCGAACCGCGCGGCCGACATTCCCGCGGCGGTGAAGAAGGAGTCGTGGTCGCGACTCGGCGTCAATGTCGACGACAAGTTCCAGCCGCTCTATGTCGTCGATCCCGACAAGAAGAAGAAGGTCGACGAGCTCAAGCGTGAGCTGAAGAACTCCACCGAGCTCCTGCTCGCCACGGACGAGGACCGCGAAGGGGAGGCAATCGCCTGGCATCTCCTGGAGGTGCTGAAACCCAAGGTTCCGGTCAAGCGCATGGTCTTCCACGAGATCACGCGCGAGGCGATAGACCGCGCGCTCGGCGAGACGCGCGATATCGACGACCGTCTCGTCGACGCGCAGGAGACGCGAAGGATTCTCGATCGGCTCTATGGCTACGAGGTCTCGCCCGTCCTCTGGAAGAAGGTGATGCCGGGTCTCTCCGCCGGCCGAGTCCAGTCGGTGGCGACGCGACTCGTGGTCGAGCGCGAGCGCGAGCGGATGCTGTTCGTCGCCGCGTCGTACTGGGACATCCTCGGCGTCTTCGAGCCTGGGACGTTCGAGGCGAGGCTCGTAGCCGTCGACGGAATGCGCGTGGCGCAAGGCCGCGACTTCGCAGATGACGGCCGCCTCAAGTCCGACCTCCTCGCGCTGGACGAGGCAGCGGCACGTTCGCTCGCCGACGGTCTCACGGAGGCAGCGTTCGTCGTGCGGTCGGTGGACGAGAAGCCGTACAGGCGCAGTCCTGCTGCCCCGTTCATGACCTCGACCCTGCAGCAGGAGGCGAGCCGGAAGCTCCGTTTCTCGTCGCAAACGACGATGCGAGTCGCACAGAAACTGTACGAGAACGGATACATCACCTACATGCGCACGGACTCGACGACCCTGTCGAAGGCGGCCCTCGCTGCGGCGCGATCGCAGGCGACCCAGCTGTACGGCGCCGAGTTCGTGCCCGAGAAGCCGCGCCTCTACGAGCGCAAGGTCAAGAACGCCCAGGAGGCGCACGAGGCGATCCGCCCTGCGGGCGACACGTTCCGCATGCCCGCTGCAGTGGAGCGTGAGCTGTCGCGCGACGAGCACGCGCTCTACGAGCTCGTCTGGAAGCGCACCGTTGCGTCGCAGATGGAGGACGCGAAAGGGCAGACCGCGTCGCTGCGGCTCGGTGCCACCTCCGCAGACGGGCGCGATGCGGAGTTCGGTGCTTCCGGCACGGTGATCACGTTCCGCGGGTTCCTCGCCGCGTACGAGGAAGGCCGCGACGACGACACGAAGAACGGAGACGACGAGCGGCGGCTTCCCGCGCTCGCGGTCGGCGCGTCCGTGCGCGCCTCATCGCTCGAGGCCGACGGGCACTCGACCTCGCCTCCCGCCCGATTCACCGAGGCGTCGCTCGTCAAGGCGCTCGAGGATCGAGGCATCGGCCGGCCGTCGACGTACGCGTCGATCATGGGGACGATCCTCGATCGCGGCTACGTCTTCAAGAAGGGCACGGCTCTCGTTCCCACGTTCCTTGCCTTCTCGGTCACGAAGCTCCTCGAGAAGCACTTCGGACAGCTCGTCGACTACGACTTCACGGCATTGCTCGAGGACGATCTCGACCGGATCGCCGAGGGCGATGAGAATCGGGTCGACTGGCTGACGCGCTTTTACCGTGGCACGCCCGCGGTAAACGGCGAACCCGCCGAAGAGGGTCTACACGCCCTCGTCACGGACCACCTCGAGGAGATCGACGCGCGCGACGTGAACTCGATCGAGATTCCGGGGGCCAACGGGGTCGTGCTGCGGGTCGGCCGATATGGCCCGTATCTCCAGCGAGGTGACGAACGAGCGAGCGTCCCGGACGACATGGCCCCGGACGAGCTGACCCGTGAGAAGGCGGAGGAGCTCCTTGCGAAGGGCTCGAGCGACCGAACGCTCGGCGTCGACCCCGACTCCGGCCGCGAGATCGTGGCCCGAGACGGTCGCTACGGCCCGTACGTGAGCGAGGTGCTCGAGGAAGGTTCTACCGAGAAACCGCGCACGGGGTCGCTCTTCAAGACGATGTCGCTCGCGACGTTGACGCTCGAAGAAGCCCTGCGATTGCTCTCGCTCCCCCGGGTGTTGACGGCGCCGGACGGCGAGGAGATCCAGGTCGCGAACGGACGCTACGGCCCGTACATCAAGAAGGGCTCGGAGACACGCTCGCTCACGAGCGAGGAGCAACTGTTCACGATCGAGGTCGACGAGGCTCTCGCCGTCCTCGCTCTTCCGAAGGAACGAAGGGGCCGGGGGCAAGCCAAGCCGCCGCTGAAGGATCTCGGCCCGGATCCGACGACCGCCAGACCGATCGTCGTAAAGGACGGGCGCTTCGGGCCCTACGTGACCGATGGCGAGACGAACGCGAGTCTTCGCCGGGGGGACGAACCGGAAGGCCTGACGATGGATCGCGCGCTCGAACTGCTCGCCGAGAGACGCGCGAAGGGACCCGCGCCAAAGAAGAGTCGCCCCGCCGGCAGGCGCTGACGCACCGCCGCCGACAATCGATTATCGTGCGGGTCAACGGTCGTCGGCTCGCCGTGCCGACGGTCGACGGCGTTACCGGAACGACCGAGCGCCGGAATAACGGTTGCGGAGACCGCGTTGTCAGCTTGTGACAGCCAGATCGGTTCTCCACCCCTGGAAAACGGGGGCAAACCAACGTAGAGTCATGGGAGATTGTGCACACCGGGGTACGCGAAAGGACTGAAACCGCCTCTTGACGCAAAGCCAGCTGACCGAACTGTTCGAATCCGATCAGATCAAGGGTCTGATCGAGCGCTCCGAGGAGCGCGGCTGGGTGGATCCGATCGAACTCGAGGCGTTCGTTCTCGAGCATGAGTTGAACGACGAGGAAGCCGAGCAGATCACGCGCGAGCTGGAGACGATCGGTCTCGAGGTAGGACAGCCGCAGGCTGATGCCGATGCGAAGAAGCTCCTCGCCGAGGCAGAGCGCAAGAAGGAGGAGGCGGAAGCGGCAGTCTGGGCAGCCGAACCGCTGTCAGGAGCCGCCGACTCGCTCCAGCTCTTCCTCGCCGACGTGGGCCGCCACAAGCTGCTCACCGCCGCCGACGAGGTGACGCTCGCAAAGCGCATCGAGCGCGGAGATCCGGTCGCGAAGCGCCGGATGATCGAGTCGAACCTCCGGCTCGTCGTCTCGATCGCAAAGGGCTATCGCGGGCTCGGCGTCCCGTTTCTCGATCTGATCCAGGAGGGGACTCTGGGCCTGAATCGCGCCGTCGAGAAGTTCGACTGGCGCCGTGGCTTCAAGTTCTCGACGTATGCGACCTGGTGGATCCGTCAGTCGGTGCAGCGCGCCGTTGCGAACCACGCACGCACGATCCGTGTCCCGGTCCATGTCGTCGAGCGCCAGCAGAAGCTGTCCCGGGCCGCCCGCCGACTCGAAGTCGAGCTCGGTCGTGAGGCGACGAAGCTCGAGCTCGCCGAGGCAACGGGGCTTCCGATCCAGCACGTCGAGGAGGCTCTCGGCGCCGCGCATGCATCCGTGTCACTGAATCAGACCGTGGGCGCAGACGACGAGGGCGAGCTGGGCGATCTCTTCGCCGATCGTGAGGCGGCGGATCCGTTCGACGAAGCCGAGGAGTCGCTACGCCGCCAGGGTGTGCGGCGGGCGCTCGACGCGCTGCCCGAGCGGGAGCGGAGAATACTCGAACTGCGGTTCGGCTTCGAGGGGGAGCCCTGGACGCTCGAGGCGATCGGTCACGAGCTCGATCTCACCCGCGAGCGTGTCCGCCAGCTCGAGGGCCAGGCGCTGTCGCGACTCGCGGCTCTGCGCGAGCTCGCATCACTCGCCGCGTAGCGCAGCCGGCAACGCGCTTCCGGGGATCCGCCGTGCCGATGCGGGTCCCGCGGGGGCTCGATCGCGGATATCCCCCACGGTGAGTGATTCTGCGCGATCCGAGGCGGTTTTCCCTAAAGACGCGTTCTGGGACGCCGATACGAAAGGTCATGGACGCCGCTGAACGCAACGAGATCCTGAGTCGCTACCGCGACCACAGCCGCCGCTTCGAGGCGGCAGCAGCACGAAGGAGCACGAGCCGCTCGGGCGCCGTGATCCCGTTCAACCCGCCGGCCATTCGCGAGCTTGCGCAGGATCCGACGGCCCGCGAGCTCGAGGTATTGCAGCTCGTCGCGGACGGTCTTGTCAATCGCGAGATCGGCCAGCGCCTCTTCCTCTCCGAGGAGACAGTGAAGTCTCATGTGCGGCATCTACTCGCGAAGCTCCAGGCTCGCAGTAGAGCCCACGCCGTAGCGGTTGGCTATCGGCGTGGGCTCATTGCCTGACGCTTACTTCACTGTGGTTAGACCGTCGGACCCTGACCCCAACGAACCGGCGAATCCCCCGAAAGAGGGATGCCCACCAGGGGCGTTGAACTCAGGATCTGACGGCTACCAGTCCTTTACGCCCGCAGACATGACTGCGAAAAGGACGACACGAAGTTTATTCCGCATCGACCTACTCCTGGTTGAGGACTAACGGCAAAATGAATCGTATACCCCAAACGAGGGATAGTGCAAGTTGAGTACTGACATCCAGCGCCGAACCCAGCAGTACGTCGTCGGGCTGTACGGTCACCGCGATCGCCGTCGGCGCGTGGCTCGTCTTCGACGGCTACACGCTTGGTGGGCGCCCCTGGACGATCGCGGCGCTGATCCTCGTCAATGCGGTCGCTGAGCGCAGCGGCGTATGGATCACGCGAACAACGCAGCTCTCGATCGCGCTCCTGCCGACTCTCTTCGCCGCGGTCCTCTTCGGCCCACTCGCGGCGGCGGCTTGTCGAACGCTTCGTCGATGCTCGGCGATCCGGAACTGTTGGCCCGTGTCGGAGCCCGAGCGAGCGCCGCGACTCAAGCTGGCGAGCTACGCAAGCTCGCGCTTCATCACGGGCGCTGCAGCGGCCTCGTAGCCCAGCAGTTCAGCAGGATCTCTCGTCTGACGAGTTCGGCACTCTGCTCGATCGCGACGCTAGCGGCCGCATTTACGGCCGAGGGTCTGGACATGCTCTTCGCCGCGTTGACCGCTCGAATCCGCGGTCGAGAGCATCGTGGATCTCCTCCGCACGCTCAGCCCGCTCCTGCTGACATCCGTCCGCTGTACGCGCCCGACCGTTGCGGCGCTGACGCTTGCGTACACGAATGTCTCACCGTGGACGTTGCCGCTCTTCTTCATTCCCGCACTCGCGGCCCAGCGGCTCTTCGGGATGTACCAACAGCAGCGCCAGCTTGCGCTCTGATCTCAAGCGTGCGAACATGTCGTTCGCCGGAGGCTCTCGTCGCGACACTTGAGAAGAGCGACCAGTACACGGCTGGTCACTCAAAGGCCGTCGCGATCTACTCGCGTGACATCGCCGAACGGATGGGCCTCTCGCCCGACGTTCAAGAGCGCACGTACCTTTGCGGCCTCGTACACGACATCGGCAAGGTCGGGCTTGCCCGCGAGTCTGCTTCTGAAGGATGGTCCGCTTACGCTTGAAGAACGGCGGGAGATGCAGGAGCATCCGGCGATCGGCGAAAGCATCCTCAACAAGGTCGACCTCTACGCCGACGTAGCCCTGGTCGTTCGCCATCATCACGAACGGGTTGACGGGGAGGGCTACCCCGACAAGCTCGCACGGCGACGAAATCCCACAGCTCTCCAGGATCATCGCCGTCGCTGATGCCTACAACGCAATGACCTCGAATCGAGCGTATCGCGATGCTATGCCGACCCGCGTCGCGCGACTCCGGCTCGCGCAGGCAGTTGAGAGCCAGTTCGATACATCAGCCGTTGCCGCGTTCGAGGCCATACTCGCTGGTGCGACCGAGGAGTATCGCACGGCCAATCGAAGCGACTTTGAGCCAGACTATTCTGAAGACGCCGGAATTGTCGCTGAGGCCGGGCTCTCTTCGGCACCATCGTCCGGATCCGGGTTGGCCGAGAACGCTGCGTGACGCCATCTATCGCGTGCGGCGTTCATGGCGAGGGCTGTCCGCGAGCGAACTCCAACCTTGTCGAAGACGTGATGAACATGAACCTTGACCGTGGCTTCAGTGATGAAGAGGCGCTGGGCGATTTCTGCGTTTGATAGGCCTTCGCACACGAGGTCGTAGACCTCACGCTCGCGACGCGACAGAGCCTTGATCGGATCGGTGGCTGTGATCGTTTCGGATCCAAGCGCGTTCGCTAGGCCCTCGTCGCCGGCCCTGACGACGATGTGCAGCACGCTGTCACGCGCCAGCGCCGATCGACAGCAACGCCACCAGCAGCTCTGGGTTGCCACGGTATGCACTGACGACGAAGTCGACGGCCCCTGCGTCGAGCGCGGTCGCGACCATGTGCTCGCTCGCATCAAGCATGCCAGCCGTTCGACCGCGCACGCGCAGACGGCATCAATCGCCGTCGCCAAGCACCCGCGCCTCAATGCCCGCCGGTCGTCCGAACAGCTTCCGCCCCGAGGTTCGATTGCTTCGTCGACGCGACCCAACGATGGCAAGCGCAGCCCCCGCGACGCGATTACCTCGCCCCTCATCGCGTTGAGCGACAGCTCAAGGTCGGGAGGTTCGATCGCGCACGCCTCAAGAGCGCGACCCTCCTGGATCAAGAGTCGAACACGGCAACGCGTACGCACTCTGAATCCCGAACTCGTCATGGCACCGAGTTGATTCGCGTGACGGCCGCGTCCAGGTGCGTCGTGCGCATCCGCGAAAGCGCCCAAGGCCCGCCAGGCCCATCGCCAGCATTAGGTGCGCGTACGGAAGGACAGGGCCGATCTGGAACTCGCTTGCATCTGCGAGCAACAGGCCGGCTTGCGCGTGGGCCTCCGCGTAGTTGGCGCCGAGGTTGAGAGCGTAGGCGAACGCGCACCTGAAAGAGCACCGAACAAATGGGTCCGCGACATGACGGACGAGCTCCGATACTCGTCTTGCTTCCCCGAGATGCCGAATCGCACCGGACGGAAAGTCCATGCCGAGTTTCTTGTCGACCATCCGAACGAGTTCGTAGGGATCTGACTGCCCGACACGTCGACTCCAGTAGCTCAAGGATCGACTTCGCTTCGTCCAGTTCGAGAGCACTCGCGCACATCAGCTGCCCCCATCGAGCGTCCCTGACGCCAGCGGCGTCGTGGCCGCGCATGCTCAGCGGCGCGATAGAATCCGAGCGCAAGCTACTTCACGGGATCCCGCGTGAGCAGCTCTCCCCGCGACCATCGCAGCGCGGAAACCATCCGGCGTCGTCATCCGCCAGCGACGTCATTGCTGCCTCCGCGAATGCTTGTGCGCTCATGTGCCTGACCGCCGCGGAGTGCAGTTCAGCCTTGGCCACACCAACGGCAGCCGATGACAACCGCCTAGCCTCAGCACGATCAATCCACGTCTGAATGGTCGCCAAGTCGAGCCCCGTTCAGCAGCGAGTCGAGCGCTTCGGAGAAGAGGGAGTGCAGGTCAGCGTCGAGCCCGTATCTACAAACGAGCTCGAAAGCGGCATCCCATTCCAACCGCCTTCGGTAGACGCCGAGGCAGTCCGCAGATGGCGTCTGAGATCTCGGAGTGTCCCTTCCCTCCGCGCGCGCTCTTCGAGGAACGCCGCCGCCAGCGGGTGCAGCTCGAGCTTGCCCCCACGTTCTTCGAGCACGCCGAGCGTAAGAGCCTCGCCGCACACGCGCTCGGCACGCTCGGCGCCGAGCAACTCGAGGGCCAGCTCACGATCGAGACTGGGGGCGGTCGCGAGCAGACCAAGGCCAGTTCGCACATCGGGCTCGAGGCCGCGATAGACCTCATCGGCGAAGAACTCGTAGAGCTGCTCGGGCAGGTCGAGATGGTCCTCGGGAAGCGGCGAATCCGATGTCGTCAAGCTCGCGAGACCGATCACGGCGGGCCACCCGCCCGCCAGGGCGAGCAGGCCGGAGGTCATCTCGTCGCGAGCCCCGGCGAGCATCTCGGAGACCTCGTCCTCGGTCATCGCGAGCATCGTCTGACCGACCTCGAGCACCTCGCCGTAGAGAATGCTGCGGGTCGACACCCAGCTCGGCCGATCGCGGGTCGAGATCAGAACCTGCACGGGCGACTGCGCCACGATCCCTTCGACGAACGCCTCCGCTGTCGTCGACTCACGGATGTGGTGGTAGTCGTCGATAACGATCCAGGCGTCGTCGGGCCAGACGGCGAGATCCTCCGAGAGCAGGTCGATGAGGACTCCGAGCTCGGCCGTCGGGTCGGGCGTGGCGTTCAGCCTCTCGCACAGCCTCCGGTCGGAACCAGGGATGATCTCCGCTCCGGCCGCCGCCATCTGCCGCGCGAGCACCGCAACATCCGCAGACGGAGCGCGCGACCGAATCCACGCGACCCGGCGCTCCCCTGCCGCCCACTGCTCGGTCAGGATCGTCTTGCCGAAGCCGGGCCCCGCGACGAGCATCCGCACACGCGCCCGCGAGCGATCGAGAGCCCGGATCAGCCGCGGGCGTTCGAGGAGACGACGCCTGCGGAACGGTGGCTTCGGAGTACCGGCCATCTGGTTGACCGAACACGCTACAACAGGATCACTCATCGGAGAAGTGGGTGCCCGCGGCGGGGGAGGAAGGCCGCGGGCACCCGGCCGTCAGACCCCCGGTCGCCGATACAGCGCGCCGAGGCTTGCCGAGAGAGGATCCTCGCCCGTGAGCACCCGGAACGCGACGGGAATCTGTCGCCGCCGACTGACGCCCAGCTTCGAGCGTAGCGTGTCCGAATGCGCCTTCGCCGTCCTAGGCGAGATGCCCAGCCGTGCTCCGACCTCGTCGTTCGAGCATCCCGCCGCGATCAACGCAACAACCTCTCGCTGCCGCGTCGTCAGACCCGGCTCTTTGTGAATCGCTTGAGTGATCATGGCGCCCGAGGCTAGTGCGACACCGGCGCGAGAACCATTCACCGACGGGTGTAACCTCGGGTGTAACCGAGCAGCCCGAGGGAGGTGGTCCGGTGGAGGAGTCGACGACTCTCTCCGAGCAGGTCGAGATGCTGCGTAACCGAGGCTTGCCGGCGATCGCCCTCGGATCGATCCTCGCCGGTGGGGCACTCTGGCTGACCGGCAAAGGCAGTTGGGCCGACATCGCATGGGCCGTGGGTGCTGTCGTCGTGCTCGTCCCGCTCGTCATCTCGACGGGGCGCGCGCTGTCGCGCGGCGACGTCGGAGTCGACGCCATCGCGCTCGTCGCGATCATCTGGGCGCTCGCGCTCGGCGAGTTCCTCGCAGCCGCCATCGTTGCGCTGATGATGTCTGGCGGCGCGGCGCTCGAAGCATGGGCCGAGGGGCGTGCGCGTCGCGAGCTCCGGCTGCTCGTCGCCCGCGCGCCACGCATCGCGCATCGGTACGTCGGCGACACTCTCGCGGAGGTACCGGTCGGTGTGCTCGTTCCGGGCGACCTGGTCTCGGTTCGCGCCGGCGAGATCGTCCCGGCCGACGGCACGGTTGCGAGCAGGGAGGCGGTGATCGACGAGTCCGCGCTGACGGGCGAGGCGCTGCCCGTGACGATCTGGAGCCACGGCCACGTTCGCTCGGGGACAGCGAACGCAGGCGACGCGTTCGACCTCCGCGTCACGTCTCCCGCGGCCGAGAGCGCGTACGCGGCGATCGTCCGGCTCGTGCGGGCCGCCGAGGTCGATCGCGCACAGTTCACACGGCTCGCCGATCGCTACGCAGCGTACTTCCTGCCGTTCTCGCTCGCGGTCGCCGGCCTCGCCTGGTTCGCTTCGGGCGACCCGACGCAAGGACTCGCGGTGATGGTCGTCGCGACGCCGTGCCCACTCATCCTCGCCGCGCCGATCGCGTTCGTCGCAGGGCTTTCACGTGCCGCACGGGCCGGGATCATCGTCAAGGGCGGCGGTGCACTCGAACGACTCGGCGCCGCGAAGACCGTGCTCCTCGACAAGACCGGCACACTCACGCTGGGCCAGCCAGAGGTCGAACGAATCATCGCCTACGATCAGCGTGATCCTGACGAGGTTCTTCGGCTCGCGGCCTCCGTCGATCAGATGTCGACCCACGTGCTTGCCGAGAGCCTCGTCGCCGCTGCCGCCGAACAGGGACTCGCGCTCGCCCTCCCTTCCGGGATCAACGAGGACCCGGGAAGAGGGATCGTTGGCACGATCGGTAGCTCGAGCGTGGCCGTCGGCTCGAGCGCGTGGCTCGAGAGAAACGGCTATACGGGGGTGCGGGCCGAGGCGCGGGAGCAAGATCACGGCGATGGTGCGGGCCGCGCCAAGATCCTCGTAGGTATCGACGGGGCGTTGGCAGCCGTGATCGTGATGGGCGACCGACTCCGGCCCGGTGCGAACACGCTCGCACGCGAGCTCCAGGGGGTAGGGGTGACGCACGTGGCACTCGTCACAGGCGACCGCATCGAGATCGCAGACGAGGTGGCAAGAGAGGCCGGCATCGAGACGGTCTACGCCGAGCAGACACCCGAAGGGAAGCTCGACGTCGTCCGCTCGGTTCGTGATCGCCCCGAGATGCGCAACGTCGTCATGGTCGGTGATGGAATCAACGACGCACCGGCGCTTGCGCTTGCGGACGTCGGCATCGCGATCGCGGGCAAGGGGGCGACGATCTCGTCCGAGACGGCGGACGTCGTGATCACCGTCGACAACGCGAACCGGATAGCTCTGGCGATCGGCATCGGCCGCCGCTCGCTCCACATCGCACGCCAGAGCGTCATCTTCGGCCTCGGCCTATCGGTCGTCGCAATGGTCGTCGCCGCCTTCGGCTATCTTCCGCCGGTCTGGGGCGCGCTGTTCCAGGAGGTCATCGACGTGGCCGTGATCCTGAACGCGCTCCGCGCCTTGCACGGCTGAGCGAAGCGGCGAGGCCCGAGGCTACTTCTGGGTCGACTCGTGCACGTACGCCGCCACATCGGCGATCTGCTGCTCATCGAGTTGCGGATACGCCGGCATTCCGTTCAGGCCATTCGTGACCCGATTGATGACAAGCGCGACCGACGGCTGCACTTCGTCGAGCCGTGGCCCGACCGTTCCGGTCGACCCGGCGGCTTCGAGGGTGTGGCAGTTCCCACACCCGCTGTCGGTGAACACCGCTGCCCCGGCCTCGGGATCTCCCGTGACGGCGCCGGTCGTGCCGCCCGTCTCGACGGGCGTCGTGCCGCCGCCACCGTCCGGCGCCGTCTCGCGACCGACGAGATAGCCTCCGACGGCGAAGGTGAAAGCCAGCGCAAGTGCAACGAGCAACACCGCTGCCTCGAGGTGGTGCACCGACGGCTCCCTCTGCACCTTGGAGGGCTCGGGGATGCCGCGCTCGTCGAACGTCGCCACCCCGCCCTTGCCACGCAACGTCTGCAGGACGTTCCAGAAGAAGAGCCATTGCGCTGCCGCGAGGATGAACACGAAGGGCAGCGAGATCCGCGTGAGAGTGTCGTAGTCCGACGGAAGAACGGACCAGCGCCGTGGAGCGCCGTCAAGCCCCTGGACGAGCCAGATGCCGAAGAAGATCATGCCGACGACGAAGGTGATCCACACGTGAACCCAGGCGAGCCGCTCGCTGTAGAGGGCCTTCCCGGAAAGCTCGGGAAGGAGCGCGTAGACGGCGCCGAAGACCAGCAGCCCGATGTTGAGCATCGCCATGTGGTGAAAGTGACCCACGATCCAGAGCGTGTTGTGGATCGCGACGTCGAGCGCGATCGTGGCGTTGACGATCCCGGAGAGGCCAGCGAGCAGCCAGCCGACGAGGCCGAAGAACAGCGCGGTCGAGGCGGGCGTCCAGCGGAATCGAGAGCGATAGATCGTGAAACCAAGGCTGTAGAGCGAGAGCGCCGACGGCAGGACGAGCGCGAAGGTGATCGGCTGCATAGCCGTGTTGATCTGCGCCTGGACCGTTCCGCTGGGATAGTCGAGATAGAGGTGGTGCGCAAACACGAAGACGTTCGCGATCACGGCGACCGTCCACGCCACGGCGATCACGTGGCCGGCAACGAGATCGCGTCCGGCGTACCGTGGGATCAGCCAGTAGTAGACGGCGACGGCGGGGAACAGGAGGAGATACACGACCGGGTGGCCGAACCACCACAGGATGTTCTTGGCGAGCAGGTCATTCGCGTCGCCGACGATGCCCATCGACTGCAGGATCTGCCAGATCAGGAGTCCCGCCAGCGGCAGCGTGGCAATGATCATGTCGAGGCCGATCACCGCGAGCGGGATCACCGGATACGGAACCGACCGCTTTGATGCGAACGTCCGCGGCATCAGGAAGCCCCAGCCGAACGCGAGCCCGAAGCGTTTCCCGATCGAGCTCGAGATGCTCTGGAGCGCCTCACGGTTCATTGCCGTGTGCAGGATCCCGAAGCACCACGTCACGATCGAGAGCCCCACGAGGAGAACGGAGAACGAGAAGAGGCCGGTGGCCCAGTCACCCCAGTTGCCGGAGCCGTAGAACGGCAGTGGATAGAGGAAGACCCACGACGCCGCGAAGCCCATGAAGAGGGTCGTCACGATCACGCCGAGGACACCGAGCACCATCAGCCACCAGGTGAGACGGGCCATGGCGAGGCCGAAGCCACGCACCGGGAAACCGACGCCTGCGAACACCCACCACGCAAGGCCCATCACGGCAAATCCGGCCCAGCCCACGAACGCGCCGAGGCCGTGCGCTGTCATCATCGCGTACCAGAAGTTGTCACCGACGCGAACCTGTGGAACCGCCTGACTCGATCGGAGCACGACTCCCAGCAATCCCGACGCCGCGAGGATGATCGTCGACCAGACGATGTAGCGGATCGTGAGCTGCCGCGCAATCGCGGTGGCGCGCTCGTCGATCATGCAGCCTTCACGACGAAGGTCGTGCTCATCAGGTGATGCCCGGCTCCGCAGTACTCGAGGCAATGAACGGTGTACGTACCGGGCTCGCTGAACGTATGGACGATCTTCTGCTCATGGTCTGCCACAACCTGCGCCTGGAAGATCAACGCGCCTGACGGATTGTAGACCCCGAAGCCGTGGGCGACATCGCGCGAACGCGCCAGGAAGGCCACCGGTCGGCCAGTGACGATCGGCTGCGGCGCATCGACCGACCACGCGTACTGGACGCCGGTAACGCGGACGAACTGACCCCGCGCGCCGGCCGTCTCGCCGTAGGGGACATAGAAGATCGTTCCCATCAGGAGAGCGAACAGCGCGACGACCATGATCACGAGCCATGTCGTCTCCTGGCGCGACCAGACTCCCGAGCGATCCTCCTCGAGCGGCCGAGACGTGGATCGGAAGATCGCAAACGCGATCGCCGACCCAAGGATGACGGCAATCGAATATGCAACGGTGATGATGACCGCCGTCTGGCTCACGGGAGGCATTCTGGACGACCGGCCGGACAGAGGGCATCAGTCTTAGACCCCGTTCCTGCTGCGGGTTTTCCGCAACCAAGAAGAGCGGCTGCCCTGATGCACCGAGCGCGCCGCGTGCGCACCATCTCAGCCATGCACGAAATTCTCGTCGCCACCGACGGCTCGTCGGCAGCTGGGGCAGCGCTCGAGGAGGCGCTCACCCTCGCGGCGCAGACGGGAAGCGGGATCGCCGTGATCACGGTCTGGCGCGCGCTCCAGGGCGACTTCGGACTCGCCTACCCCTCGACGGCGATCCTTCCCGACCTGCTCGAGGCCGAGCGAGCGCACGCTGAAGCAACGCTCGGGGCAGCTATCTCACGAGCGGAGAAAGCCAACGTTCCGATCGTGACGAAGCTCGCGACCGGTGACCCCGCCGAAAGGATCTGTGCCTACGCTGCCGAGATCCAGGCGACGCTCGTCGCCGTCGGCACGCGTGGGCATGGCACGGTCGCGACCCTCCTACTCGGCAGCGTCTCGAACGCCGTCGTCCGACAGTCCCCGTGCCCGGTGCTCATCGTACGCGATCCAGGACGGCCGCACGAAGAGCCACGGGCCGCCCACGCCGCTTCCGGCGTCTAACGAGCTTCGCGGCGACCGAATCGCGCGACACAGGTGGACGGCGTCACCCACGGCTTCAGCTCCTCGAGCACCACGTTTGAATCCAGCTCCTCGAGAGCACCGTCAATGAGTCCCGCATGGAACGAACAGATGACCCTCGGGTAGCGCTGCGCGAGCTGCTTGAACGGGCAGCGGTGCATCACGAGCTCATCCGGCGTGACCTGCGGAGCGAAGCCGCGGCGGCGAAGGAGACTGGCGACTCGGTCTATACACGTCTCGTCGTCGGGCTCACGACCGGGTTCGAGGCGCTCGACCACGACACCGCCCCAGCTTCGACCGGCCGTTCCCGCGATCTCGACGCCGCGAGGGAGCGGCTCGAGCGCCGACACGAGCGACGCGGCGAGCAGTGCGTGCTCCTCCTCCGCCTCCGCCGGAACCGCGCTGTAGAGGATCGGCGGACGACCTCGCCCACCGCTCGTGTCCCTGGTCGGAACGACGAGCTCGGCCCGTACGAGAACCTCCAGGTGAGCGCGCACCGTGTTCTGGTGGAGGGACAGCGCGGCAGCAAGCAGGGCGACCGACTGCGGCTCCACCGAGTCACGCAGGAGATCGAGGAGCCTCTCCCTGCTCGGGTCGGCAAGCGCGCGGTGCCGGAGCGATCTTCCAGTCATGACCGGAGTTTCTCTGAGATCGGACACGAAGCGCATCAGCGAATTCCCCTACGAGAGGTGCGGACTGGCCACGATGCCCGGTGGTCGAATTTCTCCGATGATCGACGTGTAAATCATTATCGAACTAGCGAGAAGGAGACGTTCATGAAGCTCATCCTCGTAGGCAGCGCAATCCTGGGCGCAGCCGTGCTCATCTTTGCGGCGACGATCGTCGCCTCTGACCGCGCGCTCGACGACGAGGCTGTCGCGGGTACGACGAGCGACCACACCCAAAGCGGAGATTCGGTGACGGTCAAGGGCACGAGCTTCGCAGGCACCGCTCCCGAGAACGCGAAGGAACTCGCAGAGGCGCACGAGCCGTTCCCCGCAGCGTTGCCGCCGACGACGCCAGGTGATGTTCTCAAGGTGCACATGGTGCTCAAGGACGTGACCGTCGAGATCGCACCCGGGATCAAGTACAAGGCATGGGGCTTCGAGGGCGGCGCACCCGGTCCCGTCGTACACGCGCGCCAGGGCCAGACCATCGAAATGACGCTGACGAACAACGGCGCCATCCCCCACTCGATCGACTTCCACGCTGCGCGAATCGCCCCGAACCTCGCCTTCACCGACGTCGCTCCCGGCGAGTCGTTCACGTTCAGGTTCAAGGCGAGCGACCCGGGCGTCTTCATGTACCACTGCGGCACGAAGCCGGTGCTCGCTCACATCGCGAACGGGATGTACGGAGCGATCGTCGTCGATCCGGCAACGCCGTTACCGAAGGCCGATCGCTCCTACGTCCTCGTGGCCAGTGAGTGGTACCTGACGAACGACGGGCTCACCGAGCCGGCACA
Source organism: uncultured Thermoleophilia bacterium (assembly GCA_963699795.1). Taxonomy (GTDB): domain Bacteria; phylum Actinomycetota; class Thermoleophilia; order Gaiellales; family Gaiellaceae; genus Gaiella. The sequence continues at coordinate 153,749 of CAVOVG010000012.1, forward strand.
GTACGACACGGCCAAGGCGCGCGCAGTCATGCCCGACTGGACGACATTCAACGGGTACGCAGGGCAGTACGTGACACACCCGCTCACGGCCGATCCCGGCGACACCGTTCGGTTCTACGTCGTCGACGCCGGCCCGAGCCTGACGACGGCGTTCCACGTCGTCGGCACGATCTTCAACACCGTCTATCCGAACGGTGACATGAACCCGGATCACGTGCTGAACGGCGTGCAGACGGTCAACGTGCCCGCCGGTGGCGGCGCAGTCTTCGACGTGAAGATCGACGGCGAGGGCCTCTATCCCGTCGTCAGCCACTCCTTCGCGAGCGTCGACATGGGCCAGGTCGGGATCCTCAAGGTCGGCAACCCTCCGGGGACGGCCTCCCACTGAGAAACCCGTTGTGGGCCGACGCCGCCGCCCGGCGCCGGCCCACAGGGACGATCGTCACACGTCGTCGAGCAGGCCGTTGACGAGCGCGTAGCGGACGAGCTCGGCCCGGGTACCGAGGCCGAGCTTCTGCATGATGTGGGCACGGTGGGTTTCGGCCGTGCGCACGGAGATGAAGAGTTGCGCCGCGATCTCCTGGTTCGTGTTGCCGAGCGCGAGCAGTCGCAAGACCTCGCGCTCTCGCTCGGAAAGGGGGTCGGTGGCGGCACGCCGAGCGGCCTCCACCTCAGCCTGAGCGAGACGGGCACCGAGCGTGGGATGCACGTAGCGTCCTCCGCTCGCGACCTCTCGCACGGCCTGCACGAGCTCCGTGTCGGCGGCCTCCTTGAGCATGTAACCGCTCGCGCCGGCGGCGAACGCCTCACGCACGTACGAGGGGTCGTCCTGCATCGAGAGCATGAGGACCCTCCCCTTCGAAGCCGTGATCACGTCCGCGCACACGTCTATCCCGGTGCGGCCCGGCATGACGACGTCGAGCAAGACGACATCCGGCTTCTCGAGTCGGGCGGCCCGGATTCCGCCATCCCCGTCGCCGGCCTCGCCGACGACCTCGATGTCCTCCTCGCGGTCGAGCAGCAGCCGAAGGCCCGTCCGAACCAGGGTGTGGTCGTCAATGATGAGAACGCGGATCGCCACAGCAGACGCAACCATACAACGACGGCCGGTGCGCTCACGCCCCGTTGCAGCTCGACTGCGAAAGCTCGAGGCGCTCGAGCCAATCGAGGACGAGCGCCCGGAACAGCGCCGGCCTCTCGATGCGCCCGACGTGGTGTCCTCCCAGGTCGACCACGGCGAGGGTCGCCCGCGGAAGCTCCTCGACGAGGGCAGCTGCCCTCCGATAGCCGACCCTGGAGTCCTGGCGGCCCGCGAGAATCAAGGAGGGCAGCACGAACGGCACGCCCGGACGCCCCGCCTCACCCGTGAGGAGGTAGTTCGCCTCGAGCCGGGCAAGGAACGACCAGTCCGCAACACGGTAGGCGGGCATGTCATGAGCCCTGATCTCGTCGAGCATCCTGCGCTCGTGCACGGGCAATGCTCCGGGAACCCACTCCTCATCGGGCTCGAGATCACCGAAGTCGGCCGGGTCTGCATGGATCGTCACCGGCGGGGGGAGGTCACGCTCGCCGCCCGCATCGGGGAGATCGGGAACGAGAAGGGCCACGCCGTTGAGACGCTCCGGGATCGAGCGAACCAGCGCCAGCGCCAGGAACCCGCCGTACGAGTTCCCCGCAACGGCGAACTGCCCCTCGGGAAGCACTGCGCCTATGAGCTCATGCAGGATCGCCAGCATCTGGCCCTGGCTCGCGAGCCAGTCGGGAGCGGGCGTGGCACCGTGACCCGGGAGGTCGAAGTAGATCCGCCGCCAACCCGGCGCGACGGACAGGATCGGCTCGAGGTCGGCGATCATGTACCGCCGATCTGCCGACCAGCCGTGGATCAGGAGGATCGGTCGTCCATCGCCCCGGATCTCGACCTCGATCGGGATTCCCCGCACGTCGACGATCCTGATCTCGGTAGCCCCGGGCAAAGCCATCCTCCTGGCTAGACCTCGCCGGATCCGGAGCGGGTGCCGATCAGCAGCACGTCGACTCCCTCCTGTACGACCTCGCTCGCCTGATTCAGGGTCTTCACATCGCACACGAGGACGCCTGTTTCGGGCCGCGACCGCGACGGCCGAACCTCCGAGACGCTGTAGACGCCGTGAATCGTGTCGCCGGCGTAGACCGGGGCGACGAACCGCCGCTGACAGTCCAGGTAGGCGATGATCCGCCAGTTGTCGAGCTCGCTGCGAAGGCCCCCGGTGATCGAGAGCACGAGGTGACCGTGCGCGATCCGGTCTCGAAACGGGGTGTGCTCCCGGATGAACTCGATGTCGGTATGGAGCGGATTGAAGTCACCCGAGAGTCCGCAGAACCACAGGATGTCGGCATCGGTGATCGTGCGCCGAGCCGTGATCACTTCGTGACCGACCCCGATCTCTTCGAAATAGATCGTCATCTCGTCTCCCCGCTCCGGCGTTGAAGATGCGTCTGCCGGGCAGCAGGCCGCGGCGCACCCGAGAGAGGCTGCGCCATTCCCTTACATCCCGGCGGCATACCCGTCGCCGCGGCCGTCCGAGCCGCCGATCAACGCAGCACCGTGCCGCAGGATGATCTGCCCTACTCCAAACCCGTGCTGCACGCTCTCGACCCGGACATCGTGGCCCCTCGTGCGCAGGCCCTCCGCGAGATCCTCGAAGCCCGGTTCGAGAGCGACGCTCCCGTCCTCGTCCACCCGCCAACGCGGGGCGTCGAGCGCGGCTTGCGGATCGTCCCCCCCGTCGACGAGGTGCCTCACTACCTGGAAGTGCCCCTGCGGCTGCATCGGGCCGCCCATGACGCCGAAGGGACCCAGGAGATCTCCGCCCTCGAGCAGCATTCCCGGAATGATCGTGTGGAACGGCCTCCTGCCCGGTGCAAGCGCATTCGGGTGGTCCGGCTCCCGGCTGAATCCGGCTGCGCGGTTCTGGAGGACGATGCCCGTGCCGGGAGCAACGACACCCGAGCCGAACGACCCGTACACGCTTTGGATCAGCGAAACGGCCATGCCGTCTCCGTCGATGACGCACAGGTAGGTCGTCCCTCCCCGGGGCAGGTCGACTCCCCCGGGGAGGACGGAATCAGCGCGGACGAGGGCCTGGCGGGAGGCAAGCCGCTGCTCGTCGAAGAAGTCTGTCGGCAGTGGGCCGTCGTGTACGACGGCGTGCGTGTCCGTGAGCGCCAGCTTCATCGACTCGATCGCCGAATGCAGCCCTGGCTCGAGGCCCTCGTAGAGAGCGAGGGCAAGTAGCGCCGCGGCTCCCTGTCCGTTCGGCGGCAGCTCGCACACCTCGACCCCACGATAGGTTCGCCGAAGAGGCTCGACCCATTCGGAGCGGTGAGCAAGGAGGTCGCCTTCCGACAGCCAGCTTGCGGCCGCGATCGCAGCGGCAATCTCACCGTCATACAGCGCGTCCGGGCCATCCGCCTCGATCCGCCGAAGCGTGGCAGCGAGCTCGGGGAGCCGGTAGCGCCCCCCGAGGGCCGGAGCGGGCCACGGAGCGAGGGTCGCCTGCGACCACTTGTGGGCGATCCGCGCGCTGCAGGCGACGCCGCCGTCCGCAAGATCGGCCGCCGGCCCGACTGCCTGATCGAGTCCGAATCGGCCGAAGCGCGCAGCAGAGGTCGTCCCAGAGCCGCACGGCGCCCGGCACGGTGATCGAGCAGGGCCCATCGTCGGTCGCCGCCCGGCCGCCGAGCTCGGCCGGAGACCTGCCTGACCCGTTGACCCCGTAGAGCAGCCCATCGTCCCACACGAGCGCGAACGCATCACCGCCGATACCGTTGTCCGTAGGCTCAGCGACCGTCAGGACAGCGGCTGCCGCGAGCGCCGCGTCCACGGCGTTTCCCCCTTGCTCGAGCGCACGAAGGCCTGCCCGCGTGGCGAGCGGGTGACTCGTCGCGATCATTGCGTCGCCCGCGATCGCGGGCATCCGGCGCCAGCCGCTCGCGCGAGCCGGACCGGCCCGGAAGAGAGCATCGACATCGATGTGCACGGTGAGAGCATTGCACGACATAGACTCTCCCTGTGGCAGATGGCGCAGCGCATCCGTTCAACGTCGATGAGACGCGCCTCGGGCTGCTCGAGCGCGGCGGAGGGTACGAGGTTGTCCACAGCTCGCCTGGACTCGAGATCGGGGTCTACGTGCTCGTTGCCCCGGAACCGGACCGCCAGCTCCCCCATGACGAGGACGAGGTGTACGTCGTCCTCGAGGGGAGCGGCGTACTCGAGGTGGAGGGCGTGGCGACTCCACTCGAAGAAGGAATGGCCCTCTTCGTCCCCGCCGGAGCCGAGCATCGGTTCACCTCGTACGAGCAACTCGCCCTGCTCGTGGTCTTCAACGGGCCGCACTCCGGCTGAAGCGTCCTGTTCAGAAGCAACAGAAGGGTGTACGGTAACTGGGGTAATGGCGGATACGCCGGCATTGACCTTCAAGCGCGCCCGAACGCCGCACTATGACGATCCCGCCGCCGTCGGGCTCCGAGTGCGTGAGGCGCGCGACTCCGCAGGCCTGAGCCAGCGAGAGCTCTCGTTCCCCGGGTGTAGCTCCGCGTATATCTCCCGCATCGAGCGGGGAGAGCGGGTTCCCTCACTCCAGGTCATGCGCGAGATAGCACGGCGCACGGGAGTGTCCGAGCAGACGCTCGCCTACGGCCGGGAGGTGCTCGATCCCGGGGTCTCCGAGCGAATTCGCGCTGTCGAGGCGGCCGAGGCCGGCGGCGACCGGACCGAGCGGGCAGCGGCCTACAAGGCCCTCGCACAGGCGGCGTCGAAGACAGCCCGGGGGATTGCGCCGTAGCGGCCACCGGCACCCCGAGGACGATCGACGCTGAGATAGTCGTCGTCGGGGCAGGAATCATGGGGGTTGCGACGGCCCGGGCGCTGGCCCAGGCAGGTCGTGGTGTCATCCTCCTCGAACAGTTCGACGTGGGTCACGGCCGTGGCTCGAGCCACGGCGCCTCGCGGATCTTCCGCTTCACCTATCCCGATCCGCACTACGTGCGGCTGGCGCAGGGTGCGCGACAGGCCTGGAGCGAGCTCGAGGTGGAGTGTGACGAGCAGCTGATCCTGCCGACGGGCGATCTCACCTTCGGCGCGCTGGCAGGCACAAGCGCCCGTGCCCTCGCTTCGTGCGGCGTCCGCCATGAGCTGATGACCGGCGGGGAAGCGTCAACCCGCTGGCCGATCGCAGCCGGCGCGACCGAGGATGTTCTCTTTCAGCCTGACGGAGGCATCACCCGTTCCGACAAGGCCCATTCGGCCCTCCTCGCCTCGGCCATCACAGCCGGGGCGGTCGTTCTCGATCGGCAGCGGGTGGCCGGGCTCGAGCTCGGTAACGGCTCCGTGCGCGTCACCACGGAGAGCGACGTCTTCGCGGCGCGCGCGTGCGTCGTGGCCGCGGGCGCCTGGTCTCGCCCCTTGCTCGCCGCTGTCGAGATCGAGCTGCCTGTGATTCCGACGAGGGAGACGATCACGTACTTCCGGATCCCCGACCCACTCGTGCTTCCGCCGGTGATCGACGACGCCGTCCCGGACGCCGAGGAGCACGGGCTCCGGCGGCCCGGGCTGATCAACTACGCCCTCGCCGCGCCGGGGATCGGCCTCAAGGCCGGCCTCCACCATGCAGGGCCTGTCACCGACCCTGACCAGCCCGGTACGCCGGATCCGGCGATCGTGCGCTGGGTTTCGACCTGGGCCGCCTCGCGCTATCCCCGAGCTCGATCCCGAGCCCGTCGGAACGGAGACGTGCATCTACACGAATACCGTCGACGAGTCGTTCGTCCTGGAGCGACATGGCCGGATCGTCGTCGCGTCTGCCTGTTCCGGACACGGCTTCAAGTTCGCGCCGGCGTTCGGTCGGACGATTGCAGCTCTGGCCGGCGACGCCGCAGCCTGATCACCGACGCATCAGGCGAGCGGAAGCTCGATGATCAGCGTCGTTCCCGAGCCCCGCTGCGTCTCGATGGCCAGCGATCCGTCGAGAAGTTGCACGCGCTCGCGCATTCCCAGCAGCCCGAGACCTTCTCCCGGGCGAGCGGCCGGGTCGAAACCGGATCCATCGTCCTCGATCATGACCGTGAGCCGTTCGGGCATCCGGGTCACGACGATGCTCACGCGCTCTGCGGCGGCGTGCTTGACGACGTTCGTCAGCGCTTCCTGCACGATCCGATAGACAGCCGTCTCGACCTCGGGCAGCAGGCGCTCAGACCCGAGGCGCGTCTCGACCTGCACGTCCAGCGCACCGCTCTCCTTCACGGTTTGACCGAGCCGTCGCAGAGCCGGCTCGAGACCGAAGTCGTCGAGCGCCGACGGCCGGAGCTCGACCGCCAGCCTGCGAACGCTCTGCAGCGTCTCGACCACGAGCTCCCGTAGCTCACCGGCGGCGACGTGCGCCTCCTCCGCGGATTCCGCGCGCTCGACGGCGGTGAGACCGAGCAGGATCGACGTGAGCGCCTGACCCGTCTCGTCGTGGAGCTCGCGAGCAAGCCGCCGGCGCTCCGCCTCCTGCGCCTGCACCGCGCGCCGAAGTGCATCACGCCGCACGCTGCCGGCGTTCTCGATCGCCACCGCCGCCTGAGCGGCCAGAAGCGTGATGATCTCCTCGTCCTCCTCGCTGAATCGCGCAGCCGTCCTCTTCTCGGCCAGGTAGAGATTCCCGAACGCCACCCCCCGGGTCATCACGGGCACTCCGAGGAAACTCTTCATCGGAGGGTGGTTCGGGGGGAAGCCGACGGAACGTGGATCGCGGGTGAGATCGTCCAATCGGAGCGGGCGAGCGTCGTCGATGAGAACCCTGAGGATCCCGCGCCCGCGTGGGAGGCTTCCGATCGCTGCCCTCGTCTCGTCATCGACGCCGAAGGTGACGAACCGCTCGAGCTCACGCCCGGAGCGATCGATCACACCGAGCGCCGAATATCGCGCGTCCGTGAGCTCGGCTGCGATCCGGATCAGCGTCTGCAGGACTGCATCGAGCGACAACTCTGACGTGATGGCGATGCCGGCCTCGACGAGGGCGCGCCTCCTCTCGTTCGCATCCACTCGCTCATTCAACACCTTCTGGGTCCAGCCGGCGAAGTTACAGGCAGAATTGAAGGCGTGCCACCGGTTCCCACGCCACACGAAAGGTCGAACCGCAACCGCACACTCGCGATCGCCATCGCCGCCGCGATCGCGATCGCGGCGGCTCTCGTTGCCGGGAGCTACTTGACTCGCGACAAGGGTGGCGAAGCTGCACCGTCGGAAACGGTGAGCACCGAGACGACCGGGACGGATGCCACGAACCCGGCGATCGCCGTCGTTGCGGGCATCCCGCAGAGCGGGACTGTGCTCGGAAAGGCTGACGCGACGGTTCGGTTGATCCAGTTCGAGGACCTTCAGTGCCCGTACTGCAAGAACTACACGAAGACCACGTTGCCCGCGATCATCGACGAGTACGTCAGGCCCGGCCTGATCAAGATCGACTTCCGCGGGATAGCCTTCCTGGGGCCGGATTCCGAGAAGGCGCTGCGGATCGTCATCGCATCGGGGCTCCAGAACAAGCTCTGGGAGGTCTCCGGATTGTTCTACGAGAATCAGGGCGAGGAGAACTCGGGCTGGGTGACGGACTCATTGATCGACCGGATCCTGTCCGAGGTCCCGGGTCTCGACGCAGAGAAGGTCAAGGTCGATGCGAAGGGCGCTGTCGTGACGAAGCAGATCGAGGCGGTACAGGCCGAAGCGACCGCGCTCGAAGTCGGCGGGACGCCATGGTTCTACATCGGCATCGGCGTGAACGCTCCGTACGAGATCCGCCCGACCTCTCTCGATCCGAGCGCGTTCCGCCCGGCTCTCGACGACGCACTCGACGGCTGAGCGTGAGCCGCAAGCAGGCAGGGCTCGTCCTTGCGGCTGCCACGCTTGCGCTTGCGCTCGGGGGAGGAGTTGGCGCTTCCCCCGGGACGACCCTCGTGGCCGGCATCCCGCAGCGCGGCACCGTCATGGGCCAGAAGACGGCAACCGTGACACTGATCCAGTTCGAGGATCTCGCCTGCACGCATTGCAGCGCCTACATGAAGCTCGCGTTTCCAACGATCGCCACCGACTACGTGCGACCCGGGCTCGTGAAGGTCGATTTCCGCGGTCTCGGGGTCGTCACGCGTGCATCGGAGCCGGCGCTGCGGTACGTGCTCGCGGCAGGGCGCCAACGCAAGCTCTGGCAGATGACGGAGCTGCTCTACGAGAACCAGAAGAGGCTGAACGAGCTCGTCACGGAGAAGGGGATACGACGGCTCGTGCGCGGCGTTCCCGGTCTCGACGCGAACAAGCTCATTCTCGACGCCAAGAGCCCCTCGGTACGGAAACAGGCGACCGCGCACGCGGCAGAGGCCGACCGGCGCGACGTGCCTGGAACACCATGGTTCTTCATCAGGGTCGGCTCCGGCGCCACCGAAGCTCGTGCGACCAGCCGCGTACAGCGGGGAGGCTTTCGCAGCTCTCCTCGACGAAGCGCTCGGCCGGTGACAGACAGGCTTCTACGGGTCTCGCTGATCGCCGTCTCCCTCGCTGGGATCGCTGTAGCGGGGTATCTCACGTACGTTCACTACGAGCCGACGGCCCTTATCTGCACGGGGTCCGGCGGCTGCGAGACCGTCCAGGACTCGAGCTACGCCGTTCTGTTCGGCGTACCCGTAGCGGTGCTCGGGCTCGGAGTCTGGGTCGGGGCGCTCGCGCTGACGATCTGGAACAGCGAGCTCGCGCGGACGCTTACCGCGGCCCTCGCGATCGGGTCACTCGCGTTCGTCGCCTACCTCGTAGTCCTGCAGCTCTTCGTCATCGACGCGATCTGCGTCTGGTGCATGGTGAACGATGTCGTTCTGGTGCCGCTCCTGACGGTGCTTGCTCTCCTGCGCCTCAGGCACACCAGCACTCGCGCTCCAGCGACGGGTCACGAGGAACGGTAGGGCCTCGCCTCCATCGCGCCTTACCTCACGTCATCGGCACCTGGCGGAGGATGTCGGCCTGGATCCGGTCGAGAATCTCGGTCAGCGTGTCGCCCGTGGCGGTGATGCCGTGGTTGCGGAGGCCGATCACCGCGTGGGCCGGGTCGGGCTCGCGGTCGATCAGGTCGGCGACCGATTCCGCGAGCTCCTGCGTTCCGCACGGGTAGTTGATGTCGGTCGCCGCAATGCCCTCCATCCACGCGTGAACGTGGAGGATCGCTCCGACGTCGGGATGGGCCTGGTAGATCATCCAGTGCTCGATCGCGTCGACCGAAACGCGGCGCGGCTCGATGCCGGGTGCCACACTGATTCGCATGCTCGCGTTCTCCTCGTCGTACCCCGTGACGAGCAGGATGTCGCGACAAGGCTCCTCGAGCGCCGTCTTGTCAACGCCCGACGCGCTCATCCAGAACCGGTTCGCGTCCTTGCGGGCGGAGAGATTGCCGTACGAGAGGCCACCGACCTGATAGAGCCGCATCACGTGGCGCAGATCGCGCTCGTTGAGGAACTCGTGCACCGGGAACGGCGCCGGTAGAAGGTCGAGCTCGCCCATGCGCTTCCCGGCGGAGTCGATGTCTGCGGTGACCTCGTCGCCCGCCCACAGCTCTGGCTCGAGATCGGGAACGAACTCGTTTTCGATCACGAGCTTCGACTTTGCAAGCGGCGACAGCCGCTCGAACACCTCGGCCGGATCGTCGGAGATCTTGTACGTGCCGCGCTCCATCGTCGTGAACCACACGCCCCGGCCGGGGACGTGGAGGACGACGACGTTCGCGAGCGTCCGGACCAGGTTCGGGTAGCTCGTGCGAAGCACATCGTCCGGCACGTCGTCGAGCTCGTAGAACGAGGCGGAGTAGGTGCCGCGCGAGGAGCGACGGAAAGCCTTCGGATCGGCCGTGTCGAACATGTTGAGGACGAAGTCGGCGTCGGCGTGGTCGTCGACGAGCTCGAAGTCGTCCGCAGTGAACTCAGCGGCGACCGCTTGTACCCAGGCCCGGTGCGATTCGGACGTCGGGGTTCCCCAGAGAGCGAGTTTGCGCATGAGCGAAGTGTACCGCCGAACACGGAGCGGATCGAGTCAGGAGAGTCGGTCCGGCCCGCTGCCTTCCCGGCCGCTCGGTGGCGGTCGGGAAGGCAATGGAGGCGGAAGCCTCAGCGGACGTAGAAGTCGACGAACTGTCCGCCCTTGTAGTGCCCGGGCAGGTTGCACAGCAGCGAGTAGTGACCCTTCTTCAGCGTCAGCGTCAGCTTCTTCTGCTCTTTCGGGCTTCACGGAGCCGATCTCGCCGACGTTGCCGGCCTCGCTCGCCTCACCGCCGTGGCTCGTCAGGCTCCCTGCCGGCTTGGCCGTCTTCAGCACGACGAACTCGTGCTCGAGCTTGCCGGTGTTGGTCACCAGGAAGGTCACCTTGCCTGCTCGAGCACCCTGCACCGTCGGGATCACGTTGAACTCGTTGAGCCGGATCGCGACGGAGTTCTTCGACGTCACCGCTTCGGCTGTGACAACGCCGATCGAAATCGCAACAACGGCTGTTGCCGCAACGAGCAATGGAAGCTTTTTCATCTTGTCGACTCCTTACACTCGGGGTTGGAAGCGACCATCGCCGCAGGCCGCGTCGCGCCGGCCGTCTTCGTGACGTCGCCGATGGTAATGGTCATCCCCAGGTTCGCTACAGGAGCCGTTACGGGACCATCACAGTGTCGTCACAGCTCTGTTACAGCCCGACCTGGCATCCAAGCGACGCTACCCAGGTGTGACGAACATGTAGCCGAGGCCCGGTCGAGTGACGATGTAGCGCGGTGACGAGGGATCGTCCGAGAGCTTCTGGCGCAGCCGCCAGAGCGTCACGCGCAGGATCTCGTCCTCCCCCCTGTACTCCTTGCCCCAGACCTGCGTGAGCAGCTCGTTCCGGCTGAGCAGGACGCCCGCGTTCAGCGCGAGGCACTCGAGCAGGCGGTACTCCGTCGGCGAGAGCCTCACCTCGGTTCCGGCTAGCGTCACCTGCTTACGTTGGCGGTCGATGTGGAGATCGCCGACCGAGATCGTCGTCCGCTCCCGCTCCGCTGCTCTCCGGTGGATGCGCACGACGGAGCACCGCCTCGACGCGGGCAAGCAGCTCCTGAGCCGAGAACGGCTTCGTCACGTAGTCGTCGGCTCCGAGGCGCAGGCCGCGCACCTTGTCCTGCTTCCGAGCCCTTCGCCGTCAGCATGATCACCGGACAGCTCGACCGTTCACGAACGCGCGTCAGCACCTCGAACCCGTCGATGCCCGGGAGCATCACGTCGAGCACGATCAGGTCGGGCTCTTCCGCCGCGGCGGCCTCCAGCGCTGCCTCGCCGCTCGCCGCGCACGAGACGCGATAGCCGGCGCTCTCGAGGTTGAACCGGATGATCTCGAGGTAGCGCGGCTCGTCGTCGACGACGAGGATTCGCTCCGGGGGAGCACCCCGGCGTTCCCCGCGGAAGCCCGCACTCGCGGCCCCGGCGGCAGCAGAGGTGACGTTCTGGCGCGACACTGTGCACGTGAACCGTAGCGATCGCCCACGACCATCGACTCTCTGGCGGCGACTCACGCTCTGGCCGCGCCTCGTAGTCGGGGTCACCGTCGGCTTCCTCGTCCTGTTCGTCGGCTTCAGCGTGCTCGGGATCCGCGCGGTCGATGCGAGCACGAACCAGATCCTGCACGAACGGCTCACGATCACGGAGGAGTTGGCGGACGACATCGACGGCGTTCTGCAGTACAGGTTCGCCAATCTCACCGCCTTCGACGCCCGCCCCGCGTCCCCGAGCGTGCGGCGCCGACTCCTCGCGGAGGTCTACCGTGCGAGCGGCGGGGCCTTCACGACCCTCGCGCTCGTGGACGCGCACGGGAGGGTGGTCGGATCCCTGGGGCGTGGCGCCCCGCCGGTCGGCGCCGACCTGGCCGGGACGCCGTATGTCGCGCGTGCCCTTGCGCAGGGGCGACGCCTCGTCTCCGCACCGTTCCGGGATGCGCGCCGCAAGCCGGTGGTCGCGCTCACCGTCCCCGTCCACGCCGACGGCGATGGGACGGGCATCCTCGTCGGGACGCTCGATCTCGCCAGCGCGGACGTGATCCAACGGCTCGACGCCGCACGGCGGCTCGGACGCAGCGGGCATGCGGAGCTCGTGGGGCCCGACGGGATCGAGCTCGCCTCGACCGAGACCGGAGCGACCCTCGTCCCGGGAGAGCACCTGGCCTTCTACCGAAAGATGCTGAAGTCTGGGGAGCCGGGGATCGCGAACGTCGCCGTGACGTCGGAGCAGGGTGAGCCGCTCGGTGACGCACGCGAAGCACGTGATGGCGTTCGTGCGCCTGTCGACCGCACCCTGGGGCATCGCGCTCGGCGGCACCGACAGCGAGACGTACGCACCGTCCCGGCAACTCAGACAGACGCTGCTTCTCGCCGGTGGAGGAGCTCTCGCAGCGCTCTGGCTGCTCACCCTCCTCGGCGCCCGCCTGCTCGTTCGACCCGTACGCAGCCTCACGAAAGCGGCCGAGAAGATGGCGTCCGGGGATCTCGACCAGACGATCAGCGTCTCGGAGGGTGGGGAGATCGGCGTGCTCGCCGGGAGTCTCGAGACGATGCGCGCGCAGCTGAGAGACTCGCTCGAGACGGTGCGTCGCTGGGGCGAGGAGCTGGAGCTCAAGGTGGGTGAGCGCACGTCGGAGCTGAACGCCCGGAACCGTCAGTTGGCCGCGGTCAGCGCGATCCTGGCCGCGGCCAACGAGACGCACGAGCTCGATGACATGCTGCACCGCTGCCTCGACGTCGTGCTCGAGCAGACTGCGATGGACGCCGCCGCAGTCCGCTTGCTGGACGACGGGAGCGGCCACCCCTCCGAGGTCGTGATCCGCGGTGGGTGGGGTGACTTCCCGTGCCGGAACTGTACGGAGGGACTCTGTTTCGCAGCGTCAGGCGAACCGCCGTCCACTTCCGGCACCGAATCGGGCCGGCACCAGCCGCAGCTGCGCGGGCGTCGCCGACTCGATCGCCATCCTTCCGCTCCGCGGCCCGAGCGGCGTCCTCGGCGTCCTCACACTCGGACGCCGGGACGGCCGGCTGCCGACGCCGGAAGAGCAGCCCGTCGTGGCGGCGATCTGCGACCAGATCGCCGTCGCAGTCGACAACACCCGTCTCGCCACCGAGCTCCGGAATCTGGAGGCCCGGCACGAGGTGCAACGAATACGCAGCGAGCTGATCTCCGCCGTCTCGCACGAGCTGCGCACACCGCTGGGATTCATCAAGGGCTACGCGACGACGCTCCTCCGCGAGGACACGCCGATCGAGCCCGCCACGCGCCGACACTTCCTCGAGATCATCGACGAGGAGACGGAGAAGCTCGAGCACATGATCGAGGAGCTCCTGGACGTGAGCAGGCTTCAGGCCGGGCGGCTGCAGATCGAGCCCGCGCCCATCGTCATCGGCGAGCTCGTCGCCCACGCGATCACCAAGGCCCGGCCGACGCTCGAGGCAAGCGGTCACACCGTCGAGCTACGGCTTCCCGACGAGTCCATTCCCGTCTTCGCCGACCCGCTCAGGATCGAGCAGGTCGTCGACAACCTGCTCGAGAACGCCGCCCGTTACTCCGATCCGGACTCGACGATCGACGTCACGCTGCGTGCCGAGGAAGGGCACGTGCTTCTCGGTGTCACCAATGCCGGAGACGGCGTGCCCCCGGCCGAGCTCGAGCAGATCTTCGAGCCCTTCTACCGGGGTGCCGAGGCGAAGCAGCGACGCGTCCGCGGCACCGGCCTCGGGCTCGCGATCTGCCGCGGGATCGTCGAAGCGCACGGCGGCAAGATCTGGGCCGAAAACGGCCACGACCACACGACGACGTTCCTGCTGACACTGCCGCTCAGCGTTGGCCAGCCGGTCTGACGGCCCCTGCACCTGAGAGCGATCGGCTGCGACGGTGTCAGGGGAACAGGTCGCGCTCGAGGGGCATCACGAGATCGAGAGCGCTGCCACCGCCCGCTGCATCGACACCACGGACGAGTGCGGCCGGGGTACCCGTGCTCTTGCCCATCACAAGCTCGGCCGCCCCCGCGATCTCGTCGGCGACGGCGATCATCGTCGATTGCAGCTCGTAGCCGGCGGCATCGCGCGAGCCTCGCAGGTCTTGCACCGCGACCAGCCCTGCCACGCCGAGCGCAACGTCCGTCGTCCCCTGCCGCCACGCTCGGCCGAACGAGTCGCTGACGATCACGCCGGGAGCAACACCCGTCAGCTCCGCCAACCGGTCGCGAAGCGCCGCGGCGGAGGCGTCCGGGTCGAGTGGCAACAGGACGACCGTCCCCGGGCCCTTCGCGTTCGAGGCGTCGACACCGGCCGAGGCGCAGACGAACCCGTGACGCGTCCTCGCGATCACGAGCGGCGGCCGCGAGCGCACGACCTCTGCGGACTCCCGCAGGATCACCTCTACCTGCCGCGGGTCGCCGTCGGCTCCCGCAAGCTCGACGGCGCGGGAGGACGGCTCCACGTCGTCCAGGCGGACGATCCGGCCCTCGACCTTCGACACTGCCTTCTGGGCGACGACGATGACATCTCCGGGCTCGAGTCCTCCGGTGCGGGCACAGGCATCGGCGATCAACTGCGCCAGATCGTCCCCCTCCTCGAGCTCGGGGAGGCCCCCGAGAGCGATCACACGGACGTCGCCGGCCACGTCAGCCGAGGCCGGTGACGCGCAGGCCTGCGTGCGCCTTGTAGCGCTTGTTCACGTTCACGATCACCGCAGTCATGCCCTCGAGCGCGCGGGCGCTCGCAAGAGGCCCGGCGTCGATGGCCCGGCCGGACGTCACCTTGCCGGCGAGCTCGAGCACCATCGCCTTGGCCTCGGCGTCGTCGCCACAGACGAGCGTGTCCTCGTCCGGGGCCACATCGCCTCCGAGATTCGAGGCGGCGAGCGAGTGCAGGCCCGCGATGACCGGCCCCTCGATGACGTCCTGGATCCGCTGGGCGATCGAGGTCGGCTCGGGCGTCGGGAAGACGCCCCCCTTCGTGAAGGAGAGCTCGGCAGCGACCGAAAGGACGGGCGTCTGCCCGATCGCGTCGCGGATCGAGCGCGCGGTCTCGACCGCACCGTCCGCCTTCGTCGTCAGGACGACGATGTCTGCCTCGCGGGCCGCATCCTCGTTCGTCGCACCCGCGACGCCGAGCTCGTCGGCAGCAGCCTCGGCCCGCGTTGCGTCGCGCGACCCGATCACGACGGCGTACCCGGCCTCGTGCAGCCGCACTGCGAGAGCCATGCCGAAGCTTCCCGTACCTCCGATCAGGGCGACCTTCACGACGAGACCTCCATAGCTGCCTCCAGGGTTGTCCGAGCGAGCCGCCGCGCGGAATCGCGGTCGTTCATGAGCGTATCCGTGACGACCACCGCACCGCGCGTTTCGGCCATCGCATCAGCCCTGTCGATCACGAGCACATCGAGCAGGCCCTCGTAGCACCTCGCCACGTCGGCCGGCGTCGTCCCCCCGACGAGCCGCTCCATCATGCGGTCGAGCGGGCCGCGCACGGCCCTGCCCCCGATCAACGGACTGACCGCGATCGAGCGACAGGTTCGCACTTCGATCGCGGCCGCAATGCCGGGCACTGACAGGATCGGATGGATGGAGACGAACGGGTTGCTCGGTGCAATCACGATCGCGTCGGCGGCCTCGAGCGCCTCGATGACGCCGGGGGCAGGGGTCGACGTCTCGGCGCCCTCGTACCGCACGGCGTCCACTTCGTCCTCGTGGCGCCGGGCGACGAACCAGTCCTGAAACGCGAACGTCCCCGCCGGCGTGACGAGATGGGTACGGAGGCGATCGTCCGTGGCCGGCACGAGCTTCGTCTCGAGGCGCGCGGCGAGACCGAGCCGCGCGGTGATCGCCGAGAGCGCCTCGCCGCCGCGCATCGCCTGGGATCGAACCAGATGGAGCCCGAGGTCGAGGTCGCCGAGCATGAACCAATCCTCGCCACCCCACGCGCGCACCGACTCGAGCGCCCGCCATGTCTCGCCGGCGCGCCCCCAGCCCCGCTCCGCGTCGTTGAGCGCTGCCAGCCCGTAGAGCACCGAGTCCAGGTCGGGTGAGACGTGGAGGCCGAGAACCTCGAGGTCATCGCCCACGTTCCCGATCACCGTCAGCTCGCCTGGAGCCAGCACGTCGTGGAGTCCTGCCGCAAGCTTCGCTCCACCCACGCCGCCGGACAGACAGACGACCCTCACGCGGTGCGAGCCCGGTCGAGCCTGTGTTGATTCAACACAAGCGATGTGCGCCGGCCGACCGGGAGGGTCAGGTATTCGACGTCTGCAAGCGTATCGACGTCCTGCTCGAGCTCGGGGACGGCAACGGCGTCGAGCCCTGCCGCGGCGTAGCGCGCCGCGCTTCCGGGCCCATAGAGCGGCTCGAACCAGCCCGAATCAGGGAGCGAAAGGGCGTTCGTCGTCCCATCCGCCGCCGGCACCGAGGCCGGGGTCTTGGCCGCGAGGCGTGTGAGCGCGGCAGCCGTTACGCACGGAAGATCGGCGTTGACGATGAGGCAGAGTCCATCGACGCCGACCAGAGCAGCGACGATCGCAGCACCCTGTCCTCCGCCCGGGTCCGCGACGACGTCCGCCTGGAGCTCGGCGGCTACGAGCGTGGCTGCCGCGGTCGTCGCTGACGAGCTTCACGCTGGCAGCGAAGGACGTTGCTGCCTGAAGAACGTCGCCGAGCATCGCGAGCGCGAGCTCGATCCGGAGCCCGGGAGGAAGGCGCGTCTTGCCGCCTGACCGGAAAGGGACGATGACCGTTGCCACCTCAAGAGCCTACGTCCGGGGACGGGCAGGGCGGCGGGCTTCCGAGACGGCTGAGAGCGCCGTGGCCCGGTCATGGCCTCAGGCCGCGTGGCTCGAGGCGCCGGGTCCCGAGGTCGCCCACTCGTGCACCTCGTACCAGTGCGTATCGGCCAACGCTGTGACGACCTGTGGATCGGTGTGTAAGCCGTTGAAGACGTGGTGGTCGAGGTCACAGCAGATCTCGACCTCTCCCAGTGAGACGTGGGTGATCTCCGAAAGCACGTCGAATGGCAAGTGGGCGTCGGCCACGGACATGTGCTTGAACTGCAGATCGGGCGCGAGCTCCATCAGCTCCGGCCACTCGGGACAGGTCTTGTAGCTCATCGGAGATCCTCCTTCGCCCCAGCGCGCCAGGTTCCTCCGAGGTGCACGAGCCCGCGCTCCTCCCCGTCCGGATAGACGAGAAACGAAACCGCATCGTCGAACTGATGGAGTGTCCGACCTTCCACCGAGATGAGCCCGAGCCGGACCTGGAAGCGACCGAAGGCAAGCGCTGGATGGTCGACGTCGAGCCTCGCCGTCGCCGAGCCACCCTCCTCCGGCCACCCGACGCTCGCCGTGTCGACCGCATCCTCGGCGATGAGCAGGCCCGTCGAGTCCCGGATCTCGAGCTGGAGCCGGGGCGGCGCGATCGTTGCCCGCGCCCCGAGATCGACCTCGAGCCGGAAAGGCTCGCCCGCGAGGAACTGCTGCCGCTCCCCTCCGGTCGCGTCGAGAAGCCGGGCGCCGGTGATCTCGGCCTCGCCCGTCCCCCACTCGCGCAGGCCGACGCCACGCTCCGCCGGGTCGAGATCATCCGCGAGAAGGCGCCGGTAGCGAGCGACCGCCTCATGCGTCGGGCCGTCGTACACCTTCTCGCCGGACGAGAGGAGGATCGAGCGCTCGCACAACCTCTCCACCGCCTGAGCGTCGTGCGACACGAACAGGATCGTGCCGCCCTGATTCTTGAAGGCTGCGATGACGCCAAAGCACTTGCGCTGAAAGTTCTCGTCGCCGACCGCGAAGACCTCGTCGAGGAGCAGCACGTCGGCCTGGAGGAAGGCCGCGATCGCGAAGCCGAGTCGCATTGCCATCCCGCTCGAGTAGGTACGGACGGGCCGGTCGATGGCGTGCTCCACTTCCGCGAAGGCGACGATCTCGTCGAAACGCTCGCGGATCTCGGTGCGGCGCAGACCCTGGATCGAGCCGTTCAGGTACACGTTGTCGCGCCCGCTGAAGTCAGGATGGAACCCGGCTCCGAGCTCGAGCAGGGAGCCGATCCGGCCGTCAACGCGCACGGTGCCGGTGGTCGGCTTGATGATGCCGGCGAGCACACGCAGGAGCGTCGACTTGCCCGAGCCGTTGCGCCCGATGAGGCCGACAGCCTCTCCCGGGGCGACCTCGGCCGAGACGTCGCGGAGCGCCCAGACGTCCTGTGCGCCGGTGCGTCCTCGTGCGACAAAGAGATCCTTGAGCGTCCGCGTCTCTCGCGCATGGACGCGAAACCGACGGGAGACAGCATCTGCCGAGATTCGGCCCGGTGCGACAGCGTGGCTCACGTGAGGCTCACCGACGTTGAGCTGCTCCGCTCCTGCACGAGCGCCGCCAGCCGCGTCAGCGTGTCGGGGTCGACGGACGGGAAGACGCCGTGGCCGAGATTGAAGATGTGGCCGGGTCGGCCGGCTGCGCGCGCGAGGATGTCGAGTGCCTCCGCCTCCACGACCTCCCATGGTGCGAGCAGGACGGCAGGATCGAGATTCCCCTGGACGGCTCGGTCAGGCACCCGCGCCCAGCCCGCGTCGAGCGGAACCCGCCAGTCGAGACCGATCACGTCGCCTCCAGCCGCAGCCATCTCCTCGAGTAACGTTGCGGTACCCGTGCCGAAGTGGATCGTCGGCACCTCGACCGCCGCGAGAACCTGCGCGGAATGAGGCGCGACGTACTCGCGATAGTGCGCCGGAGAAAGAGCTCCTACCCAGGAGTCGAACAGCTGGATCACATCGGCGCCTGCCCGTACCTTGGCTGCAACGTAAGCGGCGAACGTCGCCGAAAGCTTCGTGAGCAGAGCGTGCCAGACCTCGGGGTGGCCGAGCATGAGGCTCTTCGTCAGCGCGAACTCGCGGCTCGGCTTCCCTTCCACGAGGTAGCCCGCAACGGTGAAAGGGCCACCACAGAAGCCGACGACGGCCTGGTCGGGACGAAGCGCGGCACGCACGAGCGTGACGGCTTCCAGGACGGGCGAAAACGCCTCGTCCGGATCGGGAACCCGCAGCCGCTCCACGTCCGCGAGCGTCCGCACCGGTTCGTCGATCACGGGCCCGACGCCTTCGACGAGTCGCACGTCGATTCCCATCCCGAGCACCGGCGTCATGATGTCCGCGAACATCACCGCGGCGTCGACGTCGTGACGACGAACGGGTTGCAGCGTCACTTCGGCGCAGAGCTCAGGGTCATGGGCGACCTCGAAGAACGCGTGCTTGGCGCGAATAGCGCGATATTCGGGAAGCGACCGACCCGCCTGGCGCATGAACCACACCGGCGTCCGCTCGACCACCTCGCGCCTCGCGGCGCGGACGAGAAGCGGCTCACTCACGAGATCGCACGGTCCATTCGACCGGAACCTGGTAGGGGACGGGCGCATGCCCGTCCCGGGAGCGACCGAGGGCTCCGCTTGCCATTGAGGCAAGCCCACGAAACGTAATGCCACAAGGCTCTAGAGTAGCCCCATCGTGAACCGCGTCGGTGAGCATCCCGTTACGCCCGGCCCACTTGCCCCGCGTTGGCTCGCCTGGACGCTCGAGGACACGCGAGCCGGCGTGTCATCGACGGCACGCGTATCGATCGAGAACGCGGGCACTGCAACCTGGCGCTCGATCGGAGCGGACGGAATCCAGGCGTCGTTTCACTGGCTCGACACCCTCGGCAACCCGATCGTCTGGGACGGCCCGAGAACGCCACTGCCCCACCCGGTTGCCCCGGGCGAGCGGGTCGAGATCGACCTCGCGGTGACAGCGCCACGACCACCCGGCCCCTACCTGCTCGCGTTCGACCTCGTGGAGGAGCACCGCTTCTGGTTCGAGGAGATCGGGTGCAGCCCCCTCCAGATCGACGTCGAGGTCACTCCTCGAATCAGCGAGCGTCGCCTCGCCGTGCGAATCCATGGCGGCGAGAGCGCGGTCACAGCCGCAGCGCTCGCCGCCCTCGACGAGCCGATCGTCGACACGGACGCCGCAGCCGTGGCGTACCTCGTGGCGGGCGCAGCACCCGTGCCAGGCTGGTCGACGCTCGTGCTCGACGCACACGCCGAGGGGTGGACGGCCGTTGGCGCGGCGATCATCCCGGGCGGCCGCGACCGAGACCTCGCTCCGTGGAATGTCGACGGCGGCCGCAACCCGCGCTTCCCCCTCCCACTTCTGCTTCCCTCCCTGCTCGACGGCCTCGAACCCGAGGAGCACCTTGGCCTCCCGGCCTATCAGGGTCCCGACGCGCTCTTCGACGGTCGGGTCTCGATCACACTTCCGCCGCGATCCGATCGTCGACGGCGTTGAAGACGACGGCGCCGAGCACGAGGGCAACGACGGTCTCGACGCCGAGATAGATGAGGTCGCCGGTCGACGGGACCTCGCCGAGGAAGAGCGGCGCCCTGAAGCACTCGACGACGGGCGTCAGAGGATTGCCCCATCGGATCAGGTCGATCAGCCACGGGTTGTCGGCGGCACCGGGGAGCTGGTCGAGGCTGTAGAGAATCGGCGTGAGGAAGAACAGCGGCAAGAGGAGCGCGGACACGATGAACTCGATGTCACGATAGATCGCATTCGCGGCCGCGACGGCGAGTGAGAGGCCCGAGACGAACGCGACGATCACGAGCGAGATGGGAATCACGAGCCACGCGGTCGCGCGGGAATCAGGGAGCACGATCATGGCGAGCACGAGCACGATTCCGGTCATCACGGCGAAGGCGACGAGCTGCGTGGCCACGATCGAGAGCGGCACGAGCTGCCTCGGAAAGCGCACCTTGCGAATCAGGCTCGCGTTCTCGAGCAGGCTCCGAGCAGACGACTGCAGCGACGTCGCGAAGAACACCCATGGCGGCAGTCCGCAGAGGAGAAACAGCCAGTAGTGGTCGACGTCGGTCGTCGGCGACTTCCACATCACCGAGAAGACGACGAGGTAGACGAGCATCAACGTCACGGGCAGCGCGAGCGTCCAGAAGAGACCGAGCACCGAGCCCTTGTACTTCGCCCGGAGGTCGCGCTGGAAGAGGCTGGCGAACAGCTCGCGGTAGCGGATCAGGTCGGCGTAGACGGCCACCGGCGGATTGTACGGGGGATGTTGGCGCAGGCCGTGTCCACCCACCGAGCGGGATAGGCTTCCATCTCGATGGTGCCCTCGATCGCAGCCCACAGTCGGTGAACCTGTTCGCCGCCGTCGCGGCCGCGCCGATCGCGTTCCTCGTTGTCGCCGGCCTGCTGCACTGGCCCCGGGCGCTGGCGCGCTTCGGCGCCGATCCGAGGCCCGACCGCTGGCACACGAGCCCCACCCCGGCGTTCGGTGGAATCGGCATCTTCGCCGGCTTCGTCGCCGCAGTCGTGTTGGCGCTCACGATCGGCCCCACCGGGATTCCAGGCGAGCTCCTCGTCATCCTCGCAGGCGGCGCGATCGTGTTCGCGTTCGGGTTGCTCGACGATGTCATCCAGCTCCATCCGGCGGCCAAGCTCGGCGCCCAACTCGCCGCAGCGATCCTCGTCCTTCAGAGCTCCATCTCCGTCGAATTCGTCTCGAACTCGACTCTCGGCTGGGCCGTCGGAATGCTGTGGCTCGTCGGGCTGACGAACGCGTTCAACCTCCTCGACAACATGGACGGGTTGGCCGGGAGCCTGGGTATCGTCGCCGCATCGTGCTTCGCCCTGTCGGCGGCGTTCGTGGCTCCGAACCGCGATATCTTCATCATCGCGACGAGCCTCGCGCTCGCGCTCGTCGGATTCATCCCCTACAACCTGCGGCTCAGCGGCCCGGCGCGGGTGTTCATGGGAGATTCCGGAAGCCAGCTGATCGGGTTCGTTCTTGCCACACTCGGGCTGATGGCGTCGTACAAGGAGGCCGGAACGACGGTCGCGACTCTCATGCTCCCGCTTCTGATCCTGGCCGTGCCGATCCTCGACACCTCCCTCGTGACCACGCTTCGGCTCCGTTCGGGGCGATCGGTCACACAGGGAGGTCGCGACCACACGTCGCATCGGCTCGTCTATCGGGGCCTTTCGGAGCGTCGGGCAGTCTTCTTCCTCGTTGCGGTCTCGGCGGCACTCGGACTGACGAGCCTCGCGTACGCCGTGCTCGACAGCGGCAGGATCACGACGATCGGCGTCCTCGTCACGTTCGCTCTGCTGCTGCAGTTCGCGGCCTTTCTCTCCGGTGCCGCGGCGACCCCGGATGAGACGGGACTCTCGCACCGCACCCGACTGCTCATCGACACGGTCGTCGACGGGGCTCTGACGGGCGCAGCGTTCTACGGCGCGTACGTCATCGTGGTGCAGGGAGACGGAACGCCCTGGCAACGCCACGTGTTCGTCTGGGCGCTCCCCATCGTCGTTGCGTGTCGCTACGTGGCGCTCGCGCCTCCTAGGGCTCTACCGCCGAGATCGGCAGCAAGGACGCCTTGGCCCTGTCCTGAGGATCGCGACGGCCGTTTGCGTCTCCGACCTCGCTGCCGCCGCGATCATCGGCGTCGCCGTGTCGTTCCTGGACTTCCCGATCAAGGTGTTCGCGGTCGACGTCGTACTTGCGACGGTCTTCCTCGTGGGCGGCAGGTTCGGCGAGCGAGCGGCCCTTCGTGCACTCCACGCGATGCGGCGACGTCGTGAGATGGCGACGGCTCCTTGACCGCCGGGGCGCCCGCGCGGCGAAGCTTCTTCGATCGGGCGCTCGACGCCGTGCCGATCGTCGGCATCTGGCTCGCTCTTTCGATGCTCTACGTCTGGCAGGCGTCGCGCCACGGAACCCCCTGGCTCTTCTCCGACGAGATCGAGTACACCGAGATCGCGCGGGCGATCTCCGAGACCGGCACACCCGCACGCCGGGGCGTCGAGTACTGGGGCGCAGGTCTCTACCCCTGGCTCACGGCGCCGTTCTGGTGGATCGACAACGTGTCATCGGCCTACACGGCCATCAAGGACGCCCAGAGCATCGTGATGGCGGCGGCCGTCTTCCCGACCTACGTCCTCGCTCGAACGATGCTCGATCGACCGTGGTCGCTGCTTGCGGCATTCGGGGCGGGCGCAACGCCGGCGTTCGTCTTTTCGCCGATGCTCATCCAGGAGCCGATCGCCTACCCCTACTCAGCACTGGCGCTCCTCGCGATCGCGCGGGCGCTCGCGACCCGCAGCCGCGGCTGGATCGTCGCTGCGATCTGCCTCGCGGTGGTCGGCCCGCTGGTGCGAGACCAGTTCATTCTCCTGCCTCTCATCGCCGCGGGCTCGGCTCGTCGTCGTTGCTCTGAAGGAGCGAGAGGTTCCACGCGGTGCGAGCCCGACTCGGCACCGGTCGGTTGATCGCCCTGTCGACGCTGGTCGTGCTCGCCGCGATCGCGCTCAGCGAGCTCTACGCGTTCCGGTCGACGGAGTGGCGAGTCGCACGCGCCGACCCTCTCGGCATGCTCGACCAGGCCGCCGACGCGGGCGCGGCACTTGCAGTCGGACTCGGGGTGCTCCCGCTTCTCGCCGGTCTCGACGCTGGCATTCGATCCTCGCGCACTCCCACGCACACGTGCTGCGACGGCGTTCCACGCGGTGCTTCTCGCATCGCTCGGCATGTTCCTGCTCTACGCGGGCGCAAAGGGCGTGTACGGCGCGAAGGTGTTCGAGCCACGGATCGTCGAGCGCAACCTCGTGTACCTCGCGCCGCTCCTGTTCGTCGCGGCCGCGGTCGCAATCCGCTTTTCGTGCCGTTCGCATCGTCGCTCTCGTCGCTGCGACTGCGCTGACGGCTGCGATCTTGCTCGGAACGATCTTCCCGTTCACAACGCCGCTGTACGGCGATGCTCCCGAGCCTCGCGGCGCTGACGCGCCTGCACTCGGATTACGGCTGGGTGCAGGAGGGCCTACAGCCGTTCCTGCTGGTCGTGCTCGCTCGTCTCGGCTCTTGCGCTGCTCGCGCCGCGCATCGGAGACGCGCGCCGGGATCGCCTGGGCGCGGCAGCACTCGTGCTCTGCGGTCGGCTGGTCACTGCGGACGGAGATCGATCGCCTCCAGGGCCTCGAACGACATCTCCTCGACCGTTCGTCGGCGGCCTGCCGAAGCCGCTCGACTGGGTCGACCAGGCAACGGGTGGGCGCTCCGGCCGTCTACATCGGACAGAAGATCGCCGACCCGAACTCGGTCTGGTCGCTCGAATTCTGGAATCGCTCGGTGAAGCGAATCTGGAGCACCGATGGCACCGCACCCGGCCCGGGCCCGACCTTGACGCCCGACCTCACCGCGCCCGACGGGACGCTCGCCGACGACTCGGGCTACCGCTGGGCAATCTCCGACTTCGGCGTCGACCTCGTCGGGAACAAGCGCCAGACGATGGGCGCGCTGACGCTCGTCGAGCACGACGGCCCTCTGCGCCTGGAGCAGTCGCTCAGAGGCGTCTTCAACGACGGTTGGGTCGGAAGCTCGCGGCCCGCGACTCCGTCTCGGCCGACTATTCGCGCTTCTCGACGCCCGGGCGAGCGCGCCGGAACCGTCGACGTGCGAGTCGCCCGAACGGGGTGGTGCCCGAGCGATCCGAAGGCCGACGTGCCCGGGGCGGGTCGAGATCGACGTCGGCACGCTCAAGCTCGGCGAACAGAAGAACGGCGTCATCGATCGACTCACCGAACGCCGCGGCTGGATCGTCGCCGGCTGCGCCGACCGGACGTTCACGATCCCCACCCCGCGCCCGCCGTTCCATGTCAGGGTCACCGTCACGCCGCCGTTCCAGCCGAATGCGCTCGACCCGTCCAACCCCGAGCGACGCTACTTCGGCGCACAGGTCGGATTCGGCTTCCGGCCCACGACCGACAGCGGGCTGACCCGGAGTCGTGGGAGTCTCTCGATGAGCCGACGAAGTGCAACCTGGCGCGGGCGGGCAATCATCGCGGCGGTCGCAACTGTCCTTGGAGCCGCACTCGTGGCGTTCGCCGTGCTGCACCGAGACGGAGCCGTCTACCCTGTACGCGCGGGGCTCGAGCAGCTCACGGCAGAACGGTCCCTGATGATCGGCGTGCTCGCGATTCTCGTCGCCTGCGTGCTCATCGTGAAGGTAGCGCCTCGGCCTCGGCACCGCGGCGGCGGAACGCATCGCAGCTACCACCCGATCGCTGCCACGATTGAGGGTCGGGCCGGAAGTTGCGCTCCCTGTGATTGTCGCCATTTCGGCCTCCCTGTGGACGGTGCTCTCGGCCGAGACGACGATTCCGCGCGTCCTCGGCGACGAGCTCATCTACTCGGGCCTCGGCAAGAGCCTCGCCCAGCACGGCTCCTACCTTCTACGCGGAGATCCTGACACCGGTCACAGCTTGCTCTATCCGCTTCTGATCAGCCCCGCCTACGGCCTCGCCCGGAACGGTGTCGACGCGCATGTCGCCGTACAGGCGCTCAACGCGCTCATGTTCTCCCTGACCGCCGTCCCCGCGTACTTCCTTGCTCGACGAGTCGTCCCTCACGGCCTCGCGACGCTCGTCGCGGCTCTCACCGTCATGAACCCCTGGGGCGGCTTCACCGCCTGGGTTATGACCGAGTCCGCGTTCTATCTCCTCTTCACGATCTTCGCTCTCGCACTCGTGCTCACGCTGGAGCGCCCCACCACCGCTCGCCAGCTGATCGTCGTCGCGCTCATCGTCGCGCTCGCTGCGATTCGCACGCAGGCAGCCGTGGTGCCCGCCGCGGCGATCGTTGCGGTACTCGCGGTCGGCCTCTCACGACGATCGGTCAGGAACACCATGCGCGAACAGCGTCTCCTGCTCGGGCTCCTTCTCACTCTGCTGGCGGCCGGCGCCCTTGTGCTCCTGCTGAGCTCGCTCAGCGCATACTCGACGCTCTTCGACGGCCGGATCTCGCCGATCTCGTTCGCTCGCTGGGTCGGCTGGAACACCGGTGCGATCGCGCTGACCAGCGGTATCGCAGCGGCCGTCACTCTCCCGGCCGCACTGGTAGGGCTCCTCCGGCGATCAGCGAGTGCCGGGGAGCGCGCGATCGGCGCGGCGACCGTAACCCTGACGATGGCGATGATCGCAGCAGTTGGTGTGCTGTCGGCCACGGGTTTCGGTTTCGGCTTCATCCAGGAGCGGAGTGTCTTCTACGTCGCGCCGCTCGTCTTCACCTGTTTCGCGTTCTGGCTCGACAACGGTGCTATACGCCGGTGGCGGCTTACTGCGATCACCTCAATCGTCGTGCTGGGCCTCGTGGCGTGGCTACCGAGTCCGCCGCTCGGCGGCTGGACCGCACAGGCGGCGCTCAAGGCCCTCGACGACCCGCTCGGGATTCCGGCAGCGATCGTCGTCGTGATCGTCGGCTCGGTCATCGTCCTGCTGTCTCGTTCGGCAATCGGTCCGGCGGTGTTGACGATCGTCGTCATTGCAACGATCGCAGCCGTCGATCAGACGAGCTGGAACAGTCCCGTCCCGCCGAGCGCATCGAAGGCGCTCTCGTGGATCGACGCCGCGCTCCCGGACGGGGCCGAGGCGACAATCGTCCACGTCGACACGAGCATTGCGGCCGGCGACGCATGCGCTGCGGCCGCAAAGAACGACCAGCAGTTCTTCGTCGTCCTCTCGGAGTTCCTCAACACGCGCGTCCACCAGACGGCCTACCTCTACCAGCCGGTCGGCCGTGATTACCTCGGCGCCCGTAAGCTCGAGCTCGGCCCGAAGCTGACGCTCCTCGACCGAGGCAAGCCTCTCGACGCACGTTACGTCGTCGTCGATTCCCGGATTCCCGTGCGGGGGCGACCGATCGCCCGTCTCGACCTCGCGAGCATCGGCTCCGATCTCTCGAACGGAGCATCGCTGACCCTGTGGGAGGCGACCCCGCCCGTCAGGCTCGACCTGCAAGGGCCGGTGCGACTCACGCCTCGCCCCGACGGTCAGCCGTGTGCCTAGGACGGAGCGCCTCGGGATGCTTGCGCACGAACCGGGCCATTCCGCGCAGATGCCAGAGCGTGTGGCGCGAGAGGAACGTGCGGTCGATCACCGCCGCATAGGCATGCGTCGCGACCGCGGCAGGCACGTACCACCGCTCCCACCCGGCGCGCATCGCCCGGTAACAGAGGTCGATGTCCTCGACGTAGTGGCGATAGCCGGCATCCCAGCCTCCGATCTCGTCGAGCATTGTCCGCCGCTGAAGGAGAAACGCGCCGAGGAGCCAGTCCGCCTCGACCGGCGCGGAGGGCCGGTCGTCGAGTTGGTAGTGCGCACGCTGACGCTCGTACGGCGGATAGAGCCGACGCAGAGGCGTACGGCGCACGATCGTCCCCGACACGGTGGGGAACAGGCGTCGTGACGGCTGCCAGGTGCCGTCCGGCCAGAGCATCTCCGGGCCGGCGATCCCACAGCGCGGATGCGCGTCCATGAACGACGCGAGCGACTCGCACACAGCCCGGCTCCACGACGACGTCGGGGTTCGAGAAGAGCACGTACGTCCCGCTCGTCGCCGCGATCCCGACATTCACGTTCGCGGCGAGGCACTGCGGCTCGCAGGTTCTCGATCACCTTCGTTCCCGCCGGCAGCTCGTTCGGTGGAACCGGGCAGGTTGGCGACGACGACGACCTCGTCGACCTGGGCGGCAAGGAGGGGCAGAGACCGGTCGAGCACGTCAGCGTGCCCGTGCGAGACGACGACAGCCGAGACACTCATCGGTCGAATCGCTTCCTGGTAGACAGCGACCGTCTGCTCGGCCACCGCTCGCCACGAGTAGCTGCGCGGCGCGCTCGAGCCCGGCCGGCCACGAGCCGCTCGCGCTCGGAGACGGCCAGGCGGATACCGTCCGCCAGACGGCTCTTCCTCCACCACGACTGCCGCGTCGCCGACCACCTCGAGGAGCGCCGGATCGGGCACCGTGACGACCGGCACGCCGCACGCCATCGCCTCGAGAACCGGAAGGCCGAATCCCTCGTAGCGAGACGACTGCACGACGCAGGCGGCACCCGTGTACAGCGCCACGAGCTCGTCGAGCGGGACGTACCCGCGGAGCGTTGCTCCCTTCGCGCGCAACTCGCGGGCGACCGCCGGATCCTTCTCGGGCCCGACGACGACAAGCGGCAGGCCGACCTCCTGTGCGGCGAGCAGGGCGGCCATCTGGTTCTTGCGCGACTGCACCGCACCGACCGACGAGAACGTAGTCTCGCGGCCCCTCCCGAGCCGGGCGCGAAGATCGGGTCGACGCCGTTCGGCGTCACGACCACTTTCTCGGGCTCGACCCCGTAGAGCTCGACGATGTCGCGCTTGGACCGCTCCGAGACCGTCAGGATCCGCTCGCGCCGAGCGCGCGGCGCGAGGGACAGCCCACCGGAAGACGACACGATCGTGGCGTTTCATCACGGTCGGATCGCGCTCGAACGAGAGGTCGTGGATCATCACGACGGCGGGACACGGACAGCGCACGGGGACTGCGTACTGGGTGTGGACGAGAGCCGCGTCCGTGCTCGACGCAGCAGACGCGGCAGCGCCCAGGCCATGCGCAGCTCCTGCAGCCCGTCCGGGCAGCTCGATCGGCTCGATGCCCGCGGGGACGAGGTCGGGGCGTCGGGTGACTGCGGCAACGCGCAGGCCCGCGGCCTCCGGCGAGCGGGGGCAGCTCGCGCAGCAGATTGAGGACGTAGGTCTCGTCGCCCGTCCGATGCCGGCCGAGCACGTCCGCATCGATGACCACGAGCGGAGTCGCTCATGCGAGCTCCCTCCAGAGCGCATCGAGCTCGTCCGCGACGCGTTGCCACGTGAACCCCCGCGAGCGCTCGAGTCCGAGCGGCGACGAGCTCGGCTCGACGCTGCTGCGCCTCGCCGATACCCGAGGCGATCGCCTCGACGTCAGCGGCTCGACGAGCACCGCAGCGCCTCCCGCGACTTCCTCGGTGGCGCCGCCACGACTCGTGACGACGGGTGTGCCGCAGGCCATGGCCTCGAGAATCGGGATCCCGAAGCCCTCGTAGAGCGAGGGGAACACGAGGCAGCGTGCGCCCCGGTACAGCGCGGCGAGCGCCTCGTCGTCGACCCGACCAACCCAGCCGGGGACGTCAACTCCACCCCACCCGGCGGCACCGACGACGCGCACTTCGACCTCTGCACGTTTCGCGGCCTCGACCGCTCGTGCGAGGTTCTTGCGGGGCTCGAGCGTGCCGACAGCGAGGACGTAGTCGCCGGGTGCGGCCGGGCCGGCCGAGGTGAAGATGGGGTCGACGCCGTTGCCGACGACGCGAACGCGGTCGACCGAGACTCCGAGCGTTTCCGCAAGCTCGTCGCGCGTGAAGGCGGAGACGGCCACGATCGCATCTGCGGTGCGAACGGCCTGGCGGAGAGCGAGTCGGCCCGTGTGCCGATGCCAGCGCGGGAACGCCTCCGGGTAGCGCAGTACTGCAACGTCATGCACTGTCGCGACGACGGCGGGGCGAGCCCTTACCGGAACTCGCATGGTGGGGCAATGCAAGACGTCGAACTCGCGCGCGGCCCGCGCGATGCCGACCGGGTACCACGCGGCGTCGCGCGCGACCGTGGCGGCTCGCCCTGAACCACCGAACGTCAGCTGATGCAGATCGAGCCCCGGCCTGCCTTCGAGTGCTCCGAGGAGCCCGCGCACATGACGCGCGGTGCCGGCGCCAGTCTGGACGAGCGGGGAGACATCGATCCCGACATTCACGTGCGCTTCCTCTCGACGAGAGCCTCGAGCATCGTTCTCCCGGTCGCCTGCCACGTGAACTGGGCGGCATGTTCGATCCCGGCGGGCACGAGCTCATCACGACGCGCGACGGCCTCGCGGATTCCCTCTGCTATCGACTCCGGATCGAGCGGGTCGACGCGAACGGCCGCGGATCCACAAGCTTCATCGAGCGATCGGTGGTTCGAGACGACGACGGGAGTCCCGCTTGCCATCGCCTCGACAACCGGGATGCCGAAGCCCTCGAACAACGACGGATACACATAGACAGCGGCTCCCCGGTAGAGCGCGGGCAGGGCCTTGTCGGAGACGTAGCCCGGCAGGATGATCCCGGGATCATCAAGGCCGGGCTGCTCGCCCCACCCGGCGCCGCCCGCGAGCACGAGGCGGTGCTCATTCTCGAGCAGCCTCCAAGCGTCGACCAGGCGCTGAAGGTTCTTGCGGGGCTCGAGCGTTCCGACTCCGAGGACATACGGGCCGTCGAACGTTGCCCGCTCTCCCCCGGGAACGAACTCGACCCCGACGCCAGGATGGGCAACGACGAGCCGCTGCGCCTCTATCCCGAGCGTCTCCTCCGCATCGTCGGCCGTGTAGCGGGAGTTCGTGAAGACGACGTCACAGGCCTTGACGGCATCGGCATCCTTGCGCCGATGCATCGCGATCGTTCTTGCGGTGCACCACTCGGGATGATGGAGTGGGTTCAGGTCGTGGATCGTGGTCGCCCGCAGACCTCCGCGCTGCGGGGGTGTCATCCAGTCGGTGTACAGAAGCGCGTCAAAGGCTCCGAGCAGCCGCTCGGCGGCCGGATGGCCGAGGATGCTCCAGGCCGTCCGCGCCGCATGAGACGCCGGCAGTGGCCACAGCCGCGTCTCGACCGGGCTCGCCGCGAGCGCCTGCCTGATCCTCTCCGGCCCCTTGAAGCTCGTCGGAGCGAACGCAACGATGTCGTGCTCGCCGGCGGCAGCCTCTACGAGGCCGGCGAGAGAACCGCGGATGTAGTTGCCGATCCCGGTCGGCGGGTGCGACAGCGGCGAAACGTCGACGACGATCCTCATCTCGGCTCGTAGTTGAAGGCGTCGAAGTGCACGCCGAGTCGGCGGCCGTCGGCCGGCCCCGGAATCGCTGTCGGGCTCACGTCGAAGGTGACCCGGCAGACGCCTCGGCTATCCGGCTCGAGCGGCACACGAAGGACGGCCTCGTCCGGTGCCTGGAAGCGGACGCGTGCCGCCGGCTTCCCGGCGACGGATGCGACGACGGTCTGCGGGACTCGAAACAGCGACGCGTCGCTGTGAAGCGAGACCTGAAGCACTCCAGGCGTGCAGTTCTCTCGCACGTACGAGACGGTCGGCCCCGACCAGGTGTCGTTTGGATACAAACCCGTCCAAGCGACGTCGACCTTGTGCGCAGCTCCGCCGGCGACCTCCCACAGCGTGAGCCCGAGCGGAAGGTCCCGCGCGAGAGCCCGACCATCGAGCTCGAGCGACGCGTCAGTGACGAGATATCTGTCGGTGAGGGGCGATCCGTCTGCTCGCCGGAGAACCCCGTCACGAGGGTCGACGGTGATACCGGTCTCCGGCAGGTTCCCCGGTGATGGGCCGCCGACGTAGTACACGGGCCCGACAGATCGGTTGAAGAACTCGTTCTGATTCACCGTGAAGCGATCCGTCAGGCCCGTCCACACGATGCCGGTCGTGGCCCCGTCCGGAAGCGCGGCGTCGATCCAGTCGCGTGGAACACCGCGGATTCCCTGGAAGAGCGCACCAGCCCCTGCCTGCACGAAGCCGCGCGGGCCGGACCACACCGAGTAACCAACGACCCCGAACCAGACGAGCACGGTCACCGGGACGAGCACGGCCCACCTGGCAGGAACGAGCAGGAGGAAGGCCGAGAGCACGAGCGCACCGAGCAACACGCTGAACCAGATCGAGCCGAAGGGAAGGTGCCCGAAGGAAGACCAGATCGGGAGAATCGCGAGCGTGTCGGACTTGGCGGGCTCGTCGATGAACCGCGTGTAGGGGAACGCAACGACAAGCCCGATCGCGAGGCCGGTGGCGCCGGCGACCCAAGGCCACGGTCGCGGCGCTCCGATCGAGACCCAGGCGACGAGCGCGATGAGAAGGAGTGGGGCGATCGTGAACGCGTTGCGCTCCTGGATCCGACCGGCGAACTCGGACGCGAACGTCGAGACGACCAGCGTCGTCCAGAGAGTGAATGAGACGGTAACGGCCAGATGCTCCTGCAGTCGAACCGGGAGTTTCCGGGAACGCCCGAGCAGGACGAGAGTGGCCACGACGGGGACGACGCCGAGATAGAGAGTCAGCTCCTCGACGTGCCAGAGCCAGTAGCGGAGGATCGTCGCGAGGTCGTAGGAACGGTCGCCGACGACGCCGTAGGCCCCGAGCAGCTCTCGCATGGAGTGCCCGCGCAGAACTTGCCCGACCAGAACGGTCAGAGCCGCGCCGCCGAAGAGCGCGTACAGGCGCCACGAGGCGCGAATGCGGGTAAGCCGGCTGCCTTCGATCAGCGCAAGCGCGACCGGTGCGAAGACGATCCCGGCAGCAAGTGATACTGCCTGCGTGCGTGTCGCTAGGGCGAGGGCGAGAGTCACCAGAACGAGAACCGATGTCCACCAACGCGGCTGCTCGAGCGCGAGAAGCGTTGCCCAGACAACGAGGAGCGCGAGCGGGTAGTACAGGTTCTCCGTCATCACGGTGGCCGTGTAGACGAACGACGGAAGCGCGACCGCGAGCACCGCGGCGAGAAGCGCGAGCGCAGGCGCGGACGACCCGGCGTGCGATGAGATACGCAGGGACTGCAGCGAGCGACATCGCCATGCTGTTGATGACCTTCACGGCCGCGAACGCGTCCGTGAGTGAGTCGAACAATGCATAGGCCGGAGAGATCAAGATGGGGTAGAGGACCCCGTAGCCGTTCACGGCGTAGTCGCGGATCTCGAAGCTTCGCCTGGCCGCAAAGCTCCTTCCGAGCTCGGCGTACGTCAATTCGTCGGTCATGATGAAAGGCGCCAGCATCTCCCGCGAAAGCGACGCTCGGAATACGAACGAGCCGATCACGATCACCGCGAGCCAGGCCCACGCGGGCACGGCACGGAGTCGTTCACTCACCGAGATGTACCTCGGCTGCACGCTTCGCGAGCTCCCGCGCCTCATCCGATCCAGGAGCGATGCCGACAGCGGCAGCAGCCTCCGCTAGCTCGGACAGCACTGAGTCAGCAACGGCGGCTCCACCGGCCGCCTGCTCGAATGCAGACACATACAGCTCGGCGACGCGCTCGACGTCGTGCTCCCGTCGTGCAAGATCCGCCGCCGCGCGTCCCATCGCCTCGCGGAGGTCGGGGCGAGACGCGAGAAGCTCGAGCGCAGCGGCGAGCGTCGTCACTTCCTGTTCGTCGACGGGAACCTTCAGGGCCACGTCGTCCGGAAGCTCGGCGAACCAACCGACGTCACTGACAATGAGCGGCCTGCCCAGAGAGAGCGCCCGAATCGCGGTGCCCGACGTCTCGCCCATCGTCGGCGAGCGGAGATTGACGTGGACGTCGGTGGCGATCATCAGCTCCCACAGGCGTCGCTCCTCGACGTAACCCTCACGCACGAGCCCTTTACCGTCGAGGCCGAGTCGCTGGAGCCGCCGATCGAGATCGAAGCCGGGAGAGGTGGCTCCGACGAGGAGGAGCGCGCTCGCCTCGTGCCGTCGCCTCTGCTGAGCAAACGCCTCGAGGAGCTGCGGAACGCGCTTGCTCACGTTCACGTTGCCGAAGCTGCCGAACAGCGGCTCGCCGTCAACCGCAGCTGCCGGCAGGTCGGGCACGGGAAAGGCAGGATGCGGGACGATCCAGATCGGCCCGGCGTAGCCGGCCGCGCAGGCCCTGTCGTGGACGTATCGTGAATGGACGATCAGGCCGGTGGCGAGGTCGAGCACCTCCCCGGCGAGATGGAAGTCCTCGGGCCGGTTCTCCCAGAGCGGCGGGATACGCTTGTCGAGGACGGCGTGGCCGAGAAGCCTGCCTACGACACCGCCCTCTCGCTCCATAGCGTCGAGATAGCCGTGCCCGTCACGGCGACCGATCGTCAGGCCCGCGATCAGGTGATGCAGGACGAAATCGTGGAGGACGACGACACCCGGAGTGCGCCGCAGCGCCTCGAGAATCCAGCCGTGAGCATCCGGATTGTTGCCGATATGGTAGACAGAGAGATCGGTGCCTCTCGGAGGCTTCTTCGACCCTCGCTTGACGACGGCGACTTCGACCCGCTCGCGGAGCGCGGGAAGCAGGAGAGCCGAGTAGTCCGCGATTCCCGAACGCTCCGGGGGCATCGGGCTGAAGAGTGCAACCTTCAAGCGAGCAACCTCCCGATCGCACGGTCCCACGTGACCTCGACGGCGATCGCCTTGCCCGCTTCTCCATAGGCAGCCGCCTCGGCAGGATGGTCGCGCAGCCACACGGCCGCGTGGGCCACCGCGGCGGCCTCGGGTTCGACGACACGCCCCGTCGTCCCGTCGCTCACGACCTCGAGAGGTCCGCCCGCGTCGGTTGCCGTGATCACGGGCTTCCCGGAGAGGAACGACTCGTACGGCCCGAGACCGAAGTCCTCGTCGACAGGAGCGTAGTAGGTCGAGTAACACGTGGCATAGAGGTCCGCAAGCTCCTCCGCAGGCACACGGCCCGTGAAACGCACGCGTCCGGCGAGCCCGTGATCGTCTGCCAGCTGCTCGAGGCGCCGGCGGTCCGGGCCATCACCTGCAATGACGACACTCAGGGTCGGCTCGGCCGCCGCTGCCTCGAGGAGAAGGTCGATCCGCTTGGCCCTGTCGAGCCGGTTCACGGACAGCACGAACTCGCCGTGCCCATCGTTCCGGTAGTCGAGCTCCTGGGCCGGGTGAGGCATGACTTCAGCGACGAGCCCCGTTGAACGCTCCAACCGACCGGCGACGTTCTGCGAGGTGGCAAACAGGCGGGACGCCTCGCCGAGCCCGATCCGATCGAGCTCCTGGACACGTCGACGAATAGCCCGATCCTCCGGCGTCTCGCTGAACTGACCCAGATCTGTCCGGTCGAGCTCGTACGCCTGCCTGAACTGATGCACGAGCCAGACGCGCTTCTCGGGGTGTCGCACGAGGTAGGACGGAAACTTCGTCGCGACGACCATGTCGATGCGCTTGCCGTCTGCCTCCGTCAGGTCGAGGAGCCGCCACAGAAACGCCTGCGTCAGTACGCGGGCGCCCGGGTACCACTTGAACGGCACCGTGACGCTGTCGGCCTCATGCCCGCGCGCTCGCAGCTCGCTCACGAGCGCGTCACTGAAGATCTCCGCCCCGCCGTAGGCAAAGGGCACCTGGGGTCTGACGACAGCGATCCGCATCGTCACGTCAACGCTTCGCGTCGCGAAGCGTTGCAACCTCTGCCTCGAGCCTGTCGACCTGCTCCTGGAGGTCGTCGATCAGGCGAAGCGCGGCCGCATTGAACGAGCGCTGGTCGTATGCGAGCGGCTCGACGTACCAGCGCATCGCCTTCCGCAACACGGCCTTGACGGGAGTGCCGAGCCCGCCACGCACGCCAGGTCGAAGGCGCAGATTACGGTCTGCGGACACGGGCCAAAGGCGCTCGGCTTCGGCGCGGGCGGCCGCCCGGTCGGCCGGGTCACCGTGTGCTCCGCCGGGGTCGGCGCCGGAGCGACGCACTTCCTCCCGCAGTGATGCGAAGAGTGCCGCGACGTCAATGGGCTCGATCTCCTGCTCCTGCGGCGCCGGAATCCCTGCGAGAGCATCCGTTTCCTGACCGGCGTCGGGCATCGGGCCATTCTAGCCCCCACTGTAGGATGCCTCCCCGTGCGCGTCGGCCTCTCTCTGCTCACGCTCGTCCCGGGAATCTCCGGAGGCAGTGAGACCTACGTCCGTGAGCTCGCGCGCGCACTCGCCCGGGTCGGCACGCACGAGTACGTCGCTCTCGTGCCGCCGCTCGCGCCCGACGCCGGCGGCGGGCTGCCGACGGTCGTCGCGGAGCGCTATCCGAGTTCGACGACGACGATCGGCCGACTGCGCGCGATGGGTGGCGCGACGCTGCGACCGTCGGGACTCCGGTCGCTCCTTGGCGAGGTGGACGTCGTGCACTACCCACTGACGGTCCCGGTGCCCCGACCGGCCGGGCCCCACGTGATAACGCTGCTCGACGTGCAGCACCTGGACCTGCCGGAGCTCTTCCCGCGCGGCGAGCGGCTGTTCCGGAAGCTCGCCTACGACCGGGCGTCGCGCAGGGCAACCGAGGTGATCGTGATCAGCGAGTTCGTGCGCGAGCGGGTCATCGAGCGCTTGCGCCTCGACCCGGAGCACGTCCACGCGGTGTGGCTCGGTGTCGACCACGAGCGCTTCACGCCGGCTCCCGACGTTCCGCGCGAGCCGCTTCTGCTGTACCCGGCGAGGCCGTGGCCGCACAAGAATCATGCGCGGCTGCTCGAGGCGTTCGCCGAGATCCGCCGGCGACGGCCGGAGCTTCGCCTCCTGCTCACGGGTGTCGGCCACGACCCGCGGCGCTCCCCGACGGCGTCGATGCGCGCGCACCGTCTCGGGAGAGGAGCTCGTTGAGCTCTACCGCCGCGCGGCCTGCCTCGTCTTTCCGAGCCTCTACGAAGGTTTCGGCCTCCCACCGGTCGAGGCAATGGCGTGCGGTTGCCCGGTCGCGGCCGCGGCGGCCGGCTCGCTGCCCGAGGTGTGTGGCGATGCTGCCGTCCTGTTCGACCCGCTCGATCCCGCAGGCGATCGCCGACGGCGTCGATGAGGCTCTCGATCGCTCCGATGAGCTGACCGAGCGGGGGCTACGCCGGGCCGAAACTGTTCACCTGGGACGAGACGGCCCGCGCGCACGATCGGGTCTACTCGAGGTTCGCCTGAGCGCCCAGGCGCGCGAGCTCCGCGTCGACGAGGAGCGCGACGAGCCCTGCGAAGTCGACGCTCCGCTCCCACCCGAGGCGATCTCGCGCGCGGCGTCGGGTCACCGACGAGATGATGGAGCTCGGCCGTTCCTCGCCGGAGCGCCGGGTCGCTCCGAACGTAGTCGCGCCACTCGAGGCCGACGTGCGCGAATGCCCGCTCGACGAGATCCTGCACGGAGTGGCTCTCGCCGGTGGCGACGACGTAGTCGTCCGGCTCGTCCTGCTGCAGCATCAGCCACATCGCGCGGACGTAGTCGCCTGCGTAGCCCCAGTCACGGCGTGAATCGAGGTCGCCGAGCACGAGCTCGTGCTCGAGCCCGAGGGAGATCGCTGCGGCAGCAGTGGCGACCTTGCGCGGCAGGAAGTCGAGCGGGCGGCGCGGCGACTCGTGGTTGTAGAGAATGCCGCACGACGCGAACAGGCCGTAGCGGCGCCGATAGCTGCTCGAGATGAAGTGGCCGTACGCCTTCGCGACCCCGTAGGGCGTGAGCGGCGCCAGCGGCGTCACCTCGTTCTGGGGCGTCTCGACCGGCTCGCCGAAGATCTCGCTCGACGACGCCTGGTAGAAGCGGATCGTCGGGTCGACCTCGCGAATCGCCTCGAGCATCGCGGTCACGCCGACGGCCGCGAACTCGGCCGTCTAGCACGGGCTCGTCCCACGATCGCGGAACGAACGACGGCGCCGCGAGGTTGAAGACCTCGGACGGCGCTCGCCGCTCGAAGTGCGTCGGCCAGCGATCCCTGGTCGAGCAGGTCGGCGCGAAGAACGGTCAGCCGATCGGCGATCGTCGCCCAAGCGTGCCTGCGTACGCCTCGGGCGGTCGCCGGACGACGCCGAAGACCTCGTATCCTTCGTCGAGCAGAAGCTCGGCCAACAACGAACCGTCCTGACCACCGATCCCCGTGATGAGCGCGCGTCGCTGCCTGCTCAAGAGAGAATCCGCCCGTGATGCACGTGCGAGAGTCTAGACGGTGAGGGTCGCTTTCACCCTCGAACAGTGCTGGCACCGAGTTCCGGGCGGCACCGCGGTCGCCGCGCTCGAGCTCGCACGTGCTCTGGCAGAGCAACCGGATGTCGAGCTCGTCGGGGTCGCGGCGCGCCATGGCGGCCCCCCACTCGAGCAGTGGCAGCCCCCGATAGCCTGTCTCGCATCTGCCGCTCCCGCGAATCGCGCTCTACGAGTCATGGCACTACCTCCGGCGGCCTCGAGTAGAGGCGGCAACCGGGCCGGTCGACGTGATCCACGCGACGGGGATCGCCATGCCACCCGCGAGTCGGCCCGTTGTCGTGACGGTGCACGACCTCGCCTACCTCGATTACCCGGAGCTGTTCACGCGACAGGGCCTTCGCTTCTTCCATCGGGCGCTCGAGCTCGCGCGGCGAGACGCATCGCTCCTCCTCTGCTCGTCGCTCGCGACGCTCGACCGTTGCCGCGCTGCCGGCTTCGAAGTGGACAGGCTTCGCCATGTCCCACTCGGTGTCCGCGCGCGACGCGCCCACGCCGAAGACGTCGCCCGGGTGCGCCAACTGTACGGCCTCCCCGCCCGGTTCGTCCTCTGGACCGGCACCGTAGAGCCACGGAAGAACCTGGCAGGCCTGATCAGGGCCTTCTCCCTCGTCGAGACGGATGCCGAGCTCGTCCTCGTCGGCCCTCCGGGCTGGAACGAGGACATCGATCGATTGATCGCCGACCTCCCTGACGGCGTCAGCGAGAGGATCCGGCGGCTCGGCTGGGTTCCTGGCCCCGATCTCGAGGCGCTCTACGCGGCCGCAGCGGTGATGTGCTTCCCGAGCCTGCTCGAGGGCTTCGGGTTCCCGGTGGTCGAGGCGATGGCCCAGGGGACGCCCGTCGTCACCTCGCAAGGGACGTCCACGGAGGAGCTCGTCAGCGGAGGCGCCGGCCTGCTCGTCGACCCACGACAACCCGTGGAGATCGCTGAAGCGCTGGCACGAATCCTCGGCGAGGAGGATCTCGCCGCCCAGCTTTCAGCCGCCGGGTTGGACCGTGCCGCCGAGTACTCATGGGAGCGCTCTGCGGATCTCGTGGCAACGGCGTACGAAGACTTGCTGCGCCGGTGAGGGCTCCTGTCGGCTTCGCGCCGCCCATGCGAGGACGGTAGGAATGAAGACGGCAGGAATAATGGGCCGAATGCCTGATTTTCGCCATATCCGTATCCAATGGGAGGTCATTGGCCTTCGAGGCATGGCCAGAGTTGCTTTCATTCACCGCCTCGGCCGCCGTCTTCGGACGCTCAAGACGTGTCGACCGATCGTCGAGGAAGCACGCGGCCTGGAGGTCGGCGGACCGAGCGCCATCTTCGCGCGCGACGGGATCCTGCCGCTCTACCCGCTCCTCCGAACGCTCGACAACTGCGACTTTTCTCGAGAAACGCTCTGGCACGACAGAAGCGAAGAGGACGAGCCGTATCCGTACGACCCTGACCGACCTCCGGGTCGGCTTTTCGTCAGCGACACCACAGACCTCGATCGGTTCATCGACGGGTCGTATGACGTCGTGCTTTCATCCCACGTCCTTGAGCACGTGGCCAACCCCCTTCGAGCCTTGGCTGAGTGGCGACGCGTCGTCGGACCGGCCGGCCACATCGTCCTCGTCGTCCCTCATCTGGAGAACACGATCGACCATCGGAGACCCGTGACGACCCTCGAACACTTCGTGGCCGACTTCGCAGACTCGGTCGCTGAGGACGACAAGACTCACGTCCAGGAGTTCATCGAACTCGCAGATCTCCGACGAGATCCCGAGCTGCGAACGCGCGACGCGTTCGAACGGCGAACGCTGGCGTTTTCCCAGAACCGCGCGATCCACCACCATGTGTTCGACACGGAGTTACTGGTGGCTCTCCTGGACGTCGCCGGCTGGCAACTCGTCGCAGTCGAGACCGCGCTCCCGTTTCATATCATCGCGGTCGCCTGCGCGATCGCCGGGGCGCCCGACAACATCAGGTTCTTGGCGAGCGACGCAGAGTGGCGCCGGACGAGCGTGTTTCGACGCGACCGAACTCCGATCTCCTAAGTCCCGAGAACCCTGGAGTAGGCAGCGGCAAGTCGCTCGGCCGCGGAACTGGTCGAGTATCTCTCGACGACGTCCGAGCCATACTTCGCACGCGTTCCAGGGGACCGCGCCAACGGGCCTTCAACGAGCAGGGATGCGAGATGGTGCCAATCCCCCGGCAAGAAAAGCGGCGCTCCCGAGCCACGTAGGACCTCCGGGATCGCGCCACTCGAGCTTGCGATAATGGGCGTTCCGGCGGCCAGTGCTTCCGCGAGGACAAGGCCGAAGTGCTCCTCCCACGTCGGAATCGGAAGACTGGCGAGGACGACACATGACGCGGCAGAGAACACGGCCGGCATCTCGTCATACGGGATAGCCCCGATCTCGACGCGGTCACCGACGCCCAGATCGGTCGCGTAACGCTCGAGGCGCGAACGCTCCCGTCCTGCTCAGGCGATCATGAGTCGGATTTCATCTCCGAGCAGCGCTTCAACTCTGATCACTTCGTAACGCGCCTTCTCCCAGACGAGACGGCCGGCGAGACGATCAAGTGGGTGCTGGGAGTCTCGTGCCGCGTCGACGAGAACTTCCGCCGTAAGCGCGTCGACTGCGCGGAAAACCGCGGCCCAGTCCCGCGGTGTGAACGATCTCGGCTCGACACAAGATCTGCTCGATGGCGGTGTAGGCGTCACCACCGGCGTGCGTTGCGAGGGTTCCTAGCCGTCCCTTTGGAAAGAGCGCGCGTCGTGTCGCGGCTACCCGCGCGGGCACGCCGAGGCCGTTGAGGCTCTGATCCAATATGGAGTGGTGATGACCTCGACGTCGAACCGGTCGAGAAGGAGTTTCCACGTTCGCAACTAACCAACGTTCGCGTGATGGACACGCAGAATCACGACAACGGGTCGCTCGGTCGTTCATCCTCCTTGCCACGACTCAGCCCGAACGCGTGGTACGCGTCGGCAGGCACGGCTCTTGTGCCCACCGCAACAATAGTAAAGACGACCACAGCCGCACATGCCGCCACGACCGGTACATCGCGGAGCCCGTATCCGATCGCGCCCGCGAGCGCCATCGCGAGGCCCGGCTTCCAGGCACACCGCAGATTGGGTGCACACCCGGGCCTCATCCGGCCGAGCGCGATCAAGAGAAAGGTGGCCAAAGCCAGTTCCGCTACCACCGCCACCCACGCGGCGGCACTAGCACCGCCTGCAGGGACGAACGAAACTCCAAGAATGATCACTACTCCTAGGGCGAGGCCGTTCGCGATGGCCATTGCCCTCTGCCCCCTGCCCGCGATCAGCCCGAGCTGCCAGACCTGACCAACGAAGACGGGGATCAGAGCGAGCGCTTGGATCCGAAGTACTGGCGCAGCCTCGATGTACTGCTCTCCGCCGATCAGCCGAATACCCGGCTCGGCCAGGATAGCGACCGCGACCACGAGCAGTGCAGCGATCAGCAGAGACGCTTCGGTCATACTCTGTAGGCCTTTGCGAAGTCGCTCATCATCTTCTTCGCCTGCTACGGAGAGCAGAGGCAACGCGACCGAGAGCACGAGGGTCGGAAGCCCGAGCAGCAGTTCGAAGATGCGAAATGACGTCCCGAAAATGCCGGTCTGCTCCTCGGTCGAGAGGAGCGATACCAGAACCACCAAGACGCGGAAGTAGATGACGCTCATCGCGAAAGCGACGGCGAGTGGGAGCGTTTGGCGGACGAGCTGAACCAACACCTCTCGACGAACGCCTCCTGCTGCTCGCACGCCGACGCGAGCCAGCACAAGAGTGACAGGGATCAGCAGCACACCCGCGACGACCTGCACGCCAAAGAACGCAACGAGCCCAGCGCCGATGGCCACAAGCGCCGCGACCCCCACGAGCGTCAGCACGTTCCGCAGCACTTCGAGAGCGGTCAACGTGACGATTCGCAGCTCCACCCATATCGGCAACGTGAGCATTGACTGGACGCTGATGAGAATCACGCCCAACCCGCCGACGGCGGTACCGGCCACGACGACACGGTCGTATCCGGCGATGACCGTGAAGGCGACGGCCGCGATCACACCGGTTCCTGCCCCTCCGATGCGAAGGACAAGCAAATGATGGAGGATCCCAGCCCGCTCCTCGGGCGTCCGAGCGACCGAAATCTCACGGCTCCCTACGGCTGTCAGGCCGGCGTCGGTGATTCCGGCAACGATCCCTAGAATCGCACCGACGGTAGCGTAGAGACCGAACTCGCGGACATCCAAATAGCGAAGGAGCAAGACCGCCGTTGCGAGTCCCACGACTGTGCTGATCGCGAATCCGATGCCGCGGATAAGGCCGCCGCGGGCAACGCGTCCTCCGGCCTCGGGTGTCCGGAGAAGATCGAGCGCTGTCTCGTCGTCGCTTGCGATGGCCTTTGCTATCCCTACGTCAGTGGGACGTGCCCACGCAGATCGATCTGACGATGCCAGAGATGCCGGGCGTGTCCGAGTAAGACGCGATCGACGAGGGCACTGCCCTTTCCAAGGGGCCCGAGAGACCCGACCGTGTCGACGACGAAACCAGCCTCCTCGAAGGCATCACGCAAGCTCGAAGGCGTGAACCAACGAAGGTGGGTGGCATCCATTGGCCCGCAACTCATACGCTCCCAACGTCCCCTGAGCAACATCGTGATGATCTCGCGGTGTGCGACGTTCGGCGTGCTGGCGAACACGAGCGCTCCGGGGCGTAGCAGCGGGCGAAGTCGGCTGAGAGTCGTCCAGGGATCTCGCAGGTGCTCGAGTACCTCACTGAGAATGAGCGCGTCGAAAGATCCCGCCGGCCAGGGGAGGTCGATCTGCTCGACATCTCCGACGACGACCTCGCTTAGCCGCGTGCTCGCCTCAGAGGCAGGCCCTGCCAACATCTCGACGCCGCAGTACCGCCCACACCGACCCTGCGCCAGCGCGAGGGCGCCGGTGGCGCCGTTCGAACACCCGATCTCGAGAATCGACGAACCGCCGGCGATGGGCAGCGCAGCCACGTAGTCGTCCCGGGCGGCTGCGAAGTACGAAGGAGCCTTGAGATCGTATCCGCCTCGCTGGACGGGAGACGGATTGAATGCGCTCACCACCGCAGTCACCTTAGCGCCGCGAGCTGTCGGTGACCGCCCGCCCGGCAGCCGCGACCGTGGCGCGGAGGCCGCGACGTTGGATCGATGAGCGCGCTAGAGTCATAGCAGCCCGAAGGACAACGACCGTTCCAGACGAGTGACGGCGGGGTGGGGACGCAGCGACACGCTCGATGAGATCCGCGAGTGGGGCTGCGGCGCGCTGCCAGGTGAGCTCCTGTTGGGCGGCAGCAACGGCCGTGCGCGCTCCCTGGTAAGCGTCATCGTCATCGAGCAGTTCCTCGACCGCAGCAACCCATCCGTCAACGTCTCCCGGATCGACTACGCGCCCCATACCTCGGCTCCCGACGAGCTCGGCGAGGACATCTCCTCTGGTTACAACCAGTGGCGTCGAAGCTGCAATGTGGTCGAGCAATCTCGTCCTAAACGCCAGCCGCGCCTCGAGCGAATCGTCGTGCGCGCTGACTCCCAGGTCGGCCTCGTGGAACCAAGCCTCACGATCCACAAACGGCACCCAAGCGGGGTTGAAAAACACAAATCTCCCTTCGAGCCCGAGTTCGACCGCGAGCTCGATGGCTCTCTCCCCCATGCTCATCGCTCCGACCGCTGTACTCGGGTGCGCCATGCCGAGGAAGAGCAACTTAACGTCGTCGCGGCGCTTCGCCAACTCGCCGACGGCCCGGATGATCGTGAGCGGGTCGAACCAGTTCCAGATACCGCCGCCCCAGAGCAGGAGCCGATCGGATGACCGAATCCCCGGCAGCACACCTTTCGCGACGGGTGCCGCCTTCTGGCAGGAAGCAACGTCGAGGCCGAAAGGAACGACGGCGACTAACGAGCGCAGCGCGGGGTCGGAGGCGTACACGGATGGTGTGAGCCGCCCGAGTGCAGCCAGAGCCCCGAGCCAGTGATCGCGCTGTCGCTCGCTCGCACAAATGAACGCGTCGCCGAACATCAGCGCAACACGCGTTGTCGCCACGACTTCCTCGTAGCGGACACCGCGCTGCTGGCCCCGATGATCTTCAGCGGAAAGTTGCGCGGCTGCCTCAATGAGTGCTGGGGCGTAGAGGTCGTAGATGACCCGCACGCCGCGCCGCCGCAGTCTGCGTCCGACGCCGAGTGGGAGACTCTGCGCGACGACCACGTCTGACGCAAGGTCGCCCGACGCAACCGAGTCCGCTCCTAAGAATCGGTAAGGGGCG
The DNA here is from genome assembly GCA_963699795.1 of uncultured Thermoleophilia bacterium. Lineage (GTDB taxonomy): Bacteria > Actinomycetota > Thermoleophilia > Gaiellales > Gaiellaceae > Gaiella. Next base: position 197,704 of record CAVOVG010000012.1, read on the forward strand.
CCGTCGATACCCTCCCCGGGCCCGACGAGCGTGACCTCGAAACACTTTGCAAGCTCGGTCGCGAGACGGTGATACCGGATCCCAGGACCCGCCATCCGCTGACCGACAGGGTCCGTCGACCACATGGCTACTCGGAGCATTCACGTATCCTGCCCACTTACGTGCGGGCTGTCACCGTTATCCCAACGTTCAACGGCCAAGGCTTGCTCGTGCAGGCTCTTGCGAGCCTCGAAGCGCAGTCTGTTCCTGTGGAGATCGTCGTGGTCGACAACGGGTCAACGGACCGGACGCTGGAGGCGCTCGATCACCATTTCCCCCGCGTCGCCGTCGTTCGGAACACGCGCAACGTCGGCTTCGGACGCGCTATCAATCGCGGCGTGAAGGAGGCGGCGGTAGCCGCCGATGTGATCGTGCTGGTCAATAACGACACCGTCTGCGCACCCGATTTCATCGAGTGCTTGCTCAGGCCGTTCGCCGACCCGAAGGTTGGGATGGTAGCCGGCGTGTTGTTACAGGGGTCTGCTCACCATCTGATCGACTCTGCCGGAATCGAGCTCGACATCACGCTGCGGTCATGGGACATGCTGTGGAACCAGCCGGTACGTGACCTGGCGCTGGCTGCAGAACCCGTAGGCCCGTGCGGTGGAGCGGCAGCCTACCGTGCCGACGCTTTCGTGGAACTCGGCGGATTCGACGAGCAACTCTTTGCGTACTGGGAGGACGTCGACCTTGCCCTTCGCTTCAGGATCGCAGGATGGCGGTGCGTTCGGGCGCCCGGTGCGCGTGCGATACACCATCACGGGGCGACCTTCGGGGCGGCATCTCCAGCGCAACGACGGCTAGACGCGTTCGGACGCGGCTACTTGCTCGCGAAGTACAGGGTCTCCCGCGGCGGGATCGGTACGCGCATCCGTATAGCGATCCTCGATTGGCCGGCCCTGCTCGTGCATCTCGTCGTTCGCCGGGAGGTCACTCCCGTCCGGTCGCGCGTCCGCGGAATGCGTGAAGGGCTGAGGAGAGAGGCGGTGCGGGCGCCACTTGAGTTGGCGACGGTCGGCCTTGCCGAAGCGCTGGGACGGCAATATCGGGTGCCCTGGTTGAGGCTCACTGGCCGCCTGCCGGCCCACTTTGCCCCCCCAAACCAGGGGCGCGACGGAGGAACAGAAGGTACTCCCTCAACCCACGAATGAGGAGAGCGGCGAGAGCGCTGACCGACGGACCATCTGCAACCTGGCACCGAGGCGCGAATCGCTCCTCCCGACAGCACAAGGCGCGCCCAGAGGCATCCTCACGTCGGTTTCGCATGGCGACGCGTTCCAACCTCGAACACGTCGGGCCGAACGGCAGGTATGACCATGGCGACGACGAGAAATGCCGCGGTCGCGACGATCCCCTGCAGCCACCCGGTCAAGTCGAGGAAGAACAGTGGCACCGCCCGCGCGAGCAGCGCGGTGAGCGGTCGCCACGCGAAGCGGAAGCTCGGTACGACGGCACGGTCGGAGACGGCAAGAACCGCCCGCGATGCGACCGCAACCGAGATTCCGTGATGGCGTGGCCAGCGCGGAACCTCGACCGTGCGCTGTGGGGAGCAATGCCCGCCCGAGCATGAGCCGTCCGGCTTCCGAAGGTGCGCCTTGCGTGCAGCGCGTCCGGGTTCCTCGGAGCCGACATGAAGCGACAGCGTTCGACTGTGCCGCTGGAGATCTCGCGACTCAAGGCAAAGCGAGCGTTCGACGGATTGACTAGGCTGCGCGGCAATGTCCGCGAGCGACAACGGAATCTGGACGACGGAATCGCTTGACGATCTGCGTCGCGACTTCGGCGAGGTCTACGCCGGGCGGACGGTGCTCGTGACGGGAGCGGACGGGTTCATGGGGTCTCATCTCACCGATGCACTGGTCGAGCTCGACGCCGACGTGCATGCGTTCGTGCGGGCGACGTCCAGTGGCGCCCTGAACAACATCGGGCACCTCCGCAATCGGCTGAAGGTGCACTTCGCGGATCTCACCGACAAGACGTCGATCGACTACCTGATGCGCGAGCTGAAGGAGAGCGCGGCCGACAAGCCGTACATCTTCCATCTGGGCGCGCAGGCCCACGTCGGGGAGTCCTGGCATAGACCGTACGAGACGGTGATGGCGAACACGATCGGCACCCTCAATCTACTGCAGTCGATCGTCGACACCGGGCTCGAGGTAGAGAAGTTCGATACCGCCGGCACGTCGGAGGAGTACGGCAACGTGCGCGACGACGTCTCCCACCATCACGATTTCGACGACGGCGGCAGCCTGATCCTGCACGAGCGCTCGCCGATCAACCCGAAATCGATCTACGCGACCGCGAAGGTCGCGGCCGACTTCCTGACGATGAACTACCACGACGCGTTCGGTCTTCCCGGGGTCGTGACGCGGATGTTCAACAACTACGGCCCCCGCCAGAACCCGAGGTACGTGACGGGCACGATCATCACCCAGGCGATCGCGCGCGAGACGATCGAGCTCGGTAACCTCGAGCCGCTGCGCGATTTCTGCTTCTGCACGGACGGCGTTCGTGGCCACTTGACCGTCGCCGCGCACGGGAAGCCGGGAGACGTCTACGTTTATGGGCAGGGAGAGAACATCTCGATGGAGGGTTGGGTCGAGATGATCCTGCGGATCGGGGAGGAGCACGGATTCTGGCCCGCCGGTCGCACGGTCTCGACGACGCCCAAGCGCTACCGGCCGGGCGCGAGCGACGTGATGGCGCTCCGGGTCGGCCACGAGAAGCTCACCGCCGAGACGGGCTGGATGCCGAAGGTCTCCTGGGAAGAGGGTGTCCTGGAGACGATTCGCTGGTACGCGGAGAACCGCGAGCGCTGGATCGGACGTGTCGACTGGCTCTCGACCGGCGCACCGACGCTCAGTACGCCGTAGGCCACGCGCACCCGAGAGGCCACCGCGCGCACAGCACCGGGTCACCTCGCCGGCCTCTGGCCTAGTCCGTAGGAGCGAACGAACGATCGGGCTCGCCACGGGAGCGCGCTCGCCGATACCCTTGCCCGATGCAGATCCTCGTTACGGGCGGCGCCGGTTTTCTCGGCTCCCGCCTGGTCGATCGCCTTCGCAGTGAAGGCCACGAGGTAGCGGTCGCGCGACGCGGCGAGCACGACCTCACGGACATGACGCAGACAGCACGGCTCTTCGACGCTGTCCAACCCGATCTTGTCTTCCACCTCGCCGCCGAGGTCGGCGGAATCGGAGCGAACCAGGCGAACCCGGGCCGCTACTGGTTCGCGAACCTGATGATGGGCGCTCACGTCCTCGAGCAGGCACGGCTGCACAAGACGGGCAAAGTCGTACTCGCGGGAACGATCTGCTCCTACCCGAAGTTCGCCCCGGTGCCTTTCAGCGAAGACGATCTCTGGGACGGCTACCCCGAGGAGACGAATGCCCCGTACGGCGTCGCCAAGAAGGCGATCCTCGTGGGCGCGCAGGCGTATAGGCATCAGTACGGGACGAACGCGATCTACCTGCTCCCGGTGAACCTCTACGGCCCCGGCGACAACTTCGATCTCGAGACCTCACACGTCATCCCGGCACTGATCCACAAGATGGTGGAAGCGCAGGAGCTGGGTATCCAGTCGATCACACTGTGGGGTGACGGCTCTCCGACCCGCGAGTTCCTATACGTCGACGACTGCGTCGAGGGTCTCACACGGGCCGCCGAACACTACGACGGCGAGGCTCCGGTCAATCTCGGCACGGGCGAGGAGATCTCTATCCGAGATCTCGCCGACCTCATCCGAGGCGCAACCGGCTACGACGGCGAGGTCACGTGGGACGCGTCGCGGCCGAACGGCCAGCCGAGGCGCAAGCTCGACACGACGCGAGCCGAGGAGCTGTTCGGGTTCAGGGCGCAGATCGAGCTCGCCGAAGGGATCAAGCGCACGGTCGCCTG
>CAVOVG010000013.1:0-29758 GCA_963699795.1 uncultured Thermoleophilia bacterium
GGAACTCGTCACGAAGACGCTCGCAGACGGCGCCGATCGTGTGCAGCTGCTCGGCCGGGCTCGTTTCGGGTGTCGTCGTCATCGGCGCAAGAGAAAGGTCATCCGGTACTTGCCAATCTGAACCTCGTCGTCGTCTTCCAGCACCGAGCTCTCGATCCGGTGCTTGTTGACGAACGTTCCGTTCAGGCTGCCAAGGTCGCGAATCGTGTACGTGTCGCCCGCCTGGACGAGCTCGGCGTGGCGTCGCGAGACTGTGACGTCGTCCAGAAACACATCGCACTCCGGGGACCGGCCGATCAACGCCGCGGCTCCGATCGACTCGAAACTCTCCCCCGCTCTCCCGCCACCGGAACGGACGACGAGTGCCGGCCCGGTCGGCGTCTCCGGCGGGCTGTCGAGCTCGTCGGGACCCAGACTCAACGTCGTCTCACCCACGCTCTCGCGCATCAGGAGCGCGCCACAGCGGGAGCAGTACGAAGCCGCCTCCGGACTCTGAAAGCCGCATTCCGGGCAGTAGATATGACTCATTGGCCTCTGCCGAGGATCGATCCGAGATCGCCCGTTTCGACATGCTCCCCGGCCCTCGATCGCTTCGCGCGTTCCGCGGCGATGATGTCGATCTGGGCGTGCATCACGCGGCGGTTGAGGGAAATGTCGTCCTCCTCCGTCTCGAGGGCTCGGATCTCGGCCCAGAGCGCGTCGTCGTCCATTTTCGCGAGATCGGGGAGCGGCTCGAGCTCACCGGCGACGGGGAGCTCGCCCGTGCCGGAAAACAGCTGCCGATCGAACGACACCGGCGGGTGCGTCTCGAAGCTCCCCGAGGCCACCTTCGCCTTCAACCTGGCGGTGCGCTCCGCCCTGAGGATGTCGATTCGCCCGTGCAAGAGCCGGCGGCGGCGCGAGACCGTGTCCTCGGCCTCTTCCAGTTGCCTGAGCAGCGCTGCCAACTCGTCATCGGAGAGCGGCAGCAGGTCGGGGAGCGTTTCCACGGGTGCCTTTCCGGTCAGGAATGCAAGTGTGCGAAGAACCAGCGTAGCGAAAGGGTCGACCTCAACTTGAGGCTTTGTCTTCCTGGTGACGATTTCGCCCTTTGCGCGCGTCTCCCTGCACGTCCACCGCCGGGCCCGATCGGATGTCGACGGGAACGGATGCACGCACAGCGTTCACGTGTGCAGGCCGCTCCTCGCCTTGAGGATGTACTGGCCGGCCGCAATGACTGCGAGCGCGAGGTTGATCCAGAAGCAGACGATCGGCCAGGTCGTTCCCTCACTCGTGACGAGAACGAATCCGATCGACGCGTACAGCCCCCACGTCGCGATCTTCCCGAGACGCGAAACTTCGAGCTCGTAGTCCTTCGGGACGACGAACCTGTAGCCGCCCACGAGAATGAGATCCCTGAGCAGGATGATCAGCGCGATCCACGGCAGTCGGTCGAGCGCCACGAGGAGCACGACCGCTGTGTCGATCATCAACCGGTCGGCGAGTGGATCGGCGACCTTCCCGAACTGCGACTCGACCCGCCACCGGCGTGCCAGGTAGCCGTCGAGCTGGTCGGTGAGAGCAGCAAGCCCAAAGACGATTCCCGCGGGCCAGCTCGGGCCGCTGCGCTCGTCGAGCAAGAGCCAGATGAACACCGGGATCGCGGCGAATCGCAGCAACGTGAGGGCGTTCGGGATCTGCCGCATCGTGGCGGAGACGGTGCGCGGTTCCATCGTGCTGCAAGAGTAGAGGCTCCGGGTGGTAGCGTCGTGAGTCGTGACCGCCACTCTGTCGCTTCCCGGGTTCGTCAACAGCCACAGCCATGCGTTTCAACGCGCCCTCCGCGGCCGCGCCGCGGGCACCGACTTCTGGACGTGGCGGGACGGGATGCTCGAGGAGGCCGACCTGGCGACCCCAGCGTCGGTGCGGGCCCAGTACACGGAGGTCTACCGCGAGATGCGTGCCGCCGGGTACACCGCAGTCGGCGAGTTCCACTACCTGGGTGCTGCAGAGGGCCTTGCGGCCGCAGAGGCAGCGGCAGAGGCGGGGATCGAGATCGTGCTGCTCCACGTCGCGTATGAGCGCGGCGGCCTCGAGCGGATGCGCCAGCCGTCTGTGGCTGCGTACCTCACCGAGGTCGAGGCGCTGCGAGCCGCCGGGATCGCCGTGGGGGTCGCCCCCCACTCGGTGCGCGCGTGCTCCCGTGCATGGCTGGAGGAGATCGGACGCTACGCGGAGCGCGAGGGCCTCCCGCTCCACATCCACGCGGACGAGCAGCCACGAGAGATCCAGGAGTGCCTCGAGGAACATGACTGCCGGCCGATCGAGCTTCTAGCCGACACGGGTTGCCTCACTGCTCGCACGACGATCATTCATGCAACGCACGCAAACGACGCCGAGCTCGACCATCTCGCTACTGCCGGCGCCCGCATCTGTGCGTGCCCGACGACCGAGGCGGATCTCGGTGACGGGTTCCTCCGGGTTGCGGCCGTCAGGGCGAAGGCGATTCCGCTGTGCATCGGCTCCGACTCGAACATGCGGATCGACCCCCTCGAGGAGCTGCGAGAGCTCGAGGGAATCGCGCGTCGTCAGAGCGGCACACGCGGGGTCATTCCGACGTCTGAACTGCTCGGGATCGGATCGAGCGAGGGCGCGGCCGCACTCCGGCTCTCCCGCTGGGATGAGATCGAGATCGACCTCGACCACCGCTCACTCTCCGGCGTTGCCACCCAGCACGTGCCTGCGGCGCTGATCGCGGGCTGCGCCGCCGATGTCGTAAGATCGGTGCAACCGTGACGCCGATCGAAGCCACCGAAGAGACGTTCGAGGACGAGGTTGTCGCGCGGTCGGCCGAGCTTCCCGTGCTCGTCGACTTCTGGGCCGACTGGTGCACGCCCTGTCACGCGCTGGCTCCCGTGATCGAAGCCGCGGTCGAGGCCACCGATGGCGCAGTCGCGCTCGTCAAGGTCGACGTGGACGCCAACCCCGGCCTCTCCCAAGCCTATGCCGTGAGCGGGATTCCCGCCGTCAAGGTATTCCGCGACGGACGCGTCATCGCAGAGTTCACCGGTGCGCGGTCACGGCCGGCAGTCGACCTCTTTCTCGAGGAAATCCTTGCCCCGCCCCGTGCCGACACTCTTCTCGAAGAGCTGCGCGCGTCCGGAGAGCTTCCCGAGGTGGTGGCAGCACTCGACGGCGACGATGTCGAAAGCGCCCTGCGATTCATCGTCGAGTCGGTCCCCGCGGCCGGCGCGACGGGCCGTGAGCGCCTACGAGAGGTCGCGGTCGCGCTCTTCGATCGGCTCGGCCCGGACGACCCACTGGTCTCGACGTACCGCCGACAGCTCGCAGCCGCCCTGTACTAGAGCCGACCGGGCGCCACACCCCGGGCCGGAAGCTATCAGCGAGCGCTCTCGTGGTGTCGGCCCAGTCTGTCGTGGTAGCGACCAACCCACATCGTGGTCCGGTCGAGGTACGCACGTTGCGCTGCTCGGCCGACCAGCCCATATGCCCCGTCGTACGAGGCGTATCGACTCCCGACGACGGCCTGGGCGGCCTCGATCTGCGTTCCCTCGTGCCACTCGTTGTAGCTCGTGACCGTGACCACGTCTGCCCCGGCTCGAACGGCGCTGCGCCACATCTGGTCGTAGGTTGCACCTCGCTCACGGCCGCGGGTGCGCGGATCTCCGGTCGCGCGAACGGCCTCGTAGCCCGGGCCGACAGAGGGGGCACAGAGCAACCCCAGTTTCCTCGCCGAGGCGCACACGCGTGGGAATGACGAGCCGTCGTAGATGTAGACGTCGTACGTGTAGAGCCCCGCGAAGCCGCCGGCGAGGGCCTTGCCCGGCAAACTCGTGTTGGCAAAGAGCCGAACTCCCGAGAGGTGCTCGTTGAGCGCGCGCCACTCACTATCCATCGCCCTCGTCGAGTCGTACACGTAGAAGTCGGTGATCCCGGCCTTCGCGAATGACCGGATCTCCGATTCGAGCATTGCGGGCGTCCGATCACCGAACGGCTCGATGTGGAGGGCGACACGCAACCCCGCCTCACGCGCCGCGCGCGTGACCACCGGCAGCCGCGCGGCCTCAAGCGACCCTGCGCCCCACCACGACACGACAACGGTCTGAACGCCGATCGCTTCGATCTCGCGCATCTGCGCGCGAACAACAGCGGGGTCGGAGGAGGAGTAGAGGCCCCGAGCCGGGAACCAGTCCGACGCGATCTGTGCCGGAGGTCGGTTGCCGTTCTGATGCCAGTGCTGCCAACTCCCATCCCGGGCCAGCGTGCCATACCACGGGTAATAGAAGATCGCCACTTCCCCTGGCCCCACGTCCTCGGGTACATCCGGTGCGGAGGTACGGGAACTCGCGCCGCTCGCGAGAAGCGCCGCAACTCCAAGTACCACCGCCAGTAGTCCCAGTGACCGTCGCAACGCAGCCAGACTCTAGACCCGAGTCGCTCAGAAGGGAAGGGCTACCACCTCGACGGAGGCGAACACGCCTCTGGTGCGCCTAGGAGTCGGCCTCGTCGTCGTAGGTGCGCTGGTGCTTTCGATCGTAGAAGTAGGCGATCAGGAGCAGGATCCCGAGAATGATCGCCGTGCCGCCGATGAGGCCGTAGCGGTAGACGAGCCGGTCGAAGAGGAGAAAGCCGAGCAAGGCGACCAGCCCGATGCCAAAGATCGCTGCTACGAGCTTTGCGTAGAACGACTTCCCGAGATCCATCACCACTCCTTCTGTTTGATCGCAAGGACCGTCGTCTGACTGCCGTCGTCGACGGCCGTCAGCCGCATCGTCACGGTGAACTGCGAATGTACCGCGCGCGACCGACTGCCACGAGCCGCTCGGGGTCATCCCAGGGCGCGATCTCGACGTCGGCCGTACCGAGCGTCCGACCCGCATTGAGGGAGCGAGCGACGACCCGGTGCGATACGGGCGCCGCCAGACGCAGGAAGTCGCAGCGGAGATCGACGGCTATCCACCCGCCTGGGCTCGCGTGTTCGAGCGCATACCACCCTGCCGTGTCGACGCAGGTCGCCAGGGTGCCGCCGTGGAGAAACGGGCGCGGCACCTCCCCGCCGAGCGCTGCGGCGGGGGGATCGAGTCGCAGGACAACGGCATCGGGGAGCAACTCGACTGCGACGAGCCCGATCACGGTATCGAGCGGTGAAGGCCGATCGTTGAGGAGGTCGGTCATCGTCCCGGAGCGTACTCGACGGCGGTCGCGCTAGCCTCACCTGCGCCCCGTCCTCCCATGCGCACCAGAACCATGGCGTGGGCGCCGGACCGCCCCCACTCCGCCCGTCCGACGCCTACTAGTGGGCGATCTCGATCGAGCGGCTCTCGCGGATCACGATCACCTTCACCTGGCCCGGGTACTCGAGCTGATCCTCGATCTCCCGGGCGATCTCATGTGAGAGCAATGCCGCCGCATCGTCGTCGACCTCCGTCGGTTCGACGATGACGCGGATCTCCCGGCCGGCCTGGAGTGCATAGGCCTTTGCGACCCCGGGCTTCGCGGTGGCGATCTCCTCGAGCGAAGTGAGCCTCTTGATGTAGTGCTCCAGGCTCTCGCCGCGCGCGCCGGGACGGGACGCCGAGATCGCATCAGCGGAGATCAGCAACACCGCTTCGACCGTCTGAGGCTGCACCTCGTAGTGATGCGCTTCGATGGCGTGGACAACCCCTTCCGTCTCGCCGTACCGACGGGCGAGCATGGCCGAGACGGCAGCGTGCGTTCCTTCGACCTCGTGCGTCATCGCCTTGCCGATGTCGTGCAGAAGAGCGGCACGCCGCGCGGTCTTGACGGATGCTCCGAGTTCCGCGGCCATGATTCCCGCCAGGTGGACGACCTCGAGCGTGTGTTTGAGGACGTTCTGGCCGTAGCTCGTCCGATAACGCAGTCGTCCGAGGATGCTCACGAGCTCCTCGTGGAACTCCCCACAGTTCGCTTCGAAGACGGCCTGCTCGCCCGCGAGCCGCACATGATCCTCGAGCTCAGCTTTCGAGAGGTAGTACATCTCCTCGATGCGGGCAGGATGAATGCGTCCGTCCTCGATCAGCTTCTCGAGCGTCAACCGTGCAAGTTCGCGTCGGAGCCCGTCGAACGAGGAGAGAACAACCGCATGGGGCGTATCGTCGATGATGAAGTCGACTCCCGTTAGATGCTCGAGGGCGCGGATGTTGCGCCCCTCCCTACCGATGATTCGCCCCTTCATGTCGTCGGAGGCGAGCTCGACGACACTGACGGTCGTCTCGGCCGTATGGCTCGCTGCAACGCGCTGCAGGGCGTCCGCGACAAGGGCCCGCGCCTTACGCTTGGAGTCGATCCGTGCCTCCTCGTCGAGCTGCCGGACGGTTCGGGCCAGCTCGTGGCGCACGAGATCCTCCGATCGTTCGAGGAGCTGCGTTCGTGCGTCGCCGAGCGTCAGGCCGCCTACCCGCTCGAGCTCACGAAGCATCTCGTCGCTTCTTGCCTTGAGCTGCTCCTGGAGTTGTTTCGTGTGGATCTCCCGATCGGCAATGCCTTGCTCACGCCGTCCGAGCTCCTCCTGCTTCGCGGCGAGCTCGGTCTCCTGTTGCTGGAGCCGCGCCTCGGTCTTCGCTATCTGAAGCCGCGTCTCCTGGGCCTCGCGCTCGAGGTCGGCTCGCACCTGTACCGCCCGCTCCCGCGCTTCGATTTGCGCTTCGCGGCGCGTGGTTTCGGCCTCTCGTTCGGCATCCGCCAGGAGCGCGCGGCGCTGATCCTCGGCAAGCCGCAGCCGCGAGGTGCTCACCGTACGAAGCCATGCCCAGAGCCCAACTGCGCCGACTGCGATTCCGATCAGGGCTGCGAGAACTGTGAGCATGGACGCTCCCGGTAGGGGTTGTCTCGCGGCTATCGCCGCGGTCGCTCACATCCGGACACCGCCTGCACGGGCGGTCTCCCGGTCAACCGGTCGTGCAGCGCGGCCTATCTCGGACGGGCTTCCCTCCGCGCGTCTGCGGTGGTCGCGAAGTTCGATGGGGTCAGGTGGTCGGGTGTCATGTGGAACGGCCGGTATCGGGAATGCGCTCTGTGCAGGTGAAATATTCGGATGAAGCTCTCCTAGTCTAACGCGTCGGCCGCCAACTCCGCAACGAGCGGTTCGAGTGCGTCCTCGGAAAAGCCCTTCGCGGCAAGATGTCGCGCCGTGCGGGGAGTGCGGCCACGGCTCTCGACGATCCGCGCCGCTCGCTGCGGCTCGGGTTCGAGCAGGTCCAGTGCCTCACGGATGTCCGCCTCCGGCACTCCCCTTTGCTCGAGATCGACCGCGATCAGCTGATCTCCCGCTCCGCGAGCCGCGAGCAGCTCCGAGCGGTCGCGAGCAAAGCGGCGATCGTCGACGAGACCGGCACGCTGAGCCGACTCGAGCGTTTCGCGTCGCACGCCCGGCGCCGCTCCCCGTTCCGCGAGCCGTTGCTCGAGTGAGGCAACCGTGTGGTCACGAGAGCGCAGAGCCCGAAGAGCCTGCCCCCGGGCGTCCAGCCGACGTATCTCCCTCCCGATCGCTCGCGCAGTCGCGCGATCGACGATCCTGCCGACTGACAATCCGGCGGCGTAGACGGCCTCGGCCGGGATCACGCGCCACGGACGACCGTCCAGTTCGACCTCGACACGCTGCTCGTCCGCGAGCCCGCAGAGCCGTGACGACAGGTCGCTGTGTCACGGCTCTGACCAGACTCGCTGAAGACGACGAGGGCTGCGCGTTCCTAGGCCTCGACCTGAACCTTCTCGGCGCTCGCCTCTTCGTCCTCGATGGGCGTCACCTCGACGTTCGGCCCACCCTCCGCCTGGGGCAGCAGCCGCGCCGAAACCACCTGGTCGGGCGATGCCTCTGCCTGGATGCGGGCAAGGATTTGCTGGACGACATCAGGATGCTCGCCGAGGAATGCCGTCGCGTTCTGACGCCCCTGGCCGAGCCTCTCGTCGCCGAAGCTGAAGTACGAGCCGGCCTTCTGGACCACCTTCCGCTCGATCCCGACGTCGAGAACGGTGCCCTCCCAGGAGATGCCGCTTCCGTAGATGATGTCGAACTCCGCCTGTTTGAAGGGCGGTGCGACCTTGTTCTTCACCACCTTGACGCGGACGCGGTTGCCGTACGCCTCGGCGCCGTCCTTGAGCGTCTCGATCCGCCGGATGTCGAGTCGAACGGAGGAGTAGAACTTCAGCGCCCGACCGCCCGGCGTCGTCTCCGGCGAGCCGAACATGACGCCGATCTTCTCACGGAGCTGATTGGTGAAGAGGCAGATCGTGTCGGTGCGGTTGAGCGTTCCGGCGAGCTTGCGAAGCGCCTGGCTCATCAAGCGCGCCTGCAACCCGACATGGCTGTCGCCCATCTCGCCCTCGATCTCGGCCTTGGGCGTGAGGGCGGCAACCGAGTCGATCGCGACGATGTCTACCGCGCCCGAGCGCACGAGCAACTCGCAGATCTCGAGCGCCTGCTCACCCGTGTCGGGCTGTGAGACGAGGAGGTCGTCGATGTTGACGCCGATGCGGCGGGCGTACTGGGGATCCATCGCGTGCTCGGCGTCGATGAACGCGCAGATGCCGCCACGCCGTTGGGCCTCGGCGATGACGTGATAGACGAGCGTCGTCTTTCCCGACGATTCCGGGCCGAAAACCTCCACCACGCGACCGCGAGGCAAACCTCCGATGCCGAGCGCCATGTCGAGCGACAGCGAGCCGGTCGATACCGCCCCGATCGCGACCTGGGCCTGGTCGCTCATCCGCATGACCGAGCCTTTTCCGAACTGTCGCTCGATCTGGCCGAGCGCGACGTCGAGCGCTTCCTCGCGTTTCATCTGGTCAATCCTCCTCGTCGTTCCACGGGTTTCGTCCCTGTAGATAAGCACGTCCGTCGGACGTAATGCAAACATATGTTCGCGTCGGCTGTCTGTGTTCCTCCCCGCCGTAGACGCTACCCCGCACCGTCTGACGACCCTGTGTCGAGTCCGCGCCGGAAGTGCGCCGCTAGAGATCGGTCGAGAGCTGGCGGCGGAGCAGATGCAGCGCCGCGACAGCCGAGCGCGACCGGATCATCTCACGTCCACCAGGGAGCTCGATCCGCATCGGCCTCTCGCTCGTTGGCCCCGAGACGTGGAGGAAGACGAGGCCAACCGGCTTCTCGGGCGTCCCACCGCCCGGCCCTGCGATCCCGGTCACGGACACAGCCACGTCGACCTCGAGTCTCTCGCGGGCGCACTGGGCCATCGAGGCTGCGACCTCCGCCGACACCGCGCCGTGCTCGGCGATGAGCAACGCGGGTACACCAAGAGTCCGTTCCTTCACGTCGTTCTCGTACGCGACGATACTCCCCCGGAAGACCTCACTCGCGCCGGGCACTGACGTGAGCCGCGAGGCGACAAGACCCCCCGTGCACGATTCGGCCGTCCCGAGGGTCAGCCCACGGCTACGACAGGCCTCGAGCACGAGCTCCTGCACCGAGCGCTCGTCTCTTCCGAAGAGGGACGCGGCGAGAGGGGCGACGAACGCCTCCTCGAGAACGTCGGCCCGCGTCTCTGAGCCGGGCTCGACGATCATGTCGACGTGAATCTCGAACTCACGCGCACAGATCGTCACCTCCACGCCATCACCGTCACCTCCTGCTTCGGCGAGAGCCTTCGCGACGAGCGACTCGCTGGCGCCGTAGAACCGGAGAACACGCCGACTCGGACGCCTCGTGCGCCCGAGAACACGGAGGAGCGGCTCGGACTCGAGAGCTCCGGGCCACAGCTGCTTCAACTCGCCGGGCGGTCCTGGCAGGACGACGACGACGCAGGTTCCCGTGTCGAGCACGACCCCGGGGGCGGTACCCGCGATACCGAGTGACACCGCGCCTGCCGGAAGCGTTGCCTGCTTCCGCACACCGGATGCGAAATCGGCGTAGTCGCGCTTCATTCGTTCGGCGAAGCGGCGCGAGACCTGCTCGATCTCCTGCTCGAGCGCAGGGTTCAGCTCGAGCGTCCTTCCCGCGACGCGCGCGAGGAGCTCGATCGTGCGATCGTCATGGGTCGGCCCGAGGCCCCCAGAGACGAGGCACACGTCGCACTGCAAGCCGTCTCGGAGGGCAGCCTCGAGGTCTCCGGCATCGTCACCGACGATCGTGATTCGCGTCGGTTGGAGCCCGAGGCGCGAGACCTCCTGCGCATAGAACGGGCCGTTGAGATCGGTTCGCTCGCCCCGAACGAGCTCGCTGCCCGTGACGACGATCGCGACGCGGGGCCGATTCAAGGGCTACGCGGGAGGGTGAGCTGACCGCTCGTCGACATCCCGACGCGCTTTCCCGCGACACGGACGACGACGTTCTTCGGCGACGAAACGGTGATCGTCAGCTTCCGGTTGGGAAATCGCTTGACCTGTCCGCGCTCGAGCGTGCCCCGATAGAGCGTCTTCCCTGGAGCGGTCGTTGACCGCACCTCCATGAAGGACGCACCTCGCGCTGCCGTGATCGAAACACCGCGTGCCACTGCGGCCGCGGTCGGACCGGCGGGAACATTGACCCCTTGGACCTTGGGCTCGGTCGGGTCTCCGAACTTCCATGCTGCGATCACGAGTGCAGTGAGCAGGATCATCGCGACGAGGGCGATGACGACGAGTCGCGACTCGCGGTGTTGCCGCTGATGCCGCGTCTGCGTCGGAACGCGACGTGGGCGTAGTGGACGCTCCTCCTCGCCGGCCACGTAGCGCGAGTTGTACTCATCGACGTAGAGCTGGCCGTCCATGCCGAGTGACTCCGCGTAGGTGCGCAGGAACCCCTTGATGTAGGTGTGTCCCGGGAGTTGTTCGAACTGCTCCGCTTCGAGCGCGCGCAGATACTTCGCGCGCACCTTGGTCCGGAACTCCATCTCGGTGAAGTCGAACCCCTGGCGCGTGCGGGCCTCGCGCAGGCTTGAGCCGATCTCGAACACGGGCTTGGAGTGTAGACGAGACCGCAAGGACCTCGCCGGCGACGACCACCCTCGCGCTCGGGCCCGTCAGTCGGCCGCGATCAATACCGCGTATACCGCGAACGAGATCGTTGCGGAGGCAGCGAGGCACAGTCCGAGAATGCCGAGAATGCGACCCCATGTTGCGGTCTTCCCCCCTCTTGCGCCTCGCAGAGTGGCGCGGTCGATCGCGCGCGCGCGGCGAGAGAGAACAACTGCCCCGATCCCCGCTGCGACGGCGACCGGAATGAACAGTCCTGCGTGGAGAAGGTCGTACGAGGTGGAATAGCGGGTAGCCAGGATCGCGACGGGCAAGACAACCACCGCAACCATGCCGAGCACGAGGGACCACGCGCCACGCCTCTCCCCCATCATGACTTCTTGTAGGGGCGACCGACCGCTGCCGGTGGGATCGAGCGACCGACGACGCCGGCGACCGCAATCAACGTGAGTACATAGGGAAGCGCCTGGAAGAGCACCGAGGCGGACTGCGAGTACTCCGGCAATCGCTGGGCGAGAGCGTTCGAGAACCCGAACAGCAGGCAGGCGGCCGCCGCCGTGAACGGCCGCCATTTCCCGAAGATGAGAGCCGCGAGCGCGATGAAGCCACGGCCGGCGGTCATGTTCTCGTTGAACGAGTTGACGAAGCCGATCGAGAGGTAGGCACCGCCGGCGGCAGCGAGACAACCCGAGACGATGACTGCCGCGTACCGCAGCAGGTAGACGTTGATGCCCACCGTGTCGGCGGCGCGCGGGTGCTCTCCTACCGATCGGATGCGAAGCCCGAGCGGCGTGCGGAAGATCACGACCCAGGTGGCGAGCACGGTGAAGAGCGCGAGCCAGATCATCAGGTTGAGGTCGCCGAAGATCTCCCCGAAGAACGGGATGCCGTCCACGAGCGGCAGATGGATGTCCGGGATGCTGGGCGTATCGGTCGGGGTGCCTTCGGTGCCGTAGATGTCGATGAAGAGGTACCCGGTGATTCCGAGCGCCAGGAAATTGATCGCGGTTCCGCCGACGATCTGGTCGGCACGGAGCGAGATCGAGAAGAACGCATGCACGGAGGCGAGAGTCGCCCCCGCGAGTACGGCGATCAGGAGGCCGGCGACCCAGGAGCCCGTCTTGTCGGCCCCGAGAATGGCGAAGAACGCCCCGGTCAGCATCATCCCCTCGAGGCCGATGTTGACGACGCCGGAGCGCTCGGAGAAGAGCCCTCCGAGCGACGCGAACATCAGCGGCGTGGCGAAGCGCAGCGTTGCGGCGAAGAGCGCCGACCAGACGACGACGCTGTTGAGCTTGTCGACCCCCGAATTACCGGCGAGCACCGCCAGCGTGATCCCGAACATGCCCGCCACGATCGCGAAGATGCCGTAGCGGATATCCCGTCTCGCGATCGCGACTGCACCGAGAGTTATGCCGATCGTGGCGATTGCGATCGACGGACCGAGCGAGCGCACCGTCACGGGCGGCAGCGCGATCCATGCCGCGACCAGGCCGAGCAGGATCCCCACCCACGAGATCGCCCGCGTGCCACGCGGCAACCGTGCCGCGATGCGTCCAGCAAAGCCTTGTCGCGACCCCTGCTCGCTCGTCGACTGCAGCTCGGTGCTCATGCTGTCGTCGCCGCCTTCTCGGCATCGGGCGGACTCGACCGACGCGTCCGCCGCAGCTTCCCGAGGATGGTGAGGACGATCACGTCCGCGCCGACGAAGAGCACCACGAGACCCTGAATCAACAGCGTCAGGTTCGAGGCGAGCTCGGGCTGGAACACCTCGGGGTCGAGGTTTCGCGTCGACGTACCGTTGATCAGCGCGCCGAAGAGCAGCGCAGACAATCCGACCCCGACCGCCGTATTGCGGCCGAGGAGAGCGACCGCAATGCCGGTGAAGCCGATCGCCGAAGTGGCGATGTCGGTCGTCGACAGCCGGAACTCCCAGCCGAGGACATCGAGGGCTCCGGCGAGGCCGGCGAATGAGCCGGAGATCGCCATCGCCAGGAAGTAGTTGCGGCTGACACTGATCCCGCCGTAGCGCGCCGCCTCGGGGCTGAAACCGACCGCGCGGACGCTGAACCCGAGCGTTGTCCGGTTGAGAAGGATCCAGTAGACGACGAGCGCGGCCAGAGAGATGAAGATCCCGATCGAGAGGCCCTGCAGCAACGGATCGCCCCAGAACACGTGCAGCTTGGCGCCGTCAACGATGTCGTTCGAGATCGGCACCGATTCCTGCGCGTCGTTCTGCAGTGGCCCTCCGAGCCCGAACAGGAACTGGCCGACCCAGATCGCGATCCAGTTGAGCATGATCGTGGAGATCACCTCGTGCGCCCCGACGGTCGCCTTGAGCAGCCCCGCGATCCCGGCCCACACGGCGCCGGCCGCGGTCGCGATCACGACGGCAAGCACGATGTGCAGGAAGGAGTTCATCCCACCGAACGACGAGCCGATCCAGACCGCGAAGATCGAACCGACGACATACTGGCCCTGGCCACCGATGTTGAACATGCCGCAGCGGAACGCGAAGGCCACGGCCAGCCCGGTCAGGATCAGTGGTGTGGTGAGCAGCAGGGTCTGCTGCAGGTTCAGCTCGGCGAGGAAGCGGGCGTCACCCTGCACCCACGGCAGCAGGTAGTTGAGGCCGGAGCCCTCGAAGATCGCCTTGTAGGTTGCGAGCGGGTTCTTCCCGGTCGTGATGAGCACGACGATGCCTCCGACGAAGAAGGCCAGCAGGGCAGTGAGCACCGGCGCAAGCACGCCTTCCGCCTTCTGAGCGACGGCATAGCGTTCGAACAGGCTCTGGCGAACCTCCGGCCCGAGCCCGGAGGGGTCCTCCTCGGCCGGTGGGGTCACCGGGTCGCTCACGCCACGTCCTGGTGGCGGCGGCCGCCGCCCGTCATCGCTATCCCCAGCTCCTGCTCGGTCGCCGTCGGCGGGAACTCACCGACGATCTCCCCCTCGTACATGACGAGGATCCGGTCGGAGAGGGAGAGGATCTCCTCGAGCTCGAGCGAGACGAGGAGCACTGCGCGGCCCTCGTCGCGCTCCTCGATCAGCCGGCGGTGGACGAACTCGATCGCCCCGACGTCGAGCCCGCGGGTCGGCTGCGCAGCGAGCAGCACGCGCGGATCGCGGTTGATCTCGCGCGCGAGAATCACCTTCTGCTGGTTCCCACCCGAGAGCGAGCCGGCCGGGGTGCGCGCTTCTCCGCCGCGCACGTCGAACTCCTTGATGAGGCGGCGTCCCCGCTCGAGCAGCACCTTCGGAAACAGCCAGCCGAGGTGAGAGTCCGGCGACTCGCGGAAGTCGTGCAACGAGATGTTCTCCGAGATCGAGAACTCGAGCACGAGGCCACGCCGCTGCCGGTCCTCCGGGATGTGCCCGAGCCCGGCCGCGAAGTGCTGGTGGGCGGTCTCGGTCGTGACGTCGTGCTCTCCGACGACGACCCGGCCTGCCGACGGCCTGCGCAAGCCCGTCACCGCATCGATCATCTCCGTCTGGCCGTTGCCGTCGACGCCGGCGATGCCCAAGATCTCGCCCGCCCGCACCTCGAACGAGACGCCCTTCACCTGCTCGATGCCGCGGTCGTCGTGAACGCGCAGGTTCTCGACCTGCAGGACCGGCTCGGTCGGTTGTGAAGGGCTTTTCTCGACACGCAGGAGCACCTCGCGGCCGACCATCAGACGCGCCAGGCTCTCCTCGGTCGCCCCCTCGGCGGGCAGGGTCTCGATCAGCTTGCCCCGCCGGAGCACGGAGATCCTGTCCGCGATCTCGAGGACCTCGTTGAGCTTGTGGCTGATGAAGATGATCGACTTGCCCTGCGCAGTCAAGCCCTTGACGATCTCGCCCAACTCCTGCGCCTCCTGCGGCGTCAGTACGGCGGTCGGCTCGTCCAGCACGAGGATGTCGGCCTGCCTGTACAGGGCCTTCAGGATCTCGACGCGCTGTTGCTGGCCGACGCTGATGTCCTCGATCCGTGCATGGGGGTCAACCTTGAGGCCGAACCGCTCCGAGATCTCGCGGACGCGACGCTCCGCAGCCGAGACGTCGAGGATGATCCCGGCGGTCCTCGGCTCCATCGCGAGCACGATGTTCTCGGCCACTGTCATCACCGGGATCAACATGAAGTGCTGGTGCACCATCCCCACGCCGTGATCGATCGCCGAGCGGGGCGAGCCGAGGTCGACCTTCGCGCCTCTGATCCGGATCTCGCCCTCGTCGGGACGGTACAGCCCATAGAGGCAGTTCATCAGCGTCGACTTGCCTGCCCCGTTCTCGCCGAGGAGCGCGTGGACCTCCCCCTCCACCAGGTCGAGCGAGACGTCGTCGTTCGCGATGATGCCCGGAAACCGCTTGGTGATGTGACTCATCTCGAGCACCGTTGGACGGGTTGACGCCATGGACGGGGATTCTATGACGTCCGATAGACGCGCGCTCACTGACCTGCAACGCCCGACGGAAACGCGGAGGGCGGGCTTGGTGCCCGCCCTCCGCTCGATCCGATCCGATCCCGCTCTACTTGGTCGGGATCCTGATCTTGCCCGCCGCGATCTGCTTCGAGACCGCGTTCAGCTTCTTGATCAGCGCGGCGCGGTTCGGCGCCTTGGCGCTGACCCTGCCGTAGCCGACGCCGCCGTTCTTGACGGTGAAGACGCCGTCGGTGGCGCCGACGAACGCGTTCTCCTGCACCTGCTCGATCGTCTTGAAGACGGCCGAGTTCACGAACTTGGTAGCGCTCGTGAGGATGTGCGTGCCGAGGAACGCCTGGTCGCTGTCGACCCCGATGCCCCACTTCTTCGCCTCCTTGGCAGCCTGCAACGCGCCGAGGCCACACTGGCCGGCGGCGGCGAAGACGACCTGGGAGCCCTGGGAGATCTGGTTGATCGCCAGCTCCTTGCACTTCGCCTGGTCGACGAAGTCCTCAGAGTAGCCGGACAGCACCTTCGTGCCCTTCCTCGTCGCCTGCGCGCCCTTGATGAAGCCGGCGCGGAACGCGACGACGGCCGGCACGGCCTGGCCGCCGACGAAGCTGACGGTCTTGCCCTTGGCGACGGTTGCCGCCGCGACGCCGGCGAGATAGCCGGCCTCGTTCTCGCGGAAGAGGAGCCCGCGTGCGTTCTTCGGGCTGCCCTTGAGCGCAACCCAGGGGAAGTCGATGATCGCAAACTTCGTCTTGGGGAACCGCTTCGCCACCGCGGCGAGCTGGTCGCCCATGAGGAAGCCCACACCGATCACGAGCTCGTTGCCGCTACGTGCGGCAGCGGACAGATTGGGGATGTAGTCGGCCCCGCTCTTCGAGATGTAGATGCGGCCCTTGATGCCCAGCTGAATCTTGGCCTGATTGAGGCCCTTCGCGGCGAGGGCGTTGAAGCCCTTGTCGTTGAGACCGCCGATGTCGGTGACGACCGCGACCTTGAGCGGTGTTGCCTGCTTCTTGGCGGGAGCGGCGGAGCCGCCCGCGACGACGGCGAGCGCGAGGACCGCGACGAGCGCGACCGATGCACCGGCCATCCATTTCTTTACTGACACGTGTCCTCCTTGGGGACTCGGTTGATTCCGTACCTACTAAGACGCATCATCCCAACAATTGATGGCCTCTGCGTCGGACCCCGGAAGGCCGCGCTAATCGCGAGAGACGACGGTCGCAAGCTGCGACTCCTCGATAAGCACCCGCCGGGGCTTCGATCCCTCGTATTCCGAGATCACGCCCCGCCGCTCGAGCATGTCGATCAGGCGGCCGGCGCGCGTGTAGCCGACCCGCAGGCGGCGCTGGATGAGGGAAACGGATGCGGTCTGGGACATCACCACGATCTCCGTTGCCTTGTCGAGCAACGGATCCTCATCAGGGTCGAACTCACCGGAGGCTCCGTCGGCCATCTCGTCGGCAAACGTCTCGGGCGATTCGAGCAAACTCTCGTCGAGCACCTGCCCGCGCTGGCGGCGACACTGCTCGACGACCATCGCGACCTCTTCCTCGGCGACGTAGGCGCCCTGGACACGCTGCATCCGCGAGGTGCCGAGAGGCTTGAAGAGCATGTCGCCCTGACCGAGCAGGCTCTCGGCGCCCGACGTATCGAGGATCACGCGTGAGTCCGTCTGGCTCGAGACGGCGAAGGCGATGCGTGAAGGGACATTCGCCTTGATCATTCCGGTGATCACATCGACGGACGGGCGCTGCGTCGCGAGGACGAGGTGGATGCCTACGGCACGGGACTTCTGCGCGAGTCGGATGATCGCGTCCTCGACGGCCTGTGGCGAGACCATCATCAGGTCGGCAAGCTCGTCGATGACGACGAGCAAGTATGGCAACGGCTCCTCCCCGCGCGCCTTGAACGTCCGGTTCGCCTCGGGCAGATTGCGGGCGCGGATGATCGAGAGGCGCTCGTAGCGGCGCTCCATCTCGGCGACGACGTTCTGGAGCACTGCCGACGCCTCTTTCGGGTTCGAGACGACCGGTGTCAGCAGATGTGGGATCGACTCGTAGTAGTTGAGCTCGATCCGCTTCGGATCGATGAGGATCATTCGCACCTCGTCGGGCGTCGAGCGGAGCAGGATCGAGGTGAGCAGCGTGTTGATGCAGCCCGACTTTCCCGAGCCGGTCGTGCCGGCGATCAGAAGATGCGGCATTCGCGCCAGATCAGTCCAGACGGAATTGCCCGAGATGTCTTTCCCGAGCCACACTGAGAGAGGGCTCGCCTGTCCCGGCATGTCCCCGAAGATGTCTCCGAGGGTGACGAGCTTGGGAGAGAGGTTCGGCACCTCGACGCCAACTGCCTGCTTTCCCGGAATGGGCGCGAGGATGCGAATCTCGGTCGTCGCGAGCGCATACGAGAGGTCGTCCTTCAGACCGGCTACCTTCGAGACCTTCGTGCCGGGTGCGAGCTGTAGCTCGTACCGAATGACTCGCGGCCCCGCTATCTGACCGACGATCGTCGCGTCGACACCGAAGTGCGCCAGCGTCTGAACCAGCTGCTCCGCCGTTTTCGCGCTCGCAACGCCGTTGTCACCCTTGACGACTGGCGACGCCTTCAGGAGTGACCGATCGGGCAGCCGGTATTCGCGCTTCGTTGCGCTGTCGAACTCGATCTCCTCGTAGACGTCGTCGACGGTCGAGCCTTCGGACGCGCCTTCCTCCACGTGCATCACGAGCTGCGGCGACTCGGCGGACGTTGCCACCGGCTTGATCACGTCGGGATAACTCGCAGCCGCGTCGATGAGCGGCTGGCGTCGCTCGACCTCGAACTCCTCGTCGAATTCGTCGCGACCGAAATCCGGAAGCTCGAAACCATCGAACGTTCGGCGCGCCGCCCCACCTGCCCGTCGCACCGCGCCGCCCGAGCCACGAAGCACAGCACCCGCCGACCCGCCGGTGAAGAGCAAGGTGCCGGCCACGAAGAATGCGATTCCGACGATGAGCACGCCCGTCTCTCCGACGACGTTCGCAAGTCCACCCCCGAGCGCGCCGCCGATCGAGCCGCCCTCGTCTCGACCGAGCGCGAGCATCAGGCCAATCGCTCCCAGGGCGAGACCCGTGCGAAACGGCTTGAGGTCGACGAGCTTGCTGCGGACGAGCATCAGCCCACCGACGCCGAGTAACACGAGCGGGATCGCGTACGACGCCGCGCCGAACGCGCCGTGCAATCCATCTGCCGCCGTCTGCCCCACGGCCCCGCCGTCCCAGCCGAACCAGACCAGCGTTGCGAGGAAGGCACCGACCGCGACCATCCCGAGGCCCCAGAGCTCGGGGTGGTGATGCGAGCGCGTCTTGGTCTTCCGCTTCCTCGAGCGAGCAGGAGCGCGGGGCTTGGCTGCGGCCCGAGCCTTGGGCTTCTTGCGGGTACGAGGCATTGGGCTTGCAGCTTCTTCGGCGACGTCCCGTATCCTCCGCCCATGCCCATCGTGATCGGAATCGCCGTTGCCGGCGCTCTCGGGGCGATGGCACGCTACGGGGTCGACGAGTTGATCGGCCGACGCGCCGGGGCGTTCCCGTGGGGGATCTTCGTCGTCAACATCACCGGTGCGTTCCTGATCGGCTTCATGGTCGATGCACTCGAGCCTCGCTTCGAGGAATCGTGGGTGCGCGCAGCCGTCGTCACCGGATTCCTCGGCGCGTACACGACCTTCTCGACGTTCTCACTCGACACCTATCGGCTCCTCGAGGAGGGCCACCCTGCTCAGGCGGGGCTGAACGCCTTCGGCACCCTCGCGGCGGGGCTCATCGCCGTCTGGTTCGGATTGAAGGTCGGGCGGGCCGTCTAGAGCCTGCGAGGAGGCCCCCTCAACGAGCGCGGGCTCGCGCCTCCTCGATGATCTGCTCGGCATCGGCGCGGTTCCCGAAGCCCCGTGTCTCGGTCTTCCCGTCTTCGAGATCCTTGTAGACCTGGAAGAAGTGCTCGATCTCGTCGCGAAACTCCGACGGGATGTCGTGGATGTCGCTCACGCGCATCCAGGCCGGATCCTTGAGAGGAACGCAGATCACCTTCTCGTCCGGCCCCTTCTCGTCGGTCATGTGGAACACGCCGACGACGCGAACACGGATGCGACAGCCCGGGAAGGTCGGCTCCCCGACGAGAACGAGCGCGTCGAGTGGATCGCCGTCCTCGCCCATCGTCCCTTCGATGAAGCCATAGTCGGCCGGATAGCTCATGGACGTGAAGAGCCTGCGGTCGAGGACGATGCCGCCGAGCTCCTCGTCCAGCTCGTACTTGTTGCGAGACCCCGACGGCACCTCGACGTAGACGACGACATCACTCATGAGAGCCTTCCGATCCGTTCGACGAGCAGGTCGAAGAAGACGAGCGTATCCAGGTCGATCCCGACATGCGCATTCGACGCCCGTCCGGTCTGCCGCCAGAGGTCGACGACGGTTCGTCCCCGGCAGAGCTCCGATTCGAGCTCGACCTCGACGTTGCACTCTGTCGTCGTCACGAGCCCCGGTCGGATGACATGTGCGAGCGCCACGGCATCGTGGATCGGGGCGCCGTCCCAGCCGTAGGTCTCGCGGTGGTAGACGGCGAAAAAGTCGATCAGGTCGGCGGCGAACGCCCCGACCGTGCCCGTCGCACGCAACCGTTCCTGCACAGCCGGCGTAGTGACCGCGCGGTGCGTGACATCGAGCCCGATCATCGTCGTGTCGATCCCGGCATGGAAGACGGCCTGCGCCGCTTCGGGGTCGGCCCAGATGTTGAACTCGGCAGCAGGAGTCATGTTTCCCTCTGCCACCGCGCCGCCCATCAGAACGATGCGGTCGACGTTCTCGCCGCCCGTGCGCTCGAGGAGCAGTGCGACGTTGGTCAGCGGGCCCGTCGAGACGAGCGTCACCGGCACGTCGCTCTCCACGATCGTCCGCTCCATGAAGTCGACGGCATGCTCGCCAAGCGCTTCCCTTGCGGCCGGAGGAAGCGTCGGACCGTCGAGGCCACTGTCACCATGCACGTGCGAGGCGACGGTGAGCTCGCGCCGCAGGGGCCGGTCTGCACCTGCGGCAACTGCGACGTCGGGACGATCGACGAGGTCGAGCACCCGCAAGGCGTTCTCGGTCGTCTTCTCCAGGGTCTGGTTGCCGTGCACGGTGGTGACGCCGAGAAGCTCGACCTCCGGACTTGCGAGCGCGAGCAGCAGCGCGATCGCGTCGTCATGGCCCGGGTCGCAGTCGAGAATGATCGGGGTTCGCGCCGACACGGTGCTCATACGTGGAGTATCACGGCAACGGGGATCAGGGCTCTGTGTTGAATCAACAGAATCTCCTAGCGTCTGAGGATCGCATCGATCTCGGCGGCAGTCGGCAGCGACGGCTGGGCGCCGAGACGCGAGACGGCGAGAGCGCCGGCGGCACATGCTCGGGTCAACGACTCCTCCTCGTCGCGGCCTTCGAGCAGCGAAACGACGAGGCATGCTGCGAACGCGTCACCCGCCGCGGTTCCGTCGACGACGTCTACCAGCGGTGGCTCGACCCTGACGATCTCCTCCCCGTCGTCGAGCAGAACCGCTCCCTCGGCACCCAACGTCAGAGCAACGAGACCGTCGGTACGGGCGAGCGACTCGAGCTCGTAGCGATTGACGATCGCGAGGTCGGGATCGACAGGGATCCGCCGTGCCGGCGCTGCGTTGAGGCAGAACATGCCGGTCGCCTGCTCCCAGGCAGCAACGATCGCTGCGTCGGGTATCTCCTGCTGACAGAGGACAGCGTCCGACGGCGGCAGCTCGAAGTCCTCGACTCGCGCGTTCGCACCGGGTGAGACGACGATCGTGGTCTCTCCCTCGGCGTCGACGGTGATCAGCGCGATGCCCGTCGGCTGGTCGACCACGTGCAGGTCGAGCTCGACACCGGCCTCCCTGAGGCCGATCAGCGCCTCGTCGGCGAAAGCGTCGCGGCCGACCGCAGCGACCATGCGCACCGTCGCCCCGAGGCGAGCGCACGCAACGGCCTGGTTCGCCCCCTTGCCGCCCGGAAATCGCTCGAGGGTCGCGCCGCTGACGGTCTCGCCGGGCCGCGGCAGGGTGTCGCAGCGCGCGACCAGGTCGAGGTTGACCGAGCCGACGACCGTGATTCGCGGGGCAGACACCCCACCAGCCTAGTTAGGCGACGGCTCGAGCCCGGCGCGGCTTCAGGCGGCGAGGGCCCGCAGATCGTCGACCGTCGAGCCGAGGAGCGTGTCCCGCAGGTCGAAGAGCCCGGCCCAGAGTGACGAGCGGTCCGGGGCGGCCTCCAGACGCGCTGCGTCGGCGAGTCCCTCGAGGGCGCGAACGAGGACCGCCAGCTCGAGGTAGGCCGCTGCGACGCGATTCGGGCACGCATGCACACCGGCCCGATGAAGAACCGGACGCCACTCGACGAGCTCGCCCGCTCCCGGGCCGCCGTACCACGAGCGGCCTTCCGCCCGCTCCGGCTCGAGCTCGAGCAGGTACCGCGAGAGCGGCGCCTCGAGTCCCGCGAGCGCGGTCTCGACCCTGTCGGCTGCATGACGAAGAGCGGCCTCGCGCCCACCAGGCGTCGCGGGGACCGCCTCGCCGCGATTCCATCGCTCGAGGAGCCGGCAGAAGGCGAGCGCGGCCGCCTCGCACGCACGAAGTTGCTCGGTGAGGCGCCGCGCCGTCCGTCTCGGTCGCCGCGTACTCGCGGATCACGTCACACCACCCCGGTTGCGGTGGCGCAAGAGCCATGCTCTAGACCTCGATCACCACGGGGAGGATCATCGGGCGGCGCCGCGTGCGGCTATAGACGACCTTCGCGATCGCGTCGTGCATGTGCTCCTGGAGCAGCTTGATCTCGGTGATCCCATCCTCTGCGAGCTGATCCGCAACACGGTCTGCCTCGTCGCGCAGCTCGTCGAGCAACTCCTCGTTATCGCCGAAACCACGGGCGATCAGCTCGGGCGGTGCGATCTCGCCGCCGTCCGAGAGGGCGACGGTCGTGACGACGATCAGGACACCGTCCTCGGAGAGCCGCCGCCGGTCGCGGAGCGCGACGTCCTGGACGTCACCCACGCCGAGGCCGTCGACGAACGTGACGCCCGCGTCGATCCTGTCGACGATCGCGACTCCGCGCGGCGTCAGCTCGACGACGGAGCCGTTCTCGGCGATCACGATCGCCGAGGCAGGGATGCCGGCGTCGCGGCCGAGCCGCGCGTGCGCAGCGAGCATGCGGTACTCACCGTGAATCGGCATCAAGGCCTTGGGCCGCACGAGCGAGAGCAGCGTTCGGAGCTCCTCCGCGCACGCATGACCCGACACGTGCACGGGTGCGATCTCCTCGTGGAGCACCTCGGCGCCGAGTTGGGAGAGTCGGTTGATCGAGTCGTGAACGCGCAGCTCGTTTCCGGGAACCGGCTTCGCCGAGATGATCACGGTGTCGCCACGCTCGACGTCGACGTTCTGGTGATCGCCGTAGGCGATCCGCGTGAGCGCCGACATCGGCTCACCCTGGCTGCCGGTGCAGAGAATCATCACCTCGTCGGGCGGCAGGTCCATCGCCTCCTTCGGCGAGACGATCGAGCCCTCCGGAAGGTTGACGTAGCCGAGATTGCGCGCGATGCCCATGTTCTTCCGCATCGACCTGCCGACGAGCGCGACCTTGCGGTCGTTGGCGATCGCCACCTCGGCCGCCTGCTGCATGCGGTGGATGTTGGAGGCGAAGCTCGCGACGAGGATGCGCCCGGTGCGCGTCGGGATCAGCTGCCGGAACGCCTCGCCGACGAGCCGCTCGGAGCCCGTCATTCCGGGCCGCTCGGCATTGGTCGAGTCGCCGAGCAGCAGGTCGACGCCACGATTGCCGATCGAGGCGAGCTTGCCGACGTCGGTCTTGAGGCCGTCGACCGGGGTGTGGTCGAGCTTCCAGTCGCCGGTGTGGAGCACGCGCCCGGCGGGCGTCTCGATCACGATCGCCATGCAGTCGGGGATCGAGTGCGCCATCCGGATGAACTCGAGCTGGAATGGCCCGATCTGGACACCGTCACCGTCCGGATCGGCCTCTCGCAGCGTCGTCGAGGCGCCGAGCTTGTGCTCGTCGAGCTTCGACTTGACCATTGCGAGCGTCAGCCTGGTGGCGAGCACCTCGCCGACTTCGATCTCGCGCAGCACGTACGGAAGCGCCCCGACGTGATCCTCGTGCCCGTGCGTGAGCACGATCGCGAGCAGCGGCCGGTCCTCGAGGTGCGAGAAGTCGGGCAGGACGAGGTCGACGCCGAGGTGCTCGTCCCGCGGGAAGGCGAGCCCTGCGTCGATCAGGATGCGCTGGCCGTCGAACTCGTACAGGGTCATGTTCTTGCCGACCTCGCCGAGTCCGCCGAGCGGGATGATGCGGAGAGTGTCGCTCATCGTGGCGCAGTGTACGGGTAGGCGACGACAGGCTTCCGCCTGTCGTCCGAGCATCCGTTCAACTCACGCCACGATCGGCTGCAGCAACCCGAGCCGCTCGAGGCAGCTGCGTACGGCAGCCTCCTCCTCGGGAGTCGCGTCGACGAGCGGCAGCCGGAAGCCGCCGACGTCGTGGCCGAGCAGATTCAGCGCCGTCTTGATCGCGATCGGATTGGTCTGCACCCGGAGGAGATCGATCGCCGGTCGCAACTCCTCGTCGATCGCGCGCGAGGCGTCGACATCGCCTGCCCTGAACCGTGAGATCATCTCCTTCACGCGTGGGCCGACGATGTGGGTATGCACGCAGATGCCCCCGAGACCACCGACCTCGAGGAACGGACGGATGAGGTCGTCATCCCCCGCGTAGAGATCGAGCCCCGCGGCGACGACGTGCCGGGCGGCCTCGAGCGACGGTTTCGCCTGTTTCACGGCACGCACGTTGGGAATCGCTGCCAACGCCGAGATCGTCTCCGGCGTCGCGTCGACGACGACGCGGCTCGGGATGTCGTAGAACACGATCGGGCGATCGGTCGCTGCCGCAATCGCCTCGACGTGCGCGACGATGCCACGCTGGGGCGGCTTGTTGTAGTAGGGCGTCACGACGAGGAACCCGTGCACGCCGAGCTCGTGGGCGCGCTCCGTGAGGTGAATCGAATGGGCCGTGTCGTACGTTCCCGTCCCGGCAACGACCGTATGGGTGGCGCCGACCTCCTCGAGGGCGGCTTGGTAGAGCGCGAACCGCTCTTCGTCCGTGAGGGTCGGCGCTTCTCCGGTCGTTCCGGTAACGACGACGCCGTCGGAGCCATTGTCGACGAGATAGCGGCAGAGAGCCCGGAACCGCATCGAGGTTCACCGCTCCGTCGGCCCGGAACGGCGTCACGACGGCGGTCAGGACCTCGCCCAGCATCGAGTCATTGTATCCAGGCATGACACGCCGCGGCAGTCATGCGACAATCGCACGCTCGGAATGTCCAACTATCTGCGTGTCTATCCAGGAGGCGTTCAGTGCTAAGGGATTTCAAGGCGTTCCTCATGCAGGGGAACCTGATCGAGATCGCCGTGGCGTTCGTCATGGGCGGCGCGTTCGCTGTGGTCGTGACCTCGCTCGTGAGCGATCTGATCATGCCGATCGTCGCGGCGATCTTCGGGAAGCCGAGCTTCGACAGCCTGACGTTCACGATCAACGACTCGGTGTTCTACTACGGGAAGTTCATCACGGCCCTGTTCACCTTCGTAATCATCGCGGCCGCGATCTTCATCTTCGTCGTCAAGCCCGTTCAAATGGTGACGGAGAAGGCCAAGAAGACCGAGGAAGAGGCCGGGCCTACGAACGAGGAGAGGATGGTGGAGCTCCTCGAGAAGATCGCCGCCAAGTAGCCGCTGCGGCGAAGGGGTTGCGCGCTCGAGGAGGGCGCGCAACCCGTCGTCGAGAGGTACGAGTTCGGCGGTTGCTACAAGAGCCGTTCGAGCCCGACTGTGAGCCCGTGCGGCAGGCCACGGACGCGGTCGAGCGCGAGCAGCACACCGGGTACGAACGCCTCTCGTGAGGTCGTGTCGTGGCGGATCGTCAGCGTCTCCCCTAGTCCGCCGAGGATGACTTCCTGGTGCGCGACGAGGCCCGGGAGCCGTACCGAGTGGATCGGGACATCGCCGCCCATCGCCGCTGCGGTCGCCTTCGCCGTGCCCGACGGGGCGTCCAGCTTGGTGTCCGCGTGCAGCTCGATGATCTCGGCGCTCGGCAACGAGCGGGCAGCCTCGGCGGCGAACCGCATCATCAGGACAGCCCCGAGGGCGAAGTTCGCAGCAACAAAGCACTGCGTCTTCATTTCGCGGGCCTGCCGGTCGAGTTGCGCCAGGTCGTCTTCCGTGAGGCCGGTCGTCCCGATCACACACGGGATCCCGGCTGCGAGCGTGGCCGTTGCATTGCCGAGCACGGCGGTGGGTGTCGTGAAGTCGACCGCCGCGTCGACGCCGACGAGATCGGGCTGCTCGCCGAGCTCGACGCCAAGGACGTCATGCCCGCCTGTTGCGAGCGACCGCATCAGAACCGCGCCGACCTTGCCGTCGCGACCGAAGACGAGAACTCTCATGCCGCGCGCTCGACCGCTGCGGGGCTCAGACGCTGCACTGCCGCTCGGAAGCGCTTCTCGCTCGGCCCGATCCCTGCGGCAGAAAGGAGTTCGGGCGCGTAGAGCTCCCGGGCGAGTGCCGCCACGTCCTCCTCGGTGACGGCGGCGATCCTCCGCTCGGTCTCCTCGATCGGAACGATCTCCGTGCCCGTCACCACAGCCTTCCCGAGCCGACTCATTCTTGCCGAGGTGGACTCGAGTGAGAGCAGCAGGCGGCCCTTCATGTTCTCCTTCGCGCGCTCGAGCTCACCGTCCCTGAGATTGCCGGCACCGACGTCGCGAAGCTCCGCAGCGATCACGTCGAGGCATTCGCGCAGGTTCTCCTCGCGCGTGCCGACATAGATACCGACCTGGCCGGCGTCGAGATATTGCGACCCGTACGTGTAGACCGAGTACGCCATGCCGCGCTTCTCCCGGATCTCCTGGAACAGCCTCGATGACGCCGACCCACCAAGCACGGCGTCGAGCAACGCCGAGGCGTAGCGGCGGGGGTCGTCTCGGCGGATTCCAGGACCCGCGAGGCACACGTGATACTGCTCGGTGTGCTTGCGAAGGAACCGGATCCCCGGAGACGCGATGCGCCCGGCCGGCCTGCGCGAGAGTGGTAGCGCCTGCGCGGCAGGGCCGTTGCGGCTCGCTGCGAGCGCAGCTGCAATGCGATCGTGATCGACGTTGCCGGCCGCCGCCAGGACGACATTGGGCCCCATGTACGCGCTGCGGTGATATCCGAGCAGCGACCGACGTGAGATCGACGCGATCACGTCGGCGCGCCCGATCACGGGTCGGCCAAGCGGGTGGCTGCCAAAGACCGCTTCGGCGGCGAGGTCGTGAACGAGATCCTGCGGGTTGTCGTCGACCATCGCGATCTCCTCGAGCACGACCTCCCGCTCGGAGTCGATGTCGGTGAGAGCGGGAGCGAACACCATGTCCGTCATCACCGCGAGCGCGACGTCCAGATGGTCATCCGGGACGCGGGTGTAGACAACGGTCGTCTCTCGTGAGGTCGCAGCATTGAGCTCCCCGCCCATCGCGTCGAAGAGCTCCGCGATCTTCACCGCGTCGTAGCGCGCCGTCCCCTTGAAGAGGAGGTGCTCGATGAAGTGCGAGACGCCGGCCTTTGTCGGAGGCTCGTCGCGCGATCCGGCCCCGATCCAGAGCCCGATTGCAGCGGAACGGACACCGTCGATGCGCTCGGTGATCACGCGCTCGCCGCCCCGGAGGGTCGTCAGCTTGTGTGATGCCATTCCGTGCACCCTAGTCGCGGGTATGCGTGAGCGGGTCTTGGAACCGGATGCCGAAGATCGCGGCTCAGCCCCTGGCTCCTTGCACTCCCTGACCCGCAGCTGACCGACCCCGTGAGCACGGGAGCGGGCCCGGACGATCCGAGCGCCGCCGCACGTCTCGGAACCGGCGACGGACAAGGACACTCGGAGCCGAGAGCCTCTCACGCCTGAGGGCCCCAGAGAACGTCGAGACCCGAACTGCGGATCAGGTCTTGCGATGCCACACTCGTGCCGAGCGTGAATGCAAGACCTGACACCCCTGCGGGTCGTGTCAGGTGCGCCGGGCGGTGTAGACGAGGAAGTCGCTGTCGGCCGTCGCTGGCTCTCGTCGATGATCGCCGTTGGCTGCTGCGACGGTGAAGCCTGCAGCCTCGAGCATGAGCAGGAGCTCGGCGTGGAAGTACATCCTCATCGAGAGTGTGTGCACCTCGCTCGCGACGTGCGCGTCGTCGACCCACTTGTCTGCGCGTATCTCGAGCACCATCGTCTGATCGAGCGGATCGAGCGAGATCGCACGGACACGAAGCTCGCGTTCGCTTCCGTCGGCGGCCCGCGTACGTTCGCCGGCCGGGGGCCACGGCTCGGGAAGCTTGCTTCGGCCCTCGCTCGTCCATGACGGCCAGCGCCGGCTGTTCGCGTAGGGCATCTCGTTGTCGAGAAGGAGCGTCCCACCAGGCTCCAGGCACTCGTAGAAGCGGTTCAGCGCCTCCTTGTCCTGCTCGCGGGTGCTGCCAAGCCCGAGCACGCCGCAGGCGACGATCGTTCGGTACCGACGAGGCAGCGCAAGCTCGTGGAGCGCCTGCACCCATAGGTTCGGGGCGAGTCCTTCACGCTCGGCAAGATCACGGCATCGGGCAATCATGTCAGCCGACACGTCACATCCGTCGACGTCGTAGCCGGCTCGCAGCCACGGCAGCAGCAGCCTGCCCGACCCACATCCGGCATCAAGAGCCGGTTGCTCTGCCGCGACGAACTCGCCGAAGTACTCGATCTCGGGCCCGCCCGTGTTGAACTCAGCCCACCAGTCGGCCACGAGCCCGTGGTGCCACGACACCTTCGATTCCATCTTCGCTCCCTTGACGGTGGCGGGTCGGTCTGCTCCCCGCGGCTCACGTACCGACGCGAGGAGATCATCCACCCAGGGGCGAGCGCAATCAAGTACCACCGCGGCAAACGTCGCCCGCGTCAGTGCCGAGATGGTCCTGAGGCAAGCCTGGCTCTGGAGTTACCCGTTTCCGTTGACACCTGAGGGTTAGGCCGCCAGCGGCCCCGTGACCTACATCCACGCCGACACCGCGTTCCCGAAGGCATTGTGGCAGACGCTCTACTGGAACGAACGGATCGACCAATCGACCCAGCCGACGGCGGCCCTGCCGCCGGAGCCGGATTTGCGTTCGCGTACGGTCGGACAAAGCCGTCGAGCCGGAAGCATCAGCAGCAGTGGGGGCGGCGCAATCAGAATCGTGAACCCGCCACAGCGGCCCAGTCACCCATCCGAGGCTGTCGCTCCCGCCATAGCCTCCACTCCCCGAACACTGGCGCATGCGACGGGCTACGCTCTTGACCGGCCTCCGCGCGCCAGGGAAGCGGCACCTATCGGCGCAGGTCGGTGTCGGAATCGAGAGGCCATGGAAGGCGCACCGGCAGGTACTCGCCCGGCCAGTCGGCGTACGCCTCGTCCGGGTCGGAGGTCTCCTTCGCGACCGACGCGCTGTACTTCGCCGCGACCTCGCTCACCGGGTAGTGCAAGATCTCGACCTCGGGCCGCGCTCCGATCATGAGGACGACGCACGTCCCCTCGCCGCCGACGATGACATGGCGGGTCTCGGAGGGGCAGTGGAAGTAGTCCCACTCCCTCAGTGTCCGTTCCTCCCCTTCGACGACCAGCGTGCACTCGCCCGAGAGCACCAGGAAACCCTCCTGTCCGGTCTCTGCGTGGTAGAGCGCGTTCGGCTCGCCCGGTGAGAAGACACGCACGTTGACGCCGAAGTCGCGGAACCGCGCCTCCCGGGCTTCGAGCGGGTAGACCGCACCACCCTTCTCCTCGTTACACACCGCGAGCGCCTCTGCGAGGTTGAGGACGAACCAGCCGTTCGACGTGACATAGCGGCCATACGGGGTCTCTTCCGAGCTTGCTTCCTCAACAGGCATTCATCCTCCTCGGTGTCAGGCGCGGGACCGATCGCCTATCGACGTCATGGTATGCGGTTCGCTCGCCACGTCCGCGCCCGCCCCGCCCGATCAGGTGACATCCCCAACCGACTGGCAACACGCACCGTCACCGACTCAAGCGACATTCCCGAAGCACTCGCGCAAGCGAGTGGCGCAATTCCCCGATGCCCCGCGATCACTCACCGTCCCAGTAGTCGACGCTGGCCCGCGCCTTTGTCCTCGAGCCTTGCCTCGTCCATGACTCAGCGCAGTGCTCCATCCGACCAGTACGACATGCGGCCGCTCCGATCTGCCCCGACCAGAGCCGTATCCGCGAGCTCGACGCTTGGCTTCGACGCCGTCCGGCGCCGGAATAGCAAGCGGATCGTCGTCTCCATCACGACTTGAGCCTCGTCTGGAGGA